>CAVWAA010000011.1:0-234960 GCA_963752805.1 Binataceae bacterium (SeqCode)
TCATGAATTGAGCTTATGAAAAAGCCCGGCTAACCAACGGCGTATAAACGAGGCTTACAGCAGGATCATGAAACGACCTGGGGGAACCCGCTGGGAATACTGTCGTCGCGAGCGTTCGAAATCGTCGAACAATTCGCCCAAGCGAGAGGAAGTATATGAGCAAGTCGAATGACCGGATTCTGGGCCGCGACGATTTGATCGTGAGCTCCTACACCTTGTCTGGCGCGCCGGTATTCGAGCCTCCGCGATTTTCTTTCGCCGAACGAGTGGCCGCCGCAGCCAAGGCCGGTTTCGCAGGAATCGGAGTGGCTATCGAAGATTACGCCGCGTGCCGTGAGCGCGGGATGTCCGATGCAGAAATGCGAAGAATTCTCGACGATCATGGCATCCGCGCAGCCGAGAGCTGGAATTCCTGCAGAACTGGTGGCACGACGACGAGCGTGGCCGCCGCGCACGAGCCAACGAGGCTCTTTTTTATGCGGCGGCCGACGCCTTAGGCTCGCGCCACATCAATGTTGGCTGTGCCGGCCCGCGCGGTACGTTGCCGGCATTGGAGATCGTAGCGGAGCATTTCGCGGGGCTGTGCGATCGCGCTGCTCGTCAGGGGCTGCTGGTGGCGTTCGAATTCCTTCCTTGGTCGGACGTTCCCGATGCCGCGGCGGCCTGGCGGCTCATCGGGCTCGCGGATCGCAAAAACGGCGGCATCCTGATCGACACCTGGCATCATTTCCGCGGCGCCGCCAACCCGGCGCAGGTTCGATCGGTCCCCGCCGACCGATTCTTCGTGATTCAGTTCGACGATGCCGATGCGGTCCAGGTCGGTGGGTACATGGAAGACACGACGCAAAGGCGGCGCTTGCCAGGCCAGGGGGCATTCGACCTTATTGGATTTATCCAGATGCTCGACGAAATGGGAGTGAATGCTCCTGTGTCTGTCGAGATACTATCCGACGAACAGCGATCGCGTACGCTCGACGAAGCGGCGCGGCTAGCTCACGATACGACCCGAGCCGTATTCGACCGGGCGCGCGAGCATCGCGCAAACACCTGATGTCGCGGTAGGGGAGCTTCTCGATCTTGCGGTCGGAGCGGCGACGCTGGGACAGCACAATGGCAAGATCCTACGCCTTGGCTGGAACGCAGCGATCAAGGGATGGCGGACCCTCGCGCGGCGAAGGTCGTGGCCGAGAGAGTATTGGTGACTGACTGGAGGCTGTGATGATCAAATTCGGCTACGTGATGGGGTTCCGCAACCCGCGCGAACTATCGAAGCTTGGAGACGCCGATTTCTATACCGCCATGTTCGAGCAAATCGAATATCTCGACCAGGCTGGCTTCGACACCATCTGGACTACCGAGCATCATTTTGTCAACGACGGCTATCTCTCGTCCGTCATGCCCATGATGGCCGCGATGGCGGCGCGTACCAAACGCGTGAAGCTCGGCAGCTTTGTGCTCCTTGGGCCATTCTATCATCCCCTGCGCCTGGCCGAAGATGCCGCGTTGATTGATGTTATCTCGAGCGGCAGGGTGCGACTGGGGATCGGCGTGGGCTATCGCCGCGAAGAGTTTGACATCTTTCAGATACCGCGCAAGGAGCGAGTCGGCCGGACACTTGAAGGAATCGAGATCCTGAAGCGCGCCTGGACTGGTGAGCGCTTCGACTTCGAGGGGAAGCACTTCAACTTCAAGAACGCCCGGGTACTGCCAAAGCCGATCAGCCCGAAGGGTCCCGAGCTGTTATGGGGCGGGATGAATCCCGAATCGATCAAGCGCAGCGCGAAACTCGACCTGGGATTCGCCTGCAACCTCGGGTCAGGGGAAATCCGTAGGTATCATGAGGCGTTGCGGGAGCTGGGCAAGGACCCTTCCGCGTACAGCGTGGTGAACACCCGACAGGTCTACGTCGCGGACAGCGAAGACCAAGCGTGGGACGAAATCGCACCCGGCTTGATGTATCAGATGGAGCTATACGGGAAGTGGTTGGACGAAGGCGGTATCGACACCGCCGGCCGTTATCGCCCGAACCCGGACGCCCTTCGAAAGAGCGCCATCCTTGGTCCGCCAAGACGGGTGATCGAGCAACTGGGGGAGTTGATCGCGCAAACGCCTGCGACTGAAATCGCGTTGAGTATGCAACAACCGGGGCTCGATCCAAAGTTAGCGATGCGTTCTCTCAAGCGATTCTCTACCGAGGTGCTCCCGCGGTTGCGTAAAGGATGATCTTGGTGAACGACGCCCGCGCGGGGATTGCTTCGTTCAAGTACAACAGTTTCGGCTATTTGCCCTAAAAAATCTCAGGATGGCTAAACATCATGACGATCACAGTCGACCGCATCAACGGAGTGAAAAACCAGCTAGGCGAGGGTCCCGTATGGGATGTCACCGAAAAGGCACTCTACTGGATCGATGGTCACATGCCGGCGATTTATCGCCTCGATCCCAAGACCGACGAAGTCAAGTCGTGGAAGGTGCCCAAACAAATCGGCTCGTTCGCGTTGCGCGAGAAGGGCGGCGCCCTCTGCGCGATGAGCGACGGCTTCTATTTCTTTGATTTCGTGTCAGGCAATGCCACACCGGTACCCAACGGAATCGTCGCGAAGCTGGGAACTAACTTTAACGACGGCAAGACCGATGCGCGCGGAAGGTTCATCGCCGGCACCCTGGATGCCAAATTCGCCAACCCAATCGGCTCGGTCTATAGCCTCGATAGTGCATTGAAGTGCAGCGTCCTCGAACCCGCCATCGGATGCACCAACGGTCCATGCTTCAGTCCGGACAATCGCACGTTCTACTGCTCCGACAGCATCAGCCGGACGATCTCGGCCTATGACTATGACCTCGTGAGCGGGACGGTTTCAAACAAGCGCCAGTTTGCCGCGATCAGGGGCCTCGGCGGAGTGCCTGACGGCGCCACCGTCGATGCCGAGGGCAATCTCTGGTCCGCCATTGCGGGCGGTGGGAAGCTCGTCTGCTATAAGCCTGATGGTTCGGTTGCACGCACGGTAGAGGTACCAGTGCCCATCATCACCAGCGTGATGTTCGGTGGCGATAACCTCGACGTGCTCTATGCAACCTCAATCGGGATGAAGATTCTCGACATGGAGCCCGGTCCCGAGGGCGGCGCCCTATTCGCGATCAGAGGATTGGGCGTGAAAGGTAAACCCGAACCGCGCTTCGCCGGCTAACGCTAAGATCGAGCGTCATATCTTGCATTGGAGGCCGGTCACTAAGGAACGACCTACTAACCCGAGCGACTGGCGACGCCCGCGGCTTCCGGAGGGATGTTCAACGGATCGAGCGCGAGGGGCGCGAACGAGTCCTAGTTGACGGTGACTTGTTGGGAATTGGCCTTCGATAACCCTGAACTCGTGGATAGCTGATCTCGAACTGAGCCTCGCTGGAACCGGATAGACGTGATGGCGCTACTCGGGTGGTTGCGCTGTGCCCTTGACCGCTTTAAACGGTACGACTTTGAACCGGGCGCCAATGGTACTGTGACTGCCAGGTTCACGATGTTACCGAGTCGGTCGGATGCGCGCTGGGCTATCCCAATGCGGTCATTCTTAACATTCGGCCGGAGATTTTACTTTGTGCCAGCGCAACTGAGATTTCCGAGAAATCAGACTAGCTATATAGCCGTGATGCTCCAATGAGGCCGATGGCTGCGAACAACCCACCCAATCCGATTGCCGTTGCTGAAGGCAGCAGAATATCGGACGCGGGCAGATTACGAATCATCAGATCGTTGAACGCCTGCATCGTCCACGTCGTCGGCATCAATAGTCCGAGCGCCCGCATCCAGGATGGTTCGAAGCTCAGCGGCCACCAGCATCCGCCGATCGCCGACATCGCCATGGCGAAGACGGCGCCGATCGGCATCACGGAGTCGTGGGTGCGCGCGAGACAGGCGATAATCAAACCAAAGGCGGCCGCGGCGAACGAGATCGCGATCGCGGGAAGGAACAAAGCCAAGGGGTTACGACCGAGGGAAATGTCAAACAGCCACCAGCCGATCGCGAAGAGAATGGTCAATTGAGCGAGACCGATCAGAAATCGCGAAAACAATTTTCCGAGGAGCGTCGCCGTGAGGGGTGCGCCGCTGACATGCAAACGCTGCAGGGTTCCCCAATCGCGATCCTCGATTAGGCGTAGTGAAATCCCCATCAGCATGCCGAAGAGCAGGGAGGTGATGCCAAATCCTGGCACGTATTGATCGAAAGCGTTGACCGACGCGTCACCGCCGGTCAGCGAGCGCTCGCTCCATCCCAATTGACCCGGCAGCGATGGCATCTGCGCCAACTGAATCGTCGGTATGTCCGGAAGCAGCTGATTGGTTGCTGGCAAACGCGGCATCGCGATTGAAAGCAGCGGAGGCGGGGTGATGGTCGGAATTGAGGGCGGCGGAAGCGACACCGTAAACGGCTGTGACAGCAATGCGAGCTCCGCAGGCGGGGTGGGCCATTGTGGGGGCGGGGGTATGTCCTTCGCGTGGGAGCCGGCTGCCGCTTCCAGGTCTAAGAGCCAGTGCTGGAATTGCTGCTTAGCAACTTGCAATTGGCGCAAGTAGTCCGTGGCCGCAACCAGTACGCGCTGGCGAGGTTCGAGTTGGCGTGCGATCGCAGTTTGCATCGCCGCCATCGATCGATTCGCTGCCACCGCGGTTGAGGCCTGCAAATCGGCAATCTGGTTGCTCTCTCGCTGCTCTAGATTGTGCGCGGCCGCCAATTTGGCCGATACCACGCGCTGGCGATAATCCTCGATACGCGCCTTAAGCGCGGCCATTTGCCGACCCATCCGAGCAATTTGAGCGTGCGCGGCGACGCTCTTCGTCGCTATCTCGACGCGGGCCTCGGCACCGACGGCGGCGCCGATCCGTTCGCATAGGGTGGTCAGGCGCAATTCGATGGCGTCGGCTTCAATCCTTTTGGTAGGGTCAACGTAAATAATCAGATGAGCGGTCTGTCCAGTCTTGAGCATGTCACTGACGCCGTGGGGAATTTCGATGGCGATGGCAGCGCGCGCGTCCCGCATGACGATGCGGCGGGCCTCCGCAAGGTTGGCCGGCCGACTAATTGTAATCGAGGGTTCGCCGCCAAGTGTTTGCATTATAGCTTGTGCGACCGGACCATGATCACGATCAACGCTCGGGATCAACCAGGCGTGCGGCCTGGGACGAGCACCGTAGAGGTTGCCAAGCGAAAACCCGGCGACCGCAATAATCGCGACCGGTGCGAGGAAGAGCGTAAACATGCCCACTCGATCCTTTGACAAAAGGCGGAACTCATTCTGAAAAATCAAAAAAGCCGAATGGAGCATCATCGAAGGTTACTGCGGCTCGGGGTCACGCAAGGCATGCCCGGTCAGTGTGATAAAAGCGTCGGAAAGATTAGGACGGTGTACACTGAACTCCAGCACATGAGCACCTAACGTACGCGCCCGTTCCAGCACTTCGCCAGCTTGGTTCAAATTAGCAAGCGGCAGTATAGTTTTGCTCACGGCGGACTGAGTGGGCAACTCGCTGATCCCCCGCATTCCCTTCAGCCATCCAGTCGGCGGCTCGGTCTGGAAGGCTATTTCCATGCGGGCCTGGGTACCACCGAGAGCAATCAATTCGCTAACGGTGCCGTTGGCGATCAGCCGGCCGTGATCGATTAGCAGCAGGCGATCACATAAACGTTCCGCCTCTTCCATGTAGTGTGTGCTATAGATTACCGCCGCTCCCGCCGCGGCGGCCTTGCGGACTGTAGCAAAAATGCGCTCACGCGACTGCGGATCGACGCCGGTGGTCGGCTCGTCGAGCAGCAGCAGTTCGGGCGAATGGACCATCGCACAAGCGAGGTTAAGCCGCCGATTCATCCCGCCCGACAATATGGCGACGGGATCGCGAGCACGCTCGGCGAGGCCAACCATCTCAAGCATGCGTATCGCGGCCGCACGCGCCTGCCGTTTAGCAAGGCCGTGGACACGGGCAAAGAGTTCGAGGTTCTGCAGTGGACTCAGGGATGGAAACAGCGCGATCGACTGCGGGACGAAGCCCAGCTTGTGGCGGATCGACGCAGCATCGCATCGCGGGTCGACACCAGCGATCCGGAGTTCACCTGAATCGGGGCGTAACAACGTCGCAAGAATCGAAAGAGTGGTGGTTTTGCCGGCGCCATTGGGCCCGAGTAAGCCGGCGATTTCGCCTGCGCGAATCCTCAGCGTCACACTATCGAGCGCCAGGCGCCCGCCGTAGCTCTTGCTGAGTCCGATCGCTTCGACAACCAGAGAGCCTGCCCGCAGCGACGGCGCCGTGCCATTGTTGAAGCTCGGTGCAGGTTGACCATTACGTGTACTCGCCATCACCAAGCGTCCTTTTCGTAGCAATAGGAAATCAAGAATGATCAGGCCTTAGCCGTTTGTGAGCATCCTATCTTGGTCTTGTGGCATCTGCTGCCCTGCCGCTACACGACGTAGCGAAATTCAGAAAACGAGATGGCAGAGGCTGAGCGAAATAACCGATCCGATCACACTACCGAGGATAACGTCAGTACCGTAGTGATGCGCCAGAGCGAGGCTGGCCCATGCCATTAGTATGAGGGCAAGGAAGACGGCTGAAACGGTGTTTGGGTAGCTCGACGCTAGCGCAACACCCACAGCACAAAGAGTCATGCAATGTCCGCTAGGACATGAATAAGTGTCCAATGCTTTGATTGAACGCGGCAATGTCGGATCAAGATCATAGGGACGCAGTCTGCGGAGGTAAGGCTTCATCATGTAATAGACAGCGAACGATATGGTGACGGATCCGATTGCGGTTGTGATTGGCTGCCACTCGCGAAATCCCCGCCAACTGAGAATAACTACCACAGCCGCCAAATAGAGCCATCCGTTGCCGAGCCAGTTTATGGTCAGACAAACGCGGTGTAACGACCGCCTCTGAGATTTAACTACGACCCAGCGGACGAAGGGACCTTCGAATGCGTTAAGCCGGTCGAAGAGCCTTTCAGTGCGCAAATACCCATGGCTGGCAACCGCACATGGTCCGACGATTTTCGGCGCATCTGTCGGCTCTGTCGTGCAATCTACAAAGGACATGATTTGCTGTTCCTCTCGGTTGCATCTAGAAAACTCCTTTTGAAAGGAGGCCTTGATTCAGGGTGATCTCCTAAGCGCTGACTACGAAACGATCTATGATCGTGCCACCAGGATGGTTATATCGAATTGACCGGTGACACCTTCCGCGAGCGCCACGAAGCAAGCTTGCAGGCGGCTCATCGAGGCGAATGAAATAGTCTTTGGTCCGCCGTTTCAGCGCGCGACGGCGAGCCGATTGACGCCCGTTGTAGTCGCAGCCGGGGGCCGTATATGTGAGCCGCTGAGAATCGCCAGATTGACCCGCGCGGGCATGTAGTCGGGCGCGACTTGAGTCAGGTGCGTCCATTCATCGCGCGCGCAGACCAGATCGCCCGCCTTCGCACATATGATCGCTTTGGCATTACGTTCCTCAGGATCTTTCGGCGCCAGATGCAGCGACGCAGTGATTTCCTGAATCGCCTCACGTAGCCTGCCACTCATTTCATAAGCAATGGCCAGAGTGAAATGGGCTTCGGGATGATCCGGTCCCAGCAAAACTGCAATCTGTAGTGTTTTGATCGCGTTCGGCCAATCCTTCTGAGCGATGTGCGCCAGGCCTAGATTCAAAAACAAGTCCCATTTGTCTAGACCGAGCCTTACAGCTACGAGATATTCCCTGATCTCGTCTGTGGTGCGCCCGGTCATGCCGTATGCAAAACCCAGATGATAATGTGCAAGGGCGTTGTCTTGGTGCGCGCGCAGGACTTTACGATGCAGCGCTATCGCCGCCGGATAATCCTCGAGCCCAAGCGCGAAATCAGCATTGACATCGCAAATTCCCTCTTTCGAACCAGCGGCCCAACTCGAAGTAACGCCCGCAAAGACCAGGGCCAACGTCATTGCGGCGACACACAGTCGTAGACTTGCAACGAGTCGCGGCATCTTCGGGTCACCGAGGGGTTAGCAAGCTATTGTGAAATTGCGGCTCCGGAGAGCATCACTGGGAGCCGCCAGCTGCCGAACTCAAGTTGAAAGAGGGGGCGAGCTGCGCGTCCGACTTCGCGCGTAGAGGATTCGTCATTCGCTAACCATGGTTTCAACGGAAGGTAGTTCGCCTGGTTTCGGTACAGAATGGGCTCAGCTACTAGCTTGACATCGAACAAGCTGTAGACTTTACTGCTCGCCAGGTCGGTTGACCTCTGAACAGATTTTTGCCAGTCCAACTCCTGCCACTCGTAAAGATGTTGCGCCAGGTACGGCTGCAGAGTGGGAACCTGTGAACGCCGATTGCCCTTATAGAGCAGCCCGGGATTGCGTACTTTCATTTCGGCGATGTCCGGATCACGACTCGCCAGAAACCAACCAGAGCTGCGCCTTTCCTGATGCTGCGGGACCGCGTTGAACCGGGTACGGTGGTTTGATGAGTCGGAGACCCGCGGCATCGAAACCTCCGCCATCGCAGCTGCGGCGACCGCAAGCCCGAACAGGATTAACCCGGACCATGTGAGCGACTTCCGGAATGAACCGCGATGAGGTGGTCTCATACCAGCCTCCTCGAGCCTTCGTTTCTAGCGCTTGCGTTGGTCTAGCGGAGAGTGGTCAAAGGCGAGAGGAAGGGCCACCGTCAGGCCGGATCAAAGTCGGACTCGATTCCTATGTCGATCCCAACAAGCCTCAGTCTGGGCGGGTCCGCGGTTGGCGTCAAGGGTATGATACGGCTCGGTTGAAGATTATGTTCTCCGAGGAACACGTTATCCGGGGGCGGGGCAGTGCTCCTTTGAAGTTCCCCCCGCCCATCGTGTTATCAGCGGCGCAACGTCCCTTCTAGAATCGGCACATTTCTCGACAAACGCGCGCAACTGAGATCGGCCCGATAATTACTATTATAGGCCGACCGAGATCCGCCCTCCCCTGCGCACTTGGCACCGGCTAAGCGTCTTTTTCTTCGTGAAGTACTACTTTAGAATTGACGCGGCAAAAAAGGTTAAACTTATGTGCTGCAAATATGGCGAGTGGACACATCAAGATGCGTCCCTCGCCAGGCAACTTTCTTGGCAACTATTCGCACTAAACAGCTGTGCGCAAATATCCACACTACGCGGCGGTGCACGAGAACCTGTCGATCCTTGATTGGCGACTGCGACGGAAAAGCCAGCGCCGCGCTACAACTCACCGAGCTCCCTAGAGGCCACGTCGCTCGAAGCGCAGCGCGCGAAGCTGGAAAATTCATCATCAAGCCGTCGGCATTACACCTCGCGGACGCGGCCGGAGCCGCAAGGAGACCTGAAGCGGAGCGGGGCTATGTATCGCACCCTGATTCGCCGCTTATGGGAGCGCCCCGAAGATGCGAGTTGAAGGCGCTCGACATGCCAGTCCGAGAAAAAACCGTGGCCCGGATTCTCTCGATGCAGGTGCCCGATAAGGTCAAGCGCGACTTCAATCAGGTTCTGCACACCGGAAAAGCGACATGAGTCGGACCGTGGCTCTCGAATCTGGAAACTCGGGACAATGGGCTTGAAACCGTACCGAGCGACTCAAAGCATGCAGCGGGTCGGCGCCGCTGTGGCCGTGTTCCATTCAGTCAGATAATCAAGGTGCGCAGAGCACTGATCATTCTACTCCGGATTGCGATTGCGCAGTTACGGCGTGCCGGTTGTTGAAGCCGGCTCCTGCACCGCGGGACCGGCTTCGGGTGCGCCTGACATCCTTTCTTCCCGCACCGCCTCGACCACATCGTTGGGCGTATACAGCACATGGTAGAGCGTCAGCTTTTTCTCAGTCATGCTGAGTCTCGCCTGGCGCGCCGCGACTGACATTCCTCTGGTAAGGACGCCGAGGGCGAGATTGCGCGGGCGAACTTGCGGGTTGACGAATTTTATGCCGTCGGGGTTGAAGGCGTAAACGTCTTCGGTCTGACCGTTAGTGGTTGTGCCACTGGCGTTGGGCTCGCCGAAGGCCGCTTCGATCTGGGCGTGCGAGGAGCCGGGCTTGAGCACTGCCGGATCGTAGTGGACCGAGGAGTCTTTCATCGTCACGCTTTGGAGCATGCCGGCAGGCGTGTAATTAGACGCTAACCGCCGGCGTGGTGCGCTGGAAGCGGGCACAGGACCCGAGTGCGAACAACACAGTTACGAAATACGCCGCCACTGCAACGCGCGCACTTCTCTTCATCCAAGCGCCTCGGCTCACCGTGCCAAATTATTCGGAAGTCACCGCCCACGAACTCGTAGCGCAATATTGAGCCCGCAAATCGCCAAAACCCAGCAAGTCTTACCTGCTTTGAATTCAGGACAGGGTGCTGTTCGGCCTGCCCTAGTCACTACTATTCCCCGCTGCCAACGCGCGCCGCTGCCCGCGCGAGTTCCCCGCCACGCTCGAGAGGGCGCGGTAAATTCCTAGGTGTTCTGTTGCGTGCCGCGGGTGCCGAACGCCGGCCTTACTTCAGCGACCAGGTGACCGGGCGATTGGTCGAGCGATCGGGCTGAGTGTGTACGAACTTCTCGCGGCGCGTGTACAGCTTGCCGGTAACCGCGCTCTCGTTGGTCTTCCAGCGAAATTCTTTGTCGAGTAGCGCGATTAATTCACGGACGCTTCGGCGCGGATGGCGCCTGAGAACCGTGGCTATCATGTCGACCCGGGTGAGTCCGCCCTGTTGGCTCGCGCTGCGAGCGGCCGCTTGCACGGGTCCCGTCTTCATGTTGCCGCGGCCGATGCGAGTGGTGCGGCCGAGTTGCTTTTGCAGGGTACCGGTTGGCTTCGGGTTGGCCGCCGCTCTGTGCGTCGTGGGGGCTGGCGCGGTTGCCATCCTCAGAGTGATGCCGCTCCCATTACCTATGCTGGCCTGGAGCAGCTCCACAATCGCCGCTTGATCGGAGTCGAACAATTCATCCGCCCGCTTCAGTCCTTCCAGTCGCTTGGTCAGGGCCTCGACCTCTTGATTATGCGATTGGATTTCCTTCTCGACCGCAGCGATCTCCTCGCGCAGCCGCTTTTCGAACGTATCTACAGAATTCATCTCGCAATGTTCCTCCAGGAGCCGGCCTTCGGCAGCTCTTGTCTCCAGCGTCAGTTAGCGACTCACATACTGAAAGAGTGGCACTTACTACGACTATTTTGAAGAGAGCCGGTGGTGGGGCGAAGGTTTCACCTCGAATCGATATGGCAGCTACCCTATGGCTGCCGCCCCATGTCGAAAAGCGGTGGCGAAGAGCAATGACAGGAACCAATGCAGTACGCGTGAATGCGCTACATGGTCGTCGGCGATGCATTTTCTGTTATTTCCGTTTGACCCTGCTTTGGACAAAGTGCCCCGGCCAAGTCGAGCCATTTACCTTGGTGTGAACGGTGCAGCTGCACTCGGCGCCGCACCTGATTTGGCGCGCGTGCTGCTTTTTCCGGCTGCTGGACCGGCTGCCACCGCCGGAGGTCGCATCATGTCTGCCGTGTAGCAGCGGCCCTGCTGCTTCCAATATCGGCCGCATAGCCTTCTCAAGCCGGGGCCCGGCTGTGGTCGCCGCCATTTGCCCGACCAAGCCTATACCTCTGACAACACTCTACGAACATGGGCGCCATGCGCTTGGCAACATAGTTTAACCAAGCTTCGCGGGTTTGGTGCAGTTGAGCCTCCATAACCAGCCCCAGATCTGCTATGTACAAGGACGTGATTGAGCCCCGCGCTCAGGCTGAGAGCGCGCCTTAGGCCCAACACTCCGGGTAGCTCGACCGGGGCCGCAGAAGGTTTCGCCTGTTAGACGGGCTAACGGGCGCCAAGCACGGAGTCTTTCAGTGCCTTTGCCGGCGTGAAGCGAAGCCGGGTCCTCGCCGGAATCTTGATCTGCTCGCCGGTGGCCGGGTTGCGCCCCATGCGCGCCTTGAGCTTCCGCTTACGGAACACGCCGAGACCCGCCAGGCGCAGCAAGCCCTCTTTTTTGAGCTGGCGGGTTACCAACTCGTTGAGCTCGTCGAGTGCGGACTTTGCCTGACGCTTGCTGATGCCGATCTTGTCGGCCAGGTAGGCCGTCATTTGAGTCTGCGTCACCCTCCACCTCCCAAACGCCCGTAGATACTGAACAAGATGAACGACTGGCGTGCTGAATTCAAGATAGGCGTTGAGTTCTGCGGGTCGAATCGAGAGCCCTTTCAACGAACCAGTGTCCTGGCTCAGTTCTGGTCCCCGATTGGCTAGTGCCCGGATGCCCGGAAGACAGCCCGACGTTTTTAGGCTAAGGTACCAGACAGGACCTGGATTGGTTAGCAGGGTTGATAGGCCTCACTGGAGGACCTGATGCCATTGATCCGGTAGTGCGTGCGCTGTTTCCCGAATTTGCGCGTAGCGCGCGCCCATTCGCCGTCCGCACACCCAGCAGAACCGCAACTTCGTCCGCGACATCAGCCTGGAACAGTAGTCCTGGTGCTAAGGCCGAGCCGTAGAGTTGTTTACGTAGGTTGCATAACCGCGCCATCCATAGGAGCCGGACGGGCTATAGAACAGACCCGAGGAAGGACAATGCGCTTGCAGATCTGGAACAAAGCTGCCTTACTCAGCAATACTCAGGCGTTCATCGAGCATCTGGGCAGGTTAGAGGCGCAAGGTTGCCGCTGGTTAGTAGTTCCACTTACCGCAGATGAGTCGTTCGGAAGCTTCAAGTGCAGCAAGTGCAGTAGTGATACAGGCCTGGCGGCTTTATATTCGATCGCGACGCACATAGCCTTCGAAGAAGAGGTACTGCGAGCAATTGAGGCGAGCAGTTCACAAGCTGAGTACGAGGCTCGGGTTTCCCGAATCATCGAAGAAGAAGCAACGCCGATGGTTTGCAATGTCTGCTGCCCGCGGGGAAGGCCTCACCGGCACGACCTGAACCACGCCTTTTAGCTGTAACTTTGGCCGAATCAAATTAGCGCACCCGATGCACCGATCGCTGTCGATGTCGGTGGGGAGAGGGAAAAAAAGGCTCTTTCCAGTTGGGCGTAAGATACCTGAACATCTCTTGTAGGTGGCAGATTCGCTTCGGCTTCTCGGCAATGTACCTGGGGCCGCATGCTGCGAAAAGCAGGCTATCAATTTATGCGGCAAGATGCGGAATTCGCCTTCGCATCATTGCTCTAACTCAACGAGCAATATTTCATGAAGATCGATAAGGACGTTAGTTCCTATTACTCGATTGAGATCGACTTGTCAGGCGCAACACCCTTACGCTGCCGGTGGATGGCCCACGTTCTGAAGTCTATAACGAGCTGGCAGCGCCGATGACTTGGTCACGCGCAGACTTGGCTAGCGGTTACACTGCCTCTTCCATGAGTGAACAGGGGGCAAGGCGCTCCGGTGTCCTGCCGCTTTTTCGGTGGCGCTTTCTAATCGCGAAATCTTGGGTGCCTTCACGTCGGCTGTGGCGCGCGTCGCCGCCGCGGCCCGTCCGCCGACGGGGACCTGCGCTCCGCCTGCTTGTCGTTCGGCTCGGTGCAGACGATCCGGCCATGGATCAATTTCCAATCACCAGCGAACTAACCGTTAGTAAGCAGGCTGCGGAAGGTAGTGTTTCGTGAAGCCTGCTTCTCTTCTTTCGGGTGGCTCCAATTTTTCGCAACTCCGTCTAGCCGAAAAGCTTTCTGGCCTCATCGGAGTTCCAAGAAGGCTCCGCCTCATTCGTCTTGGCGCGAGGCATCCGCCCACGACGGAAAAATACGCCAGCCAGGTCAAGGTCATCGAACTGCCGGACGGCGGACTCACGCTGCAGGGCTATCGCGGCGGGATAGCTTTCCCCAATCCTCAGGAGCCGCACCGGGGATGGAAGGTCCCCGATCGCACGCCCTTCCGCCATGATCCTCTCCTCCGCTCAGCCGCACAGGCTTCAGCTTCTGCAAAGAATGACAGGACTGGAAAGCCGGTCCCACTTACGGGACTGGGCTCACTCGCCGTTGAGCACGAGTGTCGCCTTGTCCAGCCGATCGCTGTACGTGTTGAGTGCGGCAGCGGTGAGCTTGGCGTAGCGATTGGCATCGGCCCAGCGCCGGTCTTCGATTGGCTCGCGCACACCGGGTAAAGTCTTCGCCTCGTAACCCGTGAAGCGGCCAGGCGCGTAGACCAGATTTTTGTACCAGGGGCGCCCGGGCAGGCCGACTTCGGGTGCGAGCGTCCGGTCAATTGTTAGCATCAGAGCCTGCAAATGTTCGAGTCGGGGGCCCGGGCGCAGGTCGGCGGCGTTTTTGGCCAATGCGTCGTCATACGTTTTGGCGCTGCGCTCCAACCGATCGACTGCATCTTCGAGCGCGGCGAATTCCACATGCGGGACCCGGTCGAGGGGTGCTGGCAGGCCGCTCGATTTAGTCGGATCGGCGGCGAGCTGAAATGCGCGATCGCGCAAAAGGCCAGCTTGCGTTTCCGCTCGGTCCCGCTCGTCATCCGCAAGTTTCTCCACTTGCTCCAGATACTCAGACACCGTCTCGGCAAAACCGCTCGCGCGTTGCACAGGAATATCGACCTCTGCTACGCGCAGCATCAGCCGCCCGGCGGTTTTTGCCAGCAGTGCATCATAGACAAAGCCTGGATCGACAAAGCGGCTATGATGCTCAAAAGTATCGTAGCGCGAATGGTAAACACCGCGGCTGTCGCCCTCCTCGCCAAATCCGAGGTCCAACGAAGGCACCCCCAAATGATCGATAAAGCTTGAGAAATCTGAACCCGAGCCCAGCGCCTCGATAGGAAAATCCTTGTCAGCTTCGGCGGCGGTTTTAGCCTCGTCCTTGACGTGTTCTTTAGCGTCCGGTTCGAGGGCGGCGACGCGCATTTTGGCTCTCAGCCGCTGCCCGATAGAAACGCCAGTCTCCGGATCGAGCACATCGCCGGCGACCTCGTTGACGAGATGCTGAAAGTCATGGCTGCCCGCAACCGCCAGAAAGCCGCGTCCGTTGGTGTCGGAGTTTACGTAGAGGACGGCTTTTTGCTTGAGTTCACTCGCGTGGGCTTCGGTCCATTCGGTCGAGCCCAACAGCATGGGTTCCTCGGCGTCCCAACTAGCGTATATGAGCGTGCGTTTGGGCCGCCATCCACGCTTGACGAGGCCGCCGATGGCCTTGGCCTCGGCAAGAATTGCGACCTGGCCGGACAGCGGATCGCTGGCGCCGAACACCCAACCGTCGTGATGATTGCCGCGCAAAACCCACTGGTCTGGCCAAGTCGACCCTTTCATTATCGCGATGACATCGTCGATCTCCTTCAGGCCCCAATTCGACCTGACCGCGAGATGACCTACCGCGGCACCGGGTCCGACGTGGTAGGTAATTGGCAGCGATCCCCGCCACGATTGCGGAGCCACTGGACCTCCCAGACCCGACAGAAAGATCTGCGCATCGGCATAAGAGATCGGAAGCACAGGAATCTTCAGAATGGTCGGGGCCTGGGAGATTTTCAGCCGTTTGGCGTTCCTGGTCGCAGCAATTTCTGGCGTTAGCGGATCGCCGGGATAGAGTGAAATGTCAGACACCGACCCCCGTTGCAGACCATGAGGCGGGCGCATCGGTCCCAAGGGATAGGTATCGTCGACCGCATAGCCGTCGTTCCCCGGATCGGAGTAAATGATGCAGCCGAGCGCGCCGTGCTCATACGCGAGTTTGGGCTTTAAACCGCGCCAGCCGCCGCCATACCGGGCGATGACGATCGTACCCTTGACGCTAACCCCCAGCCGCTGGAGGGTCTTGTAGTCGTCCTGCATTCCATAGTTCACGTAGACCAAGGGGGCGGTAACGTCGCCATCTCCCGAATAAACGGCATAAGCGGGAAGCGCGGGCTCGGTCGCGGTTGCGCTCGAATCGCCGGGAATCGGCGGTTCCTGCAAAGTCGCCTTGAACGATTTGGGCCCGGCGAGCTCAAAGGTTTCGCTCATTGGCGTCGGATAAAGTACCCAGAAGCGTTCGATATGCGCATCCCAGCCCCACGCCTTAAGCCAGACCAGGATTTGATTCGCGTTGGCTTTGTTGTGGGGCGAGCCGACATGATTGGGCTCGCTGGCAAGCAGCTTCATCCAGTTGCGGAGCTCGCTGGGATGAATCAGCGCGTCGAAATTGCGTTCAACTTCCACTTCTTCGGACGGCACTGACGCTGCGAAGGCTGTGCTGGACCACAGAACCGCTGCCGCCACGAGCAAGTTAAGCGTGCGCATCAATTTCCCCTATGAACATGTTTCCTCTAAACCCGGGCGATAACTTTGTCGCTGAACTCGCGCACGAAGGCGTCGAATTCCCCATGCGTTGGGATGAAAGCGATTTGCTTTGCGCCGGCTCGTTCGAGCGCGCGGATTCGCTCACACAACTCCTCCGGCGGCGAAGTCATCGTCGTATGCCGGATGAGTTCCGCAGTAACGAAGCGCTCCTCTCCTGGTCGAACATACAGGCCATGGCCATCGTGCAGCGTCAGATAATAGCGCTCATCGCCGCGCATATGATCATCCATGTACGCTTTGTATTCCTTAAAGATCGGTTGCAGCGGCGCCGGCGCCTGCTCGATGCTGGTGACGCCTTCGTACAGCGAATGGAGGGCGACTGCAGTCCAGGGACCGGCGGCGGTTCTGATGCGGGGAGAATCGTAGTTCTCGCCCGGCCGCATCAGTGCGGCCGTGGTCAGCAGCATCGTGTACAAATCCGCCGGATTGCGGCCGTGATGTTCGGCGCTGCTGCACACGCGCTGCAAGGCGTCGCGCCATCCCTCGACCGTGTTCGTGCGCGAGGTGATAAAGCCGTCGCCGATTTCACCCGCCAACTCCATCGCCTTGGGTTGATTGGCGGCGATGTAAATTGGAACCTGGTCTTGCAGATTAACGAAGCCCATCTGTTGATGGAAGAAACGGACGGTGCGGCGCAGATTGCCTTCGTGATACTCGACCTCGCCGCCGGCGAGCAATCCGCGAATGACGTTGACGTGCTCACGCAACTCGCGCAACTTACAGGGCGGCAGTCCCATCGCGCGGCGGGCGCTATTGCCAGTGCCGATTCCGCATAACACGCGGCCAGGTGCGACCTGATTCAATGAGCCGAGCGCGCAAGCCGTCACCGGCGCGATCCGGGTACCCGCGATTGCGACACCGGTCCCGAGCTTCGCACGCCTGGTTGCCGCCGCGATTAATGTCAGGCAGACGAAGACGTCACCGGCCATCAGTTGGGTATCGGCAACCCAAATATGATTGAAGCCAAGCGCTTCAGCGAGTTGGGCCTCGCGGGCGCAGGTGTCGGGTTTGGCCATCACGCAAACTCCGAAGTCCATCGAATTGGTCCTCCGCTAGCGCATCCCGCATGCGCTCCCTCTTCTATCTCTGATGAGCGAAGCTCATATTGATGTACCAACTCGGCAGGCCTTGGGGAAAACGCGTTTCCGCAACCGTCGAGTGTCTTCGCCAACACCCTTTTGACATCAAGACAGGGCAGAAACCAGACGATCGAGCTTGTCTCTGCGCTAACTTTTTCTGCGAGTTGCCGGACAGGCCGTCTACTGGTGGCCGGGCCTCGGAAAATAGGCCGGTGATCGGGTTCGATTTCAGACCGTCGCCGGTGGTAGGGTGGAACAGCCGCGATTTTACTCACTGCCGGGGCGAAGCGAAGTCCGCGCGAGCGCCCATTAGCGAAGGCGCCCAGGCCGAAGCGAGCAAAACGAGTCTGCGAGTTGCGCATAATAGAAGGAGGACGGGAATGGCTATCCAACGTACCGGTCATGTTGCTATCAGGGTGCGCGACCTGGAAGCGGCCAAGCGTTTTTATGGCGATATCCTTGGCATGAAATTGGGGATGGAAATTCCGGGGCAGGGATTGTTTTTCCGCTTCAACAGCTACCATCACGATCTGGCGGTTTTTAAGGCCCGTGACGGCGCCGAACCCGCCAGCAAAAACCATGCAGGCGTGGCGCATATCGCATTGGTGGCTGATGATTTTGATACGGTGCTTGGGATGTACCGCCGTCTGCGTGAACACGGCGTCCCCGTCAGCCGAACCATCGATCATGGCGCGACCAAAAGCATCTATTTCAGCGATCCCGACGGGATAGAATTGGAGATCTACTGCGAAGTGCCGGAGTTCGATTGGCGGCACAACGGCATGGTTCGGGTCCCGATGGATATCGAAAATGAATCGGCCGCCAAGCCTATATCGCCGGAGCAGGCCCGTGCGATGAGCTTGCGGCTGCCGTCTGATCTCTAACACAAATGTCGAATGGCGAGCCCTCTGCCGGCAGGAGGTCTGTTAGCCGGTCACGCGCAGTGCTCTCGCGATACGAACCAGAGCTTTGAGGGTGTCCGGTTCACATCCAAGATCTTCAGCCACCAGCATCGGCATACCATCCGCCAGTTCGCGCAATGCCTCGAGCCACGCGGCTTCGCGTGCCTTCAAAGCACTGAAGTCGGCGAGATTGACTTCCAGCTTCCGTTTCAGCGCAGCTGGAAGTCTCGCACGCCGGATTTCTTCAACATCAGGAAGCGGCGGCATCACGCGATTAATGATCAGCGCGCCAGGCCTTAGGCCAAGCCGATTAAGGGACGACACGAATTCGCGGGTTTGTTGGACGCGCTGCGGTTCGGCGGTGGCGACCAGAACCAATGTACTGGTTGGCTCGCGAATCAACGCCTGGACCTCGGCCGCGCGCTGGGCAAACCCCGCGTACATGCCCTCGAAGCTTCGCACGAATGCCTGCACATCGGACAGCAGATGAAGTCCGGTCAGCCGGTCGAACGCAGCGAGCACTGCACGGGCGGCAAAGTCGAAAATCCCGAGTCCGCGCACCGTCTCGCGCGAGCCGCCCAGTAGCGCCAGGGCCCGTGAGGACAACAGTTCGAGCATTCGGCGCGGCGCATCGAGAAAATCGATGGCCTGGTGAGCGGGGGGAGTGTCAAGCACGACCAGGTCGGAGACGCCTTCCCGCCGCAGATCAAGCAATTGCTCCGCTGCCATATAGTCCGCAATGCCGGCGAGCGCAGCAGACAGCCCGCGGTAGATGCGGTCACAAAGTATCGCGTCACGAGCGGCGGTTGAAGGAGCATAACGGTCAATCAACCGGTCAAACATCCGCTTGGGGTCGAGCCGGAGGGCTCGCAACCGACCGCCGCGGCGAGGATGAAGATCGGCCAAGGGTACATCGTGCGGTATCGCCGGCCGAATCTGGAGGCCAAGCGTGTCGAATAGGCGCGGGGCCGGGTCGATAGTCATCACGTCAACCGCGCGACCTTCAAGAGCAGCCTCCAGCGCGAGCGCCGCTCCGATTGTGGTTTTGCCAACGCCGCCGGGGCCAAGGCAAATAACCAGCCGCCTGGCAGCGAGATCAAGTGCAGCGGACATGATTAACTGGAGCGCTGTTTCACCGCCCTGCTTTTGCAAGACGATCGAGCGCGCCGGCCAATATTTCAACCTGCGGTCGAGCAAATTCTGACGTGTATAGCATTGGCAACTCGATCACTTCGACTCCGGCCTCTTCGAACTGTTCGTATGCACGCGCCGCCAATTTGCTTGTTGCCTTGCGTCGCAGCGCTAACCGCCGATGTGAGGGGAGGCGATGGATTTTTGCGCAGTCGGCTGAGGAAAAGAGCGGGGCCGGAATGCCATTCAGAATAGCCGCCATATAACATATCCGCAGCTTGTCACGTAAGATGGCAAGGGTCTCCAACGCCTCACGCACGGCCAAGCGCTCGGGCCGAGCCGTGAGCACCACCCCGAAACGGTGGGGGTTGCCGAGAAATTCATCGACCGCTCGAGCCAGCCGGTTGAGCGTTCCTGACGGTGCCAGATCCCGCAGTCCCTGCGGCACGGAAAGCAGCTCGAGAACGTGACCGCTGGACGGCGCATCGACGACGACGAACCCGTCGCGTGCTGCAGCTTCTTCAGCGAGCTCCCGCAACCGCTCTAACATCAGGAAAGCTTCGAGTCCGGGCAACGCAGACGTCACGTAACCGAATGTGTGGCTTCGCAACATCCGGCGTGAGATCAGTTTGATCGGAACAATTCGTTCGATGAATGTCTCAAGTTCGCGACGAGGAGTAAATGACTGCACCTCGAGATTCGCCATAGCAGGGAAATTACCGGGGCCATCGACATCGACACCCAGCAGTCGCGCCGCTGTCCAGCGCTGGTCAAAATCGGCCAGCACTGTCTTGGCACGATTGGATAATGCCAGCGCGAGAGCCGCGGCCGCGCTACTCTTGCCAGTGCCTCCTTTGCCGGTGATTAGAATCAAACGCGGCAGGGCCATAATTTAATCGAGACAAAATAGACAAAGGCAGGACCGATTCACGATGATCATCGCTGAGGACCTATCGAGGCCGCCAAAAGCAATGAGCATAATAACCCTTGCGATGCGCGCCGGAGCGAATCGCGCTGTTCAAGGCAATCGTCGAATCCTATGATAATCTCGCTACGCTGCGCACTGAGGACCCGCGGCAACACTACCTTAGGCTGTATTTTGCGCCTGAAGCTTCGGCCGAGGTCAAGGGGTTGCTGAATTCATTACAGGCGGATTTTGCAATCCGCCTCCTGACCTCTGATTAATCGCGGGTCTGCTATTCATCGGGCGCGGATTTGTCAGTTTCACCAGCAGGTTTCTGCGTTATCGGCTGGACGCTTTCGGCTAGCCGCCGAGCGACTATTATGAAGGCGCTGTGCGCGACCATCCGATGCACCGGGCGGACACTCATGCCCTTAACTTGCCAGTTGCGCAACAGCACCTCGAAGGTTTCGATCTCGGCAAAATTGGTTCGTTGCTGCAGTGCCTCAACCGTATCCTTCAACTGTAATGCAGTTGGCACATAGGCGACGAACACCCCACCTGGCCTCAGCGCACGCGCCACCACCTCTAGCGCTCGTCCCGGCTCAGGCAAGTCGATGAACACGCGATCGACACCGATTTCGTCGAATCCTTCATAAAGATCGCGCAGCTTCAACTCCCATTGTGGCACCTCACCCAAAAAATCGGCGACGTTGCGACGCGCGCGTATGGCGAAGTCTTCGCGCAGCTCATACGAGATCAAACGTCCCTGAGGACCGACCGCGCGCAGCAACGCGATCGTAAAGGCGCCCGCACCTACCCCACCCTCGATTACAGTCGCACCCGGATAGACGTCGCCCCATACCAGCAGCGGCCCAGTATCCTTCGGATAAATCACCTGAGCCGAACGAGGCAAATGTGGTATGAGGTCAGCATAGGTCGGCCGCAGTACCAGGAACGTTTCGCCGGAGCTGAGTTTGACGCGCGAGCCCTCCTCCAACCCGTAAAGATCCTCGCTGCGGATCTCGCCGCGGATGATTATCTTTTGCCCCGGACGCAAAAGCTTGAGATAGCGGCGAGCCTTGCGATCGATAAACAGGACCGCGTCGTGCTCTTTGAGAGGACGATCCAAATTGATTCAAGGCTTAGACCGCTCGCCCCGGTCACGCAAGTGCCTTGGCAGCTAGGCGAGCTAACCATTTCTCGGCTAATGCACTTCGCCGGCAGCGAGACCCTTGACTCTGGCTAGAGGCGGCGCCTACGCTAAGAGTGACACCCGGCGATTGCGATTCATCCGATGCATGCATCAGGCTGAGCGATGGCCGGGTGATTTTTTGCGGCTTACTGACGATTGCATAATGAGACCGGATTAGCATGGGGCTACTGGAAATGTTGGCCGGCTTCAAATTAATTCAACGACTGTAAGAAGGGGGTAAAATATGGCCGAAAAAAAGGCGAGAACTGCCGAGCGGGGCTCCCAGGCTCAACAGCATAAGCACCTTTGCCCAAACTGCGGCGCCGAGAGCAAGGTGACCCTGTTCGCCGGTCACGGGAGACGGGGTTTTTTTCTCGTATGCGAGAAAAATTGCGGCTTTATCGGCCGCCCAAGGTGACGGAGGCTGCGCAGACCATGGCGAAAGCCCACAAGCCTAAATCTCCCAAGCGCGAGTTGTACGCCGGGTTCGCGGAAGCGACAGAAGTCAGCGACGAAGATGCCGACCTGCCCAAGGATGAAGCAGGCCGCCGTAAGATTAAGCGTCAGTACCAGGAACTCCTGGGTATTCGCATCGAGAAGCTCAAAGGTCGCATTCTCAATCGCGAACGAATCAATAAGACGATTGAGGGAATCTATTTCATCTGCGTGCGCTGCACGAAGGTATGTCATTCTCTCGATGAAGGGCTTCAGGAAGATCCCAACAATCAAAACAACACGTGCGCGAAATGCGCCAAGGCGCGCATCGCAGCCGCCTAACATCAGGATCATTTTTGCGCCTTTCCTTTGGCGCCGCTTCTCGCTAGTTTTCGTGTAGGCGTCTCTATTCCTTTAGACTGGAGCGGCCGGTCACAGAGTCTGGGGGCAGATCGGTGTGAAGGATCGCCGGATTACTCTTTCCGGACCCGCGGCGAGGAGCAATAAGGAATGTCTTTACAGCTTATTCCGCCTGACATTAACCTGGACTTTGTCGGCAAGCGTTATTTCTTTGTCGCCCTCTCGACCGTCATCAACCTCGTTGCGATTTTCCTGTTACTTTCCGTCGGCCTGAATTACGGGGTAGATTTCGTAGGCGGCAGCGTAGTCCAAATCAAGTTCGATAAACCAACCTCCGGTGACCAGATAAGATTGGCGCTGGGTCCGCTTGAACTGGGCGAAGTAACGGTGCAAGACTTCGGTGCCAAGAACGAAAATCAATTCCTGGTGCGGTTCGAAAAGGTCAGGAATATTGGCAGTCTTGGTAAGCGCATCGAGGGTGCACTCAACGAAAAATACGGATCCGGCAACCAGGCTCATGTACTGCGGGTCGAGACGGTCGGCGCCAAGGTCGGCCACGACCTGCGCGTCGACGGCTTTTTAGCAGTCGCGGTCGCGACTATTTTCATGGGCGTATACATCGCCTGGCAATTCGCTCGCGTGAGCTGGAGTTTTGGCGCGGGCGCCGTCATCGCGTTGATTCATGACGTGCTAGTGGTAAGCGGCGCGTTGGTCCTGTCGCGCTTCGAATTCGACTTGACGACCCTCGCAGCGTTGCTGACCGTGATTGGCTATTCAGTGCACGACACAATTATCGTCTCTGACCGTATTCGCGAGGATGCCGCTAAGCGCCGTCGCGAGCCGCTCGATTCGATCATGAACCGCGCCATCAACGAAACTCTGTCGCGAACAATTCTGACCTCCGGAACCGCGTTGACAGTGCTCGCAGCTCTGCTCGCCCTCGGCGGCCCGATACTGCGTCCGGCCGCATTCACTTTATTCATCGGAATCATTACCGGTACCTATTCCTCGATCTACATCGCTGCGCCGGTCGTACTGTTCTGGGAACGGGGCCATCGGATCAAGGGCGCGGCTGCGCGGGCGGCTTGATCGAAGCTTGTAGCGGCGACTGATTCAAACGGCGGCCATCGGCCGCCCTATGAACCCGGGTGGCCGATGGCACTCGAAATCGTTACGGGACGTGGCATTTATCGCATTTCGGCGGCGGCCCCGCTCGAATGCACTTCTGCCAGCGTGGTGCTGACGCTTGCTATGGAACGCGCTGACGGTATCGAGCGAGTCGTAACCAGGTGCCGGGTTGCACGGGAACTCGTAGGTGAACCGCCTGAATCTGACGCGATAATCGAACGGCTAAAAGGTTGGCTTGCGCGAGAATTCGAGCTGACGCGCGAGGCCGCGCTCAAGGCGATCCGCAGTGAACGCCGCTTACATGAAATCATCTTCGATCAGGCCAACCGCGGTCCGTTTTGATTGGGTCGGCGCTCCACCATTTTCCCCCGGTTCTGTACACGTCACGCAAGCCGCTCTATAGCACGGCAGACGAGCTACCAGGCTTCCCGCTTAAAGGCATGAAGATCCACAGCTATCGACGGACGAATATCTGCTCCAAGCACGCGTTCCATATAGCTCAGTGCGGCATTGTGATGGCGGGACTCAGCCGCAGCCGTGCAATCTGACGGTATCCACAATCGATAGTCCCTCATATACGCGTCGGCCGCGGTGAATGCGACGCAGATGTCAGTGGTGAAACCAGTCACGATCAGTGATTTGGCACCAATATAGTGCAGCACTAGATCGAGAGTGGTGCCAAAGAAACCGGAATGTTTCGGTTTTAAAAGTAATCATCGTCGAGCGGAGCCAGTGCGCGCGCAATGGGTTCGCCCCTGACGCCGTCACTGAGACAATGTTCCAATGAGTGGCGGAAATCCGAAGTCCATCGGCCGAAGTTGTCGTTGACGTACACAGCCGGTATCCCCACCGCGCGCGCCTGGACCTTCAGCGCGGTCAACTTTGGTACCACCGCAGACGAATATTTGAGCAGCTTGTCGGAGCCGGCGAACTCAAAATCGTTGATAACGTCCAGCAGGAGCAACGCGCTGGCGCTTTCATCTGGCACGTTCCCGTGTAAATCATGTTTCCGTCGTGGCATCGAAATCCATCTTACCAGCCCTGGCATTTACCTAACCCAGTAAATTTGCGCGGCGACTTTGGGCGACGAGAATTCGCTCGACACTCAAAAGGCACCCGTGCGAGGGAGCCGTCGTGCCGACGGAGCAAAAAATGACTAGCCGGTTTAAGCTTTAGCTGGATGCTGTTATCCTGAGTCATTGCATTGGCGCGCGTATTCTATTGAGTTCGAGCTGAGGGCTCGTTTTGTGCTCCACCGTCAAGCTTTCCGAATTAGCGGCATGAACGAGGCGTAAAGTCGTGTCTACCTCGATGCTTTTAGCGCATCTTTTCCAATTTCCTTTCCCTGGCCTTCCCGTTGTCGCCCTGCTCCTCCAGTTTCCTTTAGCTGGTCTTGCGGTCGTAGTTGAATGGAATCAGCGGAAAAAGCGGCCCGCTCCACGTCGTGAGCCGTTCGCCGCCCGCCGTTCGGAAGCTGAGAGACCCGCGCCGCGAGGAGCCGAACAACCGACCACACCACCCGTCGGGAGAGGTGAGGGACTCGCTGAACGCGCAACACCGCCGCCCGAGCCATCGGCGCCTCCGCTTGAGCATGCTGCGGCAACGCCGCCAGAGCCACAGATTCCGCCTAAACCTCCGGAGTCTCCAGTTCCGGCTGAGGTCACGCCACCACCACTTGAAGTTCACGAGCCTGCTGCACGAAAAGAGGAATTCGCGCCCTCCGTGAAGGAGGAACACGCTGAGGTAGTCGAAGTCCGGCCCGAGGTCGAAGGTGTGCCACCTGCGGAAGCGCCTCGCGAACCGGTGAGTGAGGCGCCGTTTCAGGCGCAGCGAAGGCAGCCCATCCCCATCGGCCTGGGCCTGCGGAAAACGCGCGAGAACTTTCTCGCTCGCATTCGTGCTGCGATAACCGGCAGCACGCAGGTTGATGAGATCTATGAAGGCCTCGAGGAGGCGCTGATCAGCGCCGATGTCGGCGTGGAAACCAGCATGAAGCTGGTCGAGGCCGTGCGCTCCAAACTCAAAAACGATGCCCGCGCCGACATGATTCGAGATACCCTCAAGCAGGAGATGGCGCAGGCGCTGATTGCTGTCGAGAAACCGCTCAACGACGGTTTGCCGCTAGTCATCATGATGGCGGGTGTGAATGGCGTTGGAAAAACCACGACCGTTGCCAAGCTAGCCGCTTTGCTCAAAGCGGAACGGGGCTCAGTAATCGTAGCGGCTTCGGATACTTTTCGTGCCGCCGCGATTGAGCAGCTGCAGATCTGGTGCGACCGGGTTAGCGTGGAGCTGATTAAGCAGAAGCAAGGATCGGATCCGGCAGCAGTCGCGTTTGATGCGGTGAGGGCAGCTAATGCCCGCAAGGCTGGAGCGGTCATCATCGACACGGCCGGACGGCTACAAACCAAAGTCAATCTGATGGAGGAGCTGAAAAAGATCGCTCGGGTGGTGGGCCGCGAGATACCGGGAGCGCCACACGAGAACTGGCTCGTGCTGGATGCTACCACCGGGCAGAACGCGTTGAGCCAGGCGAAAATTTTTAGTGAAGCGATAAAGCTTACAGGCGTTATTTTGGCAAAACTCGATAGTACCGCCAAGGGTGGCGTGATTGTGGCCATTGCAGAACGTCTTAAATTGCCTGTCCGATATATCGGACTAGGTGAAGAACTCGAAGATTTACGTCCTTTTGACGCACGAGAATTCGTCGATGCGCTTTTTTCGGAGACTGAAAACGGTCGAGCGGCAGCGAGTGGTACTTATGCTGCTTGACTGCATGCTTAATCGAAAATTAAAGCGTTTCTGCCAATTTCCCTAATAATTCCAAGTGCTTACCCGGTTGTGCCGGTGGACTTTGCTAGAGTTCTGCTAGGTCGCGCCTTTTGCTGGCATTTGCTAGCTCAAAGTTGGTCTCTTCACAGAACTCCTGAAACTGCTTAGCACACCCTTCGCTGATTCGGGTCGTTGCGGCCTTTTTCGGACAGCCAGAGATGGTCGATTGAATCGAAGCGGGCTGTATGAGTTCAGCCCATCTTCGGTCTGTTTTCTTCACGGTCGTTTCAGGTACGAAGTTGTTAGCGGCTGGCTAGCGTTTTCGCGTGCGACGCTCGTTCCAGCCGTTCCAGGTGAGCAGTGAATACCACATTCTGCTGCGCCAGCGCCGCTCGCAGGATCTGGTTCTGAGTTTTGAGTTCGGTCAACTCCACCTGCTGGTGCTGCAGCATCTGGTTTTGAGCTTTCAGGGCGGCGAGCGCCGTTTGCTCGTGCTGCATTTCATTGAGCATCAATGGGATCAGTTCGCGGTATTGCACTGACTCGATCTCGCCCTTGTCGCCACGCACCACCAGTTCCGGATAGACCTTGGCCACTTCTTCGGCGATCAGCCCGTACTGCCGCTCGCCTTGTGGGTCTTGCTTGTAGCGAAAAGTTACCGGACGCAGTTGCCATAGCCCACGACTACTGTGCTCGTCCAGTGGTTGAATGTCTCGCTTGAAGCGAGCCGAAGATGGCAGCACACCCAAGCGACCTGAGCTGCTCACAACCACGTCAGCGCCAGCTCATCGGCGTACCGCTGATGCCTGCGATGTAGGTGGCCGATTGCGTGCCCTGCGTGCCGATGCGGATGGTGTTGGCGTCGGCGCTGGTGCCCAAAGAACCGACCTCGATATTGTTACTTCCGGTAGTGACATTGTAGCCAGCCTGATAGCCGAGGGCAGTGTTGGAGTGGCCCGTGTGTGGTTATACAGCGCGATAGTTCCAACGGCGGTATTGCGGAGGCCGGCGGCGTTGCTAAAAAGCGCCTGAACACCGCTCGCCACGTTACCGGAGCCGGTGGTGTTGTTCCGGAGCGCTTCTGCTCCATCGGCGGTATCGTTGGCACCGTTGTTGTCGAAGAGGGCATTAGATCCGGTGGCGGTATTCTCGGAGCCGGTGGTGTTGTTGACAAGGGCATCGATTCCGGTGGCGGTATTCTCGGAGCCGGTGGTGTTGCTGTAGAGGGCTTGGAGTCCGATGGCGGTGTTGTCACCGCCCGTGGTGTTGTAGAACAGGGCCCAGTTTCCGGTGGCGGTGTTGTATGAGCCCGTGGTGTTGAAGACGAGGGCGACACCTCCGGTGGCGGTGTTGTATGAGCCCGTGGTGTTGGAGAACAGGGCTTCGTTTCCGGTGGCGGTGTTGTTACCGCCCGTGGTGTTGTTGAGTAGGCCCTCAAAGCCAAACGCACTGTTCTGACCGCCGCTCGTGTTGTTCCGGAGCGCCCTTACTCCACTGGCGGTGTTCGATATGCCACTGGTGTTGCTCAATAGGGCGTCAAAGCCAAACGCACTGTCGTCAGTGCCGGTCGTATTGCTCTGGAGCGCTCCGGCCCCATACGCCGTGTTTCTGTTTTGGGCGGCGACTGTGCCGACCGCGCTTAGCAAAACCGCGCCGAGGAAAAATCCAAAGGCGCGCACTCTTAAACCCTGCTGTCTCCCGTTCATGGTTTGTGGCTCCTGGTGCGCACCCTCGCAGAACGTGCTCCTCCGAGCGAGGCCGAGAGGTACTGCGCAATAGCTAGCTTTACTCTGCTATGGCGTGTACATCTACGGAGTTGCCAAGGGGTCAATTGCGATAAGGTCGTTGGTCAGTGAGCAGAACGTTGCTCAGAATCTTCATCGGGGTACCCGTAGGGTTTTCTTAAATTTCCTCGGAAGCGGTCGAGTTCCTTGCTCGCGAAGCGCCACGCTTCCTTGCAGCAATGGATGACCGGTGACGCGGACTTTGGCACCGTGGATCGTCCCTCGCGCGAGTAGGCGCATCATCGTGCTCACCGAGACACGCAGGAAGCGCGGCCGACGTGATCGTGAAGTCCGGGGGCTTGGGCGACTGAACGGCTTGACCCGGCGCTCCATGCCTGACAATCGAAAAGCGCCGCAGTCGCGTTCCTGAAGCTCGAACGCTGAACAGGTGCCTAGTGCGGGCGGGAGTGAGCCTTGCGGGTTTATGCTTGTGACCTCGGTTCATGGGTGTGCTAGTTTCGTGCTACAAAGGTCAGCAACTTGTGACAAAACGCAGCAAGGGAGATTAGGGAAAGGCCGCAGGAATGTTGCATATTTTAGCAACACCTAACGTCCGTTATTGCGTTTTTTATAATCGAAAATTAAAGTTAAGGTGGAAATTAGAAGAGATGGAGACTGACGTCCTCAGGCAATTGGACGAGCGTATACAAGCATCACTGAACAGAATTCATCAATTGCAGAGGGAAAACGAACAATTGGCGCAACGTTTGGCTGAAAGTGAGCAACGTTTCAACGAGGTCAGCGCTCGGCTGAGGGAGCACGAAGACGCTCGCAATCAAATTAAGTTGCGCATCGAAAGTATCTTAGCCCGTTTCGACGGCTTGGATCTGGGTTAAGCGTGAAAGGTGTCAACGTCGAAATCATGGGCCAGCAGCTCATCGTCACCAGTGACGGTGGCGACGAATGGGCGCGAACGCTGGCAGCGGCAGTTGACGAAAAGATCAAAACAATTCGGGCCAGCAGCCAGACGGTCAATTCAACCAATCTCGCGATCCTCGCCGCACTCAATTTTGCTGAAGAGCTCGAGCGGTTGCGCCGGGACCATGAGGACCTATTGGACCATCTCAAGCGTCTGAACCGTCGCCTTTCCGAGGCAATCGACGATTGAATGTTGAGGTGTCGAGCTGTTGGCACATGAGACTAATCAGGATGATTCAGGTGGCGGGAGTGTGGGGCCCAAAATGCAAGGTGCATCAGTGGCGCTCGCGAAACCAAATGGACCCATGTGGGCTTATCGCATAAATCGAGCGGTTCGAGCCGTTCGTTTGGTCAGCGTTTTTCAGGGAACGCTGTGCAAATAGCTCTTGTCCTTCATTAAGGCGCGTGCGCGAGACCATATCATGGTCAGGTCGCCGATTATTTAGACCCCCTCCCGCCATGGCTCAATTGCGTGGCGGACGATAAGAAATATCTGCGCAAAGTTCTAGGCGAATGCCGTGGTGCCCTGCCGACTGCATATGTCACGTCCGCTTCGAGGCTGGTGCAGCTCCGGGTCCTCGAGTCCAGCCTCTACCGAGCCATATCGACTATCGTTCTCTACGCGGCCAAAGATAATGAGGTTGGCACTGACCTGCTGTTAGCGGACGCGCTGGGCTCGCGGCGGCGTGTTTTGTTGCCTCGGGTTGTGCCCGAAACTCGCGAACTTGTGATTGTGCGCGTCAGGAACAGCGCCGAGCTCGTGCCTGGGAGCTTTGGCCTTCTTGAGCCGATGGGGGCAGAGATCGTGTCGGCCGCCAATTTGGGACCGGCATTGTTCTGTGTCCCCGGCGTGGCTTTTAGCCGCACGGGACAGCGTCTCGGGCGCGGTGGTGGCTATTTAGATCGGACATTGGCCACCGTCGGGCCTCAGACGGTCACTGCCGGTCTGGCTTATTCCTTCCAATTGCTGGATCGGCTTCCGGAGTCGCCGAATGATCGGCGTCTTAATCTGATCTTTACGGAATCCGCGGTATATGCGGGACATGCCTTCGACCGGTCCATTCTGGCCGGCTGAACCGAGTGCCGCGCGCGCACACGCGGATCAAGGAGGTGTCGCCAGGTGATGGTGCTAATCGGAGGGCTGTTGCTGGGCATCGCCATCGGCAGCGTGGCCTTGTTCGCGTGGACGCGGATGCGGCCACGCGATCAGGCCGCCGCCAGCCTCTCGGCCCAGAACGAAGCTGGACGAATTATTGAAGAGGCCAAAAGCAGAAGCGAACTCTTGGCAAAGGAGGCAGAACTCAAAGCGAAGGACCTACTCGTCGAAGCGCGCGCCGCGGCTGAGCGCGAATCGCGTGATAGCCGGCGCGAACTGACCGCGCTCGAACGCAAATTGCAGAATAGGGAGGAAACTCTCGAAAAACGTGTCGAAGCTTTCGAGCGCCGTGAAGGAGACTTCAATCGGCGCGAGCAGACCCTGCGCAATCGGGAAAAAGCCATCGCCGATAAGGAGACCGAACGCCAGGCGCTCATCGACGAAGCCCGCGCGCGGCTGGAAGCCGTGGCTGGACTGACTCACGATGAAGCCAAGCGCACGCTGATAGACGAGATGATCGGACAAGCTCGACAGGAGGCAGCTCGACATATCCGGATCGTCGAAGAAGAAGCGCGTGAAGAGGCCGACCGCCGCGCCAAACGTGTTATCTCAATTGCCATCGAACGCCTGGCCGGTGAATTTGTCGCCGAACGCACCGTCTCGGTGCTGGCGCTGCCCAGCGACGAAATGAAAGGCCGGATTATCGGCCGCGAGGGCCGCAATATCCGCGCAATTGAAGCCGCCACCGGCGTCAACATCATCGTCGATGACACGCCTGAAGCGGTGGTGATTTCGTGTCACAATCCGATTCGGCGCGAAATCGCGCGGGTGGCGCTCGAACGGCTTATCTCCGACGGGCGGATTCATCCGGGCCGCATCGAGGAAGTGGTGCGCAAGGCCGAACAGGAAGTCGAGGAATCAATCAAGGAAGCCGGACAGCGCGCACTGATCGAGGTCGGCGTCCACGGCGTACACCCGGAATTGTCGAAGCTGCTCGGCATGCTCAAATATCGATACAGCTATGCCCAAAACGTTCTGATGCATTCGATCGAAGCCGCCTTTATCTGCGGTGCGATGGCAGCCGAATTGGGACTCAATGAAAAGCAGGCCCGCCGCGCCGCCCTGTTGCACGATATCGGCAAAGCCCTCACTCATGAGGTCGAGGGTTCGCATGCGCTCATCGGCGCCGAACTGGCGCGTAAGTATGGCGAGTCAGCCAAGATCGTCAATGCCATCGCGGCTCATCACGAGGAGGTCAAGGCCGAAACAATCCTCGCGCCGTTGGTTGACGCGGCCGACGCTCTGTCGGGAGCCCGGCCGGGCGCACGGCGTGAAGTGCTCGAAAGCTACGTCAAACGGCTCGAAGATTTGGAGACTATCGCGAAATCCTTCAAGGGCGTGGACAAATGCTTCGCAGTGCAAGCTGGACGGGAGATGCGCGTTATCGTCGAACCCAATGAGGTATCGGACGAGGACGCTACGATGCTGGCGCGCGAGGTAGCCCGTAAGATCGAGACCGATATGACCTACCCGGGGCAAATTCGGGTGACGGTGATTCGCGAGACCCGTGCTACGGAACTTGCCCGCTGAACCTATCGCAGAGGTTGGGCCGGCAGTTATTGGTTTCGCTGTCGGCCCCAAATTCCATAGTTCCAGACGATCGGATAAGGACTTCGACCAAGGTCGTTCGTGCAGGACTCGTAATCCCGCCGTCCCAAATAAGAATCGGCGCGGCTTTACCAACGCCTGAGCCGCGCGATAGAATCCGCCCGTGCCGACCACCCGCGAACTGCTCGAAGCCACGATCGCGCTGGAAAAGCAGACCATGGCCTTGTATGCACGGTTCGCAAAAATTTTTTATGATGATCCGGCACTGCACGAATTCTGGTTCAACATGGCTCGCGACGAGGCGCAGCACGTCGGCGCGCTCGGCTTGGTTTCCACCGTACTAGAGTCGGAAGGAGTACTCGACAAGGCTAGTCCGATCGCGATGAGGGCCGAGGATATCGAAAGATTGCATGCCCTGCTGGGTCGCTGTCTCAGCCAGCCCGCCGACAAACTAGCGCTGGAGCGCGCGCTCACGATCGCGCTCGAAGTCGAGGAGACCGAACTCGAAGACATGGTGGGCGACCTCCTGCGAGCATTAAAGCAGAACGATGAGTACGAACGTTGTCAACGCTTGTTGATTCATGACCTCGGCGAATTGAGCTACATGATCGAGCAGCACTGCCATGATCCGGCGCTGCTACAACGCTGCGACGAACTCGTCAACCATCACGCTGAGATCCTGCGTCACCGCTCTGCCGCGCACTGAAGATCGCATCGATTCCTGACGTCGTTTCCGATCCTTCGTATAGGCAAACCGATTACCACGCAAATGGTAAACGGGCTGGTTTTCCCCGCGGGGATTGGAACCAACGCCTCGTCGCGGTATAAACTGAAGATTGCGCTGAGGAGTCGGCTAATTGGCAAGCCACCTGACTCTGGATCAGGCGATTGGAGGTTCGAGTCCTCCCTCCTCAGCCAACCGCGATGCGGATGCGGCCATCAAGGTCCCATCGTCTAGTGGTTAGGACACCGGCCTCTCACGTCGGGAACGCGGGTTCGACTCCCGCTGGGATCACCAATCAGAACGTCGGCGCGTAAGACGTTGCTCAGCTTGGCCATCAGTGCCTAGAAAGGGGCGGGTGGCTGGCCGAAATCATCCGCTTGAGGCAATGTTCGACATATAGTTGCCACGATGCTCACAATTTGTTAATGAGAAAGTGATGGGGGTAGCAATGGAACTGTATGATACCAAGACCGAAAGGGCGCGCATCCTGACTCTCGAAAACGTCGCTCAGTACCTGCGGGTACATCCGTTAACGATCTACCGGCTGCTCAAGAAGCGGCAATTGCCGGCTTTCAAGGTCGGACGCGACTGGCGTTTTAACCTGGAATCCATCGATCGCTGGCGGACGGACGCGGAGCGCAGCCGCGGCTCGGCAGTTTTTTCTGCCGACAATGGCAAGCACGAAATCACTCCCTGAGCGCCAATTGCCGCGCGGGCTCCCGCGAAGGCGGGGCTGATCATCTGGCGGCAGACTTGGCCGCAATACAGGGAGTATAGCCTCTGTGATCGGTGGTTGCTCTAAGAACCGCCGATTAGCCGGAGATAGAAGCCAGGTCTTTCGCGAGCGGGCGAATCGCGATAAGCAGGATTTATGATCCTGAAAGTCGCCCGGTTGGGCCATCCCGCAATTCGTACTCCTGCCCAAGCAATTGACCCCGCGATGATAACGTCGCCCGAGTTTCAGCGCCTGCTGGACGATATGGTGGACACCATGCGTGAGTATAGCGGCGTTGGACTGGCGGCGCCGCAGGTTCATTTATCGATCCAACTCGCGGTCATCGAAGTCTCGCATCACCCGCGCTATCCGGAGATGCCACAGGTGCCGCTGACCTATCTTATTAATCCACAGGTCACCGTACTTGACGCGGCAACTAGCGACGATTGGGAAGGATGTCTGAGCATTCCCGAAATGCGCGGAGTGGTGCCGCGCTATCGACAGCTTCGGGTGGTTGCGCTGGGACGTCAGGCTGAAGGTTTGGATTTCGTGGCGAGCGATTTTCATGCGCGCGTGATTCAGCATGAGACTGACCATCTGAAAGGCGAAGTCTATTTGGACCGAATGCCGAATTTGAAGTCGTTGACCCACCTTGCGGAGTGGCAGCGCTTCGTACTGGAACCGGCGCAGAAGCGGCTCCCGCCGGCAGAGAACAGTCCGGGCTGAGTCCATTTTCAGGAGCGGCACAGCCGGCAGCAGCTTCTCGGTTGCGCCCTACGCCTGGCGGCGAGAAGTGCAGGCATCAGCCGCCTGCGCTACTCATCCGCTTTTCGCTCAAGATTTATTTCGGCGGATAGGGAAAGGCGCTTGGCGGCAACGGTGGAATCTTGCCAGTGAGGCGCGCCTGCGCGAGTGCCTTGGCAAGGTCCTGATTGGCCGCCGATAATCGCTCTTCCTCGCTCTGAGTCTTTGTCAGGTTCTCCTTCAGTTGAGCATTCTCAGACCGGAGCGTTTCGATTTGCTGTTGGAGGTCGGCGATTTTTTTTTGGTCCTCGACATCCGCAGCTCGATTGCGTGAATAGAGTAGCCACCCACCAGCGGCGGCGCCGATTATGACGATAAGTGCGATGGCGATTGCTACCCGCACGTCCCAGACCCCGTTTGAACATGCCTGCGCTCAGCCAACGCTCGTCCTTGGCGCGCAGCATCCTCATGGCATTGTGTATCATCCAGCCCGTCAACGGAACGGACGTTCGAACTCCGGAGCACGTCGAAGTTTGCCTTACATCGAACGCTTCGAATCAACAGATAACTGTTATAGTCATTCACAATCGTTACGTGGAAGTGTGCCCGAGCAGTTGAAGGCGCCGGCATCGAAATCTGCCTTCTGCTCTAATCAGCCAACAAAACTCTTCGTTATCTGGGCTAAGCCTCAATATGGGTCGGACTGTCACGGGTTGTCCGGCGACCCACGGTCAAAACAGCGTGTAGACAAAAGGCGCGACTGCAGAATATTCGGCCAGAATTACGAGCACCCCCAACAGCAGCAGAACTGCCACGAACGGTGCGAGCCAGAACTTGCGATTCTGCCGCATGAAGCCCCACAGGTCCTTTAGTGTTTCGAGCATCAGTATGGCCGCTCCATAGATTCGCGAGCCGGGCGCATGCTGCTTTGACGATAGGTCCTCCGGCCCGGGTCCAATTCTCTCCCCATCGGATCCCAGCCAAAGGCCCGGGCAACCACCCCAGCCGGAAAAAAAACCAGGTAAAATAACAAGCTCAATATGATCTGCGAGTTGACCCACCCCAAGGCTCTGCCGAGTGCCTGCCAGGCTTGCCGGGGATAGTACAAGATCCTCGGGGCGAATAGAGCGAAGAGCGCGAGTACGATAGCTATCGCCCAGGGCCAAAGTGTCAGGGTACGGTGATGCAATAGCGGTAAAATCGTGCCCAGCACGCCTGCGAACCCGGCCGCCACAATCAGACCGAACTCGCGCAGTTCGCGGGCGCTGCCCTTATTGTTCAGTCGAGTTCGAATTCCTTTTTCCATGACTCGTCCTGCTCAACGGGCGGCTGCTCACACTTCGCCAACAGGTAGTTTTCCACCACCAGGAAATCCATTTCGGTGCGCATGAAGCAGCGGTAGGCGTCGAGCGGCGAACAGACGATAGGTTCGCCACGCACATTGAACGATGTATTCACCAGCACACCGCACCCGGTCCAGGCCTCGAAATGCCTTAATAAATCGTGGAAGCGGGGATTGGTTTCCTTATGAACCGTTTGGATGCGTGCCGAATAATCGACGTGAGTGACCGCCGGAATAGTCGATCGTGGAACATTCAGCTGGTCGATGCCAAAACGCCTGCGCTGCTCCTCGGTCATTGGGATGCACAATTCGTCGCGTACTGGGGCGACCAGCAGCATGTACGGGCTCGGCCGATCCAGCTCGAAATAATCCGAGACCCGTTCAGCCAGTACGGCCGGCGCGAACGGCCGGAAGGATTCGCGATACTTTATCTTCAGATTCATCACCGATTGCATCTTCGGGCTACGCGGGTCGCCGAGGATCGAACGCGCTCCAAGCGCGCGCGGGCCGAATTCCATCCGCCCCTGAAACCAGCCTACAACTTTCTCCTGCGCGAGAATGCGCGCGGTCTGGCGCAGCAGCTCTTCGTCATCCAGCCGATGGTAGGGTGCGGCAATGCGGTCGAGGAACTGGCGGATTTCGGCATCGGCATAGCGCGGCCCGAGATAGGCTCCTTGCATGATATCGCCGCGGGCGGTTCGCGGCTGCAGATGATATTCGTGCCAGAGCGCTAGCGCGGCGCCAATCGCGCCACCTGCATCACCGGCGGCGGGCTGAATCCAAAGGTCGCGATAGCCTCCCTCACGTAGGACCCGGCCGTTCGCCACGCAGTTCAACGCCACGCCTCCCGCCAGGCAGAGATATTCGGTGTCGAGCTCGCGGCGCAAGGTGCGCGCGAGCCGCAGCACAATCTCTTCGGTTACGTCCTGAATCGAACGCGCCAGATCCATCTCGCGTTGAGTGAGTGGGGATTCGGGCTTGCGCGCCGGCCCGTGGAAGAGATGGGCGAATGCGCCATTAGTCATAGTAAGCCCGGTGGCGTAGTTGAAGTACTCCATGTTGAGGCGGAAGGTGCCATCGTCTTTCAGGTCAACGAGTTTGTCCAAAATCAGACTGACGTACTTCGGCTCACCATAGGGCGCGAGCCCCATCACCTTGTATTCGCCGGAATTCACTTTGAATCCGGTATAGTAGGTGAATGCTGAATAGAGCAGGCCCAGTGAGTGCGGAAAATCTATTTGCCATTGTGGCCCTAGCTGATTGCCGTCGCCCAGCCAGGCAGTGGTGGTAGCCCACTCGCCGACTCCATCGAGGCATAGCACCGCGGCGCGCTGAAATGGGCTCGGAAAAAACGCCGAAGCAGCATGGGCCTGATGATGCTGGGTAAAGCGCAGCGGAGGCAGCCCCCGGGCGGTGCATTCAAGCGCATCGCGTAGTTCGCGGGCGAGCAACGACTTGAGATATAGCTTTTCCTTGAGCCAAACCGGCATCGCCGCGGCGAACGAGCTGCGCCCACGCGGAGCCCAGGCAAGATACGTTTCGAGCAGGCGTCCGAACTTCACCAATGGCTTGTCATAAAAGACGATTTCGTCGATTCTATCCGAGGTTAGCGCTGCCTCGCGCAGACAGTACCGCAGCGCGTGGCGCGGGAAACGAGCGTCGTGCTTTTTGCGCGAAAACCGCTCTTCCTGAGCGGCCGCTACGATCTCGCCGTCGCAAATCAGTGCGGCGGCACTATCGTGATAGTAGGCGGATATACCCAGTATGTTCATGCTCGCTGCTCACCCGCGCTTCAAGATAACCGCGCACGGGCTTCTGGCCCAGGGCTGAGGCCTCGCGCCACTGCCTGTGTGACCGCGACATGGCCAGCCGCGGTCATGTCTACAAAAATCTGTTTTCGTTGTCGTGAAATTCCGTTGCAAAACCGATCGTTGAGGCGCCGGCGTCGGCTACCGCCCGGTAACGTGCGAAGTCCAAGGTTGCACGAGAAAATCCTCCTCACTTTTGTCCAACCGGCATCGAAAGCGCAACGTGAGGCGGCTACTGAAACTACTCTTGAACAAGATCCTTTCCCGGCCAGGAGCCCCGTAGCAAATGAACAGGCGTTAGACGATAATTTCTGGCCGGGTGCTGAGAACCAGGGCCATTAAGGTCGGGCGCGTAGCTCACGCGTCTTGAGCGTGACCAAATGAATGGCGTTACCGCGTTTGATGGTTAATGTGACGTTCGAATCGCCGTCAGCAATGGCAACCGCGGCAGCCTGACTGAACTCGTCCAGCGTCGTGATTGGTCTGCCGTCAACCTGCGTCACAATATCCCCGCGCTCTACTCCGGCAGTTTTCGCATTACTCCCGATATCGGCCACGAGCACGCCGCTCTGGACGCTGACGCCGAAGTATTGCGCAAGCTCCGGCGTCAATTCCTGCGCCGTCATGCCCAATCGCCGGGCGATATTTATTGGTGGTGTCTTGATTTCCGGCGCGGACGTTTGAAGCAGCTTATCGGCGACAAAAATCGGAGCATTGGCGCCTATCGCGAGTGCGATAGCGTCGCTGGGCCGGCTATCGAGCGTGTACCGGCCGCTATCGAGGTAAACCTTGGCGTAATAGACCTCGTCTCGCACATCGCCGATGACCACGCGGTCAACCTTGTTCCCAGTCTGCTCAATCAATTTGAGCAGCAACTCGTAGGTGAGCGGGCGTTCCGGCTTTATCCCGCGCAATTCGAACATAATCGCGCGCGCTTCGTCGTCGCCGATAGCAATCGGCAGAACCCGGCGCCCCGCCTTTTCTTCGAGCACGAGGTAATGGGTGCCAGTGGAATGATCATATGCCACATCGGTCACGTCGACGCGGACTTGATCTGCGAACACCAGCAAGCCGGCGGGCTCATGCGCACATCCGCCGAGCAGTAACGTCGCTATCGCTACACCCAGAGGGGCTTGCCGACGCCGCGGTTTCATCGATTTAAGCTTACGCGCGCTGCCCGTACGTAGCCAGCCGATGCGAAACCCTTACGAGCGCCACGACTCCTGGCAACGCACGCGAGCCGCGTCCTTCGCCCTCTCCTGCAACTACGCGGGCGAGGACTAGCGCCGCCCTTGAAACCCTCGCGCGACGAGATAAAGCTCGGAGGATCCGGGACGGCTCGCTCGCGTTCGCACTGCTTCGACACGCGCAAAATCGCGCGCGAACAGTGCACGCGTCTCCTCGAATCCCGGACCCATGAAGATCTTTGCTATCATCGCGCCGCCAGGTCTGAGCATCGCGCGTGCCAAGTCTAAAGCAGCTTCGAGTAATTCACGCGACTTTGCCTGATCCCGGTCCGCGATTCCGCTGAGCTTTGGCGCGAGATCGCTGGTCACCAGGTCGGCGGCGCTTCCAATCGCTTCCGCTACTGTCAGGCGGATCCGTGGATCAGCAACATCACCAGCAATGGTGACAAGATTGGCAGCGGCATTGATACATGAGGCGAGATCTATACCGACCACGCGTCCGCTGGTCCCGACCGTACGTGTAAGTATCGCGAGCCATCCGCCCGGCGCACAGCCGAGGTCAATGACGCGGCCGCCCTGACCGACCAGATTGAAACGTGTGAGCAACTCTTCAAGTTTGAAGGCAGCGCGCGACGGCAGCCCTAGCTCATTTGCCCTGCGATAAAAACGGTCCCGGTGCTGATAACGCGCCATTCTTCCGATAGCCCTATTCCTATTGGCTTGATACCTTCGCCCGCTCGGCTGCTGGAGATGATGGCGCGTCCACACGCTGAGATAGCGCCCTGTGGAGATTCGAATGCGGTCGTACTTTCCGCAGCCGCAACGAGCAGCTATACTAACTATTGCTGCTTTTGAGTCTCCGTGCTGCTCGTCATCGAATCAATGCCAAGAGATGTTATCAATCAGGCTTGACGATCTTAATCCGGCCCAGCGCGACGCCGTGATGGCACCCGAAGGTCCGATCCTGATCCTGGCCGGTGCCGGGTCGGGCAAGACCCGTGTGCTGACCTATCGTATCGCCTATTTGCTGGCTGAACGCGGAGCCGCAGCCGAGCGAACTCTCGCGGTTACGTTCACCAATAAGGCGGCAGGCGAGATGCGCGAGCGAGTTTCCGCGATGATGGGCGAGAGTAACCGCTTACCCTGGGTCAGCACCTTTCACGCGCTCTGCGCACGAGTCCTGCGCCAGGAAGCGCAACTTTTAGGGTATACACGCAATTTTACCATCCTTGACGAGTCCGATGCGCTGGCAACGATTCGCCGCGTGCTTGACGAGGCGCACCTCGCCGATTCGCCGCCTCCTGAAATGGTGCGCGCGCGAATCGATCAAGCCAAGAACGAGGCAATCTTTCCCGAGCAACTCGCCGAAGCCGCAGCCTCCACTCGCGAGCGCACGATGGCCGAACTCTATGCGCAATACCAGCAACGCCTGCGCGATACGAACTCGATGGACTTTGGCGATTTGTTACTGCTGGTCTATCGGCTGTTCGAGAGCGATCGCGAGGCACTGGCGCGATGGCAACGGCGCGCGGAGCATCTGCTGGTCGATGAGTACCAGGATACCAATCGTGTTCAATATCTGCTGGTGCGGGAGTTGTCGACAGCCAGCGGCAATCTGTGCGTGGTCGGCGATGAGGATCAGTCGATTTACCGATGGCGAGGCGCCGACATTCGCAACATTCTGGATTTCGAACGTGACTTTCCGAAGGCGCTGATCTTTAAGCTCGAGCAGAACTATCGTTCCACCAAGACCATCCTGGCTGCCGCGGGCGCGGTAATTCAGAACAATCGCGAGCGCAAGCCTAAGCAACTATGGACCGAAAATGTCACCGGCGAGCCGGTCACCTACTATACCGGCCTTACCGAACGCGAAGAGGCCGACTATACGGCGCGCGAGATTGTTCGGCTGACCGGCGAAGGGATAAGTCCCGCCGATATTGTGGTGTTCTATCGGGTCAACGCCCAGTCGCGCGTGCTCGAAGAGGCATTGGTCCGGCGGAGACTACCTTACTATGTCGTCGGCGGCCTGCGTTTTTACGACCAGCGCGAAATCAAGGACCTGGTCGCCTACTTGCGTGTGATCGCCAATCCCGCCGACGCTGTCAGCCTGGAGCGCGCGATCGGCGTTCCGCCACGCGGAATTGGTGCGAAAACGCTCGAAGTTATCGCCGAGGTCGCAGCACGCGACCAGGTCTCGATGTTCGAAGCGATGGGACGGCTCGAGACCGAATCGCGAGTGGCGCTGAGGATCGCCAAACAGGCAAGCAGCCTCTATTCCTGGATGCGCGACTTGATGGGACGCGCCGAAAGCATTCCGGTCCGCGCGATTCTCGACCATATCGTCACCTGTAGCGGGTTTGACCATTACCTCGCCAATCTCGCTGACGGAAGAACCCGCCAGCAGAACCTTTCCGAGATGTTGGCGGCGGCCACCGCCTTTGATGCGGAAAATGGTGCCGGCGGTCTCGGCGATTTTCTCGAACGTGTCGCGCTGGTCAACGATGTCGACCAACTCGCGTCCGCCGGTGGCAGAATCACGCTGATGACCCTGCATACGTCGAAAGGCCTCGAATACCCGGTGGTTTTTATTGCGGGTATGGAGGAGGGGCTTTTCCCCCATATGCGCCCCCAGAACGGCACGCACGAAATCGAGGAAGAGCGCCGGCTTTGCTACGTGGGGATGACGCGGGCGCGTCGCTTGCTCTACTTGACCAACGCACTCTCGCGCGAGCTTTACGGCAATCGGCAGGACACCATACCGTCCCGCTTCCTCGGTGAAATCGATCAGGCTCTGATACGGCGAATCGCACCGGAGAATGCCCCGCCGGGGGGGTTGCGCCCGCCTTCACGTGAGCCCTATGTCAACTACAGTGACAGCCAGCTACCAGAGGAGGACGGGGCAGAACCTGCGAGCCTCAATGTCGGCGCCAGGGTATACCATCAGACTTTCGGCCGCGGCGTCATCAAACGGCGGGAAGGCCGCGGCGATGCATCCAAAGTGTGGATTGCCTTTGAACGGGGCGGACTCAAATTGCTCGTGCTGAAATTCGCCAATCTGCGGGCCATTGCCGAGTAATTGCGCGTACTTTAAAATCTCTTAGGACATAAACCGCTCCGCGAGAACCCGCTGGAGAGAACTGGTTATGGCCAGGGGAGCTCCGACGCCAGGCAATTGTCGGCGTCATTCAGGCTTATGCATAATCGACGGCTGCTGGAATCGTTAGTGGCGGTACTGGTCCTGTTAGCAGCATTCGCCTCGCTTTCATTCGCACATAATTGGAACGAAACCGAGTTCGCCAATCGTCCGCTGTTTGCGTATCCGCTACCAGGCACTGGCGGCGCCGTGGTCGGTTCGCTCTCGAAGTACAGAATCCAGCCAGGCGACTCGCTGCTCGATGTGGGGCGATGGTACGGTTTGTCGGCCAAAGAGGTCTCCGACGCAAACAATCATCTCGACTGGTGGTCACCACCACCGGGCAAGGAAATAGTGTTGCCGACGGAACACATTCTACCCGAGGCGCCCCGTGTCGGTGTGGTGCTGAATATCCCGGAAATGCGGCTGTACTACTATTACCCTTCGCCTACTGCGGTTCGTCACCGGGGGAAGTTGAAGGCGGTCTCGTTCAGCCGCCGAACTACAGCCTCAGTGGTCTACACGTTTCCAGTCGGACTGGGCCGGTTCGACTGGAAGACCCCCGTCGGCGTCTGGACAGTAATAGCAAAGACGAAGGATCCGACCTGGGTCGTGCCCAATGACATCTATCAAGAGCATCTGGAACGCGATGGCGAGGCCGATCATGTCATTCCCGGCGGCGAACCCGACAATCCGCTCGGCCATTATCGGCTGTCGTTGAGCCTCCCCGAATATGCTCTACATGGCACCGATGTGCCGTGGGGTGTGGGCATGAATGTCAGTCATGGATGCGTGCGGCTGTATCCGGAAGATATTGAGCGCCTGTACTCGAAAGTCAGTATCGGAACCCCAGGGCGCTTCGTGTATCAACCGATCAAATTCGGATGGCGTGGTGATGCGCTTTACGTCGAGGTTCATGACGACCTCTACGCGATGTATCCGGGCTTGTGGAATCACGCGGTGCGCGAAGTGGAACGGCTCGGCCTCGAGGATCGGGTTGACATGGGCAAGCTCCAGAAGGCGGTTGAACTCCGTGCCGGGATTCCGACTTACGTGATGCCCGGGCCAGAGCCTGGCAGCGGCATCGAAACCGCGAATTTGTCGACGCCGCCCCCATCGCTCGTCACTCCGCCGCCGCTCGAACCAACCCTCACCACGGGACCAGCCGCACCAGGACTGCACACGATTCCTGCGAGCACCACTGAAGCCAGTCCTGTGCCTGCGAGCAGCAGCATATCTCCGTCTGATAAAAGTGATGATTCGGAGCCACTCCCCGCACGAATCGTCAACGACGATGATGATGTGCAATAGGCAGGTTCGTTGGTCCCTTCGTGCTGTCACGGAGAGAACAGCGCCGGCTCCGCATCGTCAAATTTGTTACAGAATCCAGGTCCCCGCACTGGACACTATTTAGTTAATAGCAGGCTCTGACGGGCACCTAAGTGATGACTATCGCTCTCGCTCGCAGGCGGGAGCGATCAAGGAAGCCAAAATTTCATACCCCGCGAGTTCCAGGGGACCAGATGTGTTTATGCATCTGGAGTTGCATTCGAACCGGCAGATGCTCCCTTAGAATCCAACCGGCCAAGTCGGCTGGTGGGAGCGTGCCGAACACTGGGCTCATCAGAACCGCGCTTAATTGCCGGTGCAGCTGATACTGGTTGACGATCTTGCAGGCCCACTCGAAATCACATCGGTCGGCGATGACAAACTTCACTTCGTCACGCCTCGAGAGATATTGCAGGTTGGTCATGCGATTGCGCGCACATTCGCCGCTGGCCGGACATTTCAAATCCATTATCTTGATAACGCGAGGGTTGACGAGACTTAGATCCCGCTCGCCCGAAGTCTCAACCATCACCGTGAAGCTACATTCCAGCAGCAACCGGAACAGGCTGTGGACGCCTTTCTGCAGTAACGGTTCACCACCCGTGACCTCAATCAGGTCGCACCTGTAGCTGCGCACACGTTCGACGATCTCGTCGACTGTGAGATGGTGTCCCTCATAGAATGCATACTCTGTATCGCACCATCGACAACGCAGATTGCATCCAGTGAGCCGCACGAACACGCAGGGACATCCGGCCCAGGTCGACTCGCCCTGGATACTAAAGAAGATTTCGTTGATTCGCAGCCGCTCGATCACGTTGTAACGGCTCGGTTTGCGGAATTTCGTGCTTCATCCATCACTAGCTTAAGGGGAACGTGATGCGCGAGCGCGGCTCGATGGCAATCGTCGTATTCTGGCGCGATGGTAAGCGGAGCGGAGCCTGTGCCGGAAACTTTCACGCGGATTCCGCCGAAGCGTGTCTCCACCAACAGCGTCTTGCGCGGGAGCTTGAGCCGCGATACGGGATGGAAGCGGATACCGATCGTCGAGGTTTCGGCAAATATAATCCCCGCCAGTTCATCGCGGAGAGCAGGCTCGGCCAATACTGCAAGAATAACCCCCGGCCGTCCCTTCTTCATGATCGTTGCAGTAATCGTCACGTCGCGCGCGCCGGCCGCGAAAAGCCGCTCACATACATGATCGTATATCTGGGGATTCAGGTCGTCGATATTGGCGGCGATTTCGAGCAAATCGTCGGCGTCGAAGGCGCTGCCCTGGTGACCCAACAGCAGGCGCAGCACATTGGGACGGTCGGCAAAATCCTTGCTCCCGGCCCCATATCCGACCCGCTCGATTTCGAACCGGAGCGCGCCCGCCGCTGGACGTGCAAACGCCTTTAGCACCGCCGCCCCAGTCGGCGTCACCATTTCGGCGGAGCCGTCGTTCAGACGCACCGGGAAGCCAGCCAGCAACTCCGCCGTCGCCGGAGCCGGCACCGGAATTATCCCATGGCGCGATTTCGCGAACCCCGTCCCCAATGGGAGCGCTGAAACCAGCACATCGCTGACGTTAAGCAGGTCGAATCCCCAAGCCGCAGCCACGATATCGACTATCGAATCGACCGCACCCACTTCGTGAAAGTGAACCTGCTCGGGGGTCGTGTGATGAACCTTCGCCTCGGCATCAGCGAGCAATTCGAAGACCCTGATCGCGTCGCGCGCCACCTTGGGCGCAATACCGGCGCCCTGAATAATCGCCCTGATGTCTCGCAAATGCCGCTCAGGTTGCGGCTCCACCACTTCGACGTCGAACTTCAGCGCTTCGATCCCGCTAACCGATTTCCGGCGTGTGGAAAGTTTGCAACCTTGTAGCTGAAGCGTATCGACCATGTCTTTGAGCAGGTCGAAGTCGGCACCAGCATCGAGTATTGCACCTGCTATCATATCGCCGCTGAGGCCGGAAAAGGCGTCAAGATATGCTGTCCTCATTGAATTCAAACTTTACATCACAGGGGGGCGCAATTAAAATTAGGATTGAGAAACCCTTCCGAAGCAAATCGCAAGGCGAACGTACGCCCGCCGCGGTTTTGGTAGGGCGTTGAGCGAGCCGCTCTCTCCCTTATTCCAGCACGCGAATTCGGGTTTGTAGAGGCGCAGGGACGAATATCAAACCCGGTTGCTGATTTTATCAAATTGCTTGAGTGGCTTTGCTTCGCGGCGCATAGCCGTGACAGCGGGTGAGTTTGAAGCCCCGAGTGAGGCGGAGGGAGGCTCGCACATACCCGGTCGGAAAAAGCCATGAAAGTTCGAAAAGCCGTGATTGTTGCTGCCGGCTTGGGCACGCGGATGCTGCCGGCGTCGAAAGTAATCCCTAAGGAGATCCTGCCGGTAGTAGACAAGCCGGCGATCCAGGTGGTGGTCGAGGAGGCGGTGGCTTCAGGGATTGAAGAAATAGTGCTGGTGCTGAGTCCCAACCGCACTATCGCACTGGAGCATTTCCAGCCGGCCCTGGAACTGGAACGCCATTTGGAGCGGCGCGGTAGGCAAGACATTCTGGAAAACCTGCTTCAAACCAACCGCCTTGCGCGATTCACGGCGGCTTGGCAACCTCACCCGTTGGGCCTTGGTCATGCGGTGTTGCAAGCGCGTGAGGCAATCGGCGATGAACCGTTCGCCGTTATCTTGCCAGACGATATTTTCGATAGCGAGCGCCCTTGCCTGCGGCAGTTACTCGACACGAGCGAAGCCGAGAACGCGCCGGCGGTTGCGCTAATGCGCGTAGCAAGGACCGAAATCCCTAAATACGGAATTGTTGACGTAAGACCCACGCGTGCGCGATTGTACGAACTGCGCGGGATGGTTGAGAAACCATCAATCGAAGAGGCGCCGAGCGATTTTGCGATAGTTGGCCGTTACATCCTCACCCCAGACATTTTCGATCTATTGGCGACCGGCAAGCCGGGGGCCGGCGGCGAGATTCAGTTGACTGATGGGCTGCTGGCGTTGAACAAAAAGCGCAAGATGTTCGGCTATGAATTCGAAGGCGCGCGCTATGATCTCGGCGACCGCGTCGGTTATCTAACTGCGCAAATCGGTTTCGGCTTGAAACGGCCGGAGTTGGCTGATAGCTTGCGCGACTGGCTCCGAATGGCGCTGGGACCCGACGAGCGCGGCAGCAAGTTATAATTAGCTGGCGGCTGTCAGCCCAACGCCGTAGATTAAGGCGTCGGCTGTGCAGGCTTCAATCCTGAAAGTGTGGGGCAGTAGCTCAGCTGGGAGAGCACTACGTTCGCAACGTAGGGGTCGAGGGTTCAAATCCCTTCTGCTCCACCAATTCCCCTCTAAAGCAAAGGGTTTTTAGACCGGTTACCCTTCGGAGGGGCAAACTGCACCAATTCGGCGCCGTCAGAGATCCAGAAATCGATACAGCCTTTCGGCCCACCCCAGATCGAGGCGAGGGGTGGGGCCGAAAAACGGTCCATGGAAGGCGCCGAACAGGCCGCACTCGGATGCGATCTGTTAGAGGTTGTCAATTGAATATGTTGAGTGCGATAAATGCCGGAAATACCGGCACCAACCGACCACACCAGGCCAAAATCTCTACTGCCGGTCGGTATACTTTCGCGGGGCGGGTCAAGGCCGGCAGGTACTAAGTTACGAGTGGGATACCAAAAGGGTAAGGCCAGGAGGGCTCCGCAGATGCCTAAGCCGCCGAGCCTGTTCAGCGACGAGATTTACCGCCGTCGGCGCTGGTCCGCAACGGGCTGGAGGCGGTGCCAGTAATTATCCACGCCCAGGGAGAACGTGCCAGCCGTTTCTTCGAATTTTTCCCGCCTACAGCGCCTCCGGTGCGGGGACCTGAAGCTGAGATTCAGTCACAACTATACTTTCACTGCCCGGCACTATCGATCGAGCCTTGCGTGCATCGAGACGTTCGCATTCAACAACCGGCAGACAGGACAAGTCAACTTCGCTTTCAAGGCCGCGTACATCAGGTCAATCGGCGTCGCCGCAGCGACTTTTGCTCTCACCTCGAGGTTGATGCTGGTTACGATAGACTTTCCTGACGATATCTCCGAGGTGACGGTGGCCGAGGTTTTGATATTCTCGGCCGAGAATCCCGCTTCGCGCAGTGTATCGCGGAGGGCAACTGAAAAACACACGGCATGTGCAGCCGCCAGTAGCTCTAGTCCGCAGGTGTGCTTCCGGGTTTTGGCATCTTCCGGGTAATAGCGAGTATTGGTCAGCGCTAAGGATTGAGTACTAATTTCTCCCTCGCCGTCGCCTGTCTTGTCCTCCCATGTAGCGATTGCTTTATGTTTCACGTGCTAAAAATACAGGCCGTTCCTGTAAAGCGGTTTGCTCGCTGGCACTTCTTCGATACCGCATACTATTCAGTGAGCGCCAATACTTCATTTTTATGAAACCCATACCATCGTGTTATGGGTTATGAAGCTATATGACCGCAGCCGTTTAGGAATGGCGGTAATTCGTAGCGACGCGGCTGTGGCCAGGCAGACTCGTAGAGCTATTTCGTCGCGGCGCATCTGATCATTTGAATATAGTCACTGAGGTATTCCGCTTTATTATCATTTCGCCATGCGATATAGGCCTCCACTTTCAATGACGGCCTTACCGGGCGAAACACAACTCCTCTATGTGGAAACAATTTAACCTGCTCTGGAACCAGCGCGACTCCCAATCCCGCGGCGACGAACTTCAGCGCAGCTTGTTCAGCATTTGCCTCTTGCAGAATCTCAGGCACGAACTGCTCCTTTGAGGACAGTTGGTTCAGCCATTCATGCCAGCCGGGCAGCACCGTGTCCGACAATCCGACTAGGAAGATCTGTCTGAGATCGGTCAAATGGATGGTCGGCTTTTTCGACAGAACACTACGCTGCGGAACTGCGACGAGTACATCATTCTGTGCGACGGCTTCCAGCACCAGGTTCGCATTGGAGGTTGTGGTTGTGTGCCGTATACCGATGAAGCCTAGATCGATGTCGCAAGCTTCCAATGCCGCGAGTTGCTCTGAATACGTCATGTCTATGACATTGAGCGCCACTCTCGGCCAGGCACGGCGAAATTGAATCAGGGTGGAAGGAAGCAGATCGCAGCGAAGGTCACCTCGATAGCCGATCCTTAGTTGCTGCACCGAGCGCGCGCTTTCTATCGCCCGGACGCTATCCGCGCTCATCGCGAGTATGCGTCTCGCGTTCTCCAGAAAACTGCGGCCGTGGTCGGTCAGAGAAATGCGGCCTTTGACCCGATTCAGGAGCTTGACGCCGAGCTCCTCCTCAAGGTTCTTGACCTGCCGGGTAAGCGACGGTTGCGCCACGTGAAGTTTTCCCACCGCCCGTGTGAAGCTCTGTTCCTCGGCGACCGTGGCAAAATACCGGAGATGGCGCAGTTCCATAGGTGCTCCAATTGCTGAACGAGTTTAAAAGAAGTCCGTAGTAGCGAAGCATTTGAGGAACCCCTTGCAGAGGCTGCAGTGGGAGACGGTGGGGCAGTCAACTAAATGCCTCCTGGTGTTCTGTTGACCGTGGCATTTATGCGGTAGTTGCGAACCTTCTGTCAAGAACAAAAGACTACGTGGCAAGTCACCTTCAGCTTGACTCTATAGCTTCGAACTATAGCGACCATAAAAAGAAAGTATTGGTGCTATTAACCGAGGTCGTGTAACGACATCAGAATCGAGGCAATCAGCTCGGCGATGGGAATCCAGTAACCCGTCCAAGTGGGGGCCATCGTTAGCAATATCGCCCCTGTGCAATTCGTGGTCTGGCACGACGGGGATTGTTGGATTTTTCGCTGCCGCGACACCAAAGCTATGGATTGCCGGTGGAGCCATCAAGACCGCTCGCAACGACTGCGGCGAGGAGGCGATCACCGCTCGTCGCTCCGGGAAATTATCCCTGGCAGCGCCCGAGCTGCGCCACCGTCGGTGTCACACGAACTGATTGCAAATCGGTCCGCAGGCTGGAAGCCAGCCCGCAAAGCGGCTTCTTAAGCGCGAATTGACTGGGCTATATGGCGCGACATCATTTTTCCACTAACTTGTCGTGTCCGAAATTATTTTGCCGGAATGAAGAGGCAATATGGTCCGTACTCTGAACGGATATCAGCAGGAGACTGAATTTTACAGCGAAGAGTTATTCGCGGAAAGTCCTTTCGCCGATCCGACGCACGAACTGGAAGAGCCGGTGCATGAATCGATTGGCGAGACGCTCGCGGAAAGCTGGGAGTTCACTACACCCTTCCTGCCTGGAGAATCGACGGAGGCTGGGGAATCGGAGATTCCGGGAGCGGAAGCCGCGGCGTTCAGCGAGATGATTGGCGAATTGAAAGACACGATGTTTCGCGAATCCCTGGAACAACTCGCGGATGAGGCGCTTGAGGCTCACGGGGCGCAGCTCGGCGGCGAGTACGGAGACCGGGAGAGCCGGGATCTTGCGGTGGAACGCATTCTGAACGAACATTTCGCGCCGTTGAAAGCGCGGGCGGATGCGATGCTCGATCGATTTTTCGAGCGCGTCGAAGGCTATGAGGCGGAAGCGCTCACAGATATGGAAATCGACCGGATCGCGTCCGAGGTGATGCCGACGGCGATCGGGGTTTCGCCGGCATCCGAACAATTCCTGGGCGGGCTGCTGCGCAAGGCCGGGAAACTTGTTTCCGGCGCGGTCAACCTCGCGAAAAAGGGCGTGCAAACCGCGGTGAATCTCGCGGGTAAAGGACTGGCGGCGATTGGAAAGCTGGCGCTGGGACCACTGCTTGCTCCGCTGAAGAAGCTCGCTGGATTCCTCCTTTCAGCACGTGGTGAAGTTTGCTCTGGGCCAACTTCCACCCTCGCTTAGGCCGCTGGCCCAGACGCTCGCGGAGAAGCTGGCGAAGGCAATCGGAGAAACTCACGACAGCGAATCGGAAGCTTACGAACAGACGGAGAGGGAAGTGCTTCCGGCAGCCGCGGATGCGGCGCGCCTGGAAGCCGAGTTCGATGTGCAGGCGGCACAGTTGCTATTTGCGCCCGAGCAGGAAATCGATCACCTGGTTGCGAATTACGGCGAGGGTGAAAACTATATATCGCCGTTATCAGCCCTGGATGACACGCGGACGCGGCTTGTGAGTCAGCTTTCGCGGATGCAACCCGGGGACAACCCGCAACCCATGATGGAACAGTTCGTTCCCGCGCTGCTCTGGCCAGCGGCAAAGACCGCGATTACGATTATCGGACGGCCCAAACTCGTATCCTTTCTGGGTGGATTGCTTGGCAAACTGATTCAGCCGTTGATCGGCGCGGAGCCCACCAGACTTATCGCACCCGCGATCGCGGATGCGGGGTTGCGGATATTCGGGCTGGAGACGGCCGTCCCTGACCCGCGAACGGCCATGGCTGAAGCGCTTGCCGCGACTGTCGAGGAGACCGTCAACACCGTCGCGGAACTGCCGCAACACGTCTTCGAAAACGAGATGCTGCTGACCGAGGCCGTGAATGAGGCGTTCGAGAACGCAGCGGCGTCTTATTTCCCGAACTCCGCGATCCGTCCGGAACTTCGGGAGAGCGGCGAACGGCATGGCATGTGGACACGAATGCCGTCGAATTCCGCCCCCAGGCGCTATGCGAAATACAGCGATTCCATTCCGGTGGAGATTCCGCCCCGGGTCGCGGCGGACATCAGGACATTTGGAAACTCGTCGCTCCGCGATCACCTCAGGGATCATCACGGGTTGCCGGAGGGGCGTTCTTATAAGGGTAAAGTTACGCTTTATCAGGCATTGCCCGGAACGCTAGGTTCGCATATCGCCCGGGCAGAGGGGTTTCCGGCGTCTCAGTTACACCCCCTGACCCCGCAGGCGGCCGGAGCTTTACTGGGGCCGAATGCCGGTCTAGGGGCGCGGCCAACTCCGGGCCGTTATCTCTCGAGCCCGAACAAACTTCACGTTCGCCAACGGCTCTATCGACTTGAGCCGCCGCCCGGCCGGCATCACCACGTCCGGCGGATCCATTCCGAATTGCTGCTCAACGTGCAGCGAGGCGAGATTCGCATCTGGCTCTATCTGAGTGAGCCATTCTGCCAGCGAGTCGCGGCGGAACTCGCGAAATCAAATAATGGGATTGGTGCATTCAAGCGTCTGAAGCCGCTCTTGATGCGAACGACGGAGGCACTGAAAATGGCCATCGTGCACCGGCATCTTCCACCTGAGGTGCTGGTTGTCGGTGAGACACCGAATCCACACGGCAGGACCCCGAACTGGCTCATGCAGGCAGCACATCAACTGGGGACGAAGCTCGGCGAATGGGCACAGGCTCAACTGACGCAGTATGTCAGGAACAATGCGGAAGAGTTCAAACGCGTATGCAGTTCGCACAAAGATGGCGTCACGCTGCGGATCACGATGACGCACGTTCCGGGCATGGACGCGCTCCGGCTACTTGCCCAGGGCAAGCCGGTCAAGGAAGTGATGCAGCCCGGATGGCCGGCTGGATCACCGGTATTTCAGGTTCTAGCGCGCCCGGGGTATGCGATTAACCGATTGCGGGACTGACGCATGGCCGCAGCGTTCGCTATTGCCGACAAGGCGATCCCCGGTCTCAGCTCTCAGCTGCTGCGGCAACTGAATCACTGGGAAGGCGCCGCAGAGCGGCTTGACGACTTCGAAGCGACCGCATCGCCGGAAGCGTGGGCGACGCTGGAGCGTTATGTCGGCGTCGCACTGCGAGGCGGACTGAAAGCCGCGCGCGATCAGTTGAGAAAGGAAGCTGTCGCCGTCAGGGCGAATTTCAACGCGGCTCGTTCGCGCACCGATCTGGAGCGGATTGCAGACCAGATTGCAGTGTTGCGGAAGCGGTATCTGCAGACCGAACTGCTGGTGGATTTCTATGTATCGGCCGTCCGGGCTCGTTCCAACCCCGAGGTTGGATTGCAGCTTCGCGCGTGCGATGTGATGGCCGACCGCAGCGTGCGGGGCATTCTGGAACCCCTAGGGATCAAAGCACCGCCGATCATGACCTACTTCACGACCGGCATCGGGGCGTCGATCTTGCGAATCGGGACGAGATTGTGGGATGGATCGCTGAGTCCCATCGCGGCTATCCGCCTGACTTATCACAACCGGTTCCGGACAACCTCGCTGTTTCACGAATGCGCGCATCAGGTCGCGGGCATCACGGGCTGGAATCAGGATTTTCAAAAGGCCGTTCGCGGGCGGGTGATGCCGGCGGGACGTGAACTGGCAGATACGGTTGCCGGTTGGGCGAGTGAGATGGCCGCGGATAGTTTCGCATTCGCATGCAGTGGTTATGCGGCGGTTGTCGCGCTGTCTGACGTTGTGGCCGGGCGTGGCGCTGAAGTGTTTCGCCTGTTGCCCGGAGATCCTCACCCGGTCAGCTTTCTGCGGGTGCTGCTCGGGGTCGAGATGTGTCGGAAATTCTACGGCATGGGTCCGTGGGACGATCTTGCATCGGCATGGGAACGGATATACCCGATGAACGAGGCGCCGCCCCTGGCTGCGGCGATCGTGGACTCGCTCCGGCCGCTGCTGCCGCGAATCGTCGAAGCGGGGCTGCTGACGCCTATGCCCTGTTTTCGGGGAAAGACCCTCGCGGAACTGGTGGATCCCCAGCGGGCGTCCCCTGCTGCCCTGAAAGAGATGGAGCGGAAAGCGGGCGGATCGGCTTTCACTTCGAGTCATTGGATCTGGAATGAGTGCATCCGGCTGACGGCGCTCACCGGTTTACGGTATGCGATGCAACCGGAAAAAGGACCGGAGTTTCTGAAACAGCAGGAGGATCTCATGATCAGGCTCGGGCATATGACCCGACCCGTAGAGTAATCAAGAGCAGGTTTGTGGCTAAGGATAAGGAGAGGTGAATGGCACAGCCAACCGGCAGCCGGGAAAGTACGGGAACAGAAATACTGAAAGCGGTTGAAGGCATCGAATCAGCGGAGAAGGACATCGATCGTACGCTCAGCGGACTTGCCAGCGAGCCAGACCCACAACAGAAGCTTCTGCTGGAGGATCTGAACCGGCTGCTTGAAAGTCTGCGTGGCCCGGAAGATGCGCTGGACAAGGGATCTTACAATCGTCCATTTCCGCCACGGCACGCCGCCAGACACAGGTAGAAAAAGTGATCAGTAGAGAAGCTGAAAGGAAGCCCCGCTAACATGTTCAGACAACTTGTAACTCCAACTACGCCCGCTTCGCCGCTGAATAACATCAACAGCCTTTTCACCTATCATCCTTTGCAGGTATCGGCTATTGTTGAGACGGTATGGCTGAACCGGAATAACGCCGCAAGCTCCGGGACTAGTTCTCCTTTCGTTCCATGGGCCCCCCAGTTATCTACGCAGATCCTGAATGCGAGTTTTTTCCCTGGATATGACTTCACCACCACGCCGCCAACGCCATTGCCGGCGCCAGCCGGTTATGTGCCGCCGCTGAGCCAGCCCGGCATTCTTGGGACGTGGAATGGAGCAGGTGCCGTTAGCTCGAGACCGACGAACTGGGACCATCTGATCTACGCCTATATCATCGAGAACACCCGAATATACGAGATATTCAGCAAGGTGCTCAAGACTTACATGTACAGTGAGCAGCTCGAACGCCGAGTCCGGAAAGCCAGCTCTTCTGGCTCATCCTCAAGTTTCTTATTTTCGGGGACGCGATGCCTTCGATGCTCTGGACGACGTCAACGCGCATCCGGCGAGACGAAACGGCAGACCGGCTCACCGCATATTACTGGATGTTCGGAATGGATCTGGCGCACGCGTCCGAAATGTCGGTCCGTCATCCGTATCAGAAACCCGCGGCGGCGAATCGGGATTTCATCGTGACTTTCGAGTCAATGGCGCGCGAGATCTGGCGCGGCATCGTGAATGCCAAGAACACCAGCGGGGTGAATGACACGGATGCCAATGTGATCGCGACGCTTGCTAGGCGGATCTACGACATGATGGCGACCCGGCGCCTCAATGGCAATTTGTCCCGGGAAGAGTTCCGGGCAGTCGCGATCATGTCTTTCCTTCATCTCGCGGTGTCGTACGATTCAACGCCCATCGTGGACCTGAAAGCGACCGCGTCCAGCCCGGAAATGCGGCTCCAGAAAGTCGCGGAGCGTGTCGGCATGACAGCTCATTCGAAAGCTAAACCTCTGTTCGACCTTGCGGCGCCCTTTTCAGCCCTGATGCAGCAGATTGAAAGCGGCGCCTTCAACACTCCCGCGGGTGCGCAGCTACTGTATGCACCGCCGAGTGCGACCTCCAGAAACGCGGAAAAGGTGATCGATCAATACACGCTGGCCACGGGACGGGATCTGAAATCTCAGACGGTCTCTGTCGTGCGGCGCGCAGAAACGGCAGCCCTTCCGGGGCAGACACGGCAGGCATCGGCTCGTCAGTCGCCGCCTCATGTGCCAGCCCAGCACCACCTGGCAGCCAGTCCCAACGGGCAGGCGATCAGCGTAAAACGCGATGTTCGCTAGAAGTCTTGAGGAGTGGGCAGAGAACGCCGAGGTTGTGGACGGCGTTTGGCAGGAGCGGAGCAGCCGGGATCTCAACGAATTCATTTCCGAATTCGAGTCGAAAATCCCGGCCGCTGGCCCTCGCGGTATGCGCAAGTTCAGCGACGATGTGGCCCGCCACAACTATTACGCCTTCTTTCAAACGGCTATTCAGGGCGTAGCCGGGAAGAAGGTTTCGGTGAAACGGAAGGCTGACCTGGCCGAAGCGATTGCGGATGCGGCCATGAGCCGTTTCGCAAACCATCTGAGACAGGTGAATTGCGCGCTTGACGGAGCGAAGGATGTTGAACACCAGAAACATTCTGGGGATTGTGCTCAATTTATCGGGGCCGTGGGGCGACTCATTCAAAGGTGCTCTACAGACCACGTCGGGGCTCGATCATGTTTCTCCAGCAGAAGCTGTGAACCTTGCCGCGGACCTCGCGGACCAGGCAATGCTTGCGTCAGGAGAACTGGAAGAGAGCCTCTGGAACGCATTCATGAAGTGCGCCAAGCCATGACACTGCGCGATGCACTCGAGTCCCCGGAGTTGCAGAAGGCGACTCTTTCAGCACTGCTGGGACCGGCTGGTGCGCGGTCTGTTCGGATGAACGGGTCGGAACTCTCGGTCCCAGCCTACCTGCGACTGATCTCCCGGTTATGTAATGAAGCGGCGGCAGCGGGAGAGGAGGAAATCAGCGCTCCTGAGCTGGAGCAATTGTTCACGACGGGCAGCGCGGTCAAGCTGAGTGGCTCCGTTGGACCGAAAGGCGCCAACCACGTCGATGACGTGAAGCTCGTGCAGCATTTGCTGAACTTCAATTTCCCACCCGCTACGCTGCAGGAAAACGGCACCGTTGACGCCGATACGATCGCGGCAATTCAGAATTACCAGAGGGACATTTTGGGCGACAAACGGCCGGACGGGCGTGTCGATCCCGGCGGGCAAACCTTCCGGTCGCTCATGGCCAACAAGCTCGCATTCTTTCGGCATTGCTGCAAACCCTCAGCGTCCGCCGCGACCGTCGCCGTTGACGCGACGTCGATGAATCCTGGCTTCATGACTGCGACAGGGGTGACGCGGAACAAGGCGCTTCAGGATATCGTGGGCAAACGCGTACTCGGCAACGCACGTTTCAAGAAGCTGCGATTCGCACTGGTCGACCTCACTGGCTCGTCAAAGCTTGCAAACCCTCAATTTGCCGGTAATCGCGAACTGGAACAGGGTGGAATGGGCAGCATCGGTAAGCTGGCTTGTCTGTATGTAGCCTGGCAACTGAAATTCGATCTCGAAGAGCTGTCGCACCAACGAGGTATCACCGACGAGGCTGCTCTCTTTGCCGCGGCGCGCAGCCTGTGGGATTCCACGCAGAAGCCGGATCCGGCGCACGTGACGCAATTATTTCCGGCGATTCCGAAGATCGAGTTGAACGGCAAGCTGGTGTTAATCGACGGCAAGCCGGTCCCAGGACCAGCCGCCTTATCCGCGCCGGAACTGGAAAAGATGTTTACTGCCACACCCGATGGAACGGGCGGGCTCTTCGTTCGATTCAAGGGTAGTGACGTGATCTTCGTCGATCCTGCGGCGCCTGGCCATCCGCCCAATGCCACCGCGAAGGTAACCGATTACGCCGCACACGATGAAGACGATCTCGCGGCGATTCGGGAAGCTTTCGTTCGCGGAGCAATTGTTCCTGATGATCGACGATTCGGATAACGCCGCGGCCCGCAGTTGCAGCGAGTTGGTCAGTTATCTTTACATGACGTCCGCAGTCTGGCAGGCCGACTTGTACAGTCCAAAGCGCGGCGGGGGGATTTGGGAGAGTGGTCATGGCGGGCCGTGGATATTGCCGCCAGTGCCCCAGAAGAAAGACAATCCCGAATCGGATTTCATCAGTGCGACGGCAGCTTCAATCGCCTCACTGCTGACTCTGATGGAGCAGGGCCGGCTTGTAAATGGCGACGCGAGCGCCGGAATGAAGCATCTGATGAACAAGAACAAGCCCGGCGTTAAGCTAGGGCCGACTTTCGCGGAAGGTTCTTTCACCAAAAGTTATTTCCTGATGGGATTGCGAAAAATCTTGGATGCCGATTCGGAGCTGGTTCGGATTCACTCCAAGCTGGGCATCGGTAATAAGCTGTCAGGGCATCGCGAAACGATTCGCGACGATTGTGCGATCGTGGTGCGTCGCGTTCCGGACCCGCTCATCCGGGCAGTTCAAAAGAATTTACCTACGTGGCAGCGGCTTTCGACGATCCCGCAAAAGACGGACCGGATTTGCAGGCACTGATTGTCGAACTTGACAAGTGCATTCGCGAAAACAATGGACTGCTCGCGGCAAGCGCGCCATAGCGGGCCGAAGGGGCACGAAGCATGACGGACAACATTCTGCAGGAACAGGAGTGGGAAGAGTACGACAGCCAGTTGCACGATGCGGGCTCGGAGCACGGCTCGTTAGCGCTTGCTTCATCTTCTGAGGAGGCGGCGAGTACGGGTATGGCCGGCGGTCCTTTTCTCTTGGACAGAGAGTCTGAGGCAGAAATGGAAACAGAGCAAGCCATGGAGACCGAAGTCCAGGAGATGACCGCCGGGGAAACAGAACGTCCGGAGTGGTTAACGGAAACATCCGAATTCGACCTGTATGCCGAGATAAGGCCGGCAATGGCTCCACAACATGCCAGGCTGTCAGCGGATGAGATCACCGTGAATCTGGGCCGGCTGCCCGCAGCCATCGTCCTGCACCAGCACCTCAACTCCGAACAATTGAGGCAGGCGGCGAGGGCCAACCTTCTGGGAAATGCGGGACGGCGCTACGTGCGTGTGAATGGTTCGGTGCTGCGCGTGCCAGTTTACCTGCGGATGCTCGGGCGTTTGTGCAGAGAGGTGGCGGATCACGCTGAAGCGGAGTTCCAGAGCGAACAGGAAACGCTCGCTGAAGCGGAAACACAGGCGTTGAGCGGATCTGTGGGACGCGGAGGCGTAAACCGGCCTGAGGACGTCAGACTCATCCAGAGACTTATCAATGCGAATCTTCCTGTTCCACTTGCGCCTTTGGCCGAAGACGGCACCTGCGGGCCCAAGACGATTTTTGCTATCGAGACATATCAGCAGCGCGTCCTCGGGATGAGTCCTCCGGATGGGCGAGTTGATCCGGGAGGGGCGACATTTCGATCTCTCACCGGTGGAGGCGTACCGATGAAGCCCGCACCATCCCCCGGCGGCAAGGGCGCTGCCGGGAACTTCCCGCCTGATGTGATCAGTGCGGCGCAGGCTTCGCACTCCAGATGGAACATCCCGGCTTCGGTGACACTGGCTCAATGGGCCGTCGAGAGCAATTGGGGACGTGCGATACCTTCGGGTAGCAACAATCCGTTCGGGATCAAAGCGTCCGCTGGCCAGCCGTACGTGGAGGCGCGCACACGCGAAGTTATTAAAGGCCAGGACATCTATGTAACCGCGAAATTCCGCAAATTCGATTCGATCAACGATGCTTTCGACCAGCACGGAAAGCTGCTGGCGACCGCAAAGCCCTATGCGCGGGCTCGAACCTTCGCGAACGATCCGGATGCATTTGCTGATACCCTTACTGGAGTGTACGCGACGGATCCGAGATACGGGGTTGTGCTCAAAAACGTGATGAAGAAAGTACAACCTGTATCAATACGATTGAGACGGATCAGCGGGCAAGGTCCGAAAAACACGATGAAATGCGGCTGATCAATGGATTCCAGACCGCGGCGGCCGATTCCGGATAAGTGATTTCGAACGATTTGAACTGGTCATGAGAGAGGAATGTCTTCGAATAGAAGATGTGGTTTTCATTCACGCCGGAAATCGCGAACCAGTTCGGTTTGAGCGCTCCGTACGTGATCTTTCCGTCGTTGGCCGCGAGAGTGGAAGCGGACTCTTCCATCATCTCCTTCAGGCTCTCGTTCAGGACATTGTTGCGGCCGAATACGATCAACCGAACGCCATCTTTTCCCGTGAACCTGCGCCCGTCACCGTTGGTCGCCTCGGGTTTCGGATTCAGCAGATCTTCGGGATAGCAAATAGAGTATTGAAAACGCGCGTTTGTGTAGGTGTTCCATTGATGCGCCGGTAGATGCTGCTGCGGGTGCAATCCGATCAGTACAGCTCCGAGAAGAAGAAGCGCTTTCATTAGACCACCTTCATTCTACAGGTTGAGGCTCCGCTATTTTTCGGGTGACCCTTTCGCTCACATAAGTTGCCCCGACATCACAGACGTGCACTTGGTTTTTTAGAACGATTCCGATCAGTCGAGTGATGCTTTTGAGTCATCTTTCCGGTTTGGGAAGTTCGGGACCCTCGCGATATTCGCCAATATCGCTGGCTCAAACAGTATCTGGGCTTCCTCGGTTGCGGGCCCCCAGCATACTCAATTGACAACCTCTAGCAGGTTGCTGTTTTCCGCTGCCTGTTCCGTACTGTCCGTGAGCAGCTTTTCGGCCTCCCCCCTCAGCTCGACCTGGGGTGGGCCGAAAAGCTGTAAAGGTTTTGGATTCGCGGCGTCGGCGCAATGCACCGCACCGGCCGGCGATTGGTTTGCCGGCGTCCGAGAGGTATGGATCGCGTCGGAGAAACTTTGCTAATCAACGAGCAGCACCAATCCGAAGGACGACGCTGCAATTGCCAACTAGGCGCGCGATATTCACGACATGCCCACCACGCGTTGTAACCACGGTAATCTCGCACGCGCGGAGTTCGTGGTCGTCACCATGCTCTCCTGGTTTAATCTAAGAGTCGAGTCGGACAATTCTGTCATCCGCGATCTGAATGCTTCCTGATGCGATTCCCTATCACTGTCCAGCAGGGAATTTACGATGAGCTGTGGCTGCCGATGCTATATTGTCCGACGGATGGTCGTCGGAGTTCCATCAAACTCTCTTTCGGGGACTTTCATTTCGCTGTGCAAGGGCAAGCCGATTACCGAGAGTCCTGACGCTTGGCTGTCTGGGGCTCTCGCGCGCGAAGGCAAGAATCGCCGCTGGCCCACCGACACTGAGTTTTTCGACAGTTGGCTGAAGACACCAATTTACGGTAGCCGCGCTTGCCAGGTGATCCTGGAGTGCATTGAGGAACAATTCGGCCATCATGAGATTGCCCCGTTCACCAATGCCAGTGTGGAGCACGTGCTGCCCCAGACGCTGAACCCCGAATGGGAACAAGCACTCGGCGAAAATGCCGCCAGCATTCAGGCCGAATGGCTGCACACAATCGGCAACCTGACGTTAACTGCATATAATCCAGAACTAAGCAGCGCCGAGTACTCTGAGAAGCGCAAAATTTTTGCTCTCAGCCGTTTTGAACTCAACAGGTTTTTCGGAAGTTGCGAGACTTGGGGTGTTTCTCAAATACGACAGCGCGCGGAATCGCTGTTTCACACAGCAGAGCAACTTTGGCCGAGGCCGGCTATCCTGCCTGAGCAAGAGCTCCACGTCCAGCGGGGGGAGCCTGCGAATTTTCATGCAGAGTGCGTTCGTGCCGCTCAGAGGCATCTTAACCCCATATTCTCAAAACTTTCGCAAACCCGCTATGAGGCTGGCGATCGAGGAGCGCGCCTAGTCTGCGCAGTGTCAGCGGAACACAACGAGAGCGGAGGCATCCCATATTTCTGGTTTGCACTCCATTTTAAACAGCTACAATTTCTCGAGATAGCGCCGTCGGCATTGCTTTGCTTTGGTTGTGGCTCTCCCGGCAACACCTTAGTGATGCCACTGTCAGTCATAAAACCCTTCCTTTCACAGATGAGCGAATCAGTCGGCGAGGATCGTCATTACTGGCACGTTGTGGTACAGAGAAGAAACGGCAAATTCGTGTTGCGTTTACTGGGGGGAGTTGACGGGCCTGATTTGAAGGAATTCGTCGTCTCGGCCGGACATTTGTCCGCTACGGCATAGCGCTTGAGTAATCTTTTTCAAAGCGTTGCAGCGAGTCGCTCAAGCGAATGCCGATAGGAATGACGGCGACCGCATTTTCATGGATCACTTGTGCAACGGATATTTGCAACATACGAAGCCCTTTATTTACGGGCCTTTTTCGGATGATCAAAACTTACCTTTTTCTGAAACAAGCATCGTCCTGAAATGACGGCATACGCACGGCATCCGACGGCTCGGGTCGCGCGCGGCCGCTAGCGGACGGTCGTCAAGCGCGCGGACCCCTGCGAACATCTCGGTAAACGTGCGGATATTGGCAGTGTTCATTTGCTCCGGAGAAACTTGAGGCCGTATAGCCAGGGTGCCAAATCGCGATGTATCAGGGTGCCCTGAACGACTTTGCACAGCTCCGCAACGCTCCGGGGAAGGGCACTCAGTTGAGACCGGGACGATCCAGCAGCCTTCATCGGTCCGTGCTTCTTGTAGTAGTCCTTCGCGTCTTCCATGGTCTTTCTCCTTACGGCCTTTCGTACTGCAGGCGCATAGGCACACCAATTTTGGCGCGCCAGGTTCTACGCCACTTAATTCCCCAGAATGACAGGCAAGAGATTCATTTTTGACCCCCCTCTGCTAACGTAGAGTCAACTCTGACAACGTCGCCGTCAAGCGCGTAGCGGCTACGGCGAGGGACAAGCCTGGGGGGCGCCGCAGTTTACGCTGAACCTACCGGACCTACTTTCGTCTTCCCCTGGACGAACGACGCACCTTCTGAAAGGTACAATCTCCATGACTCCTGCATCGACTCACGCTAAAGAATCTGAATACGCCACCGTGCAGCCACAGTCAGTCGAAGCGGAGGCTATCGCCCGGCTGCGCTTGGCGACAGCGCTTAGCTTAGTAGCGGAAATAATCCCTCCTACTGTCGAAGCGGTTTTTCTACCTCATCCCAACTGGCTAGTCATTGAACTCCATCCCATTTGGTTCGTTCTCACTCTGTTTTTGTGGGCTGCGACCTGGCACCCTCGCTTTGGCCAAGTCTGGAAGCCCGCGGTGCTGCTCTTCTCAGCAGGGCTAATCTTAAGCGCGGGGATTGTATCGGTTAAGGGCGCCTCATTGGCCCCGTTCATGTTTCTGCTGGTTCTTCTTCCGGTCGGCGCCACTATCCTGCCCTGGGAGACCCCGTGGCACTGCGGGATGTGCGCACTCTGTCTGCTATCTGGTCTGGCGTTTTCCAGTCAATTCGATTGGCGAAACCATCTGGTCATCTCCGGCCTGCCCGCAATGATCGCCTCAATGCTCGGGTGCCATTTAATAAGTCTTACACTCGCCAAGCAGCGGAAGGCGCTCGCTCGCAGCGAAGACAAATTCCGCAGGATCTTCGAAACGAGCGGTTCCCTCATTGGAATTTACTCGATTCCAGACAGCCGCATTGTGGACGTAAACCCAGCCTGGGAAGGGACCTTTGGATACAGCCGAAAAGAAGTTCTCGGGCGCTCGCTCGCCGATCTGGGCTTGACGCCAGATCGCCACAGCTTTGTTCGATGGGTCGGCTCTTTGAAAATGGGTGATGCTGGCGCTGAACAACTTCCGGCGGTGCTTCACGGACGCCAAAATAATCCGGTGCATTGCGTCTATTCCTGGACCACGCTTGAGCTGGATGGCCGCGACTGCGTCCTGCTAGTCGGACAGGACGTTACCGCGCGAGTACAAGCGGAGGAAGAGCTGCGTCGCAATCGCGAAGTCTTAGTGAATCAGGAAAGATTGAAGGCTGTGGGTGAACTGGCCTCGGGCATCGCCCATGACCTGAACAACAGCCTCAATGCTCTGCGGCTTCGGGTCGAGCTGTTATGTACCGATTCGACCTTACTGTCACGACACAACGATTCGCTTCAGCTGATCTCTCGCATCCTCAGCGATGCCGCTTCTACAATTGGTCGGCTGCAAGATTTCGCGCGTCGCCGGCATGATCGTCCGGCCGAGAGCGTTGATTTAAGCGCGATCATCAGTCAGTCGGTCGACATGGCTAAAAGCACTTTGGAAGAGAAGAATTTTCTCTTCGGCAGATCGATAAGGATCAACGCGGATGTGTCGGCACTACCCCCGGTTCTGGGCGAGCCGGGCGAGCTCCGTCAGATTTTTCTCAATCTGTTGTTGAATGCCCAGGATGCAATGCCAGCGGGTGGCACCATACGCATCACTGGACGCATCGAACGTGAAGCCGTCGTGGTCAGGGTGGAGGACGAGGGCCAAGGAATTCCTGAGGAACACCTGACTCGTATTTTCGACCCGTTTTTCAGCACCAAAGGAGAACGCGGAACAGGCTTGGGATTGTCTATCACATACGCAGCGATGGCGCGTATCGGTGGCACCATCTCCGCCGCTAATCGTGTTGAAGGTGGGGCAATATTCAGGCTGACCTTTCCAATCGCGCATGCCAGGCCGATGCAAAAAGTGGAGCACGCCTCCGCTAGGATTCAGCCCCTCCACGTGATGGTGGTGGATGACGATCTAGATAACCTTCAAGCCTTCAGCGCCATGCTGAAATCGAGAGGTCACAGCGTTACGACAGCAAGTTCAGGCCCTGAGGCTCTGGAGAAATTGATGGAGGACAATGTCCTTGTTGACGTGGTGTTGTGCGATCTAGGGATGCCACTGATGAACGGCTGGGAAGTCGCTCGGCGAGTGAAATCTCTGGAGACGCCGCCGACGCTTTATCTCGTGACCGGCTGGGCAGCGGAAATTCCCGTCGACGACCCCCGTCGGCGTTTGGTTGAACGCGGTAATTGCCAAGCCGGTCCATCTAAAGACTCTGGATGAGTTATTAGCGCAGCATACGCCGAGGTCAACTCTACCCGGCGAGACCGGCGGTCAGAAAGCGTAACGGCGACGGCTCGGGCGCCTTACTCAAGTTGGTTGAGGCAAAATGCCGACCGGACGCCCGCCTGCGAGCCGAAATAGCGGGCTCACACGGGTGGACATGATAGCTGCGCTTCTCGAGCGTCATCGCGGACGGAGCCTTCGTGAATTAATCGCCGCGCTCGACAGAGAATTCGGCTGGAAATCCATCGAGGGCAACGTTACCGCTCTCCTATACACGAACCAGAAGAAGTTCCTTCGCGCACCGATCGACCCGCTAATCGCCCCGTCACCTGATCGTTTGAAATAGGTCGTATTCGGCACCCACCAATGCAGAGCTAACCAAGGCAGGAGGGAAGGTAATGGGCAGCTTCCTCGCCAGGCTGTTTTCTTCGGATTTCATGCCACATGGATACTGCTATCTGTGGAGGCCGGAGATCGTTTGGTTGCACGCGGGTTCCGACTCAGTTATTGCCCTTTCTTACTATCTCATCCCATTAATGCTGCTTTATTTTGTCCGGCGGCGGCAAGATCTGCCGTTTAACTGGATGTTTGTGATGTTTGGTGTCTTCATCTTCGGGTGCGGAACGACTCACCTGATGGAAGTGTGGACGCTGTGGCACGGAACGTACCGATTGGCAGGTGTTATCAAGGCTCTTACAGCAGTGGCGTCGTTGGCGACGGCGGGACTGCTGGTCCCGCTTATCCCGCGAGCACTGGCGCTGGCCAGCCCGGAGCAATTGCGCGCAGCTAACCTCGAGCTCGAAAAAGAAATCAACGAACGGCGCCGCGCCGAGGGAGAATTACAAAAGGCGCGCGATGAACTGGAATCGAGGGTGGAACTGCGCACGGCGGAACTCGCCAGAGCGAACGAAGAAATGACACACGCCCTGAAGGCGTCGCGGGACAAATCGGAGTTTCTAGCGTCGATGAGTCATGAGATGCGCACGCCATTGAATACGATCATCGGCATGATCGAAGTGTTGGAAGGCACCGAAATAAGGCCTGAGCAGTCTCAATATCTTAACATCTGTCGGGCGAGCGGCGATGCTTTGATCGGCCTGATCAATGACATTGTCGATATCTCGCGAATCGAGGCCGGAGAACTTCATCTCGACCATATCGGGTTCGACCTATACGAACTGCTGGACCATATGGCCGACGCCATGGCGCTGCGTGCTCATCGCAAAGGCCTGGAATTGATCTTTAACGTAACGCAAGGGACGCCGATCAAGTTGATAGGCGATCCGATGCGCCTGCGGCAGGTGTGCTCCAATTTGCTCGTCAACGCGATCAAGTTCACGGATAAGGGCCAGATTGTAATGCGTGTTGGGACTGACGTCGGGTCGCAAGAGGCTGGCGCGCTGAGGTTTTGCGTGGCCGACACAGGAGTCGGAATCGCACCGGAGGGACAGAAGCGGATCTTTTCACGCTTCGCCCGGACAGCGTCGAAGCCCGGTGGTCACGAGGGAAGCGGACTCGGACTGGAGATATCAAAACGTCTCGTTGAAGCGATGGGCGGGCGAATTTGGGTAGAAAGCGTGCCGGGTATGGGTAGCACTTTCTACTTCACTTGCCGAACGGATGTTCAGAATACCAACGACGACGATACCTCGGAGAGACCACGTTTGGCAGGAAAACGAGTGCTCGTGGTCAACGATAATGCGACGAGCCGTGCGGCAATTGGTGAGATGCTCAGCGGGGTCGGAGCATCGGTATCGCTTTGCGGTGGCGCTGCGCAGGCGTCTCAGGAGCTTAACCAAGCGCATCGGAGTGGCTTCCAGTACGACGCGATCCTGCTCGACGCGCAAATGCCACCGGACATCGGTATTGAGCTGGCCAGGGAGTTCGACCCGTCCGAGCGTGAAAGGACGGTCATAATGCTCACGAGCGACGACCTTCCCGGTGGGCAGCGGGTCGCCCGCGAAACCGGTCTCGGCCGCCATCTGCTAAAACCCATCAAGAGAGCCGAGTTGCTCGACGCGGTGGTGAGCGTGGCAACCAGAGCTCGAACAGATGACAGGGAGCCGGCCGCCGAGCGAGGGCCGGCCCGAGCAGAGAAGCTGCGGGGGCTCCGGATCCTGCTGGCCGAGGATTCCGAGGAAAATCGCTTAGTGATAGCGGCGTACCTTCGGGGCACTCCTCATCAACTAGACACCGCGGAGAACGGACGCGTTGCGGTCGAGATGTTTAAGACCAAGCCCTACGATCTTTTGTTGGTCAACGTAAACATGCCAGTGCTGGACGGTTATAGCGCCGTCGCTTCGATTCGTGCATGGGAGCGTGAACGAGGAGCCAGCCCAACACCGATCGTCGCTCTCACCGGTCGCGCGATGGTCGAGGATCGGGTAAGAGTGATCGAGGCCGGGTGCAACGGCCAGCTTACGAAACCATTACGGCGCGCGGTGCTGATCGAAGCCATATCGCGCTTCACGACTGCTGCACCTGCGAGCTGAGTACGCGCATCCGTCTGCGCTTCTATACCGGCCGTCCGCGAAGCGCTCGCTGCGCGTATTCCCAACCTACATTGGGTAACGTACACCGGGTTGGCTGGGAGGTGCCAAAAAAGGCCCGATGCCGATCGGGACGTTGATATAGAAGTTCCAGCACCAGCTCCCCAATTGTGGGTAATCCAACCGCCTACCGTCGGTCCGGCGATGGGCGCCACCATTACGACGGGCGCGATGGGGCGGGCGTTGTATGTCCTTACGACCGGCCAATAGACTCGCGCAAGGATTTCCCTTTAACAACCTGGTGAGGCAGCCGAGGGTGGTGTGCGACGCGCTATGCCGCTGGTCCGACTCTTGTATATACAAACATGAACGGAAGAAGATGAACGACATCATTGAAAAGTGCGATCAAAATCAATTCGCGAACGGCTAAAGCAGTCGCGATTTGCGAGTCAACTCGGACGTCATGTAACCGGAGACCCAGCTCGATATGAACACTACAGCGCGGTACCCAGGTGCGGGGCCGGAAGACTTTCCTGCACCCATCGGCAAGCTCCTCGGTCTCAAGCTCCTTCAGGCGGAAAACGGAATGGCTGTGGTCGAATTCGTTGCTGACGAGGGCCACACCAACCCAATGGGAACTCTAACTGGAGGCGTATTGTGCGAGATCACTGACGCGGCCATGGGCTTCGCGTACTACACGACGCTCGCGGCAGATGAGAGTTTCACGGCTCTGGAGCTGAAAATCAATTTCCTGCGGCCGGTGTGGAAAGCGACGCTTCGCGCCAAAGCAAGGGTGGTTCGTGCCGGAAAGCTCGTCGGATTCGTCGAGTGCGACGTCGTTGACGAACAGGAGCGGCTTGTCGCGCGCGCGTCCATCACCTGCCTGACGCTGCGGGGACAGCTCGCCGAAGGACGTCGGCCACCGGCGCTCGCAAAGCGAGGATCTGAGGCGTGATCAAATCCGATCTCACATCGACCGAATCAAATAGCGAGGCATTACAATGAGCAGAAAACTGGGATCGAGGGAGACAGAATTATGAGTAAGGTGCGTTTCGAAACCTCGGGTGCTCTCGGCGTCCTAACCTTGGCAAATCCGCCTCTGAATCTGTTCGATGAAGAACTGATCGGAGACCTGCGAACAGCCGTGGATCAAGCTAAGCAGACTCCAATCAGGGCCCTCCTGGTGCGCGCAGTCGGCAAGGTATTTTCCGGAGGGGCTGACGTTAGCATTTTCAAGGGAAGGACGGCGATTGAGGCGCGCGATCGCTTCACGAGGCATCTGCGAACGATCGCGGATATAGAAGAGCTTCCGTTTCCCACTGTCGCGGCCGTACAGGGGCTTTGTATCGCGGCCGGGATGGAGCTCATGCTCGCGTGCGATCTCGTGTGGGCGGCCGCATCGGCCCGCTTCAGTCAAGCGGAGGCCTCAATCGGAACCACGACGCTGTTAGGCGGCGTGCAACGATTGGCCGAACGCGCAGGTCCAGCCCGAGCTCGAGAGATTATCTACACCGCAGATCAGTATGATGCGGCCACATTCGAGAGGTGGAACATCGTAAACCGTGTCGTACCCGATGAGGCCTTGGAATCGGAGACGGAAGCACTAGGGGCGCGGCTGGCGCGTGGCGCTACGGTCGCCTATGCCACGGGCAAGAAAATTGTGCGCGCGTATCTGGAGGATGGCACTCGCCGCGCCGACCGCGTAGTCGACGAAATCGCTCCGGCACTTTTTGAAACTGAAGACATGCGCGCAGGGGTGAATGCGCTGCTCGAACACGGGCCTCGCCAATTTCGCGACAAGGTCATATTCCAGGGCCGCTAACAGTCGTATTTGTACGACCTTCGATTCGTAGACCACTCAAGACCTTTGACCAGTCAGGCGTCGTAGTCGCGATAAATGACTTCAGTTAGGGAACAGGAAACATGAAGGTCAGAAAGATCGAGCTCGAACGCTTGAGCTTGACGTCTTCCAAGCCGTTCGCAGCGGTCGTGGCTGCGATTAAAGCGAACGTTGGGCAACCGGATATGGTCGAGTTCGCGAAAGCAACCAAGCGCGCAGGATCCTTTACTGAACTGAAGCGCAAAGTTCACGCAGGTCTTGGCAAGACGGGACTAATGCTCTTCATGGAACTCGATCATGGGGCGATTCTACGCAAGGAGAGCGGCAACAACACGCCGAAAATTGTACGCCTTCTGATAGGCAACCCGCTCATCATGAAGGAAATGGCGAAGCATGTTTCCGACGCGGGATCTTACGCGCCGATCACGATTCTGGTGGCCGAGCGGCCTGAGGGCGGCGTGCGTTTGTCATATGACAGAATGGCCAGTCTTCTGGCCCCTTACGGAAACACGGATGCTCTGGCGGTCGCTCGGGATCTGGATTCCAAAATCGAGACCCTTCTTCGAGAGTCCGCGGTTTGACGATACCAAGAGAAGTATATCGGCAAGCTTGAAGAAAAGACCGCATTCATGCAGTTAGGTCCGCGAGTCAGGTGTGCTGAGATTGTATTCGTAATCGAACCTGATGCCGCCTGGAAGCTGTGAGAAGAACCAATGCCAACATACATAATCGGAGTCAAACTACTCGAAAACCGGACCGATGAAGAATTCGCGGAATCGATCAAGCGAGTGGCGCAAATCCGCACCGCGCATCAGGGCCGGCTGATCGCCAGTTACGTGACCTTCGGCCGCTACGACATGATCTGGATCTCGGAGTACCCCAGCGAGCGTGCCGCTTTCGACGCGATGAACATCATTCGGGATCAGGGGATGTTCCAGTACGAAATGGCTGAAGGGATCACGCTAGAAGAGTTCCTGCGCGGCAAGAACCCGTGAAGCGGGCGTTAACGTTCCACGAAACAAACGTCCCAGTACCCGATAATCGCTCGGATCTGACGACAAAGTCTATGCCGCAAGGGTCGTCGAATTAAGGTCAGCATGGAGGGCATCACATGATCCATGAGTTACGAGTGCTTCATTGCGTTCCCGGCCGCCTTCCGGCCCTGTTGAAACGATTCGAGACCGATACGCTGCGGCTGTTCGAAAAACATGGAATCAAGCAGCTAGGGTTTTGGACTGTAGCGATCGGAGAATCCAACAACGATTTGTTCTTGATTCTGCAGTGGGATTCTCTGGCTGAGCGCGAACAGAAATTTGGAGCTTTCCTAAAGGATCCAGAATGGCTCGAAGCTCGGAGAAAGAGTGAGGAAGACGGTCCCGTCGAAGCAACAATTACCAACGCGATCCTGGTGCCGACTGCATTTTCGATGGTCCGTTAGAACGACGATCATCCGGATCTGAGCAGCTTCGGATTCTGAAAACGCTCCCAAGCATACCCAACTTCGAATCGATGTAGGCGGTCGCATTCGCGCTATATCCGGTAGCGGAGGATCTTCAGAATGACCAGGCGGTATCTCGAGGATTTTGCGGTTGGGCAGACCTACGGCTCCGGCCGTTTGCAGATCGACGAAGAGCGCATCAAGAGCTTTGCTGCGGAATTCGATCCGCAGCCTTTCCATCTCGACGCCGCGGCAGCGCTGCACACGATATTTCACGGTCTGGCAGCGAGTGGTTGGCATACTGCTGCGGTAACCATGCGCCTCCTGGTCGGGAGTGAGCTCAGGCCCGCAGGAGGGATCGTCGGGGCCGGCTTCGATGAGATTCGCTGGCCGCGTCCTGTGCGGCCAGGCGATGAGCTGCACATCGAGAGTGAAGTTCTCGAAGTGCGGCCATCGAAATCGCGTCCGGACCTTGGGTTGATCAAGCTGCGAACGACAACTTTGAATCAGAATGGCGAGGCGGTGCAGGTGTCCGTCGGCAATCTCCTGGTACCGCATCGTCCAAAATAGATGACCATTTTGGGATTGTGCGCCGCCCCGGGGCCGGGCCCACGTGGGGTAGGACTGCGGTGTTTTGCGGCATAATCGCGTCGGCAAAAGCCTCGATAAAGCGGCGTTTTCTTCCCGGAAGCTCCGTGAGTTGGATTACAATTCCCCCCAACATCCACCATCGAAAATGTTTGAGGTCCCTGAGCTTTTCCGTCTGGGACGAGCGCTCCTGACGGTTTTAGAGACTTTACCAAGCTTGCCGCCGGGCTCACCGCACGGTGCCCATTTCTCGGTCCTTGCTCCTTTACGCGCTGTCGACGTCATCCGTTTTCATAAGGCTTCCACAGTTGCAAAAGCGCTCCAGGCCAGCGCCGCGGTTGTCCCGCGGCTTTCGGTGGTCGGGTGATTGGACGAGAGTCCCAGCATGGCGCTGGCGCGCGCCAATCCGTACGCGGTCAGTTTGCCCCTCCGAGGGGCAAACTGACCGAAAACAGCCATAAAGGGAACCATTGTTGAAAGCAAAACCCTTGATACTACTTGCGTTTTCGAGCTTTGGGCTCGGGTTCAAATCCCCTCTGCTCCACAATTCCCTTTGCCACGCAGGCAAACCCCTAACGTAGCCGCCGGTTTTCCTCAGAGCTTGCCTCCATTGGCTAGGGCAACGAAAGCCTCGAGCGAGAGCACCTTCACGGCTTCAGTGCCGACGAGATGCTTTTGGATCCTCTCTACGTAATATTCTCTGAGCGTCCAGCCGGGTCCGGTATGACGGAATTAATCCATCATACCCGCGTTTGTAGCTCGAAGTCTCTCTGATGGCCTCGGCTAGGCAGATTATCTCAAAAGGAACTTTCTGTTCGGCGGTGCCCGAGCTCTGCTGCCATTTCATCGAGATTAGGAACTCGTCGCCGGCTTTTTCGGCGGCCAGATCCACCTTGTGCCGTCCGCCGCCCGGACGCGAGCCGACAAGTACCTGCTTGCGGTACGAGTAGCCGCCGCGTTTCAGAGCGGGCAGTACCATGCTCTCAAGGACGGCTCCGGTATTTGTGTTCCGCCCCACCTTTTAGTCGAGACCGCGGGTCGCGAGGACTTCCTTGGCGGGCGATCGGTCTCCGGTGCAGTTGATCATGCGCGGCGCGTCGATCAGACGCAGCCTAAATCCGAGCTTTTTGTACAGCCGGAGAATCCGATCGGTGGCCTGATTCGACAGGACGGTCGGCCCTCGATGGTTTGACAACCATTCCCCTAACCGGACCTGGTCGTCCCAACTAAAGCCCTCTTTTGAGTAGGACCTGAATTCTACGTCGTAGGGCGGGTCAGCATAGAGGAAGTCCTCTGGCTCGACCGAGACCTGTTCGAAGTCTTCGGTCGAGAATTCCCAGTCGCTGAAAATGTAGCGATAGCTGCTGAAGTCGCGCTTGTAGTTGATGCGTTTGTATCGACCGAATGGGACGTTGAACTGGCCGCTCGAATTGAAGCGGCAGAGGCCGTTGTAACAGGTGCGGTTCAGGTAGTAGAAGAGCGCCGCCGCTTCGGCGGACTCGGCTCCGCCATTGGAAATGAGCTGGTTGAAACGGCTCCGGTGCTCGTAATAGAGAGCCTCGTGGTTGGCTAATTCGAGCCTGTCATCTACTTTGAGACCGCGCTTCAGCCACGAATAGAAATGAACCGCGTGTGGGTTGATGTCGTTCAACAGGGCGCGCTTGGGACGCAAGCTCAGGGCGACGGCCAGCCCACCACAGAAGGGCTCGACTAGACGGCTGTGCCGGGGCGCCGTCCATAATTCGGCCAGGTGGGGAACCAGCCACCGTTTGCCGCCTGCCCATTTGAGGGGAGGTCGAACTGGAATCGTCTGTCCCTGAAGATCCGCAACCGCCGCCATCGCGCCTTCACCTTTACGCTAGCGCACGGTCAGAGGCGAGAGTTGGCGCCTCATGACTTGCCCAGTGTGCTAAACGTCTGTGGACAGCCCTCGATGCCAAAAACGATTCTGGTTACCCATCCTCAATTCGCTTAAGAAAGCGTCTGATCAAGATACAATCGAATCGGTATCCGCTCGATTGCATCTGGGCGATGATCAGGCGAACGACAGTGATTTGCCCCAAGCGTTTCGCTTCGGCGAGGATGCGCAGCGTCCCGATCACGTCGATTCCCCACTCAATGGCGACGCGTCGGGCACGAATTTCGTCAACAAGCAATTGCGCGCCTCGCTGCTTGGCAAGGGCGATCGCTTCGCGCTCTCCTTCGTGCAGAACTGTCGGCAGACGGTCTATGATTGAACGGTTTGCGACAGAGGCTTTCTGAATCCACGCGGCTTGAGCCACCTCGGCCGCGCCCGGCATACCGCCTTTCTTTAACGACAATTTCGTCGCAGACAGCGTCGGGGATTAGCAGGGAGCCGGTAACTTCGCGGAGAAGGGAAAGCCGACCGATGCGGGCGAAGATAATGATTGGGCCGGCATCGGAGACGATCATGTGGTGCTGTTACGCTTAACCTCGGTGGCGAGCTCGCGATCGAGTTCCTCTGCGCTCATTCGAACGGCCGGTACATCGTAACGTCCCATCAGTTCGAGAAGCTCCCAGCCGCGCGAGTCCCAGAATGGCCGCAGCTTGCACCTCGGACAGCCTGTCGAGGCGTAACAGATCCATTACGAGCGCCTCGCGTACGCGGCTGGGCACTTCCGATTCGTTCCAGCCAAAGCCGCCGACCACCTCGTGGGGCAGGCTTACATGAAAATCCTTCTCAGCCACGGAACTCACCTCGTTTAGCCTCTATTCGACAAGCGCAAAGCTTAGACCAGCATCGTACGCTGGTGGATGGCGTCGTGACCACGCCTCAAGCCGAGCTGGAGAGGTTTGTGGAGTTTGCCTCACGTGGGAAAGTATACCAAAACAGTCACTCTTCATCCGGCGGCAAACTATTGAGGAGCATCTTTGAATACTAAAAGTTGCCCGTGGGCCGGATCGCATACATAGATCCCGCCGCGATCATCGGCGGTCGCACAATGAGCCCCCTTTACCGTCTTGACCGTTCTGAGCACGGTGGCGGAACCCGCAGCGGAGATACCGACGATCGCCATCGTCGCGCTGGCCTCGCCGGGCAGGTAAATGCGACCTAATTTGGGGTTGTACGCGATAATATCTACGCCATCCCCAGAGGATGCCGTACCAAGAATCTTGCCTGTATCGGGGTTAATAACTTTAAGCGAGCCCTCGTCGCAGGCGGCGAACAGGAAGCCCCTTTTCTCATCCAGCGCAATCCCCCGCGAGCCTTCACAGCCATTCGGCCATCGCGCGGCGATTGAATGATCCTCGAGCCGAATTGCGATAGTCACCCCACGCCACAAGTGAGTAAAGGCACGCTTGCGACGATGGTCGATGATCAGAGATTCGGGCCCTCCGGGTAGCGCAATGAAATCCGCGTGTGAAGGCTTCGGCGTTCCTGGATGCTGCAGCCGGAAGACCTCGATTCGTTCGGCGCTCGGTTGCGTCACCCAAATCTCATCTGTCTCGGCAACGAAGCGTACATAGTCCGGACCGAAAGCCAGCCTCGCTGAAGATACAACCGATCGCCTTTTTGGATCCACGACGTCCAGTCGCAGTGTGGTCCTGTCGGTCACGAACAAAAATCCGTCGCCCTCATCGACTGAGGTAATTCCCTCGCCGTGGCCGCCGCCGAAGGGTCCGCTCCTCGCAGCTACTGGGATGCGCAGGAGCTGTCTGGTTTCGGGATCAACCAGGTCGAGACTTCCGGTCCCACCGGCGGGAACCAGCACTCTGTGCAAATAGGAGGAGAAGCCCAGGTCGTCAAACCCTATTCCGCCTTCCCCGCCCGGAATGGCCATCGGTCGCTCTTGTTCGAACCCACTCCCAAGCGAACCGGCTGGGCCGAACGGAACCATGAGAAGGGTGATAGCGAGCAAAACAACCCATAGGTAACGGGTAGGCGGAGTTAGATTTGCATTCACCGGTCCCGATTCTGAAGTAGACAGCCGAAAGAGTGCCCTATCTTATCGACACCATAGCGCCGCGCAAATTCCATAGCCGGGAACGTGCTGGTGCAACCGAATTTTCGCCAGCACGCCCCCTTCTTTGCATCTGGTATCGCTGCGAACTACTGATGAAAATGCCAACCAGACCCGAATACCATTTCAGCCTTCGAATGACGGTCCCATGAAGCCTGACGGCGGTATCGGCAGAATCCGATCCTGTTGCTCGAGCTGCTGACGTCCTGCGGTGCCTCCCGCGGTCGCGGCCCCATCAACCACCATCGCCTGACCCGAGAGCCACTCAGAATCGTCGCTCGCAAGAAACAGCGCCATTTTTGCGATATCTTCTGGATGCCCTGCGCGCGGTATCGGCTGCGCCTGTGCCAGGCGCTCCTCAACCAATGGCGCGAGGGTCGGCTGAGTGCGAGTAAAAATCGGCGTGTTGATGCCGCCCGGACAGATGCAATTGACGCGGATGCGATCCTTGCCCAGTTCGACTGCGGCTGAGCGCGTCAGGTTCACGACCGCGGCCTTCGCCGCGCAGTAAGGATGGAGACCAGGGTAGCCGCGCAGCCCGGCGATCGAAGCGGTCGAGATGATCGAGCCGCCGCCGCGCTTTCGCATCTCCGGAATCGCATACTTCATCCCAAGGAAAACGCCGCGCAGGAGCACCGCGAGCGAGCGATCCCAATTCTCGACCGTAATCTGCTCCAGCGGCCCCAGGGCCCCACCGAGTCCTGCATTGTTATAGATGATGTCGAGTCCTCCGAACTCCTCGACCGCGCGTGCGATCATCGTTTTTACGTCGGCCTCGGCTGTCACGTCGGTTCTTTGGAACATGGCGCGCCCGCCATTCTCCTTGCACTCGCGCACCGCCGCCTCGCCGCCCTCTACGTTTAAGTCCCCGATCACGACAGACGCGCCTTCTCCAGCGAATAGAGTCGCGGTCGCGCGGCCAATGCCGCTCGCCGCCCCGGTGATTACCGCCACTTTGCCGTTGAGTTTTCCCATTGTGCCATCCTTTCTCTCATTATTTCCGCGACAGACCAGTCGCCGGTGATTCTAGTCCGCCTCCTACTCGAGTTTTCGACCAAAAGTCAGTGTAATCGCCAAATCACCTGATCTTTTCAGCCTGCGGAATCTCAACCTACGCCGTGAACGAAATTGAAATTATATTGGAGCTGCATCAGCAGGATGTTCTTGCCTTTGAAGACACCTCCAGCATAAGCACTGAATCTGTCGTTGCCCAGGATCCCAATGTACTGCAGACTGAGAAAATATCTATTGGTCCATGGTGGGGTGAGTATCACATTCGGAAACAGCTCCCAGGTATTGCCGTCAGGATTGTAAATACCAGTGAACGTCGGCACCACTGTGCCCCACCACCAACTAGTGCTGGCGCTCAGCAGCAGGTTCTCTTCATTGTGACGCCACCGTTCTGCGTAACCATCGTAGACCATGTTTTTATTAGGGCTAAGGATAGTGTAGTTGTTCCATTCAAGATTTGTGGTAAGTGTCCCCGTGCTGGTGAGCCAGGGGACAGCCATGGTATCGACGTCAAGCGCTATCAGCGTGTTCAAAGTGCTCGAGTAAATGACGGCGCTCCGGCGGGCCAGACTTATGGTATTGAAGGGGGTACGGTCCTGCCATACAGCCTCGCTCCTTAGAACGAATGGAACGTTGGAGAGCAGCACCGGCTGCAAATAGATGGGCCGGTTCATCGTCAGACCGATATCATTGAGCTGTGGATAGCGCATCTGGAGCGCCTGACCCGATGCGGGCGTACCTTCCACAAACGCAGTCGGATTCAGTTGATGGCCATGCCAATAGCTGGTGGTTATTTCGGTATTTTCGACCAGCGTGTGCAGGCGCAGGCCTTCCACCGAATTCCCCCAAGTGTCCGAGGGCAAAGCCCAACTCTGGAACGGGGCTGCAAAATGCGTGATTTGTGGAAAGGCGGCCTGCGCTCCCGGCGGAGTATCAGTGGCGGTCATGAATGGGTACGGATAGGTATCGAATCTGCCGCCGGCCGGAGGGAGCAAGTTAACCGCGCCGGCCACGCTATACTGGCCAGCGTAGCGGCGATCAGCGTAGTTCACGCTCGTGTATAAGGGCTGCCACGCCGGGCTCCAGACGCCTTCAACAAAGCTGCTGCTGAACGGTCCGAATCTATGCAAACTCGCAATCGGATGCACCATCCACAATGGTAAGCGCGATTGCTCCAGGTTGGCGAAGCCGAAATTCCAGCTCAGATCCTGAGGATTGATAACATCACCGACGCGAAAGGCGAGGGATTCCCCCCACGTGACAATCTGGTGGCCCAGGAACAATGTCACCGGCCCGGTAGTATTTTTCCAGTAGGCGTCGCGAACATCATAGCGGTTATAAAAATCAGACTGGCTTTTGTCGTAGACCAGCGTGGGCCCGGCGATATTATGAGCTTCCCAGGGATACGCCGGTTCGTACACACCCCAGAATCGCAGAAACCATGAATTGTTGCCGTTCAGAAAATAGTTGGCATCCAACTGAAGCAGGCTGCGTTCTACCGCGAGGGAATTGGCGCCGTGATGCTCTCCGGATGACCGCCCAAACTCGGTCAGGGACGAGGAGTTCGCCCATATTCCTGAAGTCGTTTGCGCATAACCGCTGAGCGAGAAGCCGCGCAGCCATCGCCACGACTGGCTGAGGTCCACAAACGGGGCACTACTTCCGTACCAGAGGCCCTCACCTAGCCCATGATGCTGCGGAGGTTCAGCGTTGGGCTCCACTGCAACGCATGTGGCAGCGCTAGTCAGGGTACATGTGAGAATGGCCATCGCTGTCAGGCCGCCGAGCCGCCGACAATTTCTTCGCGCACGGTATCGCATGGGAAACTCTATGCGGGCCGCCAACGAGATTCAGTGAAGCGCGACCAACGGTTCACTGCATGATCTTCATCAACCCTTCTGGGCTGGCATAGCGAGTGATATCGAGGTACCCGGCTGCTGTACATTCGCTATCGAGACAGGAGCGCAAATAGGGTAAAACGGTTACGTGCTTGTTCCGGAAATTAACCAACAGTCCGATGTATGGTCCTGCCAATAGTTCAGCCACGTCACCGCCGGATGCTGGAATAGGCGCTGGATACAAGAAAACCAGTTGCGTTTTTGACAACTTTCCGGGCGCATCGTATAAGTCCAGCTCGCCTTCGCCAAAGTAGTTCTCTTTGTCTACGTACATTATCCTTTCGCTGTAACAATAGTCTTTGGCAAACTGCGGCAATCGCTTTAGCGAAAGCACGTAAGTGTCGCGCACCTCCCATTTGCCCATTGCCGGCTTCGGGAAGGGGGTAATTCCTACGTCGCTGGAATAGTAATATCGCCCATCCAATTGTGTGGGCGTTGCGGGGGAGTCAAAGCTCTCAGGAACCGCATGTTCCAGTGCCAGGATTTTTTTCTCGCCGAGATAATTTATCTGGAATAATTGCGGCAGACCCGGCGGCCCGCCGCTTTCGTCGTCAATCAGGTAGTCGCTGCCGAACACCGGAGCACATCTTGCCGCTTGCGATAAGCGTAGTGATCTGCGCAGGGTTGGTACATACTCGTAAAGATCGTCTAGCTGTGTAGGATCACTCGGTATCAAATCGAGAATAGCAGAATACTTGCCCTGCTCCGGCTCCAACTGCTCTTCGAATCGCGCGAAATAGTATGGCACCCCATCGACAATAGTATGCGGATAATTAATGTCGCTGAGATAGGCAAGCTGAGAATCCACCGCCCGCACTTCCGAGGTCTGGGTCATGTTGCCGAACCGATCCAGCGTGTACGAAAACCCGGGAGCCGATTGAACCCTGGGTTGATAACGATAATACGCGTCCCAGAAAATCCGCTGGCCTCTTAGTTCCGGGTCTCCTTCAAGCGGACGGGGAAATGGAAGACCGGCAACGTAATCGATTGGAACATAGCCTCCGGCCGAAGTTCTGACGAGCTTGACGCGGTTTGAGTATTCGGCGGTGTCCGCGAGATATCGCTTCGGCAATGGAATGGAAATAGTTGGTCCGACTTCTATCCGTACGTCCCTGGGCAAACGCCAGAACTGGCTGCCTTCAAAGAGCGCAATCAAACCCTCGGACATAAACTGCCGATATCGTTGCCAGTTCTGATGGGTTATTGTCGTGCCGGGTGCGATGCTGACTTGGGCTGGCGGAGGTGACGCTGCCACCCCCACACGCGGATGAGACAGTAAGGCGAACATGATCGCGGCGAAACTAAGGAGAATCGTTGTGTACTTTTTCATGACAATGCGATTCGCCAAGCTTGCGCATTGTAGCGCATTCGGAGCAGCGCTGAAAAAAAGGCGCCGGCACCCATTCAGATAAATGACCACCCTGGACAATTATCATTGAGAGCGCAATTCGAGAGTTTGCCACCGTTGATGAGCGACGTTCGGACCGGAGTTGGCCTCGTAACTTTAATCGGAATTTCACGCAATTGATCAGGTAGTGGCCTTGGATGACGAGAAGAGCGTGAGCCGTGCACAGCTCATGGCGCGGGCTCAGGGCGGAGACCGTGAGGCTTTTCACTCGCTCTTTAAAGAAGTCGGCCCGCTTATTACCCGCTTTTTGCGCCGGCGCCGGTCGGATAATAGCGAAATTGAGGATATTTGCCAGGATGCCATGATTGCCGTTTACAAATCCCGCCATACCTATCAACCCGAGCGGCCGTTTGAGCCTTGGCTCTTCGCAATCGTCCGTAAGGTGAGCGCGGAGCATTTTCGCCGGGAGCGGCAGCGGCTGGGATTTCAAGTACAGGTCGACGAGCTGCCCGAGATTTCCCTCGAAGCCGGCTCAAGCCAGGACCTGGAATTGCGTGAGGCAATGGAGCAGCTTTCCCCCGGGCAGATGGAAGCGCTTAGCTTGACCAAGGTGATCGGTCTTTCGATCGAGGAGGCCGCACGGCGTACAGGCACTAGCGTCGGCGCTATGAAGGTTCGAGTGCATCGCGCATATGAATCCTTGAAGAGGGCGTTACTTAGTTAAACAGATGTCGCCGGAGCACGAGATCGACTACGAAGTCCTGATCGATCGTTCGATCAAAGACTTCCAACCGGTTAAGAGATTGTGGCCCGCCAGCGCGAGGCTGGTTTGCTGGGTTTTGTTGGAAGCGGCGATTCTAGGTTTGGCCGTGTGGGTCCTCGGCTATGCTAATCTGCGAGCCCTGTATCACAACTCCAGGGGATTGGTTGCGGCGGGTCTATTCATTGCCGCCAGTATCGCGGCCGCATTCCTGGCGCTGAAGAGCGCAACTCCCGGACGCGAAGTAACCTGGCCCCAGTTGGCGGTGGTAATTGCAATCATTGCCGCGGCGTTTGGTTTCGAACTAGCCAGCAGGCCATTCAATGAGATGCTCGAGGCCGCTCCGGCTTCGATGTTGCAATTGTTCGCCTTCGCCGCTCTTCCATGGCTCTCTTTGTTTTGGACGGTGCGCCGCGGGGTTCCTTTGCAGCCCGAGGTGACTGGCGTGGCGGTGGGGCTGGCGGCGTTTAGCTTCGCAGCAGCGCTGTGCCAAATCATAAGCGAGATTGCCCGAGTGCCAAATTCGGGCATGATGTTAGCTCTTTCCTGTACCGTCGTCATCGTACTTTCAGCATTGGCTGGCCGGTTTTGGCTGAACTGGATAACTCGCTGGCAGCAGGAACGCGGCGCAGCAGAAGTTTCCACCCACAAGTGGGCGTTTAGTGCAGGGTTGGTCTTTCCGCTGGCGCTTAGTGCCTCATTAGCGGCGTTGATCTTTGTCCTCATAGGCCCTGGGCAGCGCATCGCACGCATACCCGATTTCGACCTGGCGATCGAGAGCTATCAACGGGCGCTGGTGGATTTTCGTCCCAACGTTCCTTCCACTTCGATGGAAACGATGCTGACTGCTTACGTCGAGCATGGTATGCCCGCGTACATGTGGGACTTTGGTCCCGAAGGGTTCAGGCTCGTCGGCGGGCGCTGGGACCGTTTACCCGACGGGACGCCGGTGACCTATACCTGGTTTAGCGGGGCGCAGGGCGGGGTGATGTGTATATTCAGGCAGACGGACGCTTTCAATCCGCCATTGATCGCCCATGACGAACGCCATCGCTTGCTCTTCTATCGTTACCGGGGCTTCAGTTTCTGCTTAATCAATGTCGGCGGCTACGGGAATTTCATCAGTGTGATTGCGGCTCCGATGCCGCTTAAGCCGTTCGAGCAACTGGTCCTCGCAGCCACGCTTTAGAACCCGGCGTCGATAGTTCTAATCGGCAATATTCTCCCCCGTCCTTCCGACCGTTCGCGTCTTTCCGCATCGCCGCCATCGTTCGTTCAGATTCAATCGGATCCATAGCAGAGCAATGCATCCGGAAGTCTCCTTCCGGCTTTTACTTCGCAAAATTTTTTTGATCGCCGGTAACCTTCGGCTATCGGCGTCCCAATATCCGGTCAACAAGGGTCAAGCGGCCCCCGGTCAATAGGCGGGGAACGACGAGGCCAATTATGTCGCTCACGATGAATTCAGGGTTTTCTACAAAACGTCAACGCGGAACGCTAGGTGGATTTATCCTTGCGCTTTTGGTCCTCGCTTTCGGCGCGATCGCCGCCGCTGACGACAGTGGTGTCGAGCGGGCAGACAAGATTGAACAACAGTTAAATCAGATCAAAACAGATGAGTCGGCAGAGCAGTCGCGCGTCCAGCGGGACGAGCGGGCAATTCGGCAGCTCGAGCAACAACTTCAACAACTGGAGAGTCAGCACGCTACGCTCGTCCGCCAGGCCAACACGCTCGAGATTACCAGCGACAAGCTAAAGGTTGAGGCCGCGCAACTTCAGGATAGTCAGAAGCAGCTCGCGGCGGGTCCCAGTGACGAGCAGTTCGGCTCTGCCATGAGCCGTTATCTGGGTTCTCATCAATTCACCTGGAACGGGTCCGTCAGCGGCGGCTTCATTTATGACCGAGGTAATAACACCAACACCTTCGCGCTGGCTTTTCAGCCGCTGGTGATCTATCGGCTCAACGACTGGATATCGTTCGAAGGCGAAATGGATGGCCTCCTGCCACAGGGGTCCAGCGCTCAATTCGCGCTACCGGTGGCGATGTTCCAGCTCTTTCTGAACGATTACTTGCAGGTCAATGCCGGACTTTTCGACCAGCCGTTCGGCGATTGGTATGAAGCTCAGAGCGCATCCTGGGTAAATCGCTTCGTCACCGCGCCTCTTCTTTACGGCGCAGAGGCAATCGTTCCGCCGTCCGAGTTGGGTTTGCAGCTTCGTGGTGGCTTGCAGTGGGGCGCGCTGGGACAAGACGTTGACTACACCACCTGGGTCGCGAATGGACCAGGCTTCGATTCGGCTTTGCCGCACCCCGTGGTCGGGCAGACACTCAACCCGGTTAACAACATCCAGATTAATACGAATGGCAAGGCGTTCGGCACGAGAATCCGTTTCTATCCATTCCCGCTGGATTCGAATCTCGGCCGCCTGGAGCTGGGTGCCTCGACCTACGACGGCAAGTGGCTGAATGGGCATTGGTTCAACTCCTGGGGAATTGACTACGCCTATCTGAATGGGAACCTGCAAACGCGGGGCGAATATGTCCAGACCTATCGGCAAATGCCAGGCGGGGCGGCCGCAGGATAAGCGGCAGGGCTGGTATATTCAGTTTGGCTACTTCCTCCAGGGTCTTCCGCTTCCGCAGCTACCCTTCGGACTAGACCGGTACATCGAAAACCTCGAACCACTGATCCGTTATTCAGGGGTTAATCAACGCGCAGTCGTGGCCGACGAGATTTCGACGGTCCCTGGAATAGGCTTCAGCGGGTCCCCGTCAATCTTCAGCCCGCATGCGCGCCAGGTTGCGCTGGGAATCGACTATTGGATCGAGCCTTCGATCGTCTGGCAGACCGAATTCGATATTGAATTGCCGCGAGCCGGCGGAACGCTCTTCTCCTTCAATGGCGCGAGCACCGCTACCGCTTCACCGATTGGGGCAACGTCAAACGATCACGCGATACTCACTCAATTCGTGATTGGATTCTGACATGAGCATTAGAACACTGCTGGTTGCGACAACAATAGCCGCTATTGCGATGTCATCAAATACCATCGGCCAGGAGCGCAGCTGCTCAAGACCAGACACCGGAACAGCATAGGATGCTCATCGAGGGTGCGCACCTGTGGTCGGTTTACTGTAACCAATGCCACAATGCGCGGCCCGGCTCTCAATTCTCCCCCGCTCAGTGGGACGCTATCACGATGCACATGAAAACATTGTCGAATATGCCTGCCAAGGACATGCGCGCGATTAAAGAATTTTTGAAATTGCACTGAGTAGCGGTTGGTTGCATAGAGCTAATCACGAGGAATGGAGTGAGGTTATGACTATGAAGCAACGGACAAGACGAAGGACTGTCAATCGGAAAATGGCATTTGCCGGTTTAGGTTTGTTTGCCGCATCACTGATGGCAGTTGCAACAGCTAAGTCGATGGCTGCCAGGCCGGCGATGGTGGTCGAGATGTTAGACGCCCCGCCGAGTTTTCAACCGGTGCGAACCACGATCAAGGCAGGCGATACGGTTGAGTGGAAAAATGTTGGCGCGCAGCTCCATCATGTTACGACTGATCCTTCCTTTGCACTCAAGAAGGGCGACGTTAGCAATCCGTCGGGCGCCAAACCATTCGACTCTGGTTTTCTGAGGCCAGGTGAGAGCTTCAGTGAGACTTTCTCTGTCCCGGGAGTCTATCGGTACACCTGTGCAGTACATGAGGCCAAGGGTATGAACGGCGAAGTTGTCGTTGAGAAATAGGAGTTGGTTAGACGGTTCGGAAACCACACTGAACAGATGGGAGGAAGACAATGAAACAACCACTGAAAAAGATCCTCACAACAGCCGCTTGCGCGGCCGGTCTGGCAACAGCGCCGTTAGGAGGGGCGTATGCGTCGGGTCCAGGGTACGTGCAGAACAACCTGATCTCCAATGACACGAGCAAGCATACCGCGGCTCACGAAGACAGGACTTTGTTGAATCCGTGGGGCATAGCTTTTTTCCCAGGGGGCCCATTTTGGATTAATGACAATAATTTTGGGGTATCGGCTTTGTACAATGGTGACGGCACCGGGGCAGGTGGGGCGGATCCGGCTCCGGCTGTGACTATACCTCCACCCAAAGGTGGTACATCAGCGGCGGCGCCGACTGGAATCGTCGCGAATACCTCGTTCTCTTTTACGCTGCATGATGGTTCGCCTGCGGCCTTCATCTTTGCCACTGAGGACGGCACAATTTCAGGGTGGGACGGCGCCGATGGGATCCCAGGCACGGCAGAACTGAAGGTGGACAATTCAACTGAGAAATGCAGCAACGGCGCGACCGGAGCAGTGTACAAGGGACTCGCGTCCGGAGCGAATACGGCCGGCGTGTTCCTCTATGCGACCAATTTCCGTTGCGCTACGGTGGATGTATTCGATGGCAACTTTAAACGGGCCAGACTCGGCGGCAATTTCAGGGATAGCTACATACCTAATGGGTTCGCGCCATTCGGAATTGCGAATATCAGTGGCAACGTTGTCGTGACGTACGCAAAACAAAACGCTGCAAAGCACGACGACGTCGCGGGCCCAGGTAATGGCTTCGTTGATATTTTCGACACGAACGGCCATTTGGTTGAACGGTTCGCAAGTCGCGGGCCGCTCAATTCACCATGGGGAATCGTGCAAGCCCCATTCAACTTCGGTCAGTTCAGCAATGATTTGCTGATCGGTAACTTTGGGAACGGATGGATCAACGCCTTCCGGACCAACCGCTCGTTCCACGGCACATTAACGGATCCGTCAAATAACCCGATTGCAATCGACGGGCTGTGGTCATTGATCTTCGGCGGCGCTTCTCTTTCCTCCCCGAGCACTATGTATTTCACGTCAGGCCCGGATGGTGAAACCGACGGCTTAGTCGGAACCCTTACTCCGCAATAGCCTGCACACCGCCCGGCCGCCGCTTCGGCGGCGGCCGGCAAGCGCCTGCCCAATTTTCTGAAGGTCAGCCCCAGGAATTTCCCGTTCAGCACTCCATCGGACTGATTCGAACCTCGATGTTCACCCAGTCCGGATATCGCGCTGGCGCCCCGAAGTCCTTCTTGAAGTAAACTGTTGCAATGCTTCTTATCGCGCCCGCCGATTCGCACGATCATCGACTCATTAGCAATGTGCATCCACTTAAGTGGCGGAACCCCGACCCTTCCGAACGCTACAACCTGGTCGTAATCGGGGCCGGCACCGCTGGACTAGTCAGTGCTGCTGCCGCCGCCGGATTGGGCGCAAAGGTCGCGCTGATCGAGCGCGAATTGATGGGCGGTGATTGCCTCAACTTCGGCTGCGTACCGTCGAAGGCCCTGTTACGCGCTGCGCGAGCGTTTGCCGACGCCGGGCGCGCGGGGGATTATGGGGCCGCCGTGCCGCCCAGGGTCGTAGTCAATTTCGCGGCAGTTATGGAGCGTATGCGGAGACTGAGAGCAGAACTCAGCGAAAAAGACTCGGCTAGCCGCTTCCAAGGTCTCGGCGTCGACGTATTTATCGGGGAGGGGCGCTTTTCGGGTCCTGATTCGATCGAAGTTGGGGGCCAGACCCTACGCTTTAGCCGGGCAGTGATCGCCACCGGCAGCCGCATAGCTGCTCTGCCTATTCAGGGGTTCAACGAAACGGGCTTTCTCACTAACGAAAACATTTTCTCACTGACGGCCTTGCCCAGGCGCTTGGTGGTAATCGGCGGTGGCCCGCTCGGTTGCGAACTGGCCCAGGCATTCAGCCGCTTTGGGTCGCACGTTACCTTGCTCGAAGTAGAACCTACTATACTGCCGCGTGAGGATACTGATGCAGCGCGAATTGTAAAAAATGCATTAGTTCGTGATGGGATCGAGATTATCGAGAACTGTCAAATTCGATACGCGCTAGCGGCTGAACGCGAGAAAATCATTAAGCTTGAATGCGCTGGAGCCTGCCGCGAAATTGCGTTCGATGAGATGCTGGTGGCGGCGGGCCGTGTCCCTACCGTCGATGGACTCGGGCTCGAAGCTGCCGGCGTTGATTACGATCAGCGGAGCGGGGTCAAGGTCAACGACCATTTGCGGACCAGCAATTGTCGGGTTTTCGCAGCCGGCGATGTCTGCTCGCCGTACAAGTTCACCCATGTCGCCGATGCGATGGCGCGAATTGTTATTCGTAATGCGCTGTTTTACGGACGTGAAAGTTTCAGTGCTCTGACTATTCCGTGGTGTACCTATACCGACCCGGAAATTGCCCATGTTGGACTCTATGAACATGAGGCACGACGCCGCGGTATCGCCGTTCAGAGCTTTCTCCAGCCACTTAGCGAAGTAGACCGAGCAGTACTTGACGGTGAGGCAGAAGGTTTTCTGAAAGTGCACGTTCGCCAGGGCACCGATCGGATTATCGGTGCCACGCTGGTCGCGGGGCACGCGGGCGAAATGATTTCGGAGCTGACGCTGGCGATCGCCGGCAGAATAGGCCTAACGACGATTGCCCGAACTATTCATCCATACCCGACTCAGGCTGAAGCAATTCGCAAAATTGCCGATGCCTACAACCGCACGCGGCTCACACCACGCGTGAATTGGCTATTGCGCAAATGGCTAGCGCGGATGCGATAAGGTTAGTTGGGCGAGGCTACTGCGACTCTCGCCCTCGCGCCTTCCTGGCTTAGCTTCAGCCGAGCCCGGAAGGTGGAGGAGCGACCCGGACTGGATCAGTCCAAGGCCAAGGCGTGGGGTATACTAAGAGCTGATCTCAGCGGTCGGATGAGTATCCAGCATCAGCGTGTGGTTGACCTGTGCAACGAACTCCGGCTCGACGGCGTGGGCCGCTAGTACACCGCACTGGCGAGGAAGGCGGCCGAGGGCTGTTCCCATGCACCTTCTGCAGCGCGGCATTTTCGTCGGCTCTTCGGGGGAGCATTGACGGCAAACTCGATCCGCGTGTATGGCTGAGTGGCCCAGCCTGTCGAAGCGGGGTAGTGATCTAATTCTGCGATCGGCGCAGCCGTGACTGGTCGGCTACGGTCGGTCGCTGAGCTTATCGATGCCGCAACCGGGTAACGGCCAGCATAACACCGCCATGATTATGGTCGATGAATAAGCACGGCGACTACGACAGGATCGGACGCAGCTACTCGCTCAATCGCAGGGCCGATCCGCGAATTGCCCAGCAGATCCTAGATGCGCTGGCCGACGCCGCGACGGTGGTGAACGTGGGCGCGGGCACTGGCTCGTATGAGCCCCGTCACCTCGCGGTGGCGGCCGTTGAGCCCTCGATCGAAATGATCGCGCAGCGGCCACCTGCTGCAGCGCCGGTGGTGCGCGCAATCGCCGAGCAGCTTCCGTTCGCGGACCATTCCTTTGACGCATCGCTCGCCGTTCTGACGATCCATCACTGGCGTGATCTGCCCCTCGGGCTGGCTGAGATGCGGCGCGTGGCTCGGCGGCGGGTCGTGATTCTGACTTGGGACATAGCAGCAGGCGCTTCGTTCTGGCTTACGGCGCATTACTTCCCCGAAATCACGGTTTTCGATTCCACTCGTTTTGGCCCGATAGCTGAGCTGGCGGATGCTCTAGGCCACGCAAAGGTGATTCCGGTTCCGGTGCCGCGCGACTGCCAGGATGGCTTCTTGGCTGCCTTTTGGGCAAGGCCCGAGGAGTACCTCGATCCGCGTCGCCGTGCGGCAATGTCCGGTTTTGCGCAAATTTCCCAGGAGGCTATCGAAAGCGGCCTCTCGCGCCTGGCGCGCGATCTTCGAGCCGGTGCTTGGGATAGGCGATTCGGGGAGCTGCGCACCCGAGAGAGCGTTGATGTCGGCTATCGCCTGCTGATCGCCGACGTTACCACTCACACGATTCGCTAGCTGGACTTGAGCCACACGCTCGGCGCAACTAATCCAGGAGCGATCACCAACGCGGGCAGAAAACTCGTCGAGGGTAACGATGTCCATTCACTCGACGGGAGTCGCATCAGACATCAGGAACTGATCCAGTTCCGCGATCTCCTGATTTAGAAGCGGCACATTCAAAGCGATCATCGAAGCTCATCTTTCCCGAACGGGCTCTCCGCTTCACCAACGTGCTGTTAGGCATTCGCCCTTCGTCTGTCCACAACTTTGGAAAGCCGCGATCCTGCACGCACAATCGGGAAGCATTCAACGGTGCGGCGAGGGGGAAAGGTTCCCCTCGCGCTCCCCTGATCAGAGCCCGCCGGGGTGGGTCAGTTATACTTCGGCGATCCGCGCTTAGTTGGATGACCTTTCCACCGGCGTTGGCAGTCTCGAAGCGTTGAGAAAATGACGAAACCTGATGACGCCGAATTCGGACTTCACGCCAGTGCGTGTGGGTAATCGTTACTCAGACTCGGCAAGTCGAGACCGGCGTGCAGCACCCTTCGCTCCAACAAGGATAGGTAAAGGTCCGCTAACTCGCGGTTGTCGCGGGTCTTGAGCCCGTATGTGATGCAATCAAATGTAAACCCGCTGCCGGGTGGTCCGAAGAAATTCACCGCCCGCGGCAGCCATTCACGCAGCGCCCCGTTGACCGCTTCTGCACCAAGGCGCTCAGCGGCATCGCGCAACACGTTCGATGCGAACAATTCGTGTTCTTCTTCTTCCGCAAGGATCACATCTGCTGCGCGCGCGTGCGGCGCATAGCTTGATTCCTTGTAGTTCACGCCGATCATGATCAGCCCCGTCATGTCAAGGCTGACGGTGGCCATCACGAGATCAAGTTCGGCAGCCGAATGCTCAGCGAAATGGCGTGGTGCCGCGAATGAGGGTCCCTTGAGCGCGGTCACCAATGAGCGATCCGCCTGCGCTTCCGAAACGCCCAGCTCGGCCAACGCAGCATAAATCAGCCGTGCATGTTTATGCTCTTCGGCCAGGTTTTTGCGGATGATAACGGATAGCTCAGGCCGCGTAACTGTATCGAGCGCCCGTTGGTAGCCCATCGCTGTGAGCTTTTCTGCCATGGCATGTGCGGCGAGCAGGCGTGTCAAAACGCGGACGAAATGACCCTCCACGCAACCGCCAAGCACGTCGGCGGCTTCCAGCGAACGGGGTGGGAACTGCCGCGTCATTTCCTTATTAAGCTATGATGGGGTAGCGCGGCCCCTGCCCTGGGGAGGGTCGTCGCGGTTCTCTGTTAGTCTACGGCGCCTGCCCGCGCAAATTATGGCCCGAGCCGTCGTCATTGCGGATTGCGCGGCGGTAACACAACAGTCGCGCTGCCCGGCGTGGTTTTTTCACCCTGGCTATTTTCAAGCCATATTTCACAGTCGACCAGGTGATTGCCGCGTTCGACGTACTTGCGCGTCACTCGGCCTTTGCAAACAACTTTGGAGCCGGGTTGATCCATGCCGCGGTATTGCACCGATAGTTTGCGCAGCCAGCCGAGTTCGCCGGCAAAATCGGTCATGAGCTGTCCAAGAAAAGCGTTTTTGAGCGCGCCGTGGATAATCACGCCGGGCAGATTATTCTTCAGCGCGAAATCCTTGTCATAGTGGATTTGGTAGAAATCGCCCGACGCACCCGCATACTTTACCAATTGCTGGGTGGTTGGTTCTTTCTCCAGCGGCGGAAGTTCACTGCCGACTTCCACATCCTCGAAATAAAACTGCTTAGATGCCATTTTCTTTCACCGTCTAATACCGAATTCCGGTGGCGCGTTGAATCGCGCACACCTCGCCGTGCTGATTGGTGTAAGTCGTCTGGGTGGTGATGAACACCATTGGACCGAGACGGCCCTCGCTCTCGCGCAAGTCGGCCAGCTTGCTTTGCACGGTGATGAGATCGCCGGGCCGAATCGGTTCAAAATATTCCCAATCCGAACCGCCATCCAAACCGCGGAATTGCGGCATGTTCAACTTAACGTCGAGTATCGGGGCGCCGAACAAGCGGCAAAAGGTAGGTGGCGCGATCATCCCGCCAAAGCGCGTCTTGCGCGCAAGCTTCTCATCGTTGAATAGCGGGTTAGGGTCTCCAACCGCCTCGGCGAACCGGCGAATCGCGCCGCGTTCGACCTCGTAAGTGCGCGTCTCGCTAACCTTCCCGATCTGCTGCTTCGCTTCCTCAGTTACGTACTTGGCCATTCTTTTCACCGAACCTTATATGCGCACCTCGCAGACTCGTTTCCCTTCGACAAGCTCAGGGCTTCGGCTCACTGGCTCCACTTCGTTCCGCCTAGTGTTATATGCGCACCTCGCAGACTCGCTCCATGCCGCTGGCGCAAGTCCTCCTCAATCAATACTTGCCCGGCGGCAGTTTGGAGTGGTCCCAGCTCGCCCATTTCTCCGGATGGATTCGGATCACAACTCGCTTAGCCGCCAGGTGCCGCGCCTGCTGAGTTATCTGATCATTAACTTCCGCCCCGCCCTTTTGCGTCCCGGTGCTGATTGCCTCCGCCATCCTACGCGAAACGAGATTTAAGACTTCGAGCACTTTTTCGGTGTCCTCGATTATCTTCGCGCGGCCACGAACCATTACCCCTTTGAGTGTATGGTAGGCTTTGCCGCTCTCGACCATCACCCCGGCGCGCGCATTTCGCCGCAGGTTCACCACCTTCTGCGCTTTGGCGAAGCTGGTCATTACGATGTCGCCATTATCAACCGCATAGGCCATCGCGACCACGTGTGGATAGCCATCGCGGTCGATAGTAGCGAGCGAACAGTTGTCGCCTTTTCTGAGCCATTCCGACGCCTCCGCGGGCGTCATTCGAATCGCTTTGCGCGCATCCGGCTTTACCACTTTTTTCACCAACCCATTCGCCGCTCGAGCGGCCGCCGAAAAGTTCCGCTGACGATCAGATCCGAATCTTACACCCTGAACTCTCGATGGAACGCTTTCCACAGATTGTCTAATATAGACTTACATTTATCACAAGCCACCGCTGGAGGGTCGCGCGATGCCAAAGCTCAGCGAGGCGCAAGTCAGCAATGAACTGAAATCGCTGCCTGGATGGGAATACCAGGACAATTCGCTCCGGAAGCTGTTTCGTTTCAAGGAATTCATGGAGGGCATTCGTTTCATCGGACGGGTTGCCGAAATGGCTGAGGCCGCCGACCACCATCCTGACATGCATATCAACTACACGCGTGTGACCTTTATCTGTTCCACTCATAGTGACGGCGGCGTCACCGACAAAGATGCTCGTTTGGCCAGGGAGATCGAGCAGGCATTCGCGTCGCAGACCACCTGATTCAGCGGCTGTAGCAAATCTGACGCTACACTCGTAGCGGGCGTTAGCGATTGCGCGGGGAGGCTACTAGACGCCGATGCCGATGTCTCAGGAGGACGTGCTTTTCAGTAAAAATGGGGCTGAGCCGTCAGTCCGCGGCTGGCTTAGGCAATGGGAAGTGAATCCGCTCTTCTTTCAGCTTCAGCAATTCCACCGCTGCACCTCGGTTGGCAAAGGCTTCGACGATCTCCTCTACCAACCAGTCAGGTGAGGATGCGCTAGCGGTGAGTCCCAGCGCGCATACCGCCGCCAGCATCGATGGTTCAACGTCAGCCAGCGAATCGACCAGGTAGGCGCGTCCACCGTGCATCCGTGCCACTTCGACCATCCGGTTGGCATTGGAACTCTGTTTCGAGCCAACCACCAGGATCGCATCCGTTACGGCGACCAACTCTTTCACGGCATTTTGCCGGTTCTGCGTCGCATAGCAGATGTCATCCGTTTTTGGCGTTGCGATGGCGGGGAAGCGGCGCTTGAGCGTCGCCATAATCTCACTGGTGTCGTCGACGCTGAGCGTGGTCTGGGTCACGGCGGCGACTCGATTCGAATCGGGCAGGTTCAGTGCTTCTGCCTCGTCCACGGTTCCGACCAGCAGCACCTTGCCGGGAGCTACGCCGAGGGTGCCTTTTACTTCCTCATGGCCGGCGTGGCCAACGAGAACGACGGTCCGATCTTCACCGGCGTAGCGCTCGACCTCCGAATGAACCTTGGTTACCAGCGGACAAGTCGCGTCCATTACTCGCAGGCGGCGAGCACGCGCATGGTCCCATTCGCGTGGCGCCACGCCGTGTGCGCTGAAGATAACGCGCTGGCCCTCCGGCACCTGGTCGAGGTCCTCGACGAAGATCGCGCCCTCCCGCTCGAGTGCTTCAAGCACGAACCGGTTATGCACGATCTGATGACGCACGTAGAGCGGCGCACCGTAAGTCCGCAAGGCGCTCCGCACCGCTTCGACAGCGCGATCGACGCCCGCGCAAAACCCGCGCGGCTCAGCCAGGATCACTTTTTCAATAGAGGTGTCGTTCGGGAACATGTGGTTGACCTGGTTCAGGTAGGTTGGCCGCTCGGCCCAAGCGCCACGACAATGAGCGCCATGCACCGAAGCCCTTTCGTTCAATTCTCTTTACTCGCTGCTGCCGATTTGTGGTGTGCAGGCCGCCCGCCCTAATGTCATGCGCACCTTTCTTCCGCACGATGGCGTTTGTGCTCAACCGTGTGACAGCGATCCTCGCAAGTTGACGAACTGAGCCAAAAGCCAGCTCGACGTTCGGTCTCAGCTCACACGCCATTTAACGGTTAATGCAATTCCGGCGGATGGGACGTCTGGCAGCCGATCCAGACTTCACCACCGTCAAAATGTTCCTTTTTCCAAATTGGGACTATTTCCTTCAGCCGATCGATGGTGAAGCGGCAGGCTTCGAAGGCTTCCGCACGATGGGCCGCGGCCACCACAATCGCGACCGAGGTCTCGCCAATTTTGACCACACCAACCCGATGGCGTATCGCGATGCGCACGATTTCCCAGCGCTGGCCCGCCTCGTGCGCGAGCTTTCGCATCTCAGATAGAGCCATCGGCTCGTAAGCTTCGTACTCCAGGCGAAGGACTCGCCGGCCAACATTGTCGCGCCGCGTCGTGCCGGCAAAGGTTACGATCGCTCCGGCCGCGGGATGTGCAACTTCCTGCTCCAACTGTTCAACATCAATCGGATCATGCCCAATTAAGATCGAGCCCACCCATGGAGCATCGATGCCGCCGCTGACCGGCGGAATAAATGCGACCTCGTCGTTATTGCATGGCCGATAATCGTCTTTCACATATTCATGGTTTACCGCAAACGCAACCCGCTCACGATGCGCGGCGAGCGCGGGAATCTCGCTGCCGAGCCCGGCCCAAATTTCACCAACGGTTATGCCCTCAGGAAAATCACGGCTCATCTCGGCAGTACGCGCGCGCTCGCGCAAAGTAGCAAAGAATTTCAACGTCAACCGGTTCATTCTTTTTCACCGATGTGCTTTTGTAGCACCTCGCGGACCCGTTTGCTCGCTGCGGCCGCTGCAGCCTCCCCTACTGCTTGGGGCCACCGCTCCGTTGTCGCGGCTATGCGCAGGTTCAGTGTAGCCTCACGGATGAGCGGGTGACGACGCTTTAACATTGTTCTCTTGATCCGGCGTGCCTCATGATTTGAGCAGATGATGCATATGGCCGAGTTCCGGCACCAGTAGTTTCTCCATTGCCAACCGGCATGCGGCCGGCGAGCCCGGCAAGGCGACCACGATTTTGCCATGACAGACGCCGGCCAGCGCCCGGCTCATCATCGCAGCCGAGCCAATTTCCTGGTACGACAGCATCCGAAACAATTCGCCGAAGCCCTCCAGTTCCTTGCTCAGCATCGGTCTTAAAGCTTCGATGGTCGAATCGCGCGGCGCAATTCCAGTGCCACCGGTAAAAATTAAACCGTCAACGGCTGCGAGATTTTCCGTTGCCGCTTGACGGATCCGTTCAGGACTGTCTGGTAGCACTTCGTAGTGTGACACCGCATGTCCGGCATGCTTCAACATTTCCATGATCAGGCGCCCGCTTTCATCGGTTTCCGGAGTGCGCGTGTCGCTCGCAGTAAACACGGCGATTTTCAAATGAACATGTGCCCCGTGGCGATGGTGTTCATGAGCTTCCATAGCAGCTTCGATAATAGCGGATTCCGCTGATAACTATCGAACATAATGACGCCGATCTCATTGACCGCGCGCCGGCAGTGGAATGCCGCGCGACCACCTTCGCCCTGGAAGCATTGACTAAAGCGTTGTGAGATAGCAGAGCCCGAGCTGCAAAGATCATCGCTGTTGCTGAGCGGTAAGCTGGTGGCAATCGTGCTGCTGTTTCTTTACAACCTGCGAACCGTCTTCCGCTCGCCTCACCGCTATCCACCTTTCATTGCTAGTCGCGCCGTCGTTCTGAACAGATGGGGGCAATCCTCAATACCATCAAGCTCGATGGACTCGCGATCGCATTTGGCTCGACCGGCACCATCATCGACGTCGAGAAATATTTCGACGCCTGCGCCGGATCACGTGCGGGTCAGGAGTTCCAGGATGTGGCCGTTGGGATCACAAAAATACATCCCGCGCCGCCGTGCCAGTTGTTAGTCTGCATATCTTCGCGGGACCAGGGCGTGCTCCCATACTTGAGGCCGGCACCCTTCACGCGTCCGTAGATCGCATCGAACTCCTCGTCGCTAACGTGGAACGCATAGTGATGCCATTCGAAGCGCTCGCTGTTGTCGAAATCCAGCGTGAGCGTGTCATTCACTTTAACGCCGCGGGTGCCTAACTCCCTTTAAACTTCGGCGGGCGCCTTTCCCTGCGCGCCGCCAATGCTTCCTGATGATCGCTGGAAATCCAGGTTTCGGCAAAGAGGTCAGCTTCGAAAGCGATACTTTCAGCGTCGCTCGTTGCAGAGTCATAGTTGACCGCGCGCTTGATCGCCCTCACCGCCAGCGGCGGGTTAGCGGCGAGTTGTTGCGCCAGTTCGATTGCCGCCGCAAGCGCACGGCCGTGCGGCACTACTTTGTCGGCGAGGCCGATTCGTTCTGCTTCGTGCGCATCCAGCAGCTCGCCGCTCAGCAAAAGCATCAACGCTTTCGCCCGCCCAATCAGCCGCACCAATCGGCGCCGTCCGCCCCAGGCGGGGGTGATGCCCAACGCGACCTGCTTGAAGCCAAAGTGGGATCCGTCGCTGACCACGCGCATATCAGCCGCGAGCGCCACCTCGCATCCGCCACCCAGGCAATCGCCGTTAATCGCGCCGATTACCGGTATCGGCAGCATCTCCAACCGCGCCATCAGCGACTGCATTCGGCGCGACATTGCCGCCGCAGCCTCATGCGTTTCGAGCTGCGCGAAATCCTTGAGATCCCCGCCGGAAACGAAAATGCGATCGCCGGCTCCCGTCAGTACCACCGCACCGATCCTGGAATTTACTTCGAGCCAGTTTAATACACGGTCCAACTCGGCCATCGTAGCCAGGCTGATCGCGTTGTGGACGGCTGGCCGGTCAATCGTGATCAACCCTACTGCATCGCGTTCCACATAATGAAGATGGTCAAGACCGCTCACCGGGGACAATTCCCCGGAAGCAGCCGTATGGTGCTCGGTCTCAGGGCCGCCGCCATCCTCGATTTCATTTGCCACGATGTATCTCTTCAATCTCGCCAAATGCAACGGATAATCATCAAACTACAGTGCTTTAGCACCATTTTAGTGCCGTAGGTCCCGGCACTCTCGGAGCTTCTCCTCCAAATCGAATGCTATCATAGTTCCGGAAAACAGAGGGTCAAGGCACCCATTGGCCGATAGTTGCCACGCTGAGGGTTGGAATCATCGGCGGCTCTCTGCAAAAATCGTTGCGTTGTCAGTTCAGGGAGAGAAACAGATGCCAGTTCAGAAATTTGCCCCTATGAGCAAAGATTTCGCCACGTTCGACTGCGATGCACACGTGACTGAACCGCCGTGGCTTTGGGAGAGGGCGCAAGAGTACCTGAGCAAAGACGAACTCGAAGCCCTTAAGAACAGCATCTGGTTCGACCCCGACAGCAAACAGCTCGTGGTCAACGGTTTCGCCAACACCGGGCTTGGCTCGCAGCGTATCCACGGCGCCCCCGGAATGCTTAACGTGCTATCGCTGGCCGGTCCGGGCATCAAGCATGATATCCAGCGCGCTTTGAACGTGCGTAATCTCCATCGCCAGAACGCGATTACCCGAGAGCAAGCCGATTATCTCGATCACAAGGGCTCTTATCTGCCAGAGCCGCGTCTGCGCGACATGGACGTCCAGGGTATCGACCAGGTGATGATCATCCCCACGGACATCGATACTTATCCATGGATTCAGAACGCGATGGGCGCGCGAGCAATGTGCAAGGCCTATAACGACTGGGCGCACGAGTACTGCCAGGAAAATCCCGAGCGGCTCTATTTCGCGGCGCTGCTGCCGATGCAGGATCCTAAATTTGCCGAGCAGGAGGTCTATCGCGTAGCTGCAAAAGGATGCCGCGTGGGCTTGATTCGCCCGATCGATGCGATGGGTAATTATCCGATTCAGCCGAAATACGCCCGCGTGTGGCGTGCGATGGAAGAAACCGGGGTGGTCTACGGAATGCACCCGTTTCCCTCGCTAGGTGTGATCAAGCCGCCGGGATACACCGAGCAGTACTCTGGGTCAGAGTTGATCGCGCTGACGGCTAGTTCGTCGGGGCTTCCGCACAACTTCCTGACCAACGTTCAGAATTTCCAAGCCGAAGCATCGCTGTGGGTCACGATGGTGCTGATGTCGGGCTTTTTCGAACGTTATCCAAAGATCCGAGCGGCGGTATTCGAGGCGTCGTCCACCTGGTTGAGTTTTCTGGTCGACGAATGCGACAAGGCCTACAGGCTCTACCGCAATGATCGCCGCCTGGCGCCATTGAAACGTCTGCCGAGTGAGACTTTTTTCGAACACTGCGTAACCGGGTTCGAGGGGGACGAGGCGCCGCCGTCGCGATTGCCCGACTTCTACGAAAATATCCTGGCCTGGTCCTCCGACGTCTACCATCACGACGGCGATGACGCCTGGCGCGCGATTGAGACCATGCGCAAATGCGAGTTGCCCGATCGCTATCAAGCCAAATTCCTGGGTGAAAATGCGCGCAAGCTGTACCAGATTGAGGCTCCCCAAAAATTTATCCGCGAACGCGTCACCGAAATCGAGCGGCCTGACTGGTGGCCAACCGAAGACGAAGTGAGGGAGTCACTAACGCCGCAATCCGCATTGCGGACGAGGTGAGGGGTCGAATGCGTCCGATTAAATTTGGGCTGTTCCTGCCCACCGACGATTTCTCCAAAGCACGCGCGGCCGCCGAATGGGCCGACGTGAATGGCTTTTATTCGGTTTCTATCAACGACCATTTCTTTTCACCGCTCGGCTCGCCCCAGGTACCGCAACTCGAATGCTTTTCGACCTTAAGTGCTATTGCTGCGGTTACCAAAAAGGTCCGCCTGACGCCCACAGTCGTCGCAAACTCGTTTCGGACCCCGCCGATGCTCGCCAAGATCACTTCGACGCTCGACCATCTGAGTAACGGGCGTCTGGTGCTCGGTATCGGCTCAGGATGGCAGCGTTCTGAATACGATGCCCACGGCTATCCTTATCCCTCAAATGTTGAACGACTCGAACAACTTCATGACGCAATCAAGCTGATCAAAACAATGTGGACAGAGGAGGAACCGAGCTATCAGGGGCGCTTTTTCTCGGTCAGTAAAGCGTACAACAATCCGCGGCCGGTGCAAAAACCACATCCGCCGATAATGGTGGGTGGTTCAGGCAGCAAATTGCTTCGGATTACCGCTGCCGATGCCCAAATCGCCAATCTGATTCCACCGATTATCAACGGGAAAGACTTCGCCCAGGATCCAGCCGCAGCCGTAAAATTCGACAAAGGGGAGCTCAGGCGACGGATCGGGATGCTACGAAGGCTCGTGACCGAAGCTGGCCGTCCGCCTGACGCGGTGGAGATCAGTGGACTCGCGATGCTGCGGCTGTCGCGTTCGAAAAGCGAGGTAGATGCAGCAGCGCGGCAAACAGCTTCGGCGATGGGATTTCCGAACGAAGAGGCAGTGCGCAACTCACCTGTGCTCCTGATGGGAACGCCGGAAGAGGTGAAACGCGAACTCCGCTCCCGTATCGAAGAATTCGGGATGACTTACTTCATTGTGTTCCCTGCGTCGGCAGAATCGCGCGAACTGCTGGTCAAAGAGGTGATGCCGGAATTCAGCACCGCAGGCAGCGCCGGTTGAAGGTTTGACGCTGCGCGATGCTGTAGCTGCTCACCAATTTAACTAGCTTTCCGGGGTGAAGGAAACGCCGCGCAGAACCTCCGCAAAACCAGCGCTCCGAAGCGTCGAAAACTTCTCGCGGCTCGGTAAGGTGGTCGCGTTTATATCGTCGCTGATCGCGACGAGCTTATTCGGATCGGCGCCCTGGTCGCCTCCTCCGCTGACAGTAGAGGTAATCGCGTAGATGGTCGCGCTGCCGTCACGATTTACGATGCCCGTTATATTGCGAAGACCATCAGTCGCCGGAGACCAGGGAAGACCGGTCGCCGAGTTAATTCCGGCCGGATAGCCAGGAACCGTGTACGGCACGCCAAGATGTAGTCCGTTTCGCAGAGTGTAGGCCTTGCTCCAAGTTCCCGTACTTGAATTAAATGTCCATTTCTGCAATCCCGCGGTGATCTGTCCTGCGGCGACGGTGTACGTTCCGCTCGTAGTAGAGAAGGTGTTGTCACCGTTACCTTCATCCGCAACGTACACGGTGTTGGCGTTTGCGAACCATATCCCGAATGGAAACACGTTTGTAGTGGTTTTGGCGAGTACGGTGTTGAAGCCCTTAAGGATGCACATATTGTACGGCACAACGCCCTCCGTTTGCAGGACCGCCGGATCGTAATCGATAGGTGAAATAGGCAGACTGGCGGAATCTGCCGGAACGCCTATTCCACTGGTCTCGGTGCAAATGGTGCCGGTGGTATCAACGAAATAGAGCGAGTTGACGCCGTTGCCGCCGCTACCCTTGGTGTAATAGAGCACGTTGTTGAAAATTGTTAGCCCGCGGAAGTTGGTATCTTTTCCGATCTTATCGGCCGTATCGCCTAGCTGAGTGATATTGAAGCTTCCCACCGGAGCAGGAAGCCCTGGATGTTGGGCGATCAGGGGCTTGATGTCCGAATTCGCAATCTGGGCGCCTGCTCCGATAATGATCCTATCGGGCTGCGGATTGCCGCCGTTACCGGCATTACCGGCCATGTAGAAGAGGCCCCTGCCATCGGAGTCATTCAGAATCGCGGCCCTGCCGTTATTGCCACTGTAGGCGTTAGTCTTGGTGACCTCGAAGTTTCCCCTCTGATCGACTCGCGCGACAGCGCGGTAGACATTTTCCCCGACCGGATTGGTCGGATCGACCGCCCCCGGAGTGTTGGAGTTGGATACATCGATCGCGTTGATGGGCGCAACATACCCCATAAAGCTGACATATTTGCGGTTAGTAGAGAGATTCAGAGCCAGTTCCGATTTTGAGCTGAAGCTGGTAACCATTTGATGCTTGGCTCGGGTAACTCCGCTTTGTGAGCTGTTGGGCACTTCCAGCGAGTTCACGAGCGAACCGCGCGCGGTGATCTGGTCCAGGAAGATTTTCGAAGTGATACCGAAACTGCCATCAATAAGGGCGTTGTTGAAGACAGTGGGATAGGTGCCGTCATAACCCGCGCCCGCGGAACAACCTCCGGTCGTAGTGCCACAGTTCGGCGGGAGCGTCTCGCCGATATGGACATTACTGGGATTGTTGTCGTACACGCTGCGGCTGACCAGCAACTTCCCTGGCAAGAAGTAATCACAATCGTTTCCCGCATATGCTAAAGAAACACCTGCCATAGCGCTGGCGAGTAGGGCCGGGCCAAACACTCCCACGAACCGGCCGCGCCAGTGCGCCCTTGGGAAATTCTTCATTTTTTCCTCCATAGAGAACGCCAGACCGCTCTCTACAGAGAGAACATTGCTTGGGTATGAAAGCAGTATTAGGACGCTATGATATGCCTGATCGTTTTTAAAGCTTCCCGACAACCACATGATCCTGACCGGCCGCCGGCAAAATCGAAAGGCTCGACGCGCCGTGTTCGAGGAGTCGCCGCGCCCATCCACCCGCAGGCCACCGTTACTGCTGTCCTGTATCACCGCGTGTGCTTACTTAGGGGGACTGGCCACCCCTACAGCATGGGTTCCCCACCCTCAATAAGAAAGAAGTTACCATTCATTCAAAGGATCTGAGTGTTACGTCCGGAACTATAAGCAAAAGGCCTATATAAGCCTCGTCTTTCCGCATGGTATAAGGGTTGCTTAATAGTCGTGAGCGAATGCTTCCATGCGAAATCGGGAGTACGGCAAAGAAGCGCAAAGTGAGGTTTAGATCCGAGACAGGAGGCTACCGATGTTACACTATGCTTTTCTGTTCCTGGTCGTTGCATTAGTCGCAGCGTTGCTCGGCTTCTGGGGTATTGCGGGAGTCGCTGCGAACATTGCCAAAGTATTGTTCGTTGTTTTCCTAGTGCTGTTCGGCGTAGCGCTGCTGTTCGGCTACGCGGTCATATGACCGCACGCGCACTGGGTGAATTCGCGGCAGGGCTAAGCTATGAAGATGAACGCTGCAATCATCCTCATCGGCGTATTGCTGGTGATAGTTGGCTTGATTGGTTTCGCTTACCCGGTGTTTACGACCAGTCATAATGAGGAAGTGGCAAAGCTGGGAAGTCTTAAATTACAAACGCAAGAACAGACCCGCCACTTTATCCCGCCCATCGTGAGCGGCGGATTGCTCGGGCTCGGAGCATTCGTTATCGCCGCAGGCGCTTTTACCAGGCGGTGACGCACAAACTAGGCGACGTGTACGGCGCGGGCATAGTAGCTTGCTACTTCACGGCCGATGAGTTCGATCTGTTGCGCCCACGCTGCGGGTTCAGCGACCGGCCAGAGGACGAATTTATCCAGCCCCAAGGCCACGTATTCCTGAAGGCGCTCGATTATATCGGCAGGCGAACCGTACAAAGTCCGCTGCACGAACATATCGCTCCCGCGGCCCATCGCCGTAACAACCGGACGCATATCCTCAATCGCACGTGCGCGGGTCGCGGCGAGGCGGCAAAGCAGGATTAAGCCGGACTCTATTCGAGCATTGGCGCGGCCGAGTTGCTCCGCGTAAGCGCGTACGGTTGCCATACTGCTGGAAAACTCGTGAGGCGTTTGGAAAGATGCGAAATAACCGTCGGCGAACCTCGCCGTGCGTTTGAGCGCCGCGTCCGAGCGTCCGCCTACCCAAATATCGATCGTGCCGGAATCGTTGTGGGTGCGAGGCTCCGGACGAGGCTCGATCGTGGCGTTTTCAAAATCGAAGAACTTGCCATGGAAGCTAGCCCCAGGTTCGGTCCACACCTTGCGCAGGATTATAATACCTTCGTCAAGGCGGCGGCCGCGCCCTTCAGTCGGGATGCCGCAGGCAGCATAATCTGCCAGATTGGCACCAGTGCCAACGGCCATGACCATCCTGCCATGCGACAAATAATCCAAGGTCGCGAACGATTTCGCAGCGATCAGCGGATGGCGCAGATTAAGCAAGAACACGCTAGGCCCCAGTTTAATACGCGTGGTATGAGAGGCGAGCAACGCCAGCGTCGCGACGACGTCCAGCTCTGGCGAGGGTGCCAACAGATGGTCGGAAAGCCAGAACGAATCCAACCCCCATTCCTCGGCTTTTTGGGCCACTTCGACGATAGTCGTCGCGGAGGGAAGCCCGAGTCGAAAAAGCCCGAAGCCCACTCCAACCTTAACTTGTTTCATCATGTTTTCTCCTGCTATGCCTAGCCACAACGCCGTGATATTAACAACTTATATGCGAGTATCGCCGAATTCGTCTGCTCCAGTTCATGTTACTTTTCTTGGTACAGGCGATGCTTTTGCGAGCCATGGGCGCTTCCAATCCGGCTACCTTATCGAGGCCGAAGGATGCCATATCTTGATGGAGGCCGGACCGACCGTGCTCTGCTCGATGAAGCGGATGAGCGTAGCACCGGCCGATATTGATCTCATATTAATTAGCCATCTTCATGGCGACCATTTCGGTGGTCTCCCCTTCCTTGTCCTCGAATATCTGTGGGAGAGCCCGCTACGCAAACCGTTGAAGATCGCCGGACCCGCCCATCTGGAAGAGCGAACCTGGCGTCTATTCAATACCATGTTTCCGTTTTCGAGCGGCGATGTCGAACGAGTCCGGCGTAATCTTGAGTTCGTCGAGCTCGAACCCGCCCACAAAGCGCGCTTCGGTAAAGTTGAGGTCGAATCGCTGCGCGTACCCCACATGAAGCGCGACCTCTGCCTCGCGTTCAAAGTTACGATTGGCGGCAAGACAATAGCATTTTCCGGCGACACCGGATGGGTTGACGACTTGGTCAGCTTCACCGCCGGCGCGGATTTGTTCCTGTGCGAATGCACTTATTTTGAAAATCCACTTGGGTTTCATTTAAGTTATCCATTGCTGGAAGCAAAACGCGGAGATTTTTACGTGAAGCGAATGATACTGACCCACATTGGGCGTGAGGTGCTCGAACGCAGCTCGCAGCTCAAGATGGAACTCGCCGCCGACGGAATGAAAGTCGAAGTGTGAAAAAAAGTAGCAGAGAAAGGGTAAGCCTGCCCTCGTTGATCTGCGCTCCTGTCTCGTTTCTCCGTATTTCCTCCTTCATGCGCGCGCATAGGATATAATAGCGGCTGACTGATGGAACCGCCGCTTGCTGCAATTGTTCTTGCCGCCGGGCTCGGCACGCGGATGCGCTCGCAGCGTGCCAAAGTTCTGCATGAACTTGGCGGAGAGCCGATGCTGGCGTACACGCTGCGGGCGTTTGCTGCGAACCGGCCCGATCCATTGGTTATCGTTGTCGGGCATCAGGCGCCGGAAGTCGAAGCGGCTGCGCAGTGCGCGTTGCCGCATTACGAAATTCAGGCCGCGATTCAGCATCGTCAGCTTGGCACGGGTGACGCGGCGCGTGCCGGGCTTCGGATGTTGCCTGCGGATTTTTCCAGCGACGTGCTGATTGGCTACGGCGATATGCCGATGCTGAAGCCCGCCACACTGCGCGATTTCATCGAACATCACCGTTCAAGCACCAGCGAGCTTTCCTTTATTAGTGTCCAGATGGCTGACGGTGGTTTCTATGGGCGGGTGATCCGCGATACGCACGGCAGCGTCGAAGCCATTGTCGAAGCGCGTGATGCAACACCGCAGCAGCTAACAATCGGCGAAATCAACACCGGGATATATCTGGCTCGCGCTGGTTTCCTGCGCTCGGCGCTGGCTGAAATTCAATCCAACAACGCGCAGAGCGAATACTACCTGACCGACATAGTTGCGATCGCCCGGCGCCTTCAGGTCAAAGTTAACGCCTGGATTGCACCCGACACCGCCGAGTTCGCCGGAGTCAATTCATGCGAGGAGCTTGCGCAAATGGAAGCTCAGCTTCGTGAGCAGGTTAACCAGAGGTTAATGAAGGCCGGGGTGACGCTGCTCGATCCTGCGACTGCGTATATCGGTCCCGAGGTCGAGATCGGCAATGACACTATTATCGGACCCAATGTGCAGATAATGGGAAAGAGCCGAATTGGTGCTGGCGTGCTGATCGAAGGTACCGCCTGGCTGCGCGACGTGACGATTGGGGACCGCTCGCATCTTAAACTCGGGGTTCGCGCCGAACAATGCTTTATCGGCGAAGAATGCGAGGTTGGGCCGTTCGCCAACTTGCGTGAAGGCACCCGTCTGGAGGGTCGTAACCGCATCGGCAATTTCGTCGAGACCAAAAAAGCCACGGTTGGACGCGGCAGCAAGGCAAGCCATCTAAGTTATCTCGGCGACACAATCATCGGCAGTGAGACCAACGTCGGATGCGGTGTTATTACCGTCAACTATGACGGCTATGACAAGCATGTCACTCGTATCGGCGACCGCTGCATGGTCGGATGCGATACGCAACTGGTGGCGCCGGTGACCGTCGGGGACGATGTCTACGTCGCCTCTGGCACCACGATTCTGCGCGATGTACCCGATGGCACGCTGGTGATGTCGCATCATCCGCAGCGTGAAAAACCAGGCTGGACCAAGAGCTGGCATCGGCGCCACGCAGATCACCCTAAGGCACGAGGTAAAACTACCAACGGCGGCGAATAGCGCATTTCCTTCTACAGGGTTATCCAAGGAGCCGTTCCCATGTGCGGAATAGTGGGATACGTGGGCCCGCGCGAGGCCTCGGCGATACTGATTGGGGGCCTGAGGCGGCTTGAATACCGCGGTTACGACTCGGCGGGAATCGCCACGCTCACCTGCGATGGCCAGCTCGAAATTCGGCGGGCGGTAGGGAAGCTCGATAATCTCCGCCGGATGCTTGAAGAATCTCCGGTGAGCGGCCATATCGGTATCGGCCATACGCGATGGGCAACGCATGGCCGCCCTTCTGAAACCAATGCGCATCCGCATAAGGCTGGACCAGTCGCGGTCATTCATAACGGCATCATCGAAAACTATGTCGCGCTGCGCGAGATGCTCCTCAAGCGCGGCCACAAGCTCAAGTCCGAGACTGATACCGAGCTGATTTCCCATTTGATCGAGGAGCGGCTCAAGGGAGAGGAAACGCTGGCGGCGGCGGTGCGTGCGGCCGTCTCCGAGCTGCGCGGTTCCTTTTCAATCGTCGTGATGTCGGAGACCGAGCCGGATAAGCTGGTCGTGGCCAAAACCGCGACCCCGCTGGTGCTCGGACTGGGCGACGGCGAAAACTTCGTTGCCTCGGATATACCGGCGATTCTGGAGCACACGCGGCGCGCGCTGGTGCTGGAGGACGGCGAGTTGGCCGAAATCACCGCCCATTCAGTCGCCCTGTTCGCGTTTGACGGCACCCCGGTCGAGCGGCCTGCCCGGCAAATCGAATGGGATGCGGTCGCAGCCACCAAGGCCGGCTATCAGCATTATCTGCGCAAGGAAATCAACGAGCAGCCGCAAGCATGGATCGATACGTTGAGCGGGCGTGCCACCACCGGTTCGGCCGACGTGCGTTTCGAGACTGATTTGCTGCCGTCCGGCGGACCCGAAGCAATCGGCCGAATTGTAATGGTTTCGGCCGGTGCTTCATGGATTTCCTCGCTGATCGGCAAATTTATGCTGGAGGAATTGTGCGGAATTCCGGCCGAGGTCGATTATTCCGCCGAGTTCCGCTATCGCAGTCCGGCAATTGACCAGCGCACGATGATAATCGCGGTCTCGCAGTCAGGCGAAACCGCGGACACGCTGGCCGCGATGGAAGAAGGCAAGCGGCGTGGCGCACATCTGGTGGCTCTCACCAATACCGTCGATTCCTCGATTGCACGCAAGGCGAATGCACAGTTGTACACGCGCTGCGGGCCTGAAATCAGCGTCACCACCACCAAATGCTTTCTGACGCAGATCGAGGCTTTCTATCTACTGGCGATTCACCTGGCATCGCGGATGGGACGGATCGAGCCGCCGCAAGCCAAGGAGTTGCTGCAGCCGGCGTTCGCAATCCCGGCTCAGATTGAGGCGATTCTCGCGCAGGAGCGCCAAATCGAAAAGATCGCGCGCAAGTATGGCAAGGCCCGCGATTTTCTCTATCTCGGCCGCGGCATTAATTATCCGGTCGCGCTCGAAGGAGCATTGAAGCTCAAGGAAATTTCCTACATTCACGCCGAAGGCTATTCGGCGGGAGAAATGAAGCACGGCCCGATCGCGCTAATCGACGAAGAGATGCCGGTAGTAGTCATAATTCCCAACGATATTGTGTTCGACAAAACTCTCTCCAATCTGAAGGAGGTGGAGTCGCGCAACGGCCGCATTATCGCAATCACTGACCATCGCACCCGCGAGCTGGAAGAAGTGGCCTGGGAAATTATCGACGTGCCCACGAGCAATCGCTTCCTGATGCCGGTGCTGACTACCGTTCCACTGCAACTGCTCGCCTACCATATTGCGGTCTACCGCGGCACCGACGTCGACCAGCCCAGAAATCTCGCCAAATCGGTCACGGTCGAATAAGCGCTCCGATCGGTTCGCCGATCCACCGCGCGGCTTCGTTGACGCGCAGTAAGCAGGTTTGATGTTGCGTCTGTGGTTAGCTCGGCGCCGCACCCCAAAATTAGGCGATTTTGTTAGAATCGAACACCTGTCCGTATGGAGGTGTACGATGAGCGACTCTCATGAAATTAGCCGGTCATCGTTTGCGGCTGAGTTGGGTTAATCGAAGCGGGACAACGTGCGCCTCGCAACGGCCGAACGAGAGTGTCATCGTGGCGACCGTCACCGGCAGCTTGAAACGCCGCGGACCGGCGCTGCCGGGATTGACGAAGAGGACACTACCCCGTTTTTCGACGGCCGGCTTATGAGAGTGGCCGCAGACCACGGCGGTGAAGCCGGCCGCTGCTGGATCGAGGTCAAGTTCCATAAGATTGTGAAGGACGTAGATCGAATGTGGCCCAAGCTCGACGACCTCGGTAGCGAGAAAATTTGCAGCCCATGCACCTCTGTCGTTATTGCCTCGGATTGCCCGCACCGGCGCGATTGTCGCCAATGACTCCAGGACGGCCGGATCACCGATGTCGCCAGCATGAATAATGAGGTCTGTCCCTTGGAGCGCATCCAGCGCCTCCGGACGCATCAGGCCGTGAGTATCCGAGATGAGGCCGAGAAGATAAGAGGACTGCGCCACGTGACTGGAAGGCTCCTGGCATTCACAGGCCGAGTTCGGGTCGTGGACGGGTCAGGGTATCAATGACCGCGTACATAATTGCGCGCGCTGACTTAATAAGGTCGGGAATCCACGCTACACCCATGCCCCCCAACCCCTGCTTAAATTCCTCAGGGCAGTTCCGCGGCGGCCACGGAAAGCCGATTCGCGCGCAAGGGATTCCGAGCCGGCGAATCAAGGCGCCGTCAGTCTGGCCGCCAAGTTTGGGCGGTTCGCCGTGCGCACGTCGCTGGACCCGCTCCCAACCACGGCGCGCCGACTGGATAATCCAGTTACTAACGTCAGTGGCGCCGCCTGGACAGGCGCCAAACATTTCCCAGTCGAATTGTATATCGGGATTTCGCTCGTGCATCATTCGCATGGCCTCAGCGAACTGCGCTTTGACCTCGGCCGGTGACGTACGCGGATTGCAACGGAGATCGAGAAAAATCTCGGTAGTGGCGGATGGGAACGCGGGCCGTTCAGGCCATCCGGCGCGTATGGCCGAAATATGACCTTCCGGAGCGATCTCGCCCGAGGTGTTGCGCGCCGTGTATTCCGGAATCCATGCATCAATTTGCTTGATTAATTCCGCAGCCGCTATGATCGAGTCGCGATAGCCGGGGGCGCCGCGCGGAATTCCCGCGTAGCCCAGGGTCCCACCTACTGCGACCTTGAACCAGCACATCCCGGGTTCCTCTGCATACACACGCCATACTGGTTTCATGATGATGGCGAAGTCGGGAGCCACGCCGCGAGTCAGCAGATGATAAACTCCATCACTCATTCCATAGTGACCCCGGGCGGCGACGTTCACTGGCATCCCCCCGCCGGCAAAGCCAACCGCAAGGTCACCAATAATTGGAATCCGGGCCTCGTGCAGCGCGACCGCGATTTCGCTGAGCGTGGCCACCATACATTTCGGATTGGCAGCGCCCAGCCCGAACACCATGTCGCCCTCCGCATACCCTTTGGGAATCATATCAGCGCGAAGTACCGGTCCCGCCCACGGCAGGTCCTTGCCGGGGTCTCCCTCCAGATGGGTATCGATAGGTGCATAGAGCAAAAGCGACCCGCCTCCGCCGCGTCCGCGGATTTCACCGACGGCATTGCCGGTCTCCTCGTTGATTGGCTGATAGTAGCCCCGTCCTCCGAGCTGCTGTCTCACGTACTCAGCGATAAATTCGCTCGCTCTCCGTTCACCACCGGTTGGGCTGGGAATATCAACCAGTTGAAGCAGGAGGCGTTTGAGCCGCTCAGAGTCAAGCCGCGCGCAGGCTTCGGAATACCATTTCTCCTGCTCGTCCGAGAACGGGACTTGAATGGTTGATTGCACTCGATCGCTGACGGTCGCCGTCCCGCTCGGCTGCGGCAGAGATGAGGTGCGCCTGGCTGGCGTGAGAGGGTCTGGCTCAAGATTCTGTTCAATAGGCATCACTAGGCTCCGAGGAGTCGAGCGAACTGTCGAATTCACTCTACCGTCGAAAACTTACAATACATATTAAAGGAAATCGGGCCATCTGTTGTCTTGGGACCGCTTCACTGCGTGTGGAAAGACACTCCGCAAACGTCGAACTGGCGGCTCGATTAGCGCTGAATTAAAGTGAAGCATATGGACGATCTTTATGAGCGCGATTTTTATCGCTGGGCGACAGAACAAGCCGCCGTGATGAGAAACAAGCGCTTTGAGCTGGAAGCGCTCGGCATCGACTGGGGGAATGTGGCCGAGGAGCTGGACACATTGGGCAGAACTGAGAAGCGCGAACTGCGCAGCCGATTGGGAGTGCTCTTGCTGCATCTGCTGAAATGGCTGCACCAGCCTATGCATCAGGGTGCAAGTTGGAAACGGACTATCGAAACCCAGCGGGAGGCTGTAGACGAGTTGCTGTCAGACAGCCCGAGCCTGAAGCACCTTCTCGACCAAACCATGCAAGCCGCTTACAGGGACGCACGCCGGGACGCCGTCGTCGAAACCGGTTTATCGGATAGTGTTTTCCCCACGGATTGCCCATGGACTGCGACGCAGGTACTCGATTCTGATTTCCTGCCGTGAGCTCCCCGCGGCCTTTCAATGATTGCAGCCGGATAGGCGCAACTGCAGACAGGCGTTCGCTACTACCAGACTTATACGCTCTCATCGGGTTTCTCGATCGCGCTTGCCACGAACTGCTCGGCATAGATGTGCTCCGCGGCAACACCCATCTCAATCAAGCGCTGGCGCGCTGCCTCGATCATCGGAGGCGGTCCGCATAGATATGCCACCGTTTGCGGGTCCGTGATGCGCTCCTGCTCGAGGGCCGCGACCGGCGTGGCCCGCAGCAGTTCCGAATCGGCGTTGTCCACGTGATCTGCGCTAAGAATGACGCGCAGCTCGGGCATCCACCACTGCCGCAACTCCAACTCGTCACGATAGAAGAACTGCTTCTCGCTGGCGCATCCGAAACTCAGCAACATTGGCGGACGCGGTCCTGGCCGATAGCGAATTTCATCGAGCATCGCCAGGATCGGGGCGAGTCCGGTGCCCCCCGCGATGAAGATTTGCGGGGCGCGGCCGGAATGCAGAATGAACGCACCCATCGGGCCTTCGATCATGATTTCGTCGCCGAGGCGGCAGCTGCCGCGCAGATACTCCGAAACCACGCCGCCGCTTAGGATGCGCACCAGGAAATCCATCCGCGGCAACTCGCGCGCCGTCGATGCCATCGAGTAGGAGCGCCATTCCTCAGCGCCCGGCACTTTGATACGCACGTACTGTCCGCTATGGAAGCTGAACTCGCTGTCCTCCCGGAGCTCCAGGGTGAGCTTTGCAACCGTTGGCGAGGGCCATTCCAGCGCCGCCACGGCCGCCGGTATCATGCGCTGTTCGGCGCCGTAAATTAGCGCGGCGGGATAGTGCAGGCGGACCTCACTGTCGGCGCGGGCGTAAGCGCTGCACAACAGGCGCTTGCCCTCGGCCGCTTCCGCGGCGAGCAGCGAGGTTGCCCGCTCCGCCGCCATCACTATGTCACCAGCAACTAACTGTGCGATACAGGTGGAGCAACTACCCGAGCGGCACTGATGGACGAGCGGGACACCCTGGCGCAGCGCCGCATCGAGCACAAATTCGTCGCGCTCGACCCTAATCCGACGCTCGTCACCGTCTTCGAAATGAAGCGTCACATTCCGCGAGCCGGGTTTCGCTGCGGTATCCTCAACCGCTGACATGACGCGTACAGGTTAGCGGCGGCGCGCCGATAGGGTGATTCCTGGATGCCGCGGTTGAAGCGTGCCGCGACCTTGCGCCACACGATCGTCGCATCGTCGAAGGCGCACAACGTTTCTTCGCTCCAGCCGCCATGCTCGTAAAAGCTCTGCATTGCTTCGCGTGCAAACAGATCGTTGTTGTTAAAATCCTTCAGCGCGAGCGGTTCGAAAAAATGTTCGTACAGGTAATCGGCTTCGCGCCGGTCCTCCATGCTGGCGCAGCGCCCGACCAGCACCTCCCAATACTCATGATGCTTGTCGTCGGTCGGCACATACCATTCGTATTGTGCCCATGCGGGCACCGGCCAATGCTCCACCAGTAAAAGTCCGGGCAGGAACACCGAAGTGCGGGCATAGTATGGATGCTTGCCGCGCGCTTTCATCCCGATCTCGCGGTTTTCGCCGAAGAACTTGTACGAGCGCGTGTTGTACATGTTCATCATGCCCTTGGGGCCGTTGGGCTCGTCGATGATCTTGATCGCATCTTCTGCAATCGGACGTGCGCCGAGGCCAAGGTTACGATCAGTCGCCGCGATGATCAGGTTGTCCCAGTGGATCAGCAGATGGCCGGGATCGAAGCCATTTTCCACCGCCAGCCGCCAGTTGGAGTTGCCCAAACGATGGATCCCGCGAACGTAGACATTCTCGTCCAGAATATGTGCGACTGGATTCTGGTCGTCGGTAATCCGAATCGGCAGATCGGCTTCGATCGGCGGCGGCGGCAGATACTCCTCGTCGCCTACGAAGAGGAAAATTATGCCGGCGCGTTCGGCCACCGGATAAGTGCGAAGCCGGACTTTGCCGATTAGCGGGTCGTCCGGTGAGGCGACGATCGTCCTCAGGATGCCATCGCTCAAATTGTAGGTAAACCCGTGATACCAGCAGGTGATCGTGTCGTCGGTCAAACAGGTCGGACGCAGCGACATCCGCACCCCGCGATGGGCACAGCGATCGCGAATCGCGTAGACCTGGCCGCGCGCCCGGCGGAGCGCGATTTCGTGCCCGGCGATAGTAACGCCCTTGACCTCGTTTTCTTTTAACTCGGCGCTGAAGAGTGCGGGATACCAGCTATTCTTAAAGCCCCATTCAGCTTCAAGATAGGGCTGGTACTGCCGCGCCAACGCAGCTCGCGCCGCCTTGGAAGTTTTGTCGTCGGCGTCCATTCAGCCTTACTCATTTGCTACGCTGCACCAGCTTTCCCCAACAGTAAGTCACGACTTAGTTCCACAGGCCTCTCCCCCGCGCCCCAGTCGATTGCGTTGCGCAATAGCCGTTCGAACGCCGGGCTTTCCCAGGCACCGCGAAATGCTTTCGGCGTTGCTCCGTCGCGCGCCACGCTCGCATCGACGAACGGCTGGACGTTATTGGCCGGCCCATGGCAATGCCCAAGCGCGACATAAGTGACCGCTCCTTTACCAAAATTACGAATATAGCCCAGCACCCGCGTCTTGCCGTCGGGCAAGAGCGAGGTGTCCTTATCGTATACGAAGCCAAATCCTGCGGGTGATGGATCCTTTTCCAATTGCGTAGTCAGCAGTACGTGCGATTCCGAGGGCTGCTGCAATTCAATCATATAAAGTTCGTCGGCGACCTCGAAGGAGGCAGGCACACCGCTGGTCAGCGGATGATAATGGTCGGCCACATCGACGCGGAACTTGCAGAGCGGCGGGTGGTTGAGGAAAAAGGCGCCGAGCGTCTGATGGTGAGCCATCTTGACCATCTTCCTTCGCCGGTTGTCGCCCACTGGTGCCGCCTTGCCGCCGCTGGTGCCATGCAGCGCGAGCCATCGCCCCCCGCCGTCCAGCCATTCGCAGAGCAACCGATTCTGCTGCTCGTCGGGAAAAGGTCCGGCCACGTATGTGATCAGCAATTGGCTAGCCGGCAACCAGCGCTCGAGGTCGGCAAAATCGTTGGAGACTGTGGCGTGCGCCTGGGCTGCTTCTTGCAATAAATTCAACAGGCGGACTCGCGCATAATCCATATCGTGTCCGGCGGAAGCACCGGGCGGATATCCACCAACGATCAAATGTACCTGACTTCGCATATCATTCGTCGTCATTCTCGTGAACTCACAGGCTAAAGCCGCGACTCCTCAGCCCTTCGGCAATCCGAGCACGCGCTCGCCGATAATATTGTGCTGAACCTGGTTGGTCCCGGCATAGATCGTTGGACCGCGGGCCGCGAGCATCCGCTGCGACCATTTGCCAGCATCAAGCGCGAACGGGGCGCCAAGTTCGAGCTGGCTATAGGGGCCGAGCAATTCGAGTGCAAAAGCCGCGAGCCTGAGCGCCAGTTCGGTTGAGCAGAGCTTCAGCATTGAGCCTTCCGGCCCCGGCGGCAAACCCTTTAACTGGCGCGTCAACTGCCGGAAACCGGTATACTTTATTGCTTCGGCGTCAAGCGCGAATTGTGCGATTTTTTGGCGAACGCCGGAGAACTCCCACGCCTTACGGCCATTGCGGGGAACACGCTTCGCCAGTTGCGCGAGTTCAAATATCTGGTTCGCGATGCCACGATCGTGGCCGGTCGAACGCTCGAACATCAGCGTAGTCAGCGCAACCTGCCAGCCCTGGTTCTTTTGACCAACCAGGTTCTGCCGGGGTACGCGAACATCTTCGAAGAAAACCTGATTGAAACCGCGCGCACCCGTCATCTGCACCAGCGGACTGCACCGTAACACCAGGTGTCTTCATATCAACCAGAAGATAACTGATGCCCTTATGCTTGGGCGCGCCGGGCTCGGTCCGCACGAGCAGGAAAATCCAGTCCGCATGGTGAGCGGCCGAGGTCCATATTTTCGAGCCATTGACGATAAAGTCGTCGCCGTCTTCAATCGCGCGGGTCAGCAGTCCCGCCAGGTCGGAACCGGCGTTGGGTTCAGAATAGCCCTGGCACCAAATCTCTTCGGCCGTGAGGATTTTCGGCAGGAAACGCCGCTTCTGTTCTGCCGTTCCCCAATGGATTAAGGTCGGTCCGAGTAGCGGAATGCCGAAACCGGTGAACGGCGCTGCGGTGCCGGCGCGCTCGAGCTCCTCATGATAGGCGATGTTCTGGAGAATGCTGGCGCCACGGCCGCCATATTCTTTAGGCCAATTGATCGCCATCCAGCCGCCTTCGTTGAGCTTGCGATGCCATTGGATGCGAGCCTCCCAGTCGCCAGCCGCCTCGTCGGCGAGCGGCTCGCGCATCGGCGTCGCATACTGGAGATTATTTTTCAGCCAGGCGCGGAAGTCGGCCCGAAAGGCTTCATCTTCGGCAGTGTAATTGAAATCCATGTTATCGATTCTACCCTATCACGCCACCGGTTAGATGAGAGCGATAGCATGTACTGCGAAAATTGTTGACCCGTGGCGTTCGGCAGAAGCGAACCGGAGTAGCCGCGCCTGGCGGGCAGCGAGCGGGCCATTACCTGCTCCTGAGTGCCTAGACTTATGGCTCCCACCGCGCACATCGCTTTGTCGGCGAGCATACTTCACCACCCAGGATAGCAGAGCCTCGAAGCATTGCGCAGCGAAGCCGACGAAATTGTCTTGCTCGAAACGCCCGAAGATTTGTTCGCAGTCGGTCAGTCTGTCGCGATTTCCACCATGTGAGTGATGACGAAGTGAAGGCGATTCTGCACACCGAACGGCTCGTGGAAGCCCACGTCTAAAGGGGCCTGCTACAGCGCCTTCGAGCGTTCAATCGGTCTGCCGAATTCATGACCCTAAGGAGTTTTAGTGGAGAGCGCGTCGGAAGCACACAATTGACGGTCGGGCTCCGAGCGTCTGCGGAATAACCAGAACGGCTGACCGCTTGCTTCCAGCTTGCGATAGAGCGTTTTTCGATCGATACCGAGAATTCCGGCCGCCTCGCTCCTATTGCCTCCGACAGAGGCCAGAACGAACTGGATGTAATCGCTTTCAAGCTGTTCTAGCGTAGGCCTCCGCGCGAAAGCCTGATTGGTCGAAAAATCGGCGAGTTCGAGTCCGCCGATTTTGGCCGGCAGGTCCGAAGAGCAGATTCGATTGTTTCGGCAAAGTAAGACAGCGCGTTGGACGGCATTCTGCATCTCGCGAACATTTCCGGGCCACGAGTAGCGCAACAGTCGTTCCATTGCGTCGGGCGCGACTTCTGGCAGCGGCCTGCCGTTCTCCGCCGCTGCCCGCATCAAAAAATGCTTAAGGAACAACGGGATGGCCTCGCGGCGCTCACGTAAGGGCGGAATATGCAGGATCACCGCCGACAGCCGGTAATAAAGATCAGCTCGAAAGCTGCCGTCGGCGATCGCCTTTTCGAGTTCAGTGTTGGTGGCGGTTACAATCCGCACATCCACCGCGACCTCGGCTGTGGCCCCTAGCGGTCGTACTCGTTTGCTCTCAATCGCGAGTCAAGAGCTTGGCTTGCAGTCCGCTCGGCATCTCGTCGATCTCATCGAGGAAGAGAGTTCCCCGATGCGCTGCCTGAAAAAGGCCCAGTTTGTTTTGATGGGCGTCGGTGAAGGAGCCCTTGACATGTCCAAACAATTCACTTTCGAGCAGATTGTCGGGAATCGCCGCGCAATTCACCTGAATGAACGGCGCTTCGGCGCGGCGGCTTTGAAAATGAAGCGCCCGCGCCAGCAGGTCCTTGCCAGTTCCGCTCTCCCCGGTCAGCAGCACACCCGCTGGACTGTCAGCGATGCGGTGGACCATGTCGAGTAGCGCCTCCATTTGCGGGCATGCGGTTATGATATTTTCGACGCCGTAACTGCGAGCGAGCTCGCCGCGCAGTCGCTGCACCTCTCGGCGCAATTCTCGATGCTGGAGCGCGCGTTCGACTACCAGCTTCAGCTGGCTGTTAGTAAAAGGCTTGGTGATGAAGTCGAAGGCACCACGCCGCATTGATTCCACCGCGCTTTCGATCGAGCCAAAGGCGGTGATGATCACTACTGGCACATCGGGACTACGCTGCGTGATTTCAGATTGCAGCTCATGACCGCTCATACCATTCATCTTTAGATCGGCAATTACTAAGTCGGGGCAATCTTGCCGCAGGATCGCCAGAGCCGCATCCCCCGACTTCGCCGTGACTACGCTATAGCCCGCCGCACCGAGGATTTTGGCGAGGGTGCTGGTCATTGTTTGATCGTCATCGACGACCATGACGGTAGCTTGCTGTACCATCTCATCGTTACCTATGTAGGCGGCGCCAATTCGAGTGGCCTGGAAGCGGGGAGGGTTACCACGAAGCAGGCACCACGCGCGTGTTGTTCAAGGGTCAGTTGACCGTCATGGTCGCCTATGATGGACTGACTGACGGCTAGCCCCATACCGTCGCCCTGTCCGGGACCCTTGGTGGTGAAGAAGGGATCGAAAATGCGATCGCGTATCGCGGTTGGTACACCGGGTCCCGTGTCTTCAAATGAAAGCCTAACCTTCCTATGGACTTCATCCGCGACGGAATTCACCCGCAGTAACCCGCCACGTGGGGCCATAGAGTCGAGAGCGTTAACTTCCAGGTTGACGAAAACCTGCTGAAGCTGGTCCGGGTCGCAGTCCACCATCAGAGGCCTGGAGCCAAGATTTGCTATCACTGCGACGCCGCGGCGCACTGCTTCAGGCTCAAGCAATTGAACCGTGCGATCAGCGATCGCCCTGACGTCCGACGCGATACGGATCGCGGTATGGGGTCGCCCGAGGTCAAGTAATATCTTTACCATTCGAGTAATATGGTCGGTTTGCGTGATGATGACCTCAAGATTCTCCGTTACCTCCGATTGTTCGAAGTTGCTGCTCAACAGCATTTCGGCGCGTCCCCGGATCACACCGAGCGGGGTGCCGACCTCATGGGCAAAACCCGAGGCCAGAGTTGAAATAGCGGCAAGTTTGTCTGCATTCAGTATGCGGCGCTCGAGTTGCAACTTGCGCTCGGTTCCTCGAAGCAGACGACAGCGCGTCGCGGCGAGTTGTTCACTGATGCGCCTGAACTCTTCGGAGATCAACTCCACCTCGACCGCCGTCGGGAGCGCGCTCCGAGGCATCGCTGTCGCCCAAAACTTTTACCCGCCTATGCAGTTCGGCAAGCGGCCGCGTGACGTAGCGCCGCGCCAGAAGCGGAATTCCGATAGTGGCGGCCAGCAAAAAGCCGATATTTCCGAGCAGCGATGCCGCGATCTGCCGATAGCGATCTCCCCGGAGCACCGTCGAATCCTGCGCGAGCAGCAAATAGCCGCGGCTGCCAGTCCCTAATGGCTCAATCCGGCAGAACCACTAGCATCCATTGGCCCTGCGCATGAATTCAGCCGCGCCGCCTGATTTGATCCGCGCCGAAATCCAGCTGAGCGCCGGGATTGCAATCGGCAAACGCCGCAGCGCAACCCGCAATCTACCCGATTCATCCAGCACCGCCACGACCAGATCGTCACGGTCAACTGCGGATATGGTATAGCGCACCTCGTCCCACTTCCCCTGCTCAACATAGGGTGTAAGTGATGCATTCAAGGCGCGTTGCGCTATGCGAGCTTCAGCCTTCAAGTCCCGCGAGAAAATCTGGGCCGCGCTGCCGCCTGTCACCACTGTGGAGGCGATGCCGATTGGGGCGAGGTACGCGAGCATCATCACAGTGAGCTGCATTCCAACTTTCATTCGAGCTATCACCAGGACTCGTAGTTAACATCCTTGTAGTTAACATAAAGACAACATTTAGTGCATACACGTACGCGAGGCGCTGCACGCGAGTGTTCTGCGTCGATAGTTCCTTTGTGATGGGGCAATCTGCCCGCATCGAGCCCTCGAGTGTTGGGAATTTCGCCTCACCGGAAGCACTGGTCCAGTACCACCCAGAATGGTTTTTGAGCTTTTTCGGCGGCACACCAGTTGCTCCAACGAAACTCGTATGGAATGCGCGGGGTACAACGACCGCTAACCGGCCTGCCGGCTTGCAAGGGCAACTGAAAATTCGCCGGCGCGGCGATGGCGCTGCGCGGACTCTCGCTGTCGGTGAAAATTATGCAATCGCGGTAGGTGAGCAGCTGCCGTACTAGGTCTTGGTGGCCAATCGCGCCAGCTATGCCATCAGGGTCGCGCAACTGGTCACACCCGGCGCAACGACCATCAGCAATGTCAGGCACGGAGATGTCCAACATGGAACCGCCCATCAATCGCGAAAATCTGCGCGACGTCGTAATCGCACTAGCGGTGGCCACCGGGCTTGCGTGGGTCGTTGCGGCCTTCGAGGGGTGCGCGGTCAATGCTCCGCCACCGCTCGCACCTATGGCCGCCCAGCTCGTCCGACCACAAGACGCACCATGAAAAACGCCACCCCCAAACCCAACCGCCCCGGATGCCATCTGATTTCCGGCCGGAAACGCGCATGATCGTGGACGTCCCTGACTGGGACATTCCGACATTTGACAGGCCCCCAAAGGCTTGCTAACGACCAGTCAACTACAGTAGCTTAATCCCGCTTTAGGCGTTGATCAATCAGTAGCGTGCACGAAGGTACTGGTGTCGATGGCATTGGGCTCGATGCCATGCGCCGTGAGACGCGGTGCTCCGCTGGACTGGTACCAGCAGGCGGCGATGCACTCGATCCCTGATAGTGCGAATCGCGCCACGCCATCAGAGGTTTGGGGGACTTCCTATCCTTGAATCAGGCAAAATGATACGCGCTGTGGACGTCTCTTGCCGTGGAGAAGACCCTCGGTGCGTTGCGCAAGCTGCAACTTAGACAATGAGGCAGACGGCAAGCACTGTATCCGATGCGGCGCGCTCCTCAGGCTGAAATGTCCGAATTGTTTTAGAGAGAATCCGTCTGAAGCCGTTTTCTGCGGCGGCTGCGGCATGGCATTGAGTCCGCCCGCCGATGCCTTGAGCGCTTCAGCTCACGCTAACCGTCCGACCGCGATCGAGTCCGAAAACGCGGCGCTCGCTGCGCGCTGTTTTCGTATCGTCGGCACAATTGTCTTTCTTTTCCAGTTTCTTTTCCTCGCGGCCGACCGCGTCACGATGGCGGAATACCAGCACATTTTTCTGCCCTTCTACGTAATTAATAGCATCGATGGGCTGTTTGCTGTTGTGGTGACACGCGCGCGGTGGTTTCCGCGCTACTGGAAACCGCTGGCTCTCGTACAGGTCGGGCTTCTGGACGTGACCGGCACCATCATGAACATCATCAGCGGTACCGTCACGCCGCATTTTTATATCATCATCACATTTTCCTTTGGCTGCGCAACTTTCCTGCCCTGGGGCGTGGTTTGGCAGAGCGCGCTTAACCTCGTCTGCCTGGCGAGCTACGTGGTTGTCAGTCTGAATGCAACCGTTGTGGAGCGCTTCCTATACTATCAATGGATTACGCTGCTCGCGGTGCTGATCCTGTCCGAATTTCCGGCCGCGTTCATCGATCAGTACCGCCGCAGACTGTTCCGTCAGCTTGAAGAACTGACACACGCCCTGAAGGCCTCGCGAGACAAATCGGAGTTTCTGGCGTCGATGAGTCATGAGATGCGCACGCCGCTCAATACCATCATCGGCATGATCGAAGTGCTGGAAGGCACCGAAATCAGGCCTGAGCAGTCTCAATACCTTAACATTTGCCGCGCCAGCGGCGACGCCTTGATCGGCCTGATCAATGACATTGTCGATATCTCGCGAATCGAGGCCGGAGAGCTTCACCTCGATCATATCGGGTTCGACCTATACGAACTGGTGGATCATCTGGCCGACGCCATGGCGCTGCGGGCCCACCGCAAAGGCCTCGAATTGATCTTCAACGTAACGCCGGGGACGCCGATCAGGTTGATAGGCGATCCGATGCGGCTGCGGCAGGTGTGCTCCAATTTGCTCGTCAACGCGATCAAGTTCACGGATAAGGGCCAGGTTGTAATGCGCGTTGGGACTGACGTCGGCTCGCGAGAGGCCGGGGTGCTGAGGTTCTGCGTCGCCGACACCGGAGTCGGTATCGCACCGGAGGAACAGAAGCGGATCTTTTCACGCTTCACCCGGACAGCCTCGATGCCCGGTGGTCACGAGGGAAGCGGACTCGGACTGGAGATATCAAAACGCCTGGTTGAAGCGATGGGCGGACGAATTTGGGTGGAAAGCGTGCCGGGCATGGGCAGCACTTTCTACTTCACCTGCCCGATGGATGTTCAGAGTGCCGGCGAGGAGGATACTTCCGGCAAATCACGTTTGGCAAGAACTCGAGTACTCGTGGTAGACGATAATGCGGCGAGCCGTGCGGCGATCGGCGAGATGCTCAATGGTGCCGGAGCATCGGTATCGCTTTGCGGCGGCGCGGCGCAGGCGCGTCAGGAGCTTAGCCAAGCGCATCGGAGCGGCTCCCATTACCACGTGATCCTGCTCGACGCGCAAATGCCACCGGACATCGGTATTGAGCTGGCCGGGGAGTTCGACCAGTCCGATCGTGAAAGGACGATCGTTATGCTCACCAATGACGACCTTCCCCGTGGGCCGCGCGTCGCCCGCGAAACCGGTCTCGGCCGCCATCTGCTGAAACCCATTAGGAGAGCCGAGTTGCTCGACGCGGTGGCGAGCATGGCGGCCAGAGCTCAAACCGAGGCCAGGGAGCCCGCCGCCGAGCCAGGGCCGCCGCGAGCAGAGAATTTGCGGGGGCTCAGGATCCTGCTGGCCGAGGATTCAGAGGACAATCGATTGCTGATAGCGGCATACCTTCGGGGCACTCCTCACCAACTCGACACCGCCGAGAACGGACGGGTTGCGGTCGAGATGTTCAAGACCAGACCCTACGATCTGGTGTTGGTCGACGTGAACATGCCGGTGCTGGACGGTTATAGCGCCGTCGCCTCAATGCGTGCGTGGGAGCGTGAGCACGGAGCCAGCCCAACGCCGACCATCGCGCTCACCGGACGCGCGATGGTCGAGGATCGGGTGAGAGCGATCGAAGCCGGCTGCAACGGCCACCTTACGAAACCATTACGGCGTGCGGTACTGATGGAAGCCATATCGCGCTTCACGAATTCCGCGCCTGCGAGCTGAGTAGGCGCAGCGGCCTTGAGCGCTTCAGCTCCCGCTAACCGTCCGACCGCGATCGAGTCCGAAAACGCGGCGCTCGCTGCGCGCTGTTTTCGTATCGTCGGCACGATTGTCTTTCTTTTCCAATTTCTTTACTTCGCGGCCGACCGAGCCGCGATGCCGCAATACCAGCACTTTTATATGCTGGGCTACGCAATTACCAGCACTGATGGGCTGTTTGCTGTTGTGGTGACACGCACGCGATGGTTTCCGCGCTACTGGAAACCGCTGGCTCTCGTACAGGTCGGGTTTCTGGACGTGGCCGGCGCCATCATGAACATCGTCAACGGTACCGTCACGCCGCATTTTTACACCATCATCACATTTTCCTTTGGCTGCGCAACTTTCCTGCCCTGGGGCGTGGTTTGGCAGAGCGCGCTTAACCTCCTCTGCCTGGCGAGCTACGTGGTTGTCAGTCTGAATGCACCCGTTGTGGAGCGCTTCCTATACTATCAATGGATCACGCTGCTCGCGGTGCTGATCCTGTCCGAATTTCCGGCCGCGTTCATCGATCAGTACCGCCGCAGACTGTTCCGACAGCTTGAAGAACTGACACACGCCCTGAAGGCCTCGCGAGACAAATCGGAGTTTCTGGCGTCGATGAGTCATGAGATGCGCACGCCGTTGAATACCATCATCGGCATGATCGAAGTGCTGGAAGGCACCGAAATCAGGCCTGAGCAGTCTCAATACCTTAACATTTGCCGCGCCAGCGGCGACGCCTTGATCGGCCTGATCAATGACATTGTCGATATCTCGCGAATCGAGGCCGGAGAGCTTCACCTCGATCATATCGGGTTCGACTTATACGAACTGGTGGACCATCTGGCCGACGCCATGGCGCTGCAGGCCCACCGCAAAGGCCTCGAATTGATCTTCAGCGTAACGCCGGGGACGCCGATCAGGTTGATAGGCGATCCGATGCGGCTGCGGCAGGTGTGCTCCAATTTGCTCGTCAACGCGATCAAGTTCACGGATAAGGGCCAGGTTATAATGCGCGTTGGGACTGATGTCGGCTCGCGAGAGGCCGGGGTGCTGAGGTTCTGCGTCGCCGACACCGGAGTCGGTATCGCACCGGAGGAACAGAAGCGGATCTTTTCACGCTTCACCCGGACAGCCTCGATACCCGGTGGTCACGAGGGAAGCGGACTTGGACTGGAGATATCAAAACGCCTGGTTGAAGCGATGGGCGGACGAATTTGGGTGGAAAGCGTGCCGGGCATGGGCAGCACTTTCTACTTCACCTGCCCGATGGATGTTCAGAGTGGCGGCGAGGAGGATACTTCCGGCAAATCACGTTTGGCAAGAACTCGAGTACTCGTAGTTGACGATAATGCGGCGAGCCGTGCAGCGATTGGCGAGATGCTCAATAGTGCCGGAGCAACGGTATCGCTTTGCGGCGGCGCGGCGCAGGCGCGTCAGGAGCTTAGCCAAGCGCATCGGAGCGGCTCCCATTACCACGTGATCCTGCTCGACGCGCAAATGCCACCGGACATCGGTATTGAGCTGGCCGGGGAGTTCGACCAGTCCGATCGTGAAAGGACGATCGTTATGCTCACCAATGACGACCTTCCCCGTGGGCCGCGCGTCGCCCGCGAAACCGGTCTCGGCCGCCATCTGCTGAAACCCATTAGGAGAGCCGAGTTGCTCGACGCGGTGGCGACCATGGCGGCCGGAGCTCAAACCGAGGCCAGGGAGCCCGCCGCCGAGCCAGGGCCGCCGCGAGCAGAGAATTTGCGGGGGCTCAGGATCCTGCTGGCCGAGGATTCCGAGGACAATCGATTGCTGATAGCGGCATACCTTCGGGGCACTCCTCACCAACTCCACACCGCCGAGAACGGACGGGTTGCGGTCGAGATGTTCAAGACCAGACCCTACGATCTGGTGTTGGTCGACGTGAACATGCCGGTGCTGGACGGTTATAGCGCCGTCGCCTCAATGCGTGCGTGGGAGCGTGAGCACGGAGCCAGCCCAACGCCGATCATCGCGCTCACCGGACGCGCGATGGTCGAAGATCGGGTGAGAGCGATCGAAGCCGGCTGCAACGGCCACCTTACGAAACCATTACGGCGTGCGGTACTGATGGAAGCCATATCGCGCTTCACGAATTCCGCGCCTGCGAGCTGAGTAGGCGCATCGACGTAACCCTTGTTGTCCCGGCACTGTCGAGGTGACGTTTCGTGCTCTATTTACGTGGGCTTTCGGTGCTGGTCATGCTCGTCGGCCAATTCTGCGTTCGCAAGCCGCTCGATCTCCTCTTTTGCGCAGATGCCTTTGTCAATCACCAACCGTTCGAGCGCTGACAAGAAGCATTCGTAATACGACGGTAGCTGTACAGACGCGAGACGCCCAGTGCCGGCCGACGCAATCTCGGCAATCAGCCGATCGCGAAATTCGTCCCATTCGAAGAGTCCCCGCTCACACAGGGCTACCGCCGCCCCGAAAACGCGACTCTCCCACGGCTCATTGAACACCGGTTCGCCATTGCGGCGCGGAATCGCCGCGGGACCGCTGACATCGCTTGCGATACGCCTGGCGATGTATCCGGCATTGCCGAACAACCGCTCGTAATGGTCCACTAGGAATTGCCTCTTAGCCGGCCGCAGTCTCGATAGATTTTATGCGCACGTCCAATAGGCCCTTGCGGGCCGTTCGGCAGACCTGCTTACCCTTCGATTCCGCTCAGGACTTCGGCCCGCTACACCCGGCCTCGGGTCACCGGCTCCGCTTCGCTCTGCCTGGTGGCGAGGCCGACCCCTATTAAGGAGTCGCGGGTGACCAGCGACGCAAGCTCCGCCTCAGTCATCTCCTCCGTCGCGGCTGGCCGCTCCGGCAGAACCATGTAGCGAATTTCGGCGCTGCTGTCCCATACACGGATTTCGACCGACTCCGGTAGCTCAAGCCCAAATTCGTGCAGGACCGCTCGCGGTTCACGCACGATCCGGGAGCGATAAGCCAGCGATTTGTACCACGTCGGCGGCAATCCAAGCACTGGCCATGGATAGCATGAGCACAAAGTGCAGCACACAACATTGTGCACTTTTGGCGTGTTCTCCACTATCACCATGTGCTCGCCCTGTAATCCACCGAACCCTAGTTCGGCAATCGCCGCCGTCCCATCGTGAAGCAGCCGGCGCTTGTAGCCAGGGTCGCACCAGGCGCGCGCAACGACCTTGGCGCCGTTGAGCGGACCAACGTCCTTCTCGTAAATCTCTACTACCCGGTCGATCGCATCACTGGCCAGCAGACCCTTTTCGACCAGCAGTGACTCGATCGCTTTCGCGCGGAGCGCGGCGGCGGACAGGGGACGGGGATGGTGTTGGCCCTGGTGAGACTCCTGATCGCTCATCGGCTCCTCCTCATCGGTTTGCCTGCTCCTCGCGCACCCCCCGCCCAACCTCCTCCCGCTCTCGCTCTGCCTCTGTTGCTTTTCCCGCCTTCTCCGGGCGAGGTCCGCGCAACTGATGGCAGCGTCGCGGCAAGCGAGCGCTTTGAAGCAGCAGTGCGCGCGTGCACTTTGGCTGCTCGCGGTGAGGCCTTCGCCGCCATTTTCTTTGCTGCAGGCACACTTTTCTGCACTGTCGATTTGGCCGCGGTTTTATCCTTCTCCAGGTAGCTTTCCCAAATATCGATCAGCACGCTTTCATTTGGTTCAGCATTATCGCCCCACAACTCACGCATCGCGATGCGAACCGTATAGAGATGCTGCGGATTTTCGCCGAGACCATGCGCGTTGGTATCCGGAAAAACGTGAGCTCCGTGATGGGCGACGATGACGCCTCGCTTGCCACGCGTATAGCGCGGCAAGCGCGTGTGGCCGTGCGGATTAAGGTTGCGCGTCACAATTTTGTCGCCCACGGTGAAGCGCGGCTTCTGGCGAAGTTTCCGTGTGAACGGGCGGCCGGCGCGCAAGACATTTGCCAAGCCTTCGGCGCGTGCGGGATCGTCCCGGCGCGGTATCGGCAGGGCGGGATCAGCCGCGAACTGGTGGATTCTTGCTTCGATTTCTTCCGGCTTCAGGGTGCCGGCTTCGATCAGTGCTCCCTCCATCACCGCCAGCCAGCGCTCGTAATAACTGGAGCTGAGGTATTTAAGCGGATCGAGCCGCTCCAATCGATGGCGGCGGGCATCAAGTAGCGTCGGCGGGAGTCCCGCACCGGTAACAAACATCCCAAACACACGGCTCTCCCAAGGCTCGTGAAACACCGGCTCATCAGTTTCAAGATGAATAGCGCCGAACCCGTCCATCCCGCCAATATCGTGTACGCCGTTCAAAGTTCGATTCCCCCAGCAATTTAGCAAGGGCGTTTCATTTCACGATTGCACCTTCGCTTTGCTTTTGCAAAGAACGGATGAGAGACTGGGCAAGAGGTTTACTGCCCATGAAAGTCGTTCCACTGAGCGAGGCTAAGGCCAAGCTGAGCCGTTGCGGTCAGCTTCGTCACGATGAGCCGGTAGTAGTGACGGTCAACGGTAGGCCGTCGTTTCAACTGGTTCCTCTGCAAGAAGAAGACGATCTCATCGACCGTGTGATCCAGGACAATCCGGAATTCGGCAAGCTTTTGCAGCGTCGGCTAAGCGAGCGGACCGTCTCTTTCAGGCCGCATCGCGTCGGCTCGCATCAGTGAAATCAGCGAAGCGCAAAGCTCGCCGCGGCTAATACACGGAAGTGAGCAGCATCTCGGGCGGCCTACCCCGGATCCTCACTCTGTCGCAGATCAGTTGGGACATTGGTCCAGATCGCCAGACTCTAAATTGGAATAAGGGGAGCCTTGTTCGGCTCCCCTTTTCTCGGTGGTGAGGACTCGATTTACTCAAATCATTGATGAACAGCCGTCCCCTCGAGATAGTTGCCAGGATTTGCCGTGCTTACGTCTACGAGGTTGAACACTGAACGGTCGGGGGCAACCTGGATATTGAGGTTAAACCCGCAGCTAGTACCGCAGCCATAATTCGCGGTCCCGCTGCCGTTCGCATTCAGCGACGTAATAGTGAAAGTGTTGGTGCTGGTGGAGTCGCCGCAACCTGACGTATGATTGACTGCAGTACCCGAGCCAGAGCCGGACGTGTTGAGCGTGAAGGTAAAATACACAGTCGTAACCCCACAACCGGTGTCTCCGGTCATGGTGGCGGCCCATGGTCCGGACAAATCTGCTTTGCTGATGGTCCCGATGGTGGCTCCGCTGGGGGACACTGACAATATTAAGGCGGAGAGAGAGCATTGTGACCAGGGCAAATCGCGCAGGTGCCGCCGTTCGATAGTCATTCCTGATCGCGGTGATTAAGCGTCCAAACATGTTTTCCCCTCTTTCTTGATCTGCACTGTTTTCAGTTCCGGCTGGAAAAGACGACCAATTGGTCCGATCCAGCTCTGAGCAAAATGCTTTTCGACCACACCAGCTAGTACATCCGTATCGGCAGAAGGAGATCCTGCTGGAGACGGTGGTGGGCGGGCGGGAGCTTCCAGTTGAGAATGGCGATTAGTTTGTCGGCTCATAATGCCTCTCCTACGTTCGTTGTAGTAAATTAGGAGCGCTGCGCTACGACGCTCCTGGGTCATCCGGTTTCAATTCACTCGTCGGACACATCCTTGCTTAGCGACGTCAAAACCCCTGCCATGAACGTGGCCAGTTCTTCCAATGACTGGAAATGGGTCGCCCGCCCCGAGGTCACATGTTCAATGCGACCCGTCCAAACACCGTGCCCCGCATCTGCTTGTTCTCGAAGCTGCACGACAAACGCTCGATGAGGCGATAAGGGCGATTTGTCTGCCGGAGGCTGACTCATGTGTTTACCTATGTGTAGGTTATGTGCTTGGTTATCGATCTGTTGGTCGCCGCCAACTACTAGCAACCTGAAGAGGCCGAGTCGCAAGGAAGTTCCAAAATTTCCGCAAGATTTCTCCAAAAGGTCGGATATTATGGGGAAGACGATGTTAGTCTTCAGCTCCTTTCGCTCGGGCGTAGCCAACGCCTCATTGTGGCGAGGAGAGCAGCCGATCCTGCTCACGCCCAAAGCCCTCACAATGCTTCGCTATCTGGTCGAGCATGCCGGTCAATTAGTGAGCAAGGATGAGCTCTGGCGCGCGGGGTGGCCGAGGATCTCGGTGACAGACGCTGCCCTTAACAATGTGTGTGAGTGAGATCCGCAAAGCCCTGGGCGACGATTCGAGGACACCCCGCTATATCGAAACCGTGCACCGGCTGGGCTACCGCTTTATTGCCCCGGTACCTGCTGGGCCGCCGGCTGTTACCTACGGAGTTCGGGAGGAGCACCGCCCGCCCGCGAGGGGTTCGACACGGCCGATCTTCAGGAAGCCAAACTGCTGCTCGACCAGTGAGCCGATAACCCGCATGCAGCGTCTACGATGCCTACTTCAACTGGCTAATCAGCCATCCCGGTCTGCGAGGGATTCCATTTCAATGCATTGTGAAGTGTTGATAGCGGAGCGTCGGTGCGCTGCGGTATCAAATTTTGGCCAGCTGATCCAAAAGGATCCTCGCGCCCTTCAGAAGTCGGGTATTAAAACCTTCACTGAACCAAGAATAGATTTGCGCGAGGGTCCTATAAGCTTCATCGCGGCGGCCCTGTCCGTTGAGGAGCCGCGCAAGTGTCGTGGCGGCGCTCAATTCCCAGGATCTTGAGCCCTGGCACGCGCGCCACATCTATCGCCTGGCGCAGCAGTTGCTCAGCCTCATGCTCACGAGCAGAACTCGGGAACTCGTCTTCAGTCATCAGGAGTAGTTCTGCTTTAAGACGGTACACCTCGGCTTCCGCGATACGCTCGCCCGTTTTTTCGATTGCGGCCAATGCTTCAGCAACGACCGTCAAACCCTCTTCCGCTCGCCCCAGGAGCTGATACCCTGCGGCCATCATAGTAAGCCAGTATGTCTGGGCAGTTTCGGAACCGGTGCTTCTCACCAACGCCAGACCGTTGCGCAAGTGCGTGATGCCCTGCTCGGGATTACCATTCACGATTAGTGCTACGCCGCGCCAGCAAATGCCGTATCCCCTGAGAAGCTGAAAGCCGTGCTCGGTTGCCAGCTCGGTAACTTCATCCGCGTAGCGCAAGGCCGCCTCCCCCTCGCCTCGGCCTGAATGAATAACACTCGACAGGTGAAGCGCAATGGCCAGACTGAACGGCAGACGCATTTCCCGCGCGAGGGTAACTGCCTGTGCAACCCTGTCAGCGCCCTGATCGGGATAGCCCGAAATCGTGAGGGTTAACGCCAGGTTGCCAAGAATGTCCGCGCGAAGCTGAGCGTAAAGCGAGTCCCGAGAGGGTTGCGGTACTTCATCGCAAAGCGAACTCGCGCGTTCCAGATGCGCCAGGGCCGTAGCGAACTGTCCTGGCCAGATCAGCGTGAAGCCCATAGCCGCCTGCGCCCTCAAAAGGAGGCCGAGGTCCTGCTGACCTTCGGCGATGGCTAATAACTGTCGTGCCAGATCGCCGGCTATTTGCAGCTCGCCGCGCATCACGTAAAAGGCGAGGAGTCCGGCGAGAGCGGCGGAGAAGTGTGATGTTTCACCGACTTGCTGGCAAAGCGCGCGCGCACGCTGGTAGATATCGCCGAGTTCCGGTGCTGACCACCCCCTCAAAACCTGGAGGGACATGCCCAGGGTCAGTTGCAGCGCCAGCTCCCGTTCGGCACGCTCGGGCGTTTCTGGAAAGCTGTGGAGCAATTGCAGCGCCGCTGTTAACAGCCTGCTCGCCTCGGCGTGGGCCGAGCGTCCAGCCGCCTGTTGACCGGCACGCCCGAGATATTCAAGTGCTTTTACCGCGTTGCCGCTGTGCTCGTAATGATGTGCCAGTTCGCTCAGATGATCGTCGAGCCGCTCGGCATAAAGCGACTCGATCGCCGCCGCCGTACGCTCATGCAGGCTCTTGCGGCGCTCGATAAGCAATGAGCCGTAGCCCACCTCCTGTGTGAGGGCGTGGCTGAACGCGAACCTGACTTCGCCCGGTTCTGGCTGGCGATATATGAATTGGTTTTCCTGAAGTTTCGTGAGAACCTGCTCGATTTCGGTGTCGGCGCGCGCAACAACCCGCCTTATCAGGCTGAGCGGCAATTCTCTGCCGATAACTGCGAGCATCTGCAAAAACTCTTTCTGCTCGGATGAGAGCCGGTCGATGCGCGAGGCCAACACTCCTTGAACAGTCGCCGGCAGCCGCACCTGTGAGAGCAGATGCGTAGCCGTGACAGTACCGTTACGTATTAGTGCGCCCTCCTCGAACAACGCGCGGACGATCTCCTCGATGAAGAATGGATTGCCCTCGGTACGCTCGACCACGAACCGCTTGACCGGCTCTAGCTCAGCAGCATCGCCTATCAGTGCCGAGAGCATTTCGGCAGAGTTCTGTGCGGACAGCGGCTCAAGCCGAAGTTCCGAATAGCAGGCTTTTTTCCACCAGTCGTGACGGTACTCCGGTCGGTAACTGACCAGCAGCAGAACGCGCGAGTTCCCAATACTATCGGTCAAAAGATTCAGAAGTTCCTGCGTCTCGCTGTCGATCCAGTGCAGGTCCTCAAAAATAACGATGACGGGACGACGCAGGCTTTCCCTCAGGATTACGCGATTAATTGCATCGAAAGTGCGATTGCGCTTGACCTGCGAATCCATATGCAGGAGCGGATCGTGGGCCTCCTGAATTCCAAACAAAGCAAACAAATACGGCAGCAACCCCCGCAGCCCGGGATCGAACCGGTCGAGGCCGGCCTTGATTTTTTCGCGCTGTTCGAGTGGGGCCTCTTCGCCTCCAATCCCAAAATACTTTTGGAGCAATTCCAGCACCGGGAGGTACGCCGAAGTTCTACCATGGGACACCGGTTGGATGTGAAGAATCATGTATTCGGGCGAAAGCACAATCCCGAACTCATGAAGCAACCGCGACTTGCCTGCCCCCGCATCGCCGATTACAGCGTAGACCTGACCACACCTTGCGAGTGCAAGATGCAGGGAGTGCTCGAGTTGCCGTAGTTCGTTCTCGCGTCCTATGAACCTAGTGAAGCCTCGCCGCGCGGACAGTTCCAGACGGACCCGAAGTGACCCCAAACCCAATACTTCATAAACACTAACGGCTCGGTTATGCCTTTGACCTGCATCCGACCGAGAGAACGCAGTTCAAAATAACCCTCAATTAACCTGCGCGTCGCCTCGCTGGCCGCTATTGAACCTGGCGGCGCGATTGTCTGTAGCCGGGCGGCAAGATTAGCGGTATGTCCGACCGGAGTGTATTCCACTCCTCCGCTCGTTTCGATATCGCGCATCACAACCTCGCCGGTGTTGACACCCAGACGGGCTTCGAGGGGCGGTTTACCACGCGCCTGCAATTCTGTGGAGTACTGCTGCAATTCGCGCTGGATCTCCAGCGCCGCGTGGAGCGCCCGCAGTGGATGATCTTCGAACGCGGCAGGTGCACCAAATACGGCGAAAATCCCATCACCGGTCGATTGTACGACATAACCGCCATAGCGGCGGACGCCGCCGACTATGATCTGGAGGGCAGGGTCAATAATTGCGCTGGCTTCCTCCGGGTCGAGGGCCTCCATCAATTCCGTCGAGCCTTTGAGGTTACGAACAACGCCGTTACGACCTTGCGTTCGCCCTCAGATAGGCTGCTGGTTTTTGGGTCCGAGATTCATCGGCGGGGCAACACTGATGCCATATGATGGTCGGCCGTCAGCGTTCAATTAACTTCAGCTTCTCTGATCATGGGGAACAGTGACAGCGGTCGAAGAAGAAGCGTTATTGCCAGCATTGTCCTTGCATTGACTCTGATTTTGTAGCCGGCCATTGAGTTATGTACCATTCCGGGAGGTTTTGAGAAAAAACGTGGCGGAGTAGCTTCCGCCGGCTCCCAGGCTCTAGCGTCCACTGGGTTGCACACTTCCGTATTTAACGGTCACTGCATACGCCCAGTGGTGGGATTAACGCCTGAGGTCGCATCAGTGATTGCACCTGAAATCGTGACTGGCACCATTTTTCCGTTCGGCGGCCAAAGGGACGACGGATTGCTGATACACTGACAGTCGGTGGCGTCTGATCTAGCTCGATGGTCACTGATTGCAGCGCGCTTTGGCGCTCGGCGGCATCGAAGGCCTGAAACCGACTGAATGAGTACTGTCCGTGTTGATGGGCAATTGAGCACCTGCGGGCACAATCGTTGATAAGCCGCCGTCCAGCGTATATTGAAGGTGATCGATGCTCGAGCTGGAAGGGCCATCGTTGCCATACAAAGTTACGGTCACAGGGACCTTATACCAGCCTGCGGAGTTAGGCGCGGTGGGTGATAGCTGTGAGAGCGCGGTTGGATCGTGTAGGTCAATCTTGACTTCGTCTTGAAAGCTGCTGGTCTCGTTGTTGGTGTCTTCGGCGCCGAGCGCAGATAGTAAACGCCGTCATTCTGGAAAGTGAAATTACAATTGAGCTGCGTTTGAGTTCGTTCAATAGGGCAGCACAGCTTACGCCGGCTGCCGAGCAGTCTGAAGTGAGGGTGACGGTGCTGGTGTTAGTGACCACGAAGCTGGCGAATTTACCGTTTATCAATACGTTTTGCGCATTAATCGCGGTACTGCCGGTTGCGGTCACCTGGTAAACGGCGCTACTCGAAGAGCAGTTACCGCTATTGCAGCTCCCGATCAACTATCTGTGAGTGCCTCGCTGATCAGTGATGGAGCTGTCGGAGCTGGCGGCAACTGTATTGAAGGATGGATGCGTCGGCGTGCTAGCGGGGGTGGGACTCGATCTCGGCAGGTCCGGGGTGATAGCCGCACAGGCGAGCAGCTACTCCTGTTGTCCTAGAGCGTTGGGGTGCAAGGTGCTCTCGGTATGCGTCGTGTCGTTGGTGAACGCAAGCGGGAAACTGAAGCCTGGAACGCCGGGCGGCTCCTGGATTGCAGCGGCGACCGCAGCGCGGCGAACCCACGGATCGCTGGCGCCATAACAGTGTCCGACTCCCGACGCTTTTTTGCTGAAATTCTCGGCGAGGGGTAACGAAATGCCAAGTATTTGCGTCGGTGGCAGCTTGTACAGCTGGTTCAACGGTGTGAACACGAATTGCTGGTCCATTGGACGTCACTTGCGTAGACTGCAACAGCCAAACACGTCGTCAGCTGGTCTGGCAATAGTTACCATTATCGTCGCGTTCGAGGTAGGGTATTGGGTAATATAGATATTAGCCAGGCCGGTGGTAGGATTTGAGGCTATATTCAGTCCGGCGATAGCATTGGCGAGGTCATGATACTTACCCGGAAGCTCACCCAATGAAGTCGAAACCGCTTGACTTAATGAGTAATAATTAGGGCCGGGAGAAAGCTGCACTACTGCTAGACTGGGGCAATTCCTGGTCAGTAAACAGGCCTCGGCGACATATCTGAAGCCGATATCGTTCCCGCCTCCAGAGATTATCAGCGCATCGATCCTGCGGCTTCCACAGCATTCATAAGTTGCTGCGATTTGTGCCGCACATAATTGGGAGTGCTGTCGAAGTATGCCAGCAGACCATTGTTGGGGTCAAAAATAGAACCTGGAGGAACCTCCGCACCTCTATATGGGGCAAGAACGCCTTCGCCGTCGGGCTCGCTGGCGTCGAAGCCGAAGGCCTGGCCGACTGGACCGATGACCAGGCCCGCGGAACTGACCAGGTCACCGATCGCCTCGAGTAGCGGTTGCTCCCATTCCGGGGTTTCAACTGTAGCTCCGGAGCAGGCGAACGACAGAAAGGTCACTGAGCTGTGAGGGTCGCTCTGCTCGATCGCGAGGGCGGCTTGCGCCGGGCCGGATGCGGCCGAGCGGTGGCAGCGGGTGTCCTCCCAGACTGGTGGAATCCATTCCGGATGGGCTGTTGAAAAACGTTGAAATACCAGCGCCCGGGAATATCAGGATTGCCTTCTCCAGAACCGAACGAATCGCCGATCGAGACGATCAGATAGTCTTTCACGACAACGTTCTGCGTGTACTGCACAGAGTCCGCACCGGGAATCGCGACAGTCAGTGTGACGGAGACGTTGAGCCCGTCGTACAGTGCTGACCCAAATTGCGAGTACGCAAAATTGTAAGAAAAGTTGCAGCTAGGTTGCGCAGGAGAGGCAAAGCTCCAACTCCGCTTACCATATTCCAGGTGTATGTATTCTGTGTAGCATTGCTGCCGGACAGGTTTTCCTCTGATTGCGAGGGACAGCCGTCGAAATCCACTTCCAAATGGTCGGGCTGGACATAACCTGGATCGTAGTAGCCATTCGACACCGTCAGTCGTTCGAACCCGGGCCCACCCACAAATGTCCCGCTGTACGTATCGGGCGTCCAGTGGAAGTCGATAGTGCCGTTGTCTTTGATCGTGCCGAACCGGCTAGGCATCTGCCAGACAAAGCCGTTGGGCGGCGGAGTGAATTTCTCGATGGGCTGCGGGCCTACCGGATCGAATGGCAGCGCAAAGGCCGCATCCCTTCGCCCTAGCCCTGCCACCATGACCGCGATGAGCACCGGAAGCCACGGCCTAACCGAGCGCCGTTGGTAAGCGTTCCGCCGGGTCTGCTGCCATTTCATCTATCTGTCTCCTCCGTTCCTTCTTAAAACGGACCGCAATATTTCGCGCCAGCACAGCCCGACGCTCGCCGTGTTTTCGGATTTCGTGGTGAAACCATCCCTCCCTCCTATCCTCCATCCGTAAGAGACCGGTTGGCAGCGCCAACCAACGATACGGGTATGTAGGGTGTGGAGACTCGCCTTGGAGGGTTGGGTCACTTGTTGTCTCAGGAGCATGCGATGTGCTTGTTTATCGGCTTGTTCATCCTGGTTCACCAATAGCAACAATGAAGAGGCCGAGTCGCAAGGAAGTTCCAAGATTTCGGCAAGATTTCTCCAAAGCGTGGACATAAGGGAGGAAGACGATGTTTGTCTTCAGCTCTTTTCGACTGGACGTGAGCCAACGCCTCGCTGCGGCGGGGAGAGCAGCCGATCCTGCTGACGCCGAAAGCCTTCAATATGCTTCGGCTATCTGGTGGAGCATGCCGGCCAGTTGGTTAGCAAGGATGAGCTCTGGCGGGCGGTCTGGCCGGGCATCACGGTGACTGATGCCGCGCTTACGATGTGTATGAGCGAGATCCGTAAAGCGTTGGGAGATGACCCGAGGACGCCGCGGTATATCGAAACCGTGCACCGGCTAGGGTATCGATTCATCGCCCCGGTATCTACCGAACCAGTTCGCTTGCGGACTCCGGATTTCGATTCGCGGAGCACGCTTCCACGACTCACTCGACATCTGCCAGTCCACATTTTGTTGGGCGCGATGCAGAGATGGAGCAGCTACATAAATGGTTGGAGCGGGCCTTGGAGGGCGAGCGCCAAATCGTGTTTGTGACCGGCGAGCCTGGCATCGGCAAAACCACGCTGGTCGAGGAGTTCCTGCAACAGGAACAGGTTCCTCCGGAGGGCCGACTTTGGATCGGGCGGGGACAGTGTATCGAGCATTACGGGGCCGGCGAAGCCTATCTGCCGGTGCTGGATGCGCTGGGGCGGCTATGCCGCGAGCCGGGAGGCGGACGGCTGCTGGAGCTCCTGGATAAACACGCACCAGCCTGGTTGGTGCAGATGCCGGCGCTGCTCGGCCCCGCCGAGTGGAAGGAGCTGCAGGGAAGAGTCGCAGGCGTTACCAGTGCGCGGATGCTGCGAGAGCTGGCCGACGCAATGGAAGTGATCAGCGCCGAAAGGCCGCTCGTACTGCGACTGGAAGATCTGCATTGGAGTGACTATTCGACAGTTGAGTGGCTGGGCTTTCTGGCGCGCCGCCGGGAACCAGCGCGGCTGCTGGTGCTCGGCACCTACCGGCCGGTGGAAGTGATCGTGCGCGAGCATCCGCTGAAAAACCTCAAGCACGAGTTGCAGATACACGGTCAATGCAAAGAGTTGCCATTGAGGCTGCTGGGCGAAGCGGCGGTTATGGAGTATCTGACTCTACGGTTCGCTTCTCCCTGTAGCTCTGAAGTGTCAGGCGGATTACAGCGAAGCGAACCTTCTGCGCAAGAACGGCTACGAAGATTAGCCCATTCCATCTACCAGCGCACAGACGGCAATCCGCTGTTTATGGTCAACGTGGTCGACTACATTGTCGAGCGCGAAATCCCGAACATTCTTGGCGGCGCAGCAACAGCTCAGCCGGCGAAGGCACTCGCGGCGGATCGGATCGAGACGCCTCCCAGCATCGTCCAGATGATCGAGCACAATCTGGAGCGGCTAAATCGGGATGAACAGGCTATGCTCGAAGCGGCGAGCGTGGCCGGCGCTGAGTTTCCGGTGGCCGCAGTGGCCGCCGCGCTGGAGCGTCCCATTAGCGAGATCGAGGCATGTTTGTACCAGGCTTTCGCGCCAGCAGCAGTTCATCCAATCGCACGGTATCGGGGAATGGCCCGACGGCACTGTCGCCGCGCAGTTTCAATTCCTGCACGGCCTCTATCGCGATGTTTTGTACGAGCGCGTGCCGCCAGGCCGACGGCTCGTGCTTCATCGACGGATCGCTGAACGCGAAGAGGAAGCTTACCGCGACAACCTAGGAGAAGTCGCGGTGGAACTCGCCTATCACTATCGCCTATGTGCCAATAAAACCAAGACCCTCAAGTATCTTGAGTTGGCCGCCGAGCGCGCCACCGCACGGCGCGCTTATCATGAGGCTGAACAGCACTATCGCGATGCTATCGAGGCCTTGCACACCATGCCGGAATCGCCCGAGCGCCTCCAGCATGAACTCTCATTGCTGCTCGCTCTCGGTAGCACCATGGGTGCCACGCGCGGAATCTCCGCTGCCGAAACCGCGGAGGTCTACGGACGCGCGCGGACGTTAGCCGAACGGGTAGGGAGCCGCGATTCAATCCCCTTGCTGTGGGGACTAACCCTCACTGCAATTTCGCAGGCCGAACTGCAGACGGCATTGGCTCTGAACCGGGAGTTTCTCGAAATCGGGCGCCAGAATGCCAGTGCCACGGCTTTGTTCCTTGCGCATAACCAATACGGAAGTGCATATCATTTTCTCGGAAACCTGATCGCCGCTCGTGAGCATTTCCTCGAAGCGAGCAAGCATTATCGAGAGGAGGAGGTTCGTGATCTCCCATTCACTCCGGCGATACTCAGACTGGTGATGAGCGGCGCTACTGAATGGCGCTTGGGATATCCCGATCGCGCCCTAAGCTGCCTGAAAGAGATGCTCACGACTGCACGTCGCCTGAACGATCCTATAAGCATCTGTATGGCCCATTATAGTGCTGGCCAACTTTACCAGCTTAGGGGTGATTGGCCGCGCATGCTTGAAGCCGGTGAAGAGAGCTTAAGACTCTCGACCGCTTTGCAACATCCTCTGCTCACGTCGGCAGCCAAAATCCATCTAGCGTATGGCCGCGCTCGAACGGGCGAACTCCTTGGGGCCGCGCACCGGATTCGGGATGAACTATCTGAGCTCGCCGCGATGAAATGGTTAGTGACGCGTCGGATGTTGCTGGCGTGGCTGACGGAAGTGCACCTACTCACTGGTGAGATCGCCGAAGCGAGGGCCTCGCTTGAGCAAGCGCTCCAGTTCAATGTCGAAGAGACACTCTTCCAGCCAGAGCTGTTACGGCTGCGCGGCGAGCTGCGTCTGCTCGGCGGCTATGGAGACCGGGATTGCTTTCAATTGGCCGAGCAGGACTTTCGCACTGCCATCGACGCTGCTCGAGGAATGAGCGCGAAATCGGATGAGCTGCGCGCCACCACGAGCTTCGCTCGTCTGCTCGCGCGCCAGAACCGCCGTGACGAAGCACGCACGATGCTCGCCGGCATCTATGGTTGGTTCACGGAGGGCTTCGACACGGCCGATCTTTGGGAAGCGAAATTACTGCTCGACAAGTTGAGCCGATAAGTACGGTCCGTTGCCTGTGTTCCAGCGGGCTTAGTATCCGAGGCACTCCCGAGAATTCTCGCGACCAATCGGGCGTGGAGGGCGAGAGGTTGTTAGCCGCAAATTATCCCAACGATTGCATGACCCTGATTTACCCCAGTCCCACACTGCAAGTGCGGGCGCCGAAAACCGACCGCAACCCACTTTTGGCCGGTTCGAATCGGGACGTTCTTCCATCTGTCTATTTCAGTCCGCTAGCAGACGGATCGAGCCACAATTCACAAGCCGTCCATTTCGCCCACGCAAAGCTCCCTCCCCCAGCGCCATAGATCGGCGATCATTCGGTCTGTTGAGCACATAATGTGCTTTCTGCTGTTGCGTCTGGAAAAGTGGGGCAGGGCGCCACCTCGGCTTCCGGTAAGCGCCGGCAGGTGACGATCGGAACACCAAGTTTTTTATCTCGGCGATCGATTGATAGGGCCCGGTTGACGAGCGTGGCGCTCTGCATGCGCTGCCAACCCCTCCCGCACATAAGTGATCGTACTCGAGTACTCGCACCGCCCTCCGATACCTTCTTTCCGCGTGATGCTGATACTCAACCTCCTGATGCTGCTGTCTTTTCCGTCCGAAGGACGACACTACCTAGTCAATGCCGTCTCGGGGGCCATGGTAGCAGCCATTTCCATCGCAGCGGTCAGAACATTCGGTCGCGCGCATTCGCGAACTAGTATTCGGCTAGAGTGATTCAATGGAAATTTGAATCAGGCGACGGTCCGAAATCGCGCCGGCGAACCTCTCGAGCGCAAGATTGAACTTTATAATTACGTGGTCGGAGCCGCGTGTGAGGCCGAAGCCGGAGCCGACGTTGTATTCGAATCCCTCCAGGAGCTCTCCCTGCACGACCGGAAAAATGTAATGTTGCTGCTGTCTCAGTGGATCGTTATCGTCGATCAAGCCAATACCGCCATAAAACTCGACACCGGGCGAAAGCCAACTAGTCCACATGTAATATGCGCCGTTGCGATAGCCGAATGCGAAGCCTTGATCATGCCCCTTGCCGAGTAGGACTTTTTCGAACACCGGATTCGCGATCAGCGACAGTCGCCCCAGGTCCTTTTCGAGAATCGGTTTCAGTTCCAGGATTAAATCGGCATTGTCGAATTGCGGCGTTTTGTGCCACTCGAAGGCCGCGTACCATCCCAGATCAATCGGCAGTGCGGCAGGTTCGCAGAGCCTGCCTCTCAAATGGAATTTGTTGCCAGCCCACCAAAAGCCATGAGCCCCCGGTTCGGCGAAGGTAAGGTATGCTGCCGCTTCGATTCTATCGGTCAGCCCATAGGTCAGCTCATCGGCGTTGTACCACATTCCCTGGCTTCTGAACGTCCCAGTGGCGGTTCCGTTACCGCCTTGACTGTGACCCTTGGCGACCGCGCCGTTGTTGGTCTCCAGTTCAATCATCCCGCGCTGTTCGGTCGCATACGGGAGCACTTCGAATTCCCAGGGGTTGACCTGCCCGGCAGCGCGTCCGCTCCACAAAGAAGTGATCAACAACCCAATCACAATCAATCGCAAATGTGTCATCACCTACCTAGAGTAGCTTAGTGAATCAGCCTTGAAATCTCCGCTCACTGAGTCGGCGCGCCAGTTCGCCCCTGATCACAGGGAGGATCGGATTCTTCCGCGGTCATCTCCGGAAAGGTGAAATAGCCAGAGCGTGACTCGAGACCTTGGCGACGATGCGGTCTTGAGGAGCGCTCATTCCCCGGCGGTATATTGAGGCGCTTCTCGGAGCTTCGCAAATCCTTGCCCGCCCGGCTTTACGCCTCCTGGGAATTCTGGCACGTCCTCTCCCACTTGCCCGACGCTCCCGGTCTTGCGACTCTTGGCGCTCATGACTCGGGTGTTAGCTGAGAACTCAAAGCCCGGACTGATTCAACACGCTGGATCAAATCCGCCGGAAACGGTTGGCGGCCAAACCGCGGTGGCCGAGCAAAATGAAAGCGGATTACGAGGGCGTTGGGGCGCGGCGGTGGTGCTCCTCCTGACCGCGATTCTGTACCTTGTCAGGCTTGGGGCACGCACACTATGGGCGTCGGAATTCCGGTGGGCAGAAATCGCGCGAGAGATGCTCCTGAGCCACGACTATTTCTGGCCAACCATCAACCGCATGGTCTATTTTGACAAGCCATTGGGCTCCTACTGGCTAGTGCTCGCGTCGACTTGGATAACTGGCGGCATGGATGAAGCTGCAACTCGGATTCCCAGCGCGACCGCCGGAGTATTAGCGGTTGCCTTGCTGATGCTGCTTGTCCGCCGTCTTTACGACCTCCGAACCGGCGCGGCCGCCGGCTTCATCCTCGCCACCAGTTTCAGTTTTGCGTTCTGGGCCCGCAGCGCTTCGGCTGACATCGAGACAGTTGCGGGCGAGTTGGCGGCGTTGGTGATTTTCACGGAGAACGAAAATGGTGCCGGCTGGTGGGTGGTTCCGCTGTGGTTCGTCATGGCGCTGACTTCACTGATGAAGGGATTGCTGGGCTTTGCCCTGCCCCTCCTGGTGATCGGCGTTTATTCATGCGTTGACGGCGGTTGGCTGGAGCTGAAGCGCCGCTTGGACCACGGGCCGCTGGGCTCGCGCATTCACTGGCTGATCGAGCGGAACCGCTGGTTTTTCAACTGGCGCACGGCCATTGCTGTACCGCTGGCCGGAATCCTCTATTTTGCGCCGTTCGCGATGTCATATGCGGGTACCGGCTCAGCCAGGGGAATGTACATGGTCTATCGTGAGAACATCGAAAGGTATTTCGATCCATTCGACCATCGCGGTCCAATCTACCTTTATTTTTATACGATTTTTGGCTTGATGGCGCCGTGGTCGGCGTTTCTGCCGGCCGCTTTGGTGCATGCTCACACTCGCGCCGAGGCCGCAACCACTGAGTTGAGAAGCAACCGTTTCGTATTAGCTTTCTTCTGGACGACCTTCGCTTTTTTCACCTTTTCGGGTTCGCGCCGCAGCTATTACCTCCTGCCGATTTTGCCCGCCGCCTCCATTTTGGTTGCGCGAGTTTTTGTGGTCGCAGCAGAAGGAGTTAACTGAGTCAAGCCGGTTTCTGCTGAAGGTTGGTTTTGGGGCGCTGTTTTCGGTGCTGGCTTTATCGGCCGTTGTGTTGCTGCCACCGCGATTACTCCTGCCAATGCCATATTCTCTTTTGCCAATGCTGCCACAACCAGGCATCTTCGCGGCCTGCTGGATTATCTCGATGGGCACCGCCGCATACGCGTTCATCCGTTACAGCCGCAGGCGAATACTGATCGCAGTGAGTGTCGTTAGCTATTTGATCTTGTCTTACCTGTTTATCTTAGCGATGCCGGCGGGGGATAAATGGCGCGGTGAGAAGCCCTTCGCCGAAGCGACCCGGCGGCTAATCGACGGGCATCCAGCCGAGCTTGCGTCGTTCAAAACCCAACCGCCGGTCTTCTATCTCGGACTGGCCGCGCCGGTGCCCGAATATGACACTGTGGCAGAACTCGAATCGGCGATTCGACACAGTCGAATTAAATGGGTTATTTTGCGCCGGCGCGATATTCCAGCTCTGAACCTCCCAGCGCACGAGGCCGCCTTCGAGCCGAGTTATGCGTGGGATTCGCGAGAGCACCGCCTCAACGCACTGGTGCTGATGAGATTGGAACATTAGCCTGGTTCTATAATCTCATCGGCATCACTACGTATTGAAATTCCGAATCCGACGGTGTGGTGATGATGCCGGCGGTAACTTCGTCGCTTAAGCCCAATACCGCCTCACTGTCGCTGGGAATGACGTTCAGAACCTGCTGGATGTACAATGCGTTGAAGCCGATCGAAAATTCAGCCCCATTGAAAGCGATATCGAGCGTTTCGCTCGCTTCGCCCAGCTCGGGGCTGGTGGAAGAAACCGTCAGCGTACCGTCGGCAAAGGCAAGCTTGACACCGTGGTAGCGTTCATTCGAGAAAATGGCCGCGCGCCGCATTGCATTGAGCAAGGTATCGCGTCCAACATGAATCTCGTAGCGGGATTGGCCAGGAATCACGCCTTTATAATCGGGGAATTCGCCTTCCACCAGCCGCATCGAAAGTTCAGTGGCGCCGCGCCGCAGCCATGCCAATTGACCATCGACGACCAGTTGCGCTTCGTTCTCGCCCGCTTGATCCAACAGCTTGCGGAGCTCGGCCAATCCCTTGCGTGGAATAATGACACCGCCCGCCATCGAAAAGCCGGTTGCTTCGCGATCGATCATCGACAGCCGGTGTCCGTCGGTAGCAACCATCCTGACCGTCCCGCCCTCGGGTGCAAGGATATAGACCCCGCTCAGATTGTAGCGGGCCTCATCGGGGCTGACGGCGAAGATGGTCTTATCGATCATGCTCGCCATCTCAGCCGGCGGAAGCTTTAGCTCACCCTTCAGCGCGCCCCGCTGCGGCTGGTCGCCCTTGCCGTTGGGCGAAGGCATTGCCGGAAAGCTCCGCGGATCAAGGCCCATCATTTTGAAGCGTGCACGGCCGCAACGAAGTTCGAACCAGTCGTTATCAAGTGCTTTTATGGTTACTTTTTCGCCTTCGGTCTCTCGCACGATTTCAAACAGCTTGCGTGCGCTTAGGGTAAGCGCGCCCGGTTGGACCGTCTCCGCTGCAATCTCCGTCCTGATTCCCACCTCAAGATCAGTTGCTGAAAGTCTGAGCCTGTCCTCTGCGGGCTCCATCAGCACATGGCCGAGGATTGGAACAGTGTTACGCCGTTCTACTATCCCCTGAACCATCGAAAGGATGTTGAGGAGTGAAACGCGGTCTATCGCCAGTTCCATTAGTCGCCCCGCAGTGTCCCTACTATTTCTCTAGAAGATCAATTTCATAAAAAATCTAATAGAGACAGCAAGGCTTGTCGATTTGTGCATTCTCATCGTAAGTAGTTGCCGCAACAGAGAATTTCACGTTTACAAACCTGTGCTGCAAGGCAACTCATCCAAGCCCTCTCGCGGGCGACCAGCAGCGCCCTTGTCGATAACCAGACTTTACCCACGCTTTATTAACAAATCCATCCACCATAGCGGCTCAGGACCCCCAAGCTGTCACGACGCTGGCAACGGAGCATTAGCCTGTACGTTTTTCAATTCACGCTCGATTTTTTCGATTGAGAAACGAAAAGCTGAATCATTGGTCACCCGGCGCTGGATCAGATTGAAAGCATGGATAACCGTGGAATGGTCGCGGCTGAAGTGCTCGCCGATAGTGGGAAAGGAACTCTCGGTTATCTTCCGGCACAAATACATCGCGACCTGCCGGCAGAAGGCAATATGCTGCGTGCGCTTTTTCGATTTGAGATCCGTGAGTCGGATATGAAAGAAATCTGCGACGGTGCGCTGAATTGCTTCGATATCGGGCTTGCTTTCGTGGCTGCGAATCAGATCGCGCAAAGCCTGGCGGGCAAAGTCAATCGTCATTGGGGATGTGTTCAGCGAGGCGAGCGCCGCCAGGCGGGTTAAGCAGCCCTCCAGCTCGCGCACGTTCGACGAGACGTTCTGCGCAATATACATTGCGACCTCGCTTGGCATGTTGAGGCACTCAAGCGCCGCTTTCTTTTGCAGAATCGCCACGCGAGTTTCCAGGTCGGGTGCGGCAATATCAGCGATGAGGCCAGATTCGAAGCGATTGCGTAGACGCTCTTCGAGCCCGGGGATGTCACGTGGCACTTTGTCTGAGGTCAGCACAATCTGGTGTCGTTCTGAATGGAGCGAATTGAAGGTATGAAAAAATTCTTCCTGCGTGCGTTCGCGGCCCGCCAGGAACTGAACGTCGTCAAGTATCAGCGCGTCCACCCGCCGGAACTTGTCCTTGAACTCGCCCATTTTTTCGCGCCGTATCGAACTGATTAGTTCATTCATGAACACCTCGGCCGGCATGAACAGCACCTTACGCTGACGCGAACTTGCGGCCCACAGGTGATGGCCTATAGCGGTGGCGAGATGAGTCTTGCCCAGACCAACGCCGCCATAAATGAAGAGCGGGTTATACTTCTCACCCGGCCTGTTGGCGACGGCCAATGCCGCCGCATGCGCGAATTGATTGCTTGAGCCGACCACGAATTCGGCGAACGTATAGCGCGGGTTGAGTTGTGGATGTATGGCCGTTCGCTCAAGCGGCCGGCACGAATCCAGGTTGGCCGCAATTGCGCCCTTAGCGGCCACCGGCTGATGGGCATGGCCGTTGCCGTTAGTGCCGCCGTTCACAATTTTATTGCCAATTGCATCCTTGCCGACGATCAGTTTGACTTCGACAGTTTCGCCAAGTTCGGCGGATAATACCTGCTGAAGCAGATCGAGGTAACGATCGCTGACCCAGTCACGAAAGAAGCGGTTGGGCGCCTCGATCATCGCCATCCGATCTTCCAGACCGACAAAGTTAAGCGGCCCTATCCAGGTTTCATAGCCGACTTGGCCGAGTGACTCACGAATCCGGTCGGCAGCTCTTTGCCACACGCCGTTCATTCCGTTACTTCCTCCCTAGGTTGACGGCCCCACCCCATGCTGGCGATGCGGAAATGATGGATTAAGCGGAAGTTGCCCCATGGCTTAATGCTTTAGTAAGCCAATTGCACACAGGCTTATGCACATATGTTGATAACCCCCTTTTCCCTTGTTAGGACAGGGGTTTTGCAATCTACCCAGAAGACGCTGTCAACTCGGTTGCCGATCCGGCAGCCGCGCGTGCCTCAATCTATACGTTTGGACACGTTCGTGATTGTCACCACCGAAGTAGATCATCTGCGCCTCCAGAGCTTCCCCCCTTTGTCATCAAGGTGTGGCGGTGATGAATGGAAGGAAATAGAATCTTTGCAATCGTGGTTCAAGCGCCACGCAAACGCGCAACCGAAAGCCGCGATTTTCAAGGGGAATTTTTTGGATTTAACTATTCGTTAAGAGTCCTTGACTGGACGGTGAATTTGCGAATTGCGTCTGGTCGGCTCTGGGAGCCAAGATTTACATTCTTGCCGAAGAGATGCAATTCGCTGCCTTGGGTCATTACTGATGCATGCTGAACTCCAAAAAACGCGATCGGGCCCTGAATATAGCGAATAATCGATGATGCCTGTGAATAAATCGAATGATCTGTTTATTCGCGCCAATGCGATCATTCCTGGAGGAGTCAATTCGCCAGTGCGGGCGTGGAAGGCAGTCGGGGGTTCGCCGCTTTTTGTCGAACGCGCCGAGGGCGCTCGGCTGTATGATGCCGACGGCAACAGCTTTATCGACTACGTTGGTTCCTATGGTCCGGCAGTCCTCGGCCATGCCTATTCGCAGGTTGCGGCGGCGGTCGCGCGTCAAGCCCGGCATGGTTTCTCCTACGGTGCTCCGACCCGGTTGGAAGTCGAGTTGGCTGAACGAATCACCGCTGCAATTCCAGCAGCTGAAAAAGTTCGCTTAGTCAATTCCGGTACCGAGGCCGCGATGACCGCTCTACGCATCGCACGCGCCGCCACAGGCAAGCCGGGAATTGTCAAATTCGATGGCTGTTATCATGGACATACTGATTCGTTGCTGGTACGAGCAGGCTCTGGCGCGATGACATTCGGAGTTCCTGACAGTGCCGGCATTCCGGAGGCGGTCGTCGCCCAGACCAGGATTGCGCAATACGGCTCACTCGAAGCCGTGGAAAGCTATTTCAGGGCAGAACCGGCTGGAATTGCCGCAGTGATTGTCGAGCCGATCGCAGCTAATATGGGCGTGGTACCGCCACCGCCGGACTTCTTGCGTTTACTCAGCGAGCTAACCCGAAATTATAATGCCCTCCTGATCTGCGACGAGGTCATCAGTGGTTTTAGGCTTTGCTATGGGACCGTCTCTGAGAGGCTCGGGGTCACACCTGATCTTGTGATGCTGGGCAAAATTATCGGTGGCGGAATGCCAATCGGGGCAGTCGCCGGCAGGGCTGATCTTATGGATCTGCTAGCGCCTGAGGGCCCGGTCTACCAAGCGGGGACGCTTTCTGGCAATCCGCTGTCCGTGGTCGCTGGAATCGAAACGCTTCGCGCGCTTGACGGCGCAGGCATCTATGAGCGGCTGGAAGCATCGGGCGCCAGGCTCGAAAGCGGTCTTCGCGATGCGCTTGCTCGCAGCGGCCGACAGGGTTGCGTAAATCGAGCCGGTTCGCTGCTCACGCTATTCTTTGGAGTTGACCATGTGGGCAATGCCGATGAGGCGCGAAAGGCGGACACCGCCGTATTTGCCAAATTCTTCCGCGCGATGCTGGAGCGCGGCATCTACTTACCGCCGTCGCAATTTGAGGCAATGTTCGTTTCGTTTGCGCACTCGGAAACTGACATTGATGCGACGATTGCCGCCGCCAACCAGTCTCTCGACCTGATTGGAGCCTCGTAAATGGGAGGCAGCCTGCGCGGACAGACTTGGGAACTGCGAGTAGTTCGATGACGGCGAATGGAGATGGACCGTCCGGCTCGCCAGGTTATCTCCGTATTACCATTATTGGAGTGGAATTCTCATCCCCGATACTCGCCGGCCTTGTCGGAGGTTATTATCTAGGTGAATATTTCCACCGGCCGTGGCTTGGCTTGCTGGGGCTTGCGGGCGGAGTGTTCCTGGGCTTCTATCGACTGATATTGGAGCTTCGACGCTTCGTGAAAGGTGCTCAAATGAACGGCCATTAGGCGGAGCAGAGCGATCCGAGGATAAGGAGTCTGCGACTTGTACATCAAAACAGTGCCGACCGTCGAAGCAATCCAACGGACTACCGTTGTCGTGGCGCTATTGGCCTCGGCGGCCCTTTTGATTAGGGTTTCATCGGCGAGCGCGATCGCCTGCATTCTGGGTGGTGCGCTGATGGTGGCCAATCTATACGCTTTGAGCTGGATTGTCCGAACGATGTTTGCTCTTGCACGGCAAGCAGGTGGCCCAACCGCGTTGGGGTTGATGGCGGCGCCGCTGAAATTGCTCCTGCTGGCAGGCACTGCTTTCATGATTATCGAGTCGGGCCGAGTGAACCTGGCGGGCTTTGTTGCAGGCACCTTGACTCAATTCGCCGCGATCTTTATTGAAATTGGGCGCGCTTCCATTTGGGATAAGCGTTCCGCTCAGGCATGTTGACCAGCAGAGAGGCTGATTTGATTTCAAGCTGTTTGGAGACGCTAGGTGTCCGAACCGGTTAACTTCTTTCAACTTATTGCTCATGCTGCCGGGCGGCTGCCGCCCGAACTGGTGGCCACTTGGATCGTGATGGCTTTGCTGCTGATGTTCGGTTACGCAGCACGCCATTCACTTTCCAGAGTATTAGATCCGACGCTCCCGGATGAGGGCCTTACCCTGCGTCATTTCGCCGAAGTGGCGGTTGAGTGGCTCGATGGTTTGGTGGAGCAGGTTTCGGAACTTCATGGCGCTCGCCGCTACGTTCCTTTTTTCGGTAGCCTGTTTCTGTTCATTCTGGCTGCGAATTTTATGGGCCTGATCCCTGGATTGACGCCGCCCACCAACGATACTGACCTGACCTTCGCGCTGGGCGGCATCTGCTTTATCTATTACCTCTACCAGGGCTTCACTTATCAAGGACCGAAATACCTGCTGAGTTTTTTCGGTCCGCTGTGGTGGCTGGGCTGGTTCATGGTGGTGATCGAGGTCGCAGACAATCTCTTTCGGCCTTTTTCGCTGGGGATTCGTCTGTTTGCGAATATGTTCGCCGACCATCATGTGCTGACGTTGTTTACCGGTCTCACGTACGTGCTCGTGCCAATCGCGTTTTACGCGCTAGGCAGCATCGTGTGCATAGTGCAGGCGCTGGTTTTCGTGATTCTGGCGATAAGCTATGTCCGCATGGCCGCCGCCGCTCATTAGATGAACAGCCTCCTTAGCCTGTTGTCCCCTTCTTGTGGTTGCATCAATTCCGCTACCGGAACCCGGCAGCCGGCCGAAGTGTGGAAGATGATAGAGGAGCGGTTAAATAGCCACAGGGCCGGGTAAAGGAGCGGCGCGACGCTAGGCGGCGCGCAGCGGAGCCGCGCTCACCAGGCGGAACGAAGTGGAGCCGAGCAAACGAGTCGGCGAGGTGCGTTACTCAAAGCGAGTCTGCGACGTGCGCCTAAAAAAGGAGAAACGTGGAATGGTTCAAAAGATTTGGATGGCATTGACTGCCGCGCTCATCGCCGTGATGGCTTCGCCGATCATGGCGATGGCGCAAGCCGCACCCACCGATCAGGGTGCCGGATTGAGGGGAGGTTTACTGGCGCTTGGTGCCGGTCTCGGCCTGGGTATTGCCGCGATGGGATGCGGACTTGGCCAAGGCCGAATCGGTGCTTCGGCGATGGAGTCGATCGGCCGCAATCCGAACAGCACCAATCAGCTTTTCGTTCCGATGATCATTGGTCTGGCGTTCGTCGAATCGCTGACACTTTACGCGTTGGTTATTGCGTTCATTCTGCAAGGCAAAATCTGAATCGGGCTATCGCGGTAAGCATCGCGACAAACAGGCAAAGAGCGGGGCTCAGAAATGGGCCCCGTTTTCAGTCGTGGCGTTTGGTGCCTTGCAGGATATCGAACTTGCCGCGCTTGCGCTCGCGCCGCAGCAGCACCCAAACCGCGCCTGCTCCGCCGTCGTAGATGCGGGCGGTAGTAAATGCCAGCACGTAAGCTCCGACTGTTCCGTGCGAAAGCCATTGCGCAGTCGCATGCTTGAGCACCGGGCGGCCGCCCGGGGAACGCAGTCCGCGTCCATGCACCACCAGCACGGCGCGGCGCCCCTTGCGTACTGACTCCAGTATGAATTCGGTTAAAGCGGCCTTGGCGTCAGGCTGGATCATCCCGTGCAGGTCGATATGCGCCTGCATTGAGAAGTCGCCGCGCCGAAGCCGGCTGACGAGACGGGGATCGAGGCCCAGTCGTGCCCCTTCGAGGTACTCTTCGGTCTCCGTCAATTCGAAGGCCCCTTGGCCCGAAACCAGGTCGGAAAGCTCCGCAAGCACTTCGGCGTCCTCGCTAACGATATTGCGCACGACGATGGGCTGAATCGCGATTCGCTCCGGCCCGGTTCCGCCCATCGGGCGCACACCGTCAAGTGCCTGCCGGAGCAAGGCTTCGTCGTCCGCTGCGGATTCACTGACTTGAGTAAGCTGTCCCGTTGACTGCGGATAAAGGCCCGCGCGGGGTTGGCGTTTTGACCGATCGGGCGACCGGCGCGTTCGAATGTTCCTTTATGAGGTTTTTAAGCTTCCGAAAAGGCGAGTCGAAAACCGGCTTGGGTTTTTTGTTAGATCGCAGGTGCGAGGCCGATGTTCGCTTGTCGGTCATTTTGTCACAATGCCAAGCCTGGACGGACCCGAACCGGTGGTGGTCCAGCGCCGGCCTGCCGGCGCCGCGACTCGATAGAGTTTGACCGATCCAGCTCGGGTAAGGGAAGCCCCCAACACAACAGGATCCTCCCATATTAAAACACGAGTATCAGGCCGGTGCGCGTCTGCTTTTGAATTGAATTCGGCGGCGGAGCATTAAACGCATTTAACGTCTCACCTCGCGCTGCTGTCTACTATCTACTCCTTCGCTCGGCGAACTTGATTTAGATAATTGCGAATCGTCTGCTCGTAACCGCGATCCGATGGTGAGTAGTAAAGTTTGTCCTCGAGTTCAGGAGGACGGTAGGCCTGGACGGTGACCGCACCCTTGTAATCGTGTGGATATTTGTATTCCTCGCCATATCGCAGGTTGCGCATGAGTGGAGTCGGCGCGTTGCGCAGATGAAGCGGGACCGTTAGTGGCCCGCGCTCGCGAGCATCGGCGCGGGCCGCAATCATCGCACGATAGGATGCGTTAGATTTGGGCGCGGACGCCAGATACGTGACGCCCTGGGCGAGCGGGATTACGCCTTCCGGCATTCCGACGAAATCTACCGCGTCTTTCACCGCGACCGCGACTTGCAGGGCGTGCGGATCCGCATTGCCGATGTCTTCAGAAGCAAAGATCACCATTCGCCGCGCGATAAACAGCGGTTCCTCCCCCGCTTCTACCATCCGCGTCATCCAGTAAAGTGCTGCGTCCGGGTCGCTGCCACGCATGCTCTTAATGAAGGCGGAGATTACATTGTAGTGCTCCTCGCCTGTGCGATCATAGCGTAGGGCTCGATGCTGAGCGGCCTCAGTCACATCTGCCGTTGTAATCGTGCGCCGGCCCGCATTGAGGGTCAGCTCCGCGGCAACTTCGAGAGTGCCCAAGGCGCGGCGCGCGTCGCCGCCGGCAAAGCGTGCTAGTTGCGCAAGGGTTTCCGGGTCGAGAGTCAGTCCGTGGGCGCCGAGGCCGCATTCGCTGTCTAATAGAGCCCGCGAGATCAGGGTGGCGAGGTCTTGCTCAGATAAGGGTTCAAGCACCAGCACACGGGCACGCGAGAGCAACGGCGCAATAATTTCAAATGAAGGATTTTCCGTAGTAGCGCCGATTAGCGTGATTAATCCGCTCTCGACATGGGGCAGAATTGCGTCCTGCTGGGCACGGTTCCACCGATGGATCTCGTCGATGAAAAGTACCGTCCGTTTGCCCTCCAGCTGGAGTGCGCGCCGTGCCGAGTCAACCGCGTCGCGCAACTCGGCTACGCCGGCGGTTACCGCGCTTATCGACTTGAACACCGCGCCCGAGGTTTCCGTCAGCAACCGCGCGATGGTGGTTTTCCCGGCGCCGGGAGGGCCCCATAGAATTATCGAATGGAGAGCACCTTTTGCAGCGATCTGCTGAAGCAGGTGGCCGGGACCCAGCAGATGCTCCTGGCCCACCACTTCATCGATTGAACGCGGCCGCATCCGGTCCGCCAACGGTTGCGTTGCCAGGCGCTTGGGTTTGAACAGGCCCTGACTGAGGTCGCTTGCTCGTCGCCTCATTCCAAAACCGTACCACAGCATTGAGGCGCAGCTAAGCGATGCGCAAAATCGCGCAGAAAAGCCAGTTTGCGTTTCCCGTCGCCAATGGTCTAGCCTTGACCGATTGGCATCAGCTAATTCCTTTATGCGAAGCCCGCCCTTCACAGGCGGGGTTAATTTACACGGGCCGGACAGGAGTCGGCACCAAAATGATTGTCGGTATAGATATTGGAGGTTCGACCACTGACGCAGTAGTCCTCGACAATGGCGATGTTCATGTTGTCACGATAGAAGCCAATGACCCGATCGCAGCTGCGGCCGGAGCCTTGGGTAAACTCGTGCAGACGTGTGGAATTCCGCTCGGCAGGGTAAGTCGCGTGGCAGCGACGGGCGCCGGCTCGCGCGCATTGGACGACACCCTGTTTGGATTGCCAGTGGTCAAGGTCAACGAATTTGATGCAATCGGGATCGGCGGCACCTCGCTGGCCGGCAAACGGCAGGCACTAGTGGTGTCGCTTGGCACTGGCACGGCAATCGTGTCGGTCACATCCGAGCAGATCGAGCATGTGAGCGGGACTGGACTCGGCGGCGGCACCCTGCGCGGATTATCACGGCACATGCTCGGCGTGTCTTCCTTGGACACGCTCGAAGCAATGGCCGAGCGCGGTGATCTCAGCCGCGTCGATCTGACGGTGCGCGATATCGCCGGGGGGCCCATCGGCGATTTGCCGCCCGGCACGACCGCGGCGAACTTCGGCAAGATCACGGCCGATGCGACCGCGGAAGACAAGGCTCTCGCTATCATGAACCTGATTGTCGAGGTGGTATCGGTGCTCAGTATCGCAGCGGCGCGCGCCTCCGGCCAGGAAGATATCGTGATGACGGGTAAGCTGACGCGGATCTTCCGCTTTATGCAAAAGATGAAACGGCTCAATTTTGGCTACGGCCGCTTCATCATCCCGGAACATGCCGATTATGCGACTGCGATCGGAGCTGCACGTGCCGCGATGCAGCAGCCCTACCGGGGTTAGTGCGCCAGCGTAAGTAGAGTCGGTGACTGGCTGCTGCTGAGTTGCTATGCCGCGCGAATAGCTGCGGCGGGCCGCTTTGTGCGACCGGCGCGGAGACGTGTCCGTCTGGCACCCTCCGGGTTTATGCCTGATGGTGTTCGCAGGCGATGGGTCGGCTGCCGCGTCCTTCTCATGCGTTCTTAGCCTTCCAACCGTCCGTCGGCAACCTTACCAGCCGACAGCTTAAATTTTATTAGAGCTGCGCGATCGTCATCTATCGGTTTAAGTGGACCGCTCTCGTACGGCCCTACTATATTCTCATCCGGATTTGGGCTCGGTATCGTTACGAGGAGGAACATGATGGGATCGGAGCTGCTTAAAGGCTTTCGCATGCTCGACCTGGCCGACGAAAAGGGCGCAGTATGTGGCAAGATCTTCGCCGATATGGGCGCTGAAGTGATCAAGGTAGAGCCGCCCGCAGGATGTTCCACGCGCGCGATTCCCCCTTTCCTTGACGACATACCGGGCCCGGACCGCAGCTTCTATGCAATCGCTTACCATGCAGGCAAACAGTCAGTGACTCTGAACCTGGAGTCAACCGACGGCCAAGCGCTGTTCCGCGAGCTTGCCGTCACCGCCGATTTTATCGTGGAATCGTTTCCGTTGGGCCATTTGGATCAGTTGGGGTCGGGATATGAGAAACTGCGCGAGCTGAATCAACGGTTGATCTACACGTCGATTACGCCGTTCGGAGATACCGGACCCGGCAGAAACTACAAGGCCGCAGATATAGTTACCTGGGCCGCGGGCGGCATGATGTATCTCATGGGTGAGGAAGGTAAGCCGCCACTTGAGATGAGTTTGCCGCAAGCCGGTCTGCATGCAGGGGCCGAAGCGGCGGTGGCCTCGCTTATTGCTCATTATCCCCGCGAGATCGATGGGATCGGTCAGCATGTCGTAATCGATATGCAGGCATGCGTGGTATCGACCCTGATGAATGAACAGGCAATGCCGCTGCTGCATGGCGATTATCTGCGCCGAAGCGGCATTTTTACGGGCGCGATAGGTGGCCGCCGCAAAACCGTTTTCCAATGCAAGGACGGGTACATTTCGGGCTTGCTGGCGGGCGGTGCTTACCTGCCTTCGACCAACGCCACCATCGAATGGATGAAGGAAGAGGGGGCCGCGCCCTCCTGGCTGACCCACCAAGGCGGGCTCAAATCGCTGACACCCTCCGGCTTTATGAGTGCCACCAATGCCGATTTGCATGAACTCGAGATGGCTGAGGAGGCACTCCAGCGGTTCCTCATGACCAAGACAAAGAAACAGATCTGGCAAAATGTCCTGCGGCGCCGGATTCTTGCAGCCCCGGTGGCAACGGTGGCTGATATTGCTGATGATCCGCAACTGGCAGCTCGCTGTTACTTTGTCGAGATCGCCGCACCGCATCTGGAGCGGAAATTCACGATGCCGGGTGCGTTTGCGAAACTAAGCGAGACGCCAGTCGGACCGGCCGGACCGCCTCCACAAATCGGCCAGCATAACCGCGAAGTTTACTGCGGCTTGCTGGGACTGACGCCGGAACGCCTGGTCCGGCTGCGCGCGATCGGTGCCATTTGAGTCATCTGAGCCATCAATTACGAAAATGGAATCAGAGGCGGTTTAGTCGAGGCGATCGGCCGATAATGAGGGCTTCATGAGACGATACGCATTCAACGGGATCCACGTGTTGGACTTCACCTGGTATGGCGTTGGGCCGGTCACTACGAAATACCTGGCGGATAATGGCGCCGACCTAATCCGCATCGAATCGTCCGCGCGGCTCGACGGGTTGCGTTTGGCACCGCCATGGAAGGATGCCAAACCAGGGGTCAACAATAGTCAGTTCTTCGCCAGCTACAACACATCGAAGAAAGGCATCACGCTCGATATGAGCAAGCCTAAAGCTCGTCAGATTTTTCTTAAGCTACTGCCCTGGGCCGATGTAGTCGCTGAAAGCTTCACGCCCAAAACCTTGCGACAATGGGAACTTGACTATGAACATCTGCGTGAACTCAAACCGGAGCTGATAATGCTTTCGACCTGCATGCAGGGGCAGACCGGGCCTCATCGCGACTATCCCGGCTTCGGCAACTTAATGGCGGCGTTAGCCGGCTTCTACCATATTGCCGGCTATTCCGACTCGGAGTTGTGTCCGCCTTACGGTGCGTATACCGATTTTATCGCGCCGCGCTTTTCCGCCTGCGCGCTGATCGCCGCATTGGACTACCGGCGGCGAACCGGCAAAGGTCAGTACATCGACATGGCGCAGTATGAGGCGGCACTGCACAACCTGGCGCCAGCGCTGATCGAGTACTTCGCCGGCGGGAAGATATTGGGCCCGACTGGAAATCGTTCGGCGCGTTATGCGCCGCACGGCGCTTATCGATGTGCTGACGACGACGGCCACGAGCGATGGCTGGCGCTGGCGGTGGCGAGTGACCGCGAATGGCAGGAGTTGCTCAAGGTGTTGGGGAATCCACCGGTCGATGCTCGCTTTAGCACCATGCTGGGGCGGCTGGAGCATCGTGAGGGGCTCGACTCGTTCCTAGGGCAATTGCTCCGCGAGCGCCAAGCGGAAAAGCTGACCCCGGCACTTCAAGCAGTCGGGGTGTCGGCCTACCCCGTGCAGAATTGTCTTGATTTGCATCGCGACGAAAACTTGCAGGCGTTTGGTTACTGGCACTGGCTGGATCACGCGGCGATGGGACCCTCGCCTTACGAAGGACTGCAGCATAGGTTGAGCCGCACGCCCGGCGAGTTGCGCAGTCCGGCGCCCTCTTTAGGTCAACATAATGATGAGGTCCTGAGCGGTTTGCTTGGGATGAGTGCCGCAGAAATCGAACAATTGAGGCAAGAAAAGGTCGTTTTTTGAACGGCAGAGGGTTCGAGGTCCTCGGATGCTGGGGCTAATTTGACGGCAGGAACTGCTGCAAAAAATAGTGGGACAGGTGTCCCTGCCTGTCGATGACGCGCGAACTTTTTTTCGCTCGCGCCACGACAATAAACATGACTGAGCATCTTTACCGCAGAAAACTTCCCCACTGGAGTCAAGACCGGGTTACTTACCTCGTAACTTGGCGGCTCGCCGAAGGACCCGACGAACTTGATGCGAGCGAGCGCGATCTTGTGGTCGTGGCGATGAGAGAGGTTTGAGGGACAGCACTATGAATTGCCCGCCTACGTCGTGATGAACGATCACGTTCGCGCGCTGCTGACGCCAGTTGTGACTTATGAGCTTGAAGGCATTCTTCATTCCTGGAAGTCGTTCACCGCCTGTCAGATGCAGCGCAGGCATAGGCGCGCTTCGGGCGTGTGTGGCAGAACGAGTGCTTCGACCGGATCGTCCGTGACGATAAGGAATTCGTCCGGAAGCGCTAGCGCATTTGTCGCAAATCCATTGGAGCGGTGGCCGGACCTGAAGGACTACCGTCGGTCTGGCGGTTGGAGCTGCGACCGACCTTTAAAGGGACGCCTGCCTCACTAACTTGGGAGCAGCCGCCGTGCCACACCTTGTATCCATGCAGCCTTCTTAGTGCTCCGAGGGAACGCATGTCTGGTTTAGATCTGTGCGGTACGAACTGAAGATTGCACTTCGCTATCTACGCGCTCGGCGGAGAGATGCCTTTATCTCCATCACAACTATTTTTACGGCGGTGGGGGTGATGCTCGGGGTGGCGGCGCTGGTGATCGTGCTGGCGGTGATGGGCGGTTTCGAGGCCAGCCTCCGGCAACGAATCCTGAGCCTGACGCCGCAGGTTGAGATCCAGAGTTACAACGGTGCCATCAGCGATTATCCGGCCATTGAGGCCCGCGCGAACTCGCTGCCCGGTGTCGCGGGCTCCGATCCGTTCATTATCGGACAGGGGATGGCCTCATCGGCGCATGGGATCAGCGGCGTAATTATACGAGGGGTTGAGCCATCCAGTGCCTCGGTTATCTCCAAACTGCGCGGTTATGTACAACAGGGTTCACTCGATGTTTTAGGAGAAAATCACGCCTCCTCCTTCGCCGCTAATATGCAGCCACTGGATGGCGCGGTAGCGCTCGGGGCAACTCTCGCTGAAAGGCTCAAAATTAAAACAGGCGACATTATCAGCTTGGTTGTTCCGATTATCGCCGGGAAGGGTGCGCAGCTCACTACCAAAACGGGACGTTTCACCCTTACTGCGATCTTCGAATCAGGTATCGCATTCGTTGATCGCAACCTGGTTTTCATTGGACTCGCCAGCGCCCAAAAATTCTTCGGGCGTGAGGGGCGGGTTGACGGAATCGAGGTACGGCTGTCAACGCTCGATCAAACCGATGCGGTAACAGCGCAACTGCATGCTATGCTCGGCAAGTCCTACCGGGTGGCGAATTGGAAGGAGTTTGACCAGGCTGCCGCGGCCGGATTTGAAATGCTCAAACGAGTCTACGCCTTGGTGCTCCTGATGCTTATCGGGGTGGCCGCGTTTAATCTTGTCGCGACCCTGATCATGGTCGTGATGGAGAAGCGCAAAGACGTTGCTGTGCTGAGGGCGATGGGCGCGACGGTGGCGGATGTACGGCGCGTCTTCGTACTCAAGGGGCTGATCGTCGGTGGTGCCGGCACTGCCGCTGGCCTGCTCCTGGGCGCAGGAGGATGCTGGCTATTGGCCCATTATCACTTCATACATATCGAGAAGAAGATTTATGGCATTTCCACGCTGCCCGTCGAAGCGCATCCATTGACCTTTGCAATCGTTGCGTTGGCGTCGATGATGCTGTGCTGGATTGCCGCGCTCTACCCAGCTCGGCAGGCGGCCCGTCAGATGCCGGTCGAAGTATTCCGTTCGTGATCAGCTAACTGACCAAGAAATACTGAGACGCCGAGCGGTCACACGGGACGGCGCCAAGCTAGTAACGGCGGCAGGGTCGAATGAACCGAAGCTTAAACTTGAAGCTAGTGACTTGGCCGCTGGCTGACGCCAGGCTTGACGAGTTTGGCCTTGCGAACTACTAACGTTTCATGACCGCGTAATTTTATTGTACGCGCCGATTCCGTTTGATATTTGACGCTCTCGTCCCGCTTCGGTCCACCATTGGTTCGCCGCCGCCGCCAGTTGTTCAGTTCCTTGGAAAGTTTGCTGGCAAGCGCATCGTTGTCACGGTCGGCGTCCTGCGGAACATCTTTCTGGTGGCCCATGTCGCTGCTAGGATCCTGCGAACTCATTTCTTCCCCTTCGTTATCGATGTCGTAGACTTTCACTGTTATCGGTATAGTTAGAAGCGACCTGAGATGAACATTCACTCAAGTGCGCGCGAACCTGAAATCTATAATGGCCGCTGGGGCGGCGTAATCGCTTCCCCGCCGTTCAGGCGGGCGTCTCTCTCCTAGCTGATACACCAGACACGGATGCGAACGGTATAAAACCGTCAACGATTGGAGGGTTCGCAGAGGTAATTTTTTTGGATTGCAGTCAACGCAAGCAGGTCTCGAAACTTAACTGGACAGGACTCAGGGGCCGGTTCAGTTTTAACCAAACAGACCTTGGAATCTTAAAGCCAGACCCATATCGCCTGAGACACGCAGTTTACCACTTATGAATGCCATTTGTGGGTTCAACTTACCCGCAACCAGATCGAGGTAATCCTGCGCCGCCATAGAAATAGTTGCATTCGGCGAAGGATGCGCGCCCTCCTTGATGTCGCACTTGTCATTGTTGATCGCAATCTGCCACTTGCCGCCCCCTTCCCCCGAAAGATCGAATTGATACACAGCATTAAGGCCCTCAGCTGCTTCTTTCTTGAAGCGACTCGGCATTTGCTCGAACACCTGCTTACATGAGCTTGGTGCGTCTGGCATGTGCGCTGAAACCCTCCTCGGGCGCGGGGGAAGCTAGCGAAGTCACTCTATCTAAACGGAATGCTCAAGAAATGTCAAGAGCTGCTTATCAAGCGGGCACAGCCAAGGGCTAATTCACCTAATGGAGAGCTCCTTTTGCCCGCCTGAAGCCGGTTCGAGCGAAGGAGCTAATCGCTGCCTAGCCGGCACGAACATCAGAAACCGAACATATTCCCAATCGCAACGGTGATGAGATTTTCCCGTACTTTGACGGGAGCAGCAGCCTGAGCCACCGTCACGGCGCGCTCGCGGTCGAGTTCAGTTTTGACCTGACCGCTAAGATAGGCATCACGACCGATAACTTTTACCTGCACGGAATCCAAGCCAGCATTCTGCAACGCTTGAGCGATCAACGTCTGGTTTTGCTCCCATTGTTGAGTGTCGGTCGTAACGTTGTTAACTACCGCGCTGACACCATCGGTGCCCCGCACAGTACGTTCCGCCATAACGCGGTCATGATCATCGAACACCTTGCCGAAAATCGTGACAACCGAACCGTTGGTGTATGCCTGAACCCGCCGCAGCCTGCGATTTGTCCGAAGCTCGCCATTGACGCGCTCAATGAGCGGTGGCTTTGGCGGCGGCAGCGCAGCCATTTCTCGCGGTGCGCGCCGGTGACGGCGAACCCGAGGCGGTGCGGGCATCATTTCGGCCGGTGTTGCTCCCGGAGTTGCCATGGAGGGTGCCGACGGTAATCCGGCCAGCGTCGTCGGTTCGGCGGCGGAAGCTGGAGTCCCGACCCCTACCGCGGTGCTTGGAATCGCAGATGTGCCCACACCGGGGACGGTCGGACTTGGCAACGCCGAGGGGCTGCCTTCAGCGACCGCGGCCGGAGTCCCACCCGACGGCGAGAATGCATATTCGGGCGGCTCGGTTGGCGACAGGCTAGCCAACTTGGTATTCAGGTCCGATTCGACTGCTGCGGCAGCGCTCGCGGATGGCGCAAAAATCACCCGGTAATCGGCTGTCACGCCGGACCCATTGGTCGAGGAGAACTTCCATGACGTCATCGCCTCGACTACCTCAGCGTCGAAGCTGGGATTACCTGAAGTCGAGAGCCTCACGGCGCCATTATCAACCGTGCCGTTCGAAAGAATGTGCAAGCGAACCAGCATTCCGTCACTCATCGAAGGTTCGGAACTGAGCGCATTGCTGTAAACGTTGGCAAGTGCCGATTTGTTGTCTTCGAACGCTTTAAGCAGCGAATTGGCGTCACGAGGCAGCGTACCTGTAATATCACCCTGAATCCGGAGCGGCGTCTGTTTGGCGAGTTCGATCGTCGGGGAGGATGGGACCGCCGCCGACGGGGGTGCTGGAGTATGCGGAAACGGTTGCTTGTTGCCGAGGTACAGCGCAAACCACGCGCCAGCAGCCAAAGCTACGATGGCGGCGCTCGAGAAACCTAATATCTTAAAGACTCGGCGGCCGGTTCTTGGAGAGTCGGGCTCTGGAGCATAAAACGACGCGTCGCCGAATTCTTGTGGGCCGGACGGACTCTCGTTGGACGCAAGGGTCTGTGAATTGGCGGTTTCCGCTGACAGTGGTGGCTCGGCGGGTTCGGGACCCTCGGCGCGCAAGCGAGCGCCACAGTAATTGCATCTGACTTCGCCTGGTAGTGCCTTGCCTCCGCACACCGGACATTCGAAATCTGGGGCCGGCGTTTCATCGCTCATGACAGTGGTGAGACGTCCGTGTGGCAAATCCGCCAGTCCCACCAAAGCGGCGCCGTCAGTTTCGCAGAACTGCTCACTGTCGGGGTAGTGTTTGCTACATCGCGGGCAGCTTTTCATGGCGCGAGCGCCTCGCTCTTGCAATCGGTCGGCGCTGATTTATGATAACCTAGTAGCTGCCTGCCCGCCAACCAAGCTGTCCCCGGCGAGCGTCGAGTGAGACGTAGTCGTGAAACGTTCTGCACGTTGAGCAGTTGACGCGGAAACTCAAACGCCTCGGGTAGACTTGAGCATCTGCTTGCTTGAATTTTAACGATAGACAATGGTCATCGTTAGAAAATACGTTAGTAAATAGCAGCTCACGAATCACACGAGCGGCTGTCCCTCAAGTCGAAAGCCGATCCTGACCGCGACTTGAAATTCAGCTTGGCCATCGCGGATCGCTCCGCGTATCTGTTGCACTTCGAACCAATCGATATTGCGGACGGTCTGGCTTGCCTTGCTAATCGCGTTGCGCACGGCCTGCTGGACACTGTCGCTGGAAACGCCGACTACTTCGATTATCTTGTAGGTTTTCTCAGGCATTACCTAATTCCTCTGTGAGAGCGCAATTTATCGTTGACTTGCGTTTGGTCGGGCCCCCGTAAATTGGCAAAAGTAATCAGGCGGTGGGGTCAACGACCGGCCACCTGTTTCGTACAGCAACAGAATCCGCGTTGTTTGTCTAGTCCAGCCGCGCTACGGACGAGCGAAGCCTATCGTGCTGCCGATGAAGTCGACGGCGAGGGCGGCGGGGTCTTCGATCGTGCGAAGATCGAGAAAAAATGCGCCTTCGCGGATGCGACCGATCACAGGAGGACGCGCGTGACGAAACATCGCGGCGAGCGAGCCGGCTGTCAGGGTAGGATGAGTGATGCGAATTGCCCGTGTTTTCAACTGAGCGGTGGGGAGTGACCCCGAACCAATTTCCGAGTAAGCGTTAACAATGTCCAGTTGGAACTCGGTGGCCAGGCGCTCCCGCAGAATATCCCGCCCTCGAGCCGCGACCACCTCAATCTCGCCGGCGCTGCGGCCCAGCATCCGGAGCGTAGGGAGCGCGTCGGCGATAGCCCCGCGTAAATGCAGGCGCAGCGTTGCTTCCAACGCTGCCAGCGTTAACTTGTCGCAGCGAAGCGCTCGCTTGAGGGGATTGGCCCGTAGCTGTTCAATGAGTTCGCGGCGTCCCACCACGATCCCCGCCTGAGGGCCGCCGAGCAGTTTGTCTCCTGAAAAAGTAACGATTCCCGCTCCCGCCGCGATGCGCTCGCGCACCATAGGCTCGTGCGGCAGTCCGTACAAGCTTAGGTCGATTAGCGCGCCTGCACCGAGGTCTTCGATGACTTCGACCCCGCGGGCGCGGCCGATAGCAACCAGTTCGGGGAGGCTGACCTCATGCGTAAAGCCAATTATGCGGTAATTGGAAGGGTGCACCTTGAGTAGCAACGCGGTCTCCGGGCCAATCGCCTGCTCGTAATCGCGTCGATGGGTGCGATTGGTAGTGCCAACTTCCTTGAGCCGCGCGCCGCTGTGGGCCATCACATCGGGCAGCCGAAACGAACCGCCGATCTCTATAAGCTCGCCGCGCGATACAACTACTTCGCGTCCCGCCGCGAGCGTATTGAGTGTGAGCAGCACAGCAGCGGCATTGTTATTGACGATGGTGGCGGCCTCGGCGCCGGTGAGTTCGCGCAATTCGCTTTCGACCAAGCTGTCGCGGTCGCCTCGTCCGCCGCTGTCGAGGTCGTATTCGAGATTAATTGCCGAACGTGCCGCAGTCGCCGCAGCCTCGATAGCAGTCTCAGCGAGCAGTGCTCGACCCAAATTGGTATGGAGCACCACTCCGGTAGCATTGACCACTGTGCGTAGCTTCGGTTCGTCAGCCTGGGCGAGACTAAGCATCCGTTGGACTATTTCCCCGAGCATCTGCTTGCTGGCCGTTTCGACCTTAATTGCCCCTGAGACAAGTGCCGTTCGGAACTCATCCTGGGCCCCTCGCGCCAGCTTTTTCAGGTAATCGCGACCGAGATTGCGTAATCGGTCGTCACGCGCGGCTATTTTGAGACAGGCGTCAATCGATGGTAAAGCACGCAGGGGACGCTTGCGTTCAGCCTCGCTCTGTTGGTTCGCTTTTGGCTTCTCTGAGGCCATTGGGGCGATTATAGGTCCCTCATCAGTAGAACACATCCATGCGAGCAGGTAGCGAGAGCAGACGGCAAATGCGGCTCTTCTTGGGAGTTCGCCGCAGGTTCACGATTGGGCTAAAATTAATACTTGGAGATTTTTGAGGAGTGTGATCGGGTCTCGGATGGTACAAGGCTTCCAGCCGCAGCCGCTTGAGTTGCAACAGAGCTGCTGGGACTGGAAGTTTCTGTGGTTGAGTTGACAAACGACCGGTGAGAAAAACGCCCATGTTCGGAGAAATCGCACCGCGCAGCCATACCCCACAAGCCCCATTTATCACCGTCGAAGAGGCACTCGAAGAGACTCGCCGCGGCCGCATGATCATCTTGATGGATGATGAGAACCGCGAAAACGAAGGCGATCTCTGCATGGCGGCGGAAAAGGCCAGCCCCGAGGCAATCAACTTTATGGCCAAGTACGGCCGTGGATTGATTTGTCTGCCAATGGCAGCCGAACGAGTCGAGCAGCTTGGGCTGAGCATGATGGTCGGTGATAATCAGGCGCCGCTCGGCACCGCGTTTACCGTACCAATCACCGCCAGACGAGCCGCCGGTTCCGGCATTTCCGCCCATGACCGTTCCACCACGATTCTGCAGGCCGTACGCGAAGATGCGACGGGGGCCGAATTTATTACACCCGGCTATGTTTACCCACTTCGCGCGCGCGACGGTGGTGTACTCGTGCGCACTGGGCAGACTGAAGGGGCGGTCGATCTCGCCCGGCTCGCCGGACTGAAGCCGGCTGGCGTGATCTGCGAGATCCTGAAAGAAGATGGCACGATGGCCAGGCGCGACGACCTGGTCGAATTCTCCCGCATCCATGGGCTTAGGATCGTCACAGTTGCCGATATTATCGAATATCGGTTGCGTAACGAGACGATGATTCAACGCATTGCCGAGGCCCGCCTGCCGACCGCATTCGGCGACTTCAAGGCCTGCGTCTATCGCAACCTGGTCGATCAGAGTGAGCACCTGTTGCTGGTAATGGGTGATATTACTCCGGAAAGGCCCGTGCTCGTGCGTGCCCATCGAGAGTATCTGCCTGGCGACGTGTTCGGCTACAGCAAGCGCAACACGCGCAACCTGTTGCAGGCGGCAATGGAGTATATCGCTGAAAAGGGCGAAGGCGTGATCCTTTACCTGAAACGGGAATCCGAAGCGATCGCCAGCGATCTGAATTCGGGCACGCGAAAGTCGATTATCCGCGCGAGTACGCGCTTAAATGCTCCCGAGGCGGATTTTCGCGATTATGGCATCGGTGCGCAGATTCTGCGCGATGTCGGCGTGCGCAAAATGATTCTACTCACCGACAAGCCGCCGAGGCTGGCAAATCTGCCCGGCTACGGACTTGAGATCGTTGATCACGCACCACTATCGATCTTCGGGGAAGCCCCACTCGACAACTAAATGTGGTGACAAGAGGTTTTCGCCGGTACCTTCCGGATTGCCTGGCGTTGGTCGCCCGAAACCAACTCCGCGCGTATCTCGCGCTTGCTTGCTCCGTGATGCTGATGGCCGTGGCCCCGGCGGTATGCTACCCCGCTCAGCCGAACGTTGTCGCGATAGAGTCGGTGCAGTGGGTGAGTCCGCTTACTGTAGGACAGGCGAATCTGCTGAAGGTAGACGCGAAGATTGTTCCGGGTTGGCATATCAATTCCGATCGTCCCTCAGCTGCGTATTACATCCCGACCCGCGTCACCCTTACTGCTGTTCGCGGGCTGAAGGTCGGTGAAGTTAGCTATCCGGCGGCCCAGAACGTTTCGCTGACGTTCGCACCGGGGGAAAGCCTTTCGGTGTACACCGGCCAGGTGGAATTCGGAATTCCGATTACCCCGCTGCTTCAGTTCAACGCCGAGACCGAAGCAACACCATTGAATATACGGATCTCATACCAGGCCTGTAATGACCGCGAATGTCTGCGTCCCGCCTCAGTATCCAAATCTGTTCCTCTCGCGCTACTCAGAGTTGCAAGCGCACCATCGAAAGTGCATCTGAACGAGGCCGGACTTGCGGGAAGCCGAACCCTCCTGGCAGATATCTTCACGCGCGATGGCTATGTGGCGGGTTTTCTCTTCGTTCTACTCGGGGGGCTCGCGCTCAATTTGACCCCCTGCGTTTATCCCCTAATCGGCGTCACGATCGCTTATTTTGGCTATGAAGGGGGTGGTCCACGTAAAGTCGTCATGCTGGCACTGCTCTACGTGTTGGGCATTGCCTTGACATTCTCCGCGGTAGGGGTCGCTGCGGCCCTTTCGGGTGGTTTGTTTGGCGCGGCCCTGCAGAACCCGTTCATCCTCTGCGTAATTGCCGCCATGTTGCTCGTGCTTGCGGCAGCTAGTTTCGGCCTGCTCTCCCTGCAGCCGCCGGTTTGGCTGATGCGGCGGGCGGGGAGCGCGCGGCCGGGGTACGCTGGTGCGCTGGCAATGGGCCTTGGGATGGGCGTCGTGGCGGCGCCGTGTATCGGCCCGATCGTGCTCGGATTGCTGCTAATGGTGCAGCAGAGCGCGAATCCAACGTTGGGGTTCGCACTGTTTTTCACACTGGCGGTTGGTCTGGGGCTGCCATACGTTGTCCTCGCACTTGCCGCTGGCAGTATTCGGCGCTTGCCGCGCTCCGGTGAATGGCTCGCGTGGGTTGAGCAGTTATTCGGTTTTGTGCTGGTCGGTCTGGCGTTGTATTTCATCGATCCGCTGTTTCCTGATCGTTTGATGACCCAGGTCTTGCCCTACTACGCCGCAGGCGTGGGGATTTTCCTTGGCTTCGTGTCGGCAGCCGGCCGCAATTGGCGGCCTTTTTTGGTGATCCGATCGGCGCTCGGCATCACTGCGGTAGTCGCGCTTGCTTACCTGTTGATTACGGCACGAACTTCGCGGGCCGAAGTGAGCTTTCAGCCCTTCGATTCGGCTCTATTGCAGACGGCGCGCGCGCATCGCAAACCCGTTGTGGTGGATTTTAGCGCCGACTGGTGCGTCCCTTGCCGTGAAATGGAGCATACCACGTTCGCCGATCCCGCCGTGGTGCAGAAGGCGAGCAATTTCGTGTGGCTTAAGGCTAATCTGACCGCCGCCAATCCGCGCAATACTGCGCTAATGAAGCAATTCGAAGTCGCAGGCGTGCCGACCACGGTATTCATCGATTCGAAAGGCAGGGTCCGCACCAACCGAGCCGGCTATATCGGCCCGCGAGAGTTCCTGGACTATCTCCTGCAGGTGGAATGAACCCTCCGGGGAGCCAAGCGGGGACCGAGGAGGATACTGCGGAATGTTCGCTGGACGATAAACTCTGTTTTATCAGTTGCTGACTACGAAGGTTGCGCTCCATCGACAATGGGTTCAAACGTAGCTGAAAAGCCGTGTAGTCGTCGTTTCCCTTTCTTTGTTCGGGATTATAACAAGGTTTGAAGCGACTACCGAAAACAAGCACGGCGCTTTACTGACCAGGTGCGTAAAGGTATAATAACGGGCGGTTAGTTCTCTTCTCGTCCGCTAGTCAATTTATGGCAAACAAGCAGATTTCCGACGGCTACGGCGCCGATTCGATCAAGGTGCTGGAAGGGCTCGAAGCGGTTCGTAAGCGGCCCGGCATGTATATCGGCGACACCGCCGAACGTGGATTGCACCATCTGGTCACCGAAATCGTCGACAATTCGGTGGACGAGGCGCTGGCTGGTTTCTGCACCGAGATTAACGTTGTGATTCACGGCGATGACCGCATCTCCGTCGAGGATAATGGCCGCGGAATTCCGGTGGATATGCATCCGACGGAGAAGCGCTCGGCGCTCGAAGTTGTGCATACCGTGCTACATGCCGGCGGCAAATTTGATCGTGGTGTGTACAAAGTTTCTGGTGGACTGCATGGCGTCGGCGCATCGGTCGTCAATGCGCTCAGCGAGGAATTCGAAGTCGAGGTCCGCAAGAACGGCACGATCTATTTCCAACGCTACGAATGCGGTATTCCGAAAAGCAAGGTCGAGGAGCGCGGTTCCACCAAACTTAGCGGCACCAAGACCGCCTTTTCGCCGGACCCCGCGATTTTTCCCGAGATCAAATTCAAATATGACGCTATCGCCCGCTATTTACGCGAGATGGCGTATCTAAATGCCGGACTCAAAGTGCGGCTCAGCGACGAGCGCACTGGCAAACAGGAAGAGTTCCATTATGAGGGAGGCATCAAGGAGTTTGTCGAGTCGCTGAACAAGGGCGGCGATGTGCTGCACGACGTGATCTTCTTCAAGGGCCTGCGTGAAGGCGACGATATCGAAGTCGCGCTGCAATGGACCGACGCCGTGCACGAGGCAATTTTCGCTTACGCCAACAATATTCATACGGTCGAAGGCGGCACTCATCTGTCGGGCCTCAAATCGGCGCTCACGCGTACGCTAAATAACTACGCGGCGAAAAATAACCTCTTTAAGAACAAGGAGATGCGGCTCGAAGGCGACGATACGCGCGAAGGCCTGGTTGCGGTGGTGAGCGTAAAGCTGCCGGAACCGCAGTTCGAAGGGCAGACCAAAACTAAACTGGGCAATTCCGAAGTAGAGGGTTTGGTCGCTGGCCTGGTCAACGAGAAGCTCGGCGAATATTTCGAAAAAAATCCCACTGATGCCAAACGGATCGTCGTGCGAGCGATAGAAGCAGCCACTGCCCGCGAGGCGGCGCGCAAGGCCAAGGAACTTGTGCGCCGCAAGGGCGCGCTCGATTCGGGCTCATTGCCAGGCAAGCTCGCCGATTGCCAGGAGCGTGACCCGGCGCGGAGCGAATTATTTATCGTCGAGGGCGACTCCGCTGGTGGTTCAGCCAAACAGGGACGCGATCGTCGCATCCAGGCGATCCTGCCGCTGCGGGGCAAGATCCTGAACGTGGAACGCGCGCGCATCGACAAGGTGCTCTCCTCGGTCGAATTGCGTACGCTAATCACCGCGCTCGGGATGGGTGTTGGCTCCGACAAGGACGTCGCCAAGCTGCGCTATCACACGGTCGTAATCATGACGGACGCCGACGTCAACGGCTCACATATCCGCACGCTGCTGCTGACGCTGTTCTTCCGTCAATTTCCGGAAATCATCGAAAACGGCTATCTGTACGTCGCACAGCCGCCACTCTTCCGCGCCAAAAAGGGCAAGGGTGAGCGTTATCTCAAAGATGAACCGGCATTAGAGGATTACTTGACTGACCTCGGTGCTGAGGCAGTTAACTTCGAATCCGGCAAGGGCAAAGATGCGCGCGAACTCAAAGGCGCAAGCCTCAAGACGCTGGTACGTAGGGCGCTCCATCTGGAACGTATGTACGAGAGTCTGGAGCGGCGCTCCAAGGAGCGACCGATCGTCGCGGCGCTGGGAAAGCTGATTACTGATAAGAATGCGACTGCCGACACCTTCCGCGACGAGAAGGTGCTGGAGACCCTGGCCGAAACGATCAAGAAGATTGTCGGTAATCCGAACTTGCAAACGAAAGTGATTGCCGACACCGAATCCTCCTGGAAAATCGTTTTCTCGCACGCACGCAACGGCGCAACGCCGCCGACCATAGTTGACCTGGCGCTGTTCCACAGCGGTGAGATGCGGGAGATTCGCCGGCTCGGCGCAGAACTCGAACCTTATCGGCAGCCTTACAAAATCAAAACCGGCGACGACGAACGCGCAGTGGATTCGCTCAAAGCGGTCGCCGATGCGGTGTTGGCGGCAGGCCAGAAGGGCGTCGAGATCCAGCGCTATAAAGGCCTCGGTGAGATGAACCCTGAGCAGCTTTGGCAGACGACCATGAATCCCGAGGCGCGCTCGATGCTGCGGATGGAAATCGCGTCGCAGGAGGATGCCGAGGCTATTTTCGCCAAGTTGATGGGCGACCAGGTCGAACCCCGCCGACTATTCATCGAGGAGAACGCCCTCAACGTCAAGAATCTGGACATTTGACGGGCCGCAGATCTTGTCTCTGGACCGCAACAGCCACCCGCGCATGTTTTGGCGCTGCGAGGGTCCTCACGAAAATCGCTCGGCTTAGCTTGTCGCGTAACTTGAGCGGAAGCGCAGCGCGACGCATGCAGTCGAAGACTCGGCCAGGATTTTCTTTGCGGCGCTAGGCCACGACATAAGTATCGCATTTCTTTAACAGGCTGAACTAAATGGCTGAAACCAACGGCAACGAACCTATCCGCAACGAACCGGCCCGGCTCAGTATCGAAGATGATATGCGGCAGTCCTATCTGGACTACGCGATGTCGGTGAACATTGGCCGGGCTCTGCCGGATTTGCGCGACGGCCTTAAACCGGTCCATCGCCGGATTCTCTACGCGATGTTTCGCGAGGGGCTCCTTTCCAGCCGCCGCTATTCCAAATGTGCTGGTGTCGTCGGTGAGGTCCTCAAGAAATACCATCCGCACGGCGACAGCGCAGTCTACGATGCGCTGGTGCGGATGGCGCAGACGTTCAGCATGCGTTACCCGCTGGTCGACGGCCAGGGCAACTTCGGCTCTATCGACGGCGACCCGCCGGCCGCTTATCGCTACACCGAATGCCGCCTGACCCGACTAGCCGAGCGGCTGCTGGCCGACATCGATAAGGACACCGTCAATTTTATCGACAATTTCGATGGCTCCGATCAGGAACCCGAGGTACTGCCTGCGCAGATTCCGAACCTGTTGATCAATGGTTCCGACGGCATCGCGGTGGGAATGGCGACCAATATTCCGCCGCACAACCTCGGAGAAGTATGTGACGCGCTGCTCAAGTTGATTGAAAATCCCGACCTCACGATGGAGGCGCTGCTCGATATCATTCCAGGGCCGGATTTTCCCACCGGCGGACAACTGTTGGGACGCGATGCAATTCGGCAGGCTTACCTGAGCGGACGCGGAAGTATCACGATTCGCGCCACCGCGGCAATCGAAACCGACAAGCGCAGCGGCCGATCGTCGATTATCGTGCGCGAGATTCCCTACCAGGTGAACAAGACCCGGCTGATTGAGCGAATTGCCGAGCTGGTCAACGACAAACGAATCGAAGGCATCAGCGACCTCCGCGACGAATCAGATCGCGACGGCATGCGGGTCGTGATCGAGCTTAGGCGCGACGCCGAGCCGCGCATCGTGCTGAACCAGCTCTATAAGCTGACCCAGATGCAGCAGGGTTATGGCCTGATTATGCTGGCGATTCATGAGGGGCGTCCGCGCGAACTGAGCCTGCGCGATATGTTGGTCGAGTTCCTGGCCCATCGCCGCCATGTTCTGACACGCCGCACCCAGTACGAATTGAAGCAGGCCGAGGCGCGGCTGCATATCCTCGAAGGCTTGCTCATCGCGCTCCGCAATCTCGACGCGGTGATTCGCCTGATTCGCGCATCGCAGGATGCTGAATCGGCGCGCACCGGGCTGATGCAGCGGTTCAATTTGACGCAGTCGCAGGCACAGGCAATCCTCGATCTGACGCTGCGCCGTCTGACTTCGCTCGAACGCGACAAGATCGAAGCCGAGCACAAGGAGATCCAGGAGAATATCACGCGGTTGCGCAATATTCTCTCCAGTGAAAGTGAGTTGATGAAGCTGATCGCCGACGAGTTGAAGGACGTCAAAAAAGAATTCGCTGATGAGCGCCGCACCCAAATAATCGAGGCGGAAGGTGACTTCTCAATCGAGGACTTGATCGTTGAAGAAGACGTGCTGGTAACCGTCACCCATGGCGGTTACATCAAACGCACGCCGCTCTCATTGTACCGCACCCAGCGGCGCGGCGGCCGCGGCAAGCTCGGCGCCACCACCGGCGAGGAGGATTTCGTTGAGCACCTGGTGCCGGTCGGCACCCATGACCGGCTCTTGTTCTTCACCAGCGCCGGCAAGGTTTACGAAAAGAAAGCTTACGAACTGCCCGAAGGCGGACGCGCGGCGCGTGGGCGTTCGATCGCGAATCTGCTGAGTTTGGCGAACGACGAAACGCTCTCGGCATTCCTGCCCGTCACCAAAGACTCAAAAGGCAAGTATGTCTTCTTCGCCACCCGGCGAGGCCAGGTCAAGAAAACGGAACTCGATGAGTTCGCCAATATTCGTTCCAGCGGAATCATCGCGATCAATCTCGAAGACGGCGACGCGCTCATTGGGGTGCGTCTCACCGACGGCAAGCAGCAGATTGTGCTCTCCACGCGGGAAGGGCAGGCGACCCGCTTCAAGGAAGATGAGGTTCGGCCGATGGGCCGCGGCACCTACGGCGTCAGCGGGATGGAACTGGAGTCGTCGGCCGAGAAAGCCGGAAAAACGGTCAAACTGACGCAGGACGAGGTCGTGTCGATTGCGGTCGCGCGCGATGATGAGACCCTGCTGACCGTTTCAGAAAATGGTTTCGGCAAGCGCACGCCTGCTTCCGAATACCGCCTGACCCATCGCGGCGGCAAAGGCGTAATCACCATGGATGTCACCGAGCGCACGGCCAAAGTTGTGGGCGTGCTGCAGGTTGATAGCGATGCGCAGGTGGTGCTGGTGACCGACCATGGCAAGATAATCCGGCTGAAAGCCAAGCAGGTGCGAATTACCGGCCGCAATGCGCAAGGAGTGCACTTGGTGAAACTGGAGCCGGACGAAAAAGTCCGCGCAGTATCTCCGCTGGCCGAACGCGAAGACGACGACGATTCAAACGGTACCGACAACGGCGCATCGTCCAATGGTCCGGATTCATCTGAATGAGGCGAAGGTTGTGAGGCAAAGCCAGCGCCAGCGGAAACGCTCACGCGGCGTCGATAGGCCAGGGACGCCGGTCTCACCAGTTAAGAGAGACATCGATGAAGCCGCAGGCCGTGCTCCCGTTCCAACGGCAGATACTTTATATCACCTGCGGTGGCCGTTGGCTGACATAAGGGTGGAAAGGTCTTCTTGCGGCGCCCCTGCGCCCGGTCGTGGCCGCACGAGCGCAATGCCGAGCCCGATAAGCGTCAAAGCGAGGCACGTTTCAGCGAAAATATCGCCGACTTGGACGTACACCGTTTTCTCTTGCCGCCAATACACGTGTTCGGTTTCAGTTGTCCGCTTGAATAGCGACGTACGCGCCGTGATCGTGCCGTCGGACTGAATCACCGCGCTAATTCCGGTATTGGCAACCCGGACCATCGGCGCCTTGGTTTCGACCGAGCGCATGGCAGCCATCGCCAGTAGTTGGTAGGGCGCTGAACTCTTACCATACCAGGCGTCATTGGTGATATTCATCAGAATATTGGCTCCCCGCTGGACCGCGGTGCGCGCGAGATTCGGAAAGACGCTTTCGTAGCAAATCAGTACGGCTAATTTCCCGCGCCGCACCTCGAATAGGGTTTGCTCGCGGCCAGCGAACATATCGCCGAAGCCAACCACCACCCGGTTCACCAATCCCCCGAGCAGCTTTCTTAACGGCACATACTCGCCAAACGGCACGAGCTGGATCTTGTCGTACCAGCCCTCGACCCTGCCTTTGCTGGAAACGAGATACGCGCGGTTGTAAAAGCCGACGCGATTGTCCTCGACCCCAAATGCCGGTGCGCCGAACAGGATTGGCGCACTGGTCCGAGCGGCAAGTTCGAGCAGCCGTTGCCGGTAAGCCGCATCGTCGGCGAAACGGGCGGGATAGCGGTCATCCGGCTGGAAGAAAAAAGTGGCGGCGGCCTCAGGCCATACGATAAGGTCGGCGCCCTGCTGCGCCGCCGCCTCGCTTTGCATGCGATAGATTTCGAAGCTGGTTTCGAGGAATTTCGGGTCCCATTTGAGCGATTGAGGTATATCGCCCTGAACCATAGCTATCTTCAGTGAACCTTGGGGTGCGGTCGCCGAAAGCTGATGGATACGCCACGAACCGAAAATCAACGCCAGCGCCATCGTAGCCGTGAGGGTGCCCAAACCAACGGTCTGAATCCGCCGCGGATAGACCTGGAATATTACGATGTAGGCCACCACATTGAAGAACATGATGAGGGCCGAGACCCCGTAGACCCCGGTGAATTCCGCGAACTGAATCAGTTCGACGTTGCGGTACGCCGCGTAACCCAGCAGGTTCCATGGAAAGCCAATCGGAAAATAGGTGCGAACCCATTCCAGCGCGGTCCATGCAATTGGCATCGTCAGCAGGCTTGGCATTCCGAGGCGCCGCGCTGTGAACTCGCCACTCCAGATTGCCACAGCCGTGTACGTCCCCATGATCGCCGCCAGCAGCAGCATCGGCATTATTGCGAGTACGGTTGGTACGCTGGCGAAGTCATGCAAAGCGATTACAACCCAGTAGAGCGAGCCAACATAACAGACAAAGCCTTGCAGCAATGCGTAGCCGAACACGCGTCGCAGCGACTGGCCTTCCATCGCGTAGAATAAAGGAACAAAGGCGACCCAGGCGCACAGGTTCATGTCGATTTTCGGGAAAGCCGCCGCGAGCGCCAGACCGCTCAGCGCGGCCAGTCCCGGCCGCGTCCATTTATTCGGCGAGATTTTCAATTGGAACCGAACAGGTCGCTCAGCGGGATGACACCGGCGCAGGGTGGAGCGCCTCCGAAGCGATCGTAGAGGTCATCAACATCACGCCACGTTTCAACCAAAGCCACTGCGCCTTGCTCAGGAAGCTGCAGTTGCTCTGCAATGCGCCACTCCCGTTCGAAGGTCCAATCCAGCGGAGGCGTCTGCTCGAGATCGATTGCCACCACTCGCCACCACTCCTGCTCATCAAGCAATTGGCAGCCTTCGCACCATGGCATATAGATCACTGGCCGCGCGCCCATTGCGAAAGCATATCTCTTATCTATTGCGATGCCGAAGGGTTCATAGCGACGGCGATTGCTGCGCATCAACAGTCGGTTGAGTTCCGGCAACGGCGCATCGAACAGGCACACGACAGCGCGCTTGGTGCGCACCATCCGGGTGGAACCCTGGATTACGCCGGTGCGCAGGATTGCGACAAGGTTGTCCATCGCATCGCCCTCGGCGGAACGGCGGGTGAAATGGGTCAGCATCGCGGTGGCGGGGAGTTGAAGGGCGCCGTGAGCCATCAGGGAGGTTCCGAGGTTTTCAGCAAGGGGGCTACTGAAGACACCCGGGTAGAGCCTTTCTCATCTGCCGCCAGCGCGGCAGCGAGTTCGCGTTCCCGCGCGAACATCCGCCGCGCATCAGCGCGCGATTTCTCGTGGTCGTAGCCGAGCAGGTGCAGCACCCCGTGAATCAACAGGGTGCGCAAGCGCGACTCAGGTGTAACGTCGAGCCGCTCCGCCTGGCGCAGGGCGGTATCCACCGAGATAACCACGTCGCCAAGCGCCGCAGGCTCGGTCTCATGATGCGCCGCAGCATACTCAGGCCTGGCAGCCGCGCAGTTATCCAGTTGGGGAAATGAAAGTACATCAGTGGACCGATCCGTCCCACGAAAAGCACGATTCAACTTCCGGATAGGCGAGTCTCCGGTCAACACCAGCGAAAGCTCGCAATTATCCAGTGACAACAGATTGAGCAATGCACGAGCGTCAGTACTCACGGCGCGTATATAACGGCGTGCACCAGGCGTCTCGGATTTAAGCAAAACTGCCCTCATCAACCAAATTCCGTCTCATCGAAATATGCGAAATATGAATGTCCCGCCAAAAGGGCCGGGACACCGTTAATCGCCAGGATTGCCAGCGTTCGGCGGACCGGTTGGCCCTTCACCGTTGAAGGACTCGTACGCGGTAATGACGGTCTGGACTAGCCGATGACGCACCACGTCGCGCTCGTTGAAATAGGTGAAGCTGATGCCCGAGGTATTAGCCAATACGGTGCGTGCTTCTTTTAGGCCGGAGAGTTTGCCGCTGGGCAAATCGATTTGGGTGATGTCACCGGTGATGACAGCTTTTGAACCGTAGCCCAAGCGCGTCAGGAACATCTTCATCTGCTCGGACGTGGTGTTCTGCGCCTCGTCCAGGATGATGAATGAATCGTTCAAAGTGCGGCCGCGCATGAAGGCCAGCGGCGCGACCTCGATGGTGCCGCGCTCGAGCATCCGCCGCGCCCGATCGAAATCAACCATATCATGTAGTGCATCGTACAGCGGACGCAGGTAAGGATTGACCTTTTCAGCCAGGTCGCCTGGCAGGAAACCGAGCTTTTCCCCGGCTTCGACCGCTGGACGGCACAACACCATCCGCGTCACTTGATTTTTCATCAGCGCTGCCAGCGCCATCGCCATCGCCAAATAGGTCTTGCCAGTCCCCGCTGGCCCAATCCCGAAAACGATATCGTGCGCGCGAATCGCATCGATATAAGCTTTCTGATTGAGACTCTTGGGCGAGATTATCCGCTTGTGTGCGGAGACATAGACCGTATCAAGAAAAATGTCCTTCAGATCGATGGTGTGGTCCGCGCGCAGAATCCGGATAGCGTATTCCACATCACCTGAGTAGATGGGATACCCGCGTTTCAGGAGATCATAGAGTTCGCTAAGCAACTTGCCCGAGAGCGCCTGCTCGGCATGGCTGCCGGAAATTTTTAACGTGCTGCCGTTCACCCCGATGTGGACGCCGAGCGCCTGCTCGATCGTGCGGATATGGCTATCGTGCTGCCCGAGCAGTTCGGTGAAGAAGCGGTGGTCGTCGAACTGAAGTTCGAGCGAATCTTGGCTGGCTAGCTGAGAAATGGTCCCGTTTAACCTCTCGCGATACGGAATTGTGCTCAACTGCAAAATGTTAAAATTCGTTCGGCTTCATCATAGCGATTTGCCGTTCAAGTGTTAATCTCCGTGGGCCATGCGTATCGTCGCAAATCCGCCAGGCGCTTTAGACTTTTTCGTTCGGGAAGACGATTTCATCGTCCGGCAACCCTGCTTGAGTTGATTCACCTGCGACGGAAAATCTCCTCCCGCGATTTTAGTCTCTAATTAGCGACGCCACCCTGGCAAGCGCTTCGTCCAGCTTGGCGGCATCACGGCCTCCGGCTTGGGCAAAATCGGGACGCCCACCGCCAGATCCACCGATAATAGGTGCAACCTGTTTAACAATATTGCCAGCCTTAACACGGTCAGCAAGATTGGGAGTCACCGCCACCAGCAATACAGCCCTGTTATCACCGAGGTCGGAGCCTAATGCCACAACTGCTGACTCGTATTGCTGACGAAGCCGGTCGGCGATTCCTCTCAATCCCTGCGCGTCGACACCTTCGAACTTGCGGCTGACAAGTTTGATGCCCTGTATCTCCTGCACGGTTTCTCCGCCGGCTGAGGTGGTGCTGCCGGCGACGAGCTTTTGCTCTAGTGTGCGCAATTGTTTTTCGAGTTCTCTTTCACGCGCGAGGAGTCGCTCCAGCCGTTCAAGCGTCTCCGCGTCGCGGGCACCGAGATGGCTGCCGATTTGCCGCAAAATCTGTTCGCGGCGGCGAATCGTTTCGAGCGCCCCTTCGCCGGTCAGTGCTTCGATTCGCCGAACCCCCGCGGCGACGCCGGATTCGCCCTCGAGCTTCAGCAGGCCAATGTCGCCGGTTCGGGCAACATGAGTTCCACCACAGAGTTCGACGGAGAAGTCGCCCATCCGGACAACCCGTACACGGTCGCCGTACTTATCGCCGAAGAACGCCAGCGCGCCGGCCTCTATCGCTTTGTGGTACGGCATCTCCTCAGCGGTGACACTGGCATTTTCGCGAATTCGGGCGTTGATTTCCTCTTCAATCCTTTCCAGGTCGCCGTGGCCGACAGGTCCCCGATGGGCAAAGTCGAAACGCAGACGTTCGGGTGTTACAAGGGAACCGGCCTGATGCACGTCCTTACCCAGGAACTCGCGCAGCGCATAGTGCAAGATATGAGTCGCCGAATGGTTCAGCATCGCGGCGTCATGGCGCTCGCGGTCGATGCGTAAGCGGACACGGTGTCCGCGTTCGAACTCACCGGCATCACCATGCAAGATTCGTCCGACGTGAAGGATCGCACCATCATGTTTGCGCGTATCAGTAATCTCGACCAAGCCGCCATCTGCGGTCTCGATCACGCCTCGGTCGCCGACCTGGCCGCCGCCTTCAGGATAGAAAGGAGTCTCAGCGGTAACGATGGTTATGCCGTCACGATCGGCATGAGTGGCGACGATTTCTGATTCCGCATCGTAGCTTCCATGGAGGAAATGCGAGGAGGTCCCCGTTCCGATTATGATTTCCGGGACCGTCTCGTCTCGACGGGCGGCACGTGCCCGTTCGCGTTGTTCGTCCATCAGGCGGTCGAATTCGTCAACTTCGACCTCGATCCCATCATCGCGCAGAACATCCTGGGTCAGATCGAGGGGGAAGCCATAGGTGTCGTAAAGTCGAAAGGCGGCTTCACCAGAAAGCACGCGGCGCCCCAAACCTCGCAACTGTTTGCGAGTATCATCCAGCAGTGAGAGTCCGCGATCCAAGGTCTCCGAAAATCGCCGCTCTTCCAAATCTACCTGTTCGCCAATCCTTACACTTTGGCTCCGGAGCTCGCCGTAGAAGAAGCCCATAGTTTCAATAACGCTTGCACAGACTGGCTCCAAAAAAGGCTCACGAATTCCGAGCCGGCGCCCATGACGCACGGCGCGACGGATTAGCCTTCGCAGCACATACTCGCGGTCGTTATTGCCGGGGACAATGCCCTCGGCGAGCAGAAAGCTTATTGCCCGCGCATGGTCTGCCAGTGCGCGGAAAGAGATATCCAGTTCGGAGTTCTGGCCGTATCTTGCGCTGTTACCGGCAACCTGAGCCGCTCGCTCAATTTGGGCGATGATTTTCTGGAAGAGATCAATATCGTAATTACCGAGCAGCTTACCGGTTTCGAAGCTCTGCATTACCGACGCGACACGTTCCAGGCCGGTGCCGGTATCGACATGTTTCATCGGCAGCGGTGTGAGTGTTCGAGTGGCATCGCGGTTGTATTGGATGAAGACCAGATTGCCAAGTTCAATGAAGCGTGCACATCCATCTACGTTGACGCCGCACGGCTGCCCGGAATGGCTGCAGTAAACTGCAGCTTCGAGCCCCCGGTCGATATGAATTTCCGAACAGGGTCCGCAGGGTCCGGTCTCGCCCATTTCCCAGAAATTATCTTTTTCGCCAAACCGCAGGACTCGGTCTCTGGGTAATACCTCTAGCTTGTGCCACGCCTGTTCAGCCTCATCGTCGTCCTTGTAAACGGTGGCCCACAGCCGCTCTTTCGGCATTTCCCAGACGCGAGTCACCAACTCCCAGTGCCATTCGATAGCCTTGGCCTTGTAGTAGTCGCCGAACGACCAGTTACCGAGCATTTCGAAAAAAGTGTGGTGATAACTGTCGCGCCCGACCGCTTCGAGGTCATTATGTTTCCCTGAAATTCGCAAGCACTTCTGGCAATCAGCGACGCGCGGCGATGATGGCGTGCGAACACCCAGGAAATAGTCTTTGAATTGCACCATCCCGGCGTTGGTGAACAGCAGCGTCGGATCGCCTTTGGGAATCAACGAGGCCGAGGGCACGATGCTATGGCCGCGTTCTGCAAAAAAATCCAGGAACGATTGGCGAATCCGGTCAGTAGTCCAGCGCATCAAGGCTAATTCTATCGTAAAGCGCCGCGAACGTGCACCTTGGCCGGCTTATTCGGACACTACCTTCAGTTCAACTACGGTGTTGGGGGTCGCGACCGCGACCGAACCATACAACGGTCAATGACGTTTGTAAGTGTCGACGAACTGCTGCGCCTGGGCTTGCGAGATGCCGGCCAGGACGAATTCCAGCCGAGCGCTCTCGAACACCGCCGGACCCTCCCTGCTGGCCTCGGTATCAATAACGCCTTCCATGTTGACTTCAACGTGCTTGAGCGGAATGTTCGCAGCGCACGCCAACCGTTCCATCATCAGCGTGGCGCATCCGGTGATGCCGGCGAGGAACAACTCGCCAGCGCCGGGGGCGTCACCAGGGCCTCCATGGGCAATGCTATCATCGATCACCACGTGGTTATGGCGGGCAGTCCAGATATGGCGTCCTGCTATGCCAGTGCTGACCGTCCTGACTCTCGGCCGAATGTAACGCTCAGCCATGGGCTCTCACCTTCAGCGTCGTTTGACCTGGACTATAGCATGAGAAGCACGAGGGTTGGTGCTCGGCACGATACGGGGCTTTTACTGCGGAGTGCGTGTGACGGAGAAACGAGGCCGCCTCCTCATCGCATACTGCTGTAGATTGCAAGGCTTAAAAGCCATGCGAAGTCCCGCCATTTGCAGTTAGGAGTTACGGACGAGCGCGGCCTGCCACAGATGGGCGATTTTTTCGCGCAGCTCATCGATCGTGCCGTTATTGGAAATCACGAGGCTCGAATGCTTCTTTCGTTCTGCATCAGGTAGTTGGGCGCGGATGCGGGCTTCCGTCTGCTCGGGTTTCAATCCGCGGTCGCGCGCGATTCTTTCAACTACCTGCTCTTTGGAAGCCATCACGAGCCAGATTTCGTCGAATAGCGCTTGCCAATTGGCTTCAATCAATATCGCAGCCTCGACCACGATCGGATTGCGTTCGCCGCCGGCCCGTAACTGTTCGATCATCTCGCGCATGCGCGCGAACATCTTGGGATGCACAATAGAATTGAGCCACTTCAATGCGTTGGCATCAGCGAAAACGATTGGACCGAGTTTCTTGCGGTCAATGGTACCGTCGGACGCAAGGATCCCCGGTCCGAATGCGGCAATGACGTCGCCGTACGCTGGACCATCCGGTGCGTAGATCGCGTGACCGACCTTGTCCGCATCGATTATCGGCGCGCCTAGCTCGTCGAGAAATTTCGTAACCGTGCTCTTACCCGAGCCGATTCCCCCGGTTACGCCTATAGTCAGCATTAGTGGTGTTCCCTGCCTTCGCCAAACATAGCACGTTGCGCTCTCCGCCCGATCAAAATTCTCCAAGACACGAAGCGAGCGATCATAATACGCGCCATCGAAATCAGCCCGTGCTGCTGCCCTCGATATCGGCGTTCTTGCCCTCGCCGCCCTCGACCCCATCCGCGCCAAAGGATTTCAACAAATATTCATTGCCGTCACTTTGGTAGAAATAGGGATGACCCCAAGGGTCGAGCGGGATTCTTTCGATGTATGGGCCGCCCCAATCCTTGGGGTCGTTGCCGGCGCTGGGTGCTGCTATGAGCGCCGGTAAACCCTGGTCGCTGGTCGGATAAGAACCGGCGTCGAGGTAGTAGCGGTCGAGCGCGCTCTTGATCTGTGAGATGTCGGCTTGCGCCTTAACCCTTTTGGCCTTATCGGTGGCGCTGCGGAGGTTCTGCACCACGATGGTAGCTAGCAGGCCAATAATCAGGATGACCACCATGAGTTCGATGAGCGTGAAGCCGTCCTGAGAGCGGCGTAAGGGTTTTCTCGATGGTCTAATCATAAAGATCACTGCATCATTTGGTTTAGCTGAAAGATCGGCAGGAGCACCGCCAGCATCATGAACAAAATCAGCGCAGCCATCACCAGCGTCATCAAAGGTTCGAGGACCGTAGTCATCTGGCGTAGCGACGTTTCGACCTCACGCTCATAATTGTCAGCGACTCGCTCAAGCATTTGCTCAAGCTCGCCCGAGCGTTCACCAACTTTGATCATCTCCACCAGCAACGGCGGGAATAGTCCGCTGCGTTCGAGTGTCTGGCCCATCCCATGACCTTCTCGGATGCTGTCGCGGCTCCGCTCTATCGCGTCAGCTAACAGTCCGTTGGTCACGACACGTTTGACAGCGCCGAGTGAGGGCAGCAATTGCACGCCGCTCTTCAGCAAGGTCGCCAGGGTCCGCGCAAAGCGCGCACAAATCACCCTGATGACGGTCGGGCCCACGTACGGCAGGCGCAGCAACCAAACATCATAAACTCGCCGGCCGGCCGCGGTGGCGAGCCCGGCGACAATGCCGGCGACCAGCGCAACTACGATAAAAAGGAGTGCAAGCCAGTGCCCGACGAGGATATCGGAGATACCGATCAATACACGGGTCATCAGCGGCAACACCGCGTGCTGCTCCTCGAAAATCGTGGCGACCTGCGGCACCACGTAGCTCACCAGAAAACCCATAATCAATGCGCCGACACACATCATGATTATGGGGTAGGTCAGCGCGCCGCGAACCTTGGAGATAAATTCTGACTGCCGTTCCGAATACTCGGCCAGACGGTCAAGTACGGCCTCGAGCGCGCCGGCGGCCTCGCCCGCGCGAACCATCCCGACATAGAGGTCCGAGAAAGTATCGGGATGCGCTGCGAGGGCATCGGCCAGGGACGAGCCTTCGCGGACGCCTTCGCGCACTTGCGACAGGATTCGCTTAGTGACGGCGCGTGAGATTTGATCGGACAAGGCGCCGAGTGCATCGACCAATTGCACCCCCGCGCCAAGGAGCGCACTTAACTGACGAGTCAGCAAAGACAGTTCAGCGGTAGGAATCCGCCGCCCGAACGTCGGTAGCCAGCGTTGTACCGCAGGTGTTTTTGCCGCGGTCTGTTCTGGCGCCAGCTCGGTGGGAAAGATGCCGAGTTCGCGCAGCTTGCCACGCGCGTTACGTGGACTGTCGGCGTCGATGACGCCGTTAGTCGTGCGGCCGTTTGGCGCCAGCCCCCGGTAAGCAAAAACCGGCATCGTCCTGATCATGCAATCCAGACAGCAGGTGCCACGCTTCTGTCTGGAATACTAGAGAATGTCCTCCTGCGTGACCCGCAGCAGTTCTTCGATCGTCGTCTGGCCGGCTATGACACGCTCGGCGCCGTCCTGGCGCAGAATCTTCATCCCCTTGGAGGTGCATGCCCGGCGAATCGACGAAGCATCGGCTTTTTTCATCACGAGCTCGCGCACATCGTCGTCAACAATCATCAATTCGTGCACAGCACTGCGCCCGCGATAGCCTGTATTGCGGCAGGCGCGGCATCCCTTGGCGCGGTAAATCGGGCCGCTCGATTGTGCCGAATTGATTCCAATACGGTTCACCTCGGACGGCGACGGTAGATACGCTTCGCGGCAATCGGGACAGAGTACACGTACAAGGCGCTGCGCCAATACTGCCATAACTGACGAAGAGACGAGGAACGGCTCGATGCCCATGTCAACCAACCGCGTCAGAGCGCCGAAGGAATCGTTGGTATGCAAGGTGGAAAAGACCAGATGGCCGGTTAGTGCGGCCTGGATCGCAATCTCTGCAGTCTCGCTGTCGCGGATTTCACCCACCATTATAACGTCAGGGTCTTGGCGCAGGATTGAGCGCAAGCCGTTGGCGAAGGTCAAATCGATCTTCGGACTCACTTGCATTTGGCCGACGCCATGGAGCTGATACTCGATAGGATCCTCAATGGTGATGATGTTTTTGTCGGGCGAGTTGATGCGGCTCAGGCAAGCGTACAGAGTGGTGGTCTTACCGGAGCCGGTCGGGCCGGTCGCCAGAATGATTCCGTGGCTTTGCCGGATCAGCCGGTCGATCTTGCGAAGATTGTCACCCGAGAAACCGAGCCGATCGAGGTTTACGTCAACCAGCGCCTGCGCGCGGTCGAGCAGGCGGAGCACAATGCGTTCGCCAAAAGCGGTGGGGATAACCGACACACGTATGTCGATATCGCGGCCAGCAATCCTCACCCGGATTCGACCATCCTGGGGCAATCGCTTTTCGGCAATATTCAGCCCAGACATCACTTTGACGCGCGAGGTGATGGCCGGATGGAATCGCTTGGGTGGGGACAATACGTCGTAAAGCATGCCGTTGACCCGAAAACGGATGACCAGCTCTTGCTCGAAGACTTCGATATGAATATCGCTGGCGCGGTCTTTGACCGCCTGCGACAGCAGTCCGTTAACCAGCTTGATGATCGGCGCGGCGTCGTCGGCTTCCAGCAGGTCACGGGGTTCAGAAGCGAGTTCGCTGGCGACCAAATCGAGCCGCTCCTCTTCGAGATCGATCATCAAATCTTGCGCAGAGGTGGTAGTCGCCTGGTCGTATGCGTGATTGATGGCCTGGGCAATTATCTCCGCGGGTGCAACCACTGGCTGGATGACTTTCCCGAACAACACGTGCAGGTCGTCCAGAGCCTCATAATTGGCGGGGTCAGCAATCGCGACCGTGATACCGTTGGCGTCGGTCCTCAGGGGCAAGAGCCGGTTCTTTTTAGCGTAGTTTATCGGTACCTTCGCGATCAGTTCGCCTTCGGCGCCAAGGTCGTCGATTTGCGCTATGAACGGCAGTTGATATTCCTGTGCGAGCGCGCGGGCCAGGCGCTGGGGCTCCAGCGCGCCCATATCAACCAGTATATCGGCGATTTCCTGTCCAGGCTTTCGGCGCTGGTGCGCTTTTTCGAGATCCTGGGGCGAAACCCAGGACTGATCGAGCAAAATAGTTTCAAAACTCTTTTGCGCAGTCGCCATCAGAAAAGCCTTGCCAAGTCATCGCGTTAAAGCATCTAGCTCCAACACCTGTCCAGCTATAGCTCAAGTCGGAGCTAATTACACCCTGGTGCCGAGTTAATTGCAACCCAGCATTTTCTGCACGAGCACTAGCGCCTCTGAGCTAATTAAAAGTGAGCGATATTCGAGACACCACCCCCCGGCCCTACGCCGAAACTAAATCCAGCTCCCTGCTTGGCCGGCATCGTATGTTCAGCCTTGGTCCATGAGACGAGCTTGCCATCGATAAACTTCAAATCAAGAAAACTTCCGTTGTCGCCCGGCTTAGCAGAAGTATAAAGCAACGTTGCGGCGACATCGTTGCTGTTGGGCTGGATCGCATAACTCCATACTTGCCTATTACGGTCAACGTACTGTCGAATATCGGGCTCGCCCCAATTTTGATGCACCTCGAGCGAAGACTCGCCGGGCTTCAACGATCGAAGCATACGGCTCGCCCGTACCTGCGTGCTCGCATCGTAGGCCAGACCGCAGCCGCTGAACGCTGCTGCGAAGAGCGCCAGCACCGGCAAAATCTTCAGCTCCCCCACGCGCATCGCCCCACGGATTGTGCTGATGAAAGCAAAAAGAGTCAAATCGGCGGGTATGTTGTTGCTCGCACCATGAAACAACCAGCATCATAAGATTCAGCGGACCAAGAACCCTGCTTTTGATTTCGAGTGAGCCATTCTCGTCATGAATGGGAGATTCAACCAATGGGGCGCAAGCTTAAGCTGGTCAAAGGGCGGCAACCCAGAAGCGCTTTGGTTTACGGGATGCGAATTTTTACCGCGGATAATGTAGCTGAGGTTGAAAGCGCGCGCGTGAGCCTGGCTGACGGCACCTCCGGCCGCATCACGATGCATCTGATCGAAGGGACGCGCGCGCAAATTCGGCGCCAGCTTATGCAGAGCATCGAGGCATTTTTCGAATTGCTCGACGATGAGCCGGCACAGCCCTAGGGTTGAGAAATTGCCGGATTTATGCGATGCGTTCGGGCGAACCTTCCAGCGGACGGTAGCATCAAAATGGATCTCAAATACGTCAAGTATGAGAAGAAACAGCATCTGGCCTTCATCACCTTCAACCGCCCCGAGGTGATGAATGCGATGCATCCGCCTTGCCATGTCGAGATGGACTCGGTGTGGGACGAATTCGTCGGGGACAAGGAGATGTGGCTCGCGATTGTCACTGGCGCCGGTGACAAAGCCTTCTCCGCCGGCAACGACTTGAAATATACCGCCGCCCATCGCGGTGAGCCGATGCCGCAGTGGCGTGGTGGTTTCGCCGGCATTACTTCGCGCTACGACATCAACAAACCGATCATCGCCGCAGTCAACGGATTTGCGCTGGGGGGCGGGTGCGAGATCGCGCTCGCCTGCGACATAATAATTGCCGCCGAGCATGCGCGTTTCGGATTGCCCGAGCCGCGCGTCGGCCTGATGGCGGGAGCCGGCGGCGTGCATCGCCTGCCGCGTCATATTCCATTGAAGATCGCGATGGGCATGATGATGACTGGCAGACACATCACCGCTGCCGAAGCTCATCGCTGGGGCTTGGTCAATGAGGTGGTGGCGCTGAAAGATTTGATTCCAACCGCCGAGCGATGGGCGGCCGAAATCATGGAATGCTCGCCGCTGTCGATACGGGCCAGTAAGGAAGCTGCCTATCAGGGTCTGCACATGTCGCTCGAGGAAGCGAACAAGACGACTTTCCCAGCGATGAAGAAGCTTTTCAGCTCACAGGATTTGATCGAAGGGCCGCGCGCCTTTGCTGAAAAGCGCAAGCCCAATTGGAAAGGGGAATAGCAAGGCTTCGCAGAACGAGAGGGTAGAAGCGAGTACCTAGTGGGTCGAGACCAATGACTCTCGCGGCTCTCTTCACCCTGCTGTTTGCCTGTCTTTCCTGTAAGTGAGATGCTTTTCGTCCCTTCGCGGGTCATGTGAACTGGCGCAAGACTTGAACCTTCGCCAGCGATAATGGCAGCGGCCGCACGTTGCGATTCGCATTATCGGCCTCGTGCAGCAATTGCAGCGCCCGCGAAAACGCCACTTCGGCTCCTCTTCCAAGCCTGGCTGCTTTGCCCAAGTGCGTGATGAGCAACATTATCAGAAATACAGCAGCGATAATGATTAGCGCGGCCCTCCAGTAACCAGTGTCGGCAAAGAAACAGCCAGTGTCGGTCACGAGCGAACCGGCTCTCATCCCTATGTGACTTTTCGCCTGCACGCAGTTATGCGACAGCAACAGGCGTGCCGCCAACATTCTCATAATTTGGCAGACAACGCCTGGAGCGCGTCAAGTTTTACGCAAAAGCAAGCTGAACTCGCTGCTAAGATGAGTTAGCGGCGGTGCTAAGATTCGGATGAGCAGGACTACGTCAATTGATAACGCCATCGCGGCGGAGCGATTCGATCTGTTCGGCCGAGTAGCCGAGCAGCGACATCAAAACTTGATCGGTATCCGCACCCAGAATCGGAGCGGGACGGCGTACCTTGCACGAGGTCGAACTCATCGTCCAGGGCACGCCAGCGTGAGTTCGCTTGCCGACCTCGGGATGTTCCAACTCGACCAGGAAACCACGTTCGCGGAGGTGAGGATCGAGGGCGAGGTCCTTATTGGTCAGCGTCGGCATCGCGGCAACACCCGCGCGTTGCAATAGCTCAGCCGCTTCCCAGCGATCGCGCTCAGAGGTCCAGCGCGTGATTATCGCATCTAGTTGGTCCTCGTTCTGCTTTCTGAGCGCCGGAGTGGCAAAGCGCGCATCGTGAATAAGCGCGGACTGGCCGATTACGGAGCACAATGCAAACCACTCCGCTTCATTGCCAACCGCGATCGTAATCCATTCCTCCGCATCGCCGTTGCTTTTGTAGCAGTTGTGCGGCGCCATCCGGCGATCGCGATTGGCGGTGACCGCCGGTTCGCGTCCGTTCATCGCATATTCGAGCCATCCCTCGGGCATTACCATTTCGAGGGCTTCCCATAGGGAAACATCGATGTACTGGCCGCGGCCCGTGCGCGCGCGGTGAATCAGCGCGGCGACCGCAGCGAACACCGCCAGCGCTCCAGAATTCGGGTCGCCGTAAGTAATGCCGGTTTCACCCGGTTCGCCGCCGGCGTAGCCGCTCACTGAGAACAGTCCCGACTGCGCACCGAGCAAACCTCCGTAGCTGACGTAACGGGAGTACTGCCCGGTCTGCCCATAGCCCGATAGCGAAAGCATGACGATATCCGGCTTCAATTCGCGCAGTTTTTCGTATCCCAGTCCCATCCGGCTGATAACGCCCGGAGCGAAATTCTCCACCACCAGGTCGCAATGCGGGACCAGGTTCCGTGCGATGTCAACGGCTGCAGGATTACCGAGATCGAGCGAAATGCTGCGCTTGCCCTGATTCCATTGGTTGAAGCTGCCAGCGCGATTGACACCAGCCTTGCCGTCGGCAAACGGCGGAATTAGGCGATTAATCTCCGGTCTTTTCGCACTTTCGATCCGAAGTACTTCCGCCCCGAGATGCGCCAGTTGCAGGGTGCAGAAGGGTCCTTGCCATACCCAGGACAAATCGAGTACGCGAATTCCTTTTAATGGTCCGTCATTTCTGTTCTCCTCGTTGCCCCTCGCCAGCCCCGGCCTGTCCCTGTCCCGCTCTGTTGCAGGAGAGACGAGATGAGAGTGACCGGCAGGGGAGGGTAACGGTGCAGGGCTCTGAACGCAACGACCGAGTCGCCTCCAACTCGGTTGCGGGATCCTTGCGGCCGCCTCCCATCAGCGAGGTTTGGTTATTGTGCTCGCCCAAACGGGGGGCCGGCCGTTCCAGCCGCCATCCCATATCAGAGGCTTTGAAGGGCATCGAAGGAACTTCCAAATGATGCCCGCTGTCGCGCAACGGCAGTGGGGCAAAGAAGCTTCGTTCGCGCAAATGTCGATCGGTAAAGATATCCGCCATCCGGTTGACCGGTGCCGCCGGTATCCGCCGCTCCTGGCAAGCATGGAACAATTCGGTGACGTCCCATTGCCTGAACCAGTCCTGCATCAGGAGTGACAGTGCGTCGGAATTGCGGCCGCGGCTGAGACGATCTTTGAAAATCTCCTCCCGCGCCCATTCAGGCTCGCCCATCAGCCGCACCAGCGATTGCCACTGATGCTCTTCAACGCAGGCGAGCAGAAGCTTGCCATTGCTACAGTCAAAGATTTTCCACGGTCCGAGCAGCCGCCCCCCGAGCCGCGACGTTCGCACGCCCATGTAGGTATAAAAGAGGAAACTCAATTCAAGCATACCGACCAGGCATTCCTGCGCTGAAACCTCTATTAGCTGACCGGTCGCACTCCGATTTGCTGTCGAATCGTTCGCCGCGCTCGACACTCCGTTCCGCCTAATGCGGTGAAACCAGGCAGCGAGCGTCGCGAATGCGGCATGATTTGCCGCCTGAAACTCTGCCTGTTGGCCGTAAAGCTTGAGCGGCGGCATGTCAGGGCGTTTCGAGCAGAGTGGTGCGAGGGCGGCGACGCCGCCCGCATGAATCATATTTAGCTCGTATGCCCGCCAGCCAGCCCGAGGCCCGCAATCGCCATAAGCTGAAATTCCGGTGACGATTAAATCCGGATGGGCAGCGTGAAGTGCGGCGCTCTCCATCCGAAGCACCGAGCGCTCGCCGGGGGCAATGTTGTGGATCAGGATATCGGTGGCAGCGAGCAGTTCGTCCAGCTTAGCTCGATCCGATGCTGCTCGGAGGTCCAGAGTGATCCCCCTTTTATCCGCATTGAGGTAGAGGAAAAGACCACTCGCCTCTGGATCGGTGAAGTCGTCAAAGAACGGGCCCCGCAAGCGAGTGCTGTCGCCTTCTGGCGGTTCAACCTTGATTACTTGAGCGCCCAACAGAACCATCAGCTTGGTCGCGAAAGCAGCCGCAACTCCGTCGCCGCATTCGACCACGCGAACATCGTTGAGGGGCAAACGCTTCATCGATTCTGCGGCATCGCGGCCTTCAGCAAGCACCGGCATTCGGTTTCACTCCGTTGGTCGAGTTCAGGCGCGGTAAGCGGAACTGAGCGGGCGAGACGCGACCGCAAATGCTAGTTGCCTTGCCTTGACAGGGAGCGGCGGTCGCGGACCTTTTTGAAGTCGCTTCGCTTGCTCTCTGCTGTGCGCACGTCCAGTTGGCCCTTGCGGGCCGTTCCGCCGACTCGTTTTCCTTCGGTGCTGCTCAGGGCTTCGGCCGCATTCGCTGGACCTCGGCTCACCGGCTTTACTTCGTTCCGCCTGGTGTGCTTCGCTCCGGATTACAGTCGTACCGCTACGCTCCTGTGACTACCGCTACGCTGCTGTCACTTGCCAAAAGCCCTCGTCACGAGTTCAGTATCCAGGTATTCGGTAACTTCCTGCACTTTCCCATTTGCGACACGAAAAACCTGGCAATAGCTATTATTGTAAGTGCCGCCGGATTTGGTGCGCGAGTCGCCGCGCGCTTGCATCGCGACATAGTCGCCTTCGGCGATGAAGTTGTCGGGCGTGATGGTGAGGCCGCCCTCAAGCTGCGCCGAAAGCGGCATCAGAACCTTATTAACGAATTCCTGCTTACCGTTGAACGTACCGGAAAACTTCGAAGTGCCGATGATCGTGAAGCGGACATTATCGGCCATCGTGTCGAGAAATGCCTGGCCATTGCCCTTGGATAATTCCGCGAACATATTGCGAATAAGTTCTTTATTTTCTGCTGCACCCATGATTTCTCCTTCACGGTTGAATTCGCCCAGCAGGAGCACTCCAGCCGATCGCGAGATTACGCCCGCGCCCGACGTCCCGTCAAAGCCACCACGCCGCTCAACGCCTGCTTTTCTGTTATTCCTGCGGGTGGCTGCCGTGCGAGCGAATCCCGGTGCTGCTCGCCGAAGAAACCGAAATTCAATCGCACGCAGCGGCCATGGGAGTGGCAGATGAGGATAAGCCCGCCTGGAAAAACTTTGCTCGACTGGTAAAGTAGGCAACCACAGCGCGCTGCTTCCACAATGAGAAAAGCGGCGGACCGTCGGCCCGCCGCTTTCGTCAGTCATGCTAGCGCCAGATGGCGTGGATTATGCCGCAGGCGCCTGGTTATAGCTCCGCAGCATCTTGCCCGGCAGTGCCATCGAGCAGATATTGTCCTCGAAGGTGACCTGGCCGTTGACGATGATGAAGCGATAGCCGTCGGCCTTTTGCACCCGGCGCCAATCGCCGTCGGGGAGGTCGTGGAGCGTTTCCATCGGCTTCACTGCCAGCTTCTCGAAGTCGTAGACAACGATATCCGCCGGCATGCCTTCGCGTAGCCATCCGCGATCACGGATTCCAATCGCCCACCCGATCATGGTGGAGAGCCGCCAATGCGCCTCTTCCAGCGTCATCAGCTGCTTGTCTCGCACCCAGTGCGCCAGGAAATGAGTTGGATAGCGGCCCGTCGTCAGGAACTTGGTGTGCGCACCGCCATCCGAGGCCCCAACCAGCGTCAGCGGATGTTTGACGATCGCGGCAACCGCCTCTTCGTTGTTGTTGATCAGCCCCTGCATGTTGAACTCGGTCTTCAAGTCCTCTTCGACCGCGAGGTCGAGGAGAGTGTTGAACCGGATGCTTGTTCAACTCTTTGGCCACATCAGCGATGCTGCGGCCCTTGAAGTGCTTGTTCTTCTCCAGATGAACGTCGTCGACTAGGGTCTCGTTCCAGCGGAACATCTGGATCTGGCCGGCCTCACCATCGGTTCGCTCTTCACCTTCTCGGGGCGGCAATACTGAGCGCGCCCGATCCATATCGGCCCGCAACTTGGCGCGGCGGCCCGGATCGGCGAGCTTGGCCTTGCGCTCTTCGAGCGTGCCGACCGTGGCTTCGTTCCATGCTGGCAGGTTATCGAACAGGCCGATACTCTGAAGAGTGAACTCGAATTCGATCGGCAAGCAGATATTGACTGGGAGTACGACCGCCTGCTTGTATGCCTTCTCCGCCCAGTCGAGTTCCTTGCGCCAGCTATCCGGGTGGGTCGGATCGTAGATGATCGCGTTCCAGTTGACCGGCCGTCCGCTGGTTTGCGCCAACTCTATCAGGAACTCGTGGCCAAGTTTCTGCAATGAACGGCCCATCGTCCACTCGATTGCGCCGCGGTTAAACTCCCTCATTACCTTCGCCATCTCGAGGAATTCCTCGCGTGGCGCCACATGTGTCGGCAGGTAGCCGCCGTCGTAGTCGCGGTTGGCCATACTCCAGGTAGCGGAGAAGCCAAAACCGCCAGCCTGCAGCCCCTCGCGCAGGATGTTCTTCATCTGCTGGAGCTGTTCTTCAGTCACTTTGTATTCTGGGTCACGGGCGGCCTCATTGCCGAGCACGTACGCGCGCAGCGGCGAATACGGCACTAGCGACGCGGCGTTGACCCCTAGGCCCCCACGTTCGAGGCTGTCCAGGTACTCGGGGAAGGTCTCCCAGTCCCAGCGCATCCCGTGCTGCATGCAGGAGAGCGGAATTGACTCGGTGCGCTCCATCCGCCGCATCGCGCGGTCGCGGTCCTCGGGCTTGACTGGCGCGAAGCCGAAGCCGCAGTTGCCGATCGCTACCGTCGTTACGCCGTGCCATCCCGACAGCGACGCATAGGGATCCCACTTGGTACCGCCGCTCAGCGCGGCATCGTAATGGGTGTGGATGTCGATGAAGCCTGGAGCGACGACGAGACCGGTGGCATCGATCGTCCGCGTGGAGCTTTCCGTCAGATTGCCCATCGCGACGATTCGGCCCTTGCGTATGCCGATATCGCCGCGGTAGGCCGGCATCCTGGTGCCGTCGACGATCGTGCCGTTCTTGATAAGGAGATCGTACTCAGCCATGGCAAGTCATCCTTTCGCTCATTGAGCGACTACAAAAGGGTTTGTCAGCGGTTCAAGACTCGCTGTCCGTCCGAAAGCGGCTCCCCGTGACTGGACGACTGATTAGCGGCGCCAGTGCGGCGAGATGCCGAATTCTTATGTACCCTTGGCACCGCGCTGTCGAAATGTCAAGGAAAGGTACGGATTCCTCCAACAGCAGGTACGGGCGGCCAATTGCACGAAGCTTTTCTCATTCCAAGGCTATCCTGCTATGGAAGGATGCGGACTGCTCATCAGGAGGATCGCCTATGACCGATCGGCTCAAAGGCAAGGTTGCATTGGTTTCGGGAGGTGCGCGTGGCCAGGGCGCAGCAGAGGCCAGGCTGTTCGTCCGTGAAGGCGCGAAGGTGGTCGTGGGCGACGTGCTCGACGAACAGGCGCACAAGCTCGCCGACCAAATTTCAGCTCAGGCGGGCTCGCGCGCCGTCGTCGCGGTCCATCTAGACGTAACTCGCGCCGCCGATTGGCGCGCCGCGGTCGACGCCTGCTTACGTGAATTCGGCGGCCTCGATATCCTGGTCAACAATGCCGGCATTTTCAATATGTCGGGTCTCGAGGACACGAGCGAGGAACTCTGGGATTCCATCGTCAATATCAACCAAAAGGGCGTATGGCTTGGGATGAAGACCGCGGTTCCGGCGATGCGCCGGCGCGGCGGCGGCTCGATTATCAATATCTCCTCGGTCGCCGGCCTTACTGGCTCAACCGGATCGACGGCTTACCATGGCACCAAAGGCGCGGTGCGGCTGCTGACCAAGGCTGCGGCGGTGCAATATGGCGCGGAAAAAATCAGGGTCAATTCGGTCCATCCCGGACTAATTTCGACTCAGATGATCGACATCATCCCGAAGGACCAGCGAGAAGCCTTTAACACGATGGTGCCGATGAGGCGGGAGGGCCGGCCCGAAGAGGTCGCAAACGTGGTTCTCTTTCTCGCAAGCGAAGATGCTTCTTACGTCACCGGCGCCGAGTTCGTCGTTGACGGTGGTCTTAACGCAGTCTGAGGAGGTGTAACGATGGACCGTCTCAAAGGAAAGGTTGCGTTGATCTCGGGCGGGGCGCGCGGGCAGGGAGCGGCCGAGGCCCGCCTGTTCGCCGGTGAAGGCGCCAACGTTGTAATCGGTGACGTGCTCGACGACTTGTGCAAAAAAACCGCTGACGAAATCAATTCCAACTCAAGCACCAAAGCGGTGGTCGCGGTCCATCTCGACGTTACGCGTGCGGCGGATTGGCGCGCCGCGGTAGACGCTTGTGAGCGCCAATTCGGCGGTCTCGACGTGCTGGTAAACAACGCTGGTATCGCAAACGTCAAGGGTATCGAGGAGACCAGCGAGGAGGAATGGGATTCGATCGTTAATATCAATCAGAAGGGCGTGTGGCTCGGTATGAAGGCCGCGGTGCCGGCGATGCGCCGGCGCGGCGGCGGCTCGATCATCAACATCTCGTCGATTTATGGGATTATCGGTTCGCCCGGCTCAGCCGCCTATCACGGTACCAAGGGCGCTGTCCGCCTGTTGAGCAAGGCCGCGGCAGTCCAGTATGCGCCTGAGGGGATCCGCGTCAATTCGGTGCATCCAGGCGTGATATTGACCCCGATGGTCGACGTAGTGCCACGCTCCGAATTGCAGCCGCTGATCAATATGGCGCCGATGAAACGCGGCGCTCAACCTGAGGAGGTCGGCTGGTGCGTGGTTTTCCTTGCCAGCAATGAGTCCTCATTCGTCACCGGTGCCGAGCTCGTAGTCGACGGCGGCTACACCGCGGTATGATGAGGACCCGAGGCGGGGGTGAGAGAAGAGAAAGAAGAGCTACGAATAAAAGTGTATGAGGAGATTGAGCGATGGCGGAAACAACGATTATTTCAGCCGATTCACATTTTGTCGAACCGCCGGGCATTTGGGCGGAGCGAATCGATAAGAAGTTCAGAGATCGCGCGCCCCATACGGTTCATGACCTGAATGGCAAGGCCGGCGAGTTCTTCGTCTGCGAACAAATCAATCCTATGCCAGTTGCGGCTTTTTTCGGCGCCGGCGTTAAATCGGAAGACCTGCCCGAACATAACAAGAAGGGATTCGACGCAGCACCGGCGAGCGTGTGGGATGCGTCCGCGCGGATCAAGGACCAGGACATCGACGGCGTGCGCGCCGAGGTGATTTACACCTCAATGGGCATGCCATTATATGGTCTTGATGATGTTGAATTGCGGGCTGCATGCTTCAAAGCATTCAACGACTGGGCGACTGAGTACTGCAGTTATGATTTCAAGCGGCTCTTACCGCTCGGTCTGATCACGTTGGAAGATATTGGCGCGGGAGTTGCGGAACTGACGCGCATTGCGAAGAAGGGCATGAAGGGCGCGATGATCTGGGCGGAAGCGCCCGGCGAGCGGCCGTATAGTCATCCCGACTACGATCCATTTTGGGCCGCCGCGCAGGACCTCAACATGCCCCTTTCATTGCATATTCTGACCGGCCGCAGGGGCACGGGGATAGACTTCTTCGCCTCGGACCTGATGATGAGGGCCTCCACCCTGCACCATGAAGTTGAAAGGTCGATCGTGGTTTTCGTGCTGGGCGGAGTTCTGGAGCACTTTCCCGGACTGAAAATTGTCTCGGCCGAGAATGACGTTGCCTGGATGGCATACCTGATGTGGCGGATGGATATGATCTATGGGCGCGGGTTTGCCAGTGCTCCAATCCGTTTGAAACTGAAGCCGAGCGAATACATCAAGCGCCAGATCTACGCGACGTTTATCAACGAGCCGGTGTTCGTCGATGGCTTGCATCGGTACGGTCCCGACAACATCATGTGGTCCTCTGACTATCCGCATACGGCGGCGAGTTGGCCGCGTTCGCGCGAGTTCATCGACCGAACTTTCAGCAGTCTTCCAGAGGACAGTCGGCGCAAGATCGTGCACGATACTGCGGCTCGCCTCTATGGGCTGGACGTCTAACCCGGATCTCTTGTCTCGATTTGTCCTGGGCTAGCGAGTTTAACCTTTTGCTTTATCCCGCCGGAGCCGACGCAATAACTGGCTCCGGCGAGTTTACATGGTGGCTTTTTGGTCAAGCGGGTCAGGGAGGCAATACTTCCGACCGCGGACGTCTTTCGAGCCGAGTGCTGCGGATGATAGCCTCGTAGCAGTGTGCATGCGCTGCTTGAAGTAAAAGATCTCTGCGTTTCTTTTTTTACGTCGCGGGGAGAAGTTCGGGCGCTCGACGGTGTCAGTTTCTCGGTGGCGCCCGGCCGGCTTACCGGCCTGGTTGGCGAATCGGGTTCCGGCAAGACCGTTAGCGTGCTGTCGATTATGCGGCTGTTGCCCGAGAATGCCCGCGTCGTTGGCGGCTCGATTGCATTCGAAGGGCTCGACTTATTTCGGCTGCGCGAGGCGGAAATGCGCGCGATCCGCGGTGCGCGGATTGCGATGATCTTCCAGGAACCGATGACCTCGCTGAATCCGGTATTCACCATCGGCAGCCAGATCGGTGAGGCGATCCGGCTCCACCAGCGTACCAACCGGCGCGAGACGCGCGCACGAACCGTCGAAGCATTGCGGATGGTTGGCATCGCCGACCCTGATCGCCGCGTCAACGACTACCCGCATCAGTTATCGGGCGGGATGCGCCAGCGCGTCATGATCGCGATGGCGCTTGCTTGTAATCCCAAAGTACTGATCGCCGATGAGCCGACCACCGCGCTCGACGTGACAATCCAGGCGCAAATTCTCGATCTCATCCGAGACCTCCAGGCACGGCTGGGGCTCGCCGTCATCCTGGTCACCCATGACCTCGGTATTGTCGCCCAATACGCCGATGACGTGACTATCCTTTATGCGGCGCGTGTGATGGAGCGGACTTCGGCCGCTGAGCTTTTTCGCAATCCGCTCTGTCCATATACCAAGGCCTTGTTCGCCGCGCTGCCCGGTATCGAGGGCGATCGGCGCCGGTTGCAAGCAATTCCGGGCGTGGTGCCGAGCGCGATGAATCCGCCGGCCGGATGCCGGTTCCATCCACGGTGCCCGATCGCAATCGAAGACTGCTCACGCGTTGACCCACCGTTGGAGGAGAAAGTCCCAAGCCATTATGTCTCTTGCATCCGCGTCTGAAACCGCCGCGGCGCCGGCGCAGATACCTGAAGCTGCCGGAAACGGCGCGCTGGTTCACGCTCTGCAACTGCGCAAGGAGTTCCCCGCCGGCGCCGAGGGAATTTTCGGGCAACGGCGCCTAACAATCAAAGCGGTTGATGGCGTGACACTCGAAATCCGCCCTGGCGAAACCGTGGGACTGGTCGGCGAGTCAGGGTCCGGCAAATCGACTCTCGGCCGCCTGCTACTGCGGCTGATAGAGCCTACTTCGGGTCAGGTATTCTTCGAAGGCCGCGACCTGGCGACGCTCTCGCGCAAGCAACTGCGCCGTTTGCGGCGTGAAATGCAGTTGATCTTCCAGGATCCGTACTCGTCGTTGAATCCGCGTATGCGCGTGCGGGCGATCGTGGCCGAGGGTATCGAGATTCACAGACTCGCGCGCGGACGCGAGAAAGAACAGCGTATTCGCGAATTGCTGGAGATGGTGGGGATGGGCGCCGATGCGCTCGACCGCTACCCGCACGAATTTTCCGGCGGCCAGCGCCAGCGCATCGGCATCGCGCGCGCGTTGGCAGTCAACCCACGCTTCCTTGTGCTCGACGAACCGGTCTCCGCGCTCGACGTCTCGATTCAGGCACAGATCATCAATCTGCTGCAGGACCTGCAGGAGCAATTACGGCTTACTTATTTTTTCATCGCGCACGATTTGAGGGTGGTGAAGCACATCAGTCAACGCGTAGCCATTATGTATCTCGGCAAAATCGTGGAGTTGGCGAGCCGCGACGAGATTTACTCGAATCCGCGCCATCCGTACACTCGGGCGCTGCTCTCCGCGATACCGCAGATAGATGCGGGCGCGCGCGTCGAGCGTATCAAGCCCGAAGGCGAGGCGCCGAGCCCGCTAAACCCGCCTATAGGCTGCAGCTTCCATCCGCGATGCCCTTATGCGAAAGATATTTGTCAACAGGTCGAGCCGTGTTTGGCTACGGGCTACCGTGGCCATGCCGTCGCCTGCCATGTATTCCCGGCGCCGTAAACGGGGTGGCGAGTATGAGAATCTCCGATCCAAATTCAGGACGGGACGCCCAAACGGTCATTGGGATTTCATCCGGCGGCAATGTTGGCCCAACTGATGCCGTCGCGGTCTCTGGCGGCGATGCCCATCCCTTATGGATCGAGGAACGTGCCCGCATTGCCGTCAATCGCAATGTTAGGGTCGCGGGCCATCTGGTGTTCCAGGAGGCTATCCGAATCGAGGGGCATTTTCGCGGCGAGGTCAGCTCCAGCGAGCTGGTTGTTATTTCTGAGGACGGCTCGGTCGGCGGGTGTGTACGGTCGCCCCGGTTGATGGTTCTGGGCGCACTGGAGGGCGATATCACTGCTTCTAAATCGGTCGTGCTGGGCCCGCATTCGCGTTTCAAGGGCAAAATGGAAGCAAACAGCGTCACGATTTGCGAAGGTGCCTATCTCAACGCGGATATGCGGATTGGTTGCCCCTCCGAGGAGAAGGTGCTCCGCCGTGGAGTGCAATGACTGTCGAAAGTAAACCTGGCCAAAACTGGCAGGCTGATCGCTATTCTGTACACGCGCATTTTGTGCCCGCGCTGGGGCAGCCAGTGCTCGAACTGCTCAAGCCCTCGCCACGCGAACGTATTCTGGATATAGGCTGCGGCGACGGCGTACTCACCGAGAAAATCGCGGCTACGGGCGCCGCGGTCGTCGGCATTGATGCGGCACCTGACATGGTGAATGCCGCCAAAAGCCGGGGTCTCGACGCGCGCGTGATGGACGGCCTGAACCTTAACTTCAATCGTGAATTCGATGCGGTCTTTTCCAACGCGGCATTGCACTGGATGAAATCCGATCCCGATGCGGTGATTGCCGGCGTGGCGCGTGCGTTGAAACCCGGCGGACGCTTCGTCGCCGAAATGGGCGGCCACGGGTGCATCGCGGCCATCACGGTCGCACTCGTGGCGGTGATGGCCCGCTATGGAATTGATTTGAAGCCGATTCGTTCCATGGTATTTCCCGACGGTCGATGACTATCGGGCGCGGCTCGAAGGTCGCGGGTTCACAGTCGATTACATCGAACTCATCCCGCGGCCGACGCCGTTACCGACCAATATGGCTGGATGGCTCGAAGTCTTCGCGGCGAGCTTTTTCTCACTCTTGCCGCTGGAACAGCGTACTGCCGCGCGCGACGAGGTAATCGAGATGCTGGGTCTGGTATTGCGCGACGAGCAGGGCCGCTGGACCGCCGACTATATCCGCCTGCGATTCGCCGCCCATCTGCCGGGGTAATTAACCGTTCTTTCTCGTTGTACGAATGGCTTCTGCGAAGGCCCGTCTGTCACCCTCGCGCGTGGCTGCCGCGCGAAGGGTCCCGGAAGCGAAGACGCGGGATTCTTCGCGCACCAGGCGAAAGCAGACGCGCGAGAATGACAGCGAAAGGGATGCTGGCTGAGGTGCTTGAAACAACCGAGGATGCCACCAACAGCTTCATTTCTTACTCGGTCTGCCCTTCAGTCTCCATTCAGTAGCCACGCGCTAGCTGGCCGATAATTTCGCGCGCTACCAGCAGCTTCATAATTTGTGCGGTGCCGTCGCCGATTTCGAGGCCGATGACGTCGCGCATCCGCTGCTGATGGGGCAGGTCGAGGCTGAAGCCGAGATGGCCGTGCAACAGCAAACATTGATGTAACACCTGAGCGGCGAGTTCTGGCGCCCACCATTTCGCGCCGGCTGCTATCCATCCGTGCGGTTTGCCCTGGTCTTTGAGCCACAGCGCCTCGTAGCACAGCAATCGCGCCGCTCGCAGTTTTACCGCAGCTTCCGCCAGCGGAAACGATACGCCTTCGAAGCGCGCCAGACTGCCGCCGAATGCCGGCCGTTCTGCGACGTATTTGCAGGTTTCCTCGATGCTCTGTTGCGCTGCGCCGATGCACATCAGCCCGATCAGCGCGCGGCTGAAATCAAAGCCCTGCATCACTTCGATAAAACCAGTCCCCTCTTCGCCTATGCGGGCCTCGGCGGCTACTCGTACTGAATCAAAGAAGATTTGGCCGCGGCCAATCGCTCGTGAGCCCAGGTCCTTGAATCGATTACGCGTGACACCGGGCAAATGCAGGTCGATGTAGAAGGCGCTGACGCCGCGCGCGCCCGCCTCATAGCTGCCCGTCCGCGCCATCACGAGTGCGGTGTCGCCCCATGATGCGAACGAGATCGAGGTCTTCTCGCCGTCGAGCACGTAACTGTCACCGTCGCGCCGTGCAGCGAGCTTGACGTGCGCCGCATCGGAGCCCCCGCCAGGTTCGGTGACCGCGAGCGCCGCGACATGTTCGCCGCGGCAGATTGGCGGCAGCATTAATCGCTTCTGACGCTCGTTGCCATGCGACGAAATGATCGCACCGACCAGTGCGCTGAGCAGCAGGACGTAGGCGGCATTGAAGTCGCCACGCGCAATTTCTTCGTGGGCGATGCCGAGCGATACGTAATCCAGTCCTTGTCCGCCGTAACGCGATTCCGCCATCGGCGCGCACAGTCCCAACTCTCCGAGTTTACGGACAATCGCGCGCGGCAGGTCTTGATCGGAATCACGCTCCATGTAATGAGGTGCGAGTTCGCGGGCGGCAAAATCAGCGAGGGTCTGCCGCAGCAGTTCCTGCTCGCTATCAAAAGCAAAGTCCATCGGCTCGAATCTCCGGTAAAAGCTCGAACGTAAATCTATATAGTAAGTCTAGCGCCCTGAGTTTGTAATCCGAGCAATGGATTTTCGCTGAATTCCCGGTACTGTCCTAAGGACAGTACCGAATTCCCCTGGTTATTTGACTACGATCGGATGTATGGTCAAGCTGCCGCGAAACTCATCCCCTCGCTCATCTGGCGGGGCTCTTCCGCAGGCTTTCGCACCGCAATTGCCAACGCTGGTCAAATCGCCGCCAACCGGCCGTCAGTGGGTACATGAGATCAAGTATGACGGCTACCGAATTGGCGCGCGCATCGAACGCGGCAATGTCAATCTGACTACGCGCAACGGCAACGACTGGAGAGCGACTTTTCCGGAAGTCGTCGCCGCAGTCAAAAGGCTGCCGTTGCATCAGGCGCTGATCGACGGCGAGGCGGCCGTTGTGTTGCCGAGCGGCATCACCAGTTTTCAGGCGCTCCAGGGCGTATTGAAGCAACGCGAGCGCGGCCGCCTGGTTTATTTTGTCTTCGACCTGCTCCATCTCGATGGCCGCGATCTGACCGCCCTCCCGCTCGAAGAACGCAAAGCAATACTCGCCCGGCTCAGCGCTGAAGTGCCGGCTGCCGATGCGGTCGTTCGTTACTCGCAGCACTTCGATCGCGACGGCGCAGAAGTACTGCGCGAGGCATGCCGGATGGGCCTCGAAGGCATCGTCTCGAAGCGTCGCGACCTGCCGCATGAACCCGGGCGCAGCCGCAGTTGGCTCAAGACCAAGTGCGTCAAGCGCCAGGAGTTCGTGATTGGCGGTTTCACTGACCCCGAAGGCTCGCGCGCAGGCATCGGCGCACTGCTGGTAGGCGTCAACGACCGCGGACATCTGCGGTTCGCGGGCAAAGTCGGCACAGGTTTTACATGGGATGTGCTGACGGACTTGCGCAGGCGACTGGATCGCCTGCAGCAGAAGGAATGTTCTTTCTCGCCCAAGCCGGCCGGGCCGCTTGGACGTAATGCTCACTGGGTGAAGCCCGAGTTGGTGGCGGAAGTCGCGTTCACCGAATGGACCGAAGACGGGAAGATCCGTCATCCGTCGTTTCAAGGTCTGCGCGAGGATAAGCCTGCGTCGGTGATTACTCGGGAAGAACCGCTGCAGCGCCCGTACCCCGGCCGGAGTATCGACGTGCGGACGCGCGCAAAAAACACTGATTGACTATTTGGGCAACAATCGCACTAAACACCTCGTGTGTCTTCGATAAACGGCATCTCGCCGCGGCTGACAGAGGCCACCTTTTCGCGTTCGATGTCGAATACCACGGTCCGCTGGCCGCGCAATGTAAACGCAATCGAGAGCGGCAGGCCGACATGACTGTATCCGCCGATCACGCAGAGATCAAAAAGCGCATACAAAGCTGCTTGGTTAAGGAAAACTTGACATTTAGTCACGTCTTGATTCCGAGGCTGTGATACTCGATTGGCGAACATTTTCGCATTAAATCGAATCGCATTGCTGTGAGACCCGCCATGCACTTTTGTTTTTCATTTGTTGATGCCCTTCAGCTTATTAATCATTTGCATGATGTAGTTTATCGTTTCAAAATTCTCCGGTAATAATTCCTCCTCAGGGACATTCACTTCAATCACTTGCTCAATAAAGGCAACGATTTGCACGAGTGCAATAGAATCAGCCAGTTCACTACTAATGAGTGGAGTATCAGAAGTGAAACCTTTTAGCTGCTGATCATGAAACACTTCTTCAATAAGGTATTTGTGAAGAGTACTTTCCAATTCAGTCATTTTTAAAGAACTCCGTAATATACTACCAATTTATCGTCATATATTCTCATCGGTATCACATTTAAAACTGCCGCGGTTTAATACTGTCTAATGTGCATTCAATGACGGCGAGCTATTAAAACAGCATTGCTTTCTTCAATGCAGATCGGCGCAGGATAATCATACCGACGCTTCGCCGCTTGATGGCCTCGGATTGCCGCGAGCCAATCCTTATCCATTCTGTGCGCTCGTCGCACGACGCTCAGAGGCCGGCGGTTGTGGGACTTGGCAAGGCGGTAAACCAGAGCTGAGGCTCGAAACTAGTCACTACCGGCTCGCGGTTATCTACGGACGCCTCGCGGTAAATGAGCGAGGGGTGCTGGAGAGGTGCTGGACGAAAATGATATTGGCTAACTTCCCCGGCGAAGCGGCCAAAGCCAACAATATGATCATAAGATTCCCAACGGGCGCTGAAGCGGGTGGCTCCCGCTAGACCGACTACGAGGATGTACAAATAATAGCCCCAGGAATTTTGATGGCGAAAAAAGAGCAAAATGAATGGCAGGCGAAGCAGTGCGCAAATGAGCATCATCTCCGGGCAGACGCAGCGCGAAAAAGCCCGCACACCTCGGTCGTAAGAATCCCGAAGAACAAACCCGTGGAGATGGCGAGCCGATTCGGAGTCGGGGTCAACAGCGCTCGCAGCCTATTCGATATCGGGTGCTCCTCCGGCAGTCGCGCGGTCGAGCGGTTCAATCTATGTGGCGGCAAGCCGGCCAACGACGTCCTCCGCAACATTGCACATCCGAGCATTTATCGAGCGGATGGCGGACCCTAGCATCCATCGTCTTTAGCAGTCAAGCCTGCTATACTAGCAGTCATTCTGCTGCACTTGACCACCTTCGAGGTGCGGGTCGGGGAACTGGACGACGGCAATTCAGACCCATAAGCGCAACGGCGCCGCCGGATGTTCACTCTTGAGGGCTCCCAAAAACCCGAAACATTCATTGAAGTATTCCCCTAAGTATTCCGCCGCCGTCACCAAGGATTGCACTCTTAGAAGAACCCTTTCTTCCCGATCGAGTGACGCCACCGCGGCTAAGCGACTGGCGGCGCCCTGCGGTGGCCTTTTCCGCCGCGCAGTGCTGGCTCAGGGAGCGCATTGAGTTGGCGGCCAGCACCCGCCAGCCAGCTCTATGCGCAGCTAGTTCTGCCTGGTGTCGCTGCCCATTTTGTTACTCTTGGCACACGAATCTGCTTGACACACCTTCAGGACTAATCTAGGCTACGCATCTAGCACCGCTGACGTGTTTTCTTTTGCTCTTGATAGTTGCGCCGTCGGATGGTGAGCAAATATGCCCACAGGGCGCTAATGGCTGTGTCCTAGTTGCGCAGGGTGGCGGAGCTTCGTCCGGGTCGCTTGTCAAGGGGGAAAGTTTGGCTGCTATTAAGCTTTGGAACACCGCCGATAGTGAACGATGGTACCTGGTGCGGACCAAACAACAAAAAGAAACTCTGGTAGATTACAAATTGACAGAGTTTGTCCGCCGCACATTCTTGCCGCGAATGCGAACTCGGAGTGCGCGCAATGGCGCCGCGGTTGACTCCGTGACGCCGCTTTTTCCGTGCTATCTGTTCGCCTTGTTTGACCTTGAATCAACATTATACAAAGTGCTCCATACGACCGGCGTCGCTGGAGTGGTCTGCGCCGGTTCGACTCCGTCAGAGGTTGACGCCGCGATCATCGAAGAAATCAGCGCGCGCGGCGAAGACGGGATCATTGAAGTGCCGCGAAGAACTTTCAATGCGGGTGACCGCGTACGTCTAACCGATGGTCCAATGGAAGGTTTCGCGGGCATTTTCGAGCATTATCGGTCCGGCTCCAAAAGAGTGGCGCTACTGTTGAACGTCGTCGGCGCCAGTATGAAGGTCGTCGTTCCGGCCACCAGCGTCGCGGCGGCGGCTGCGGATTAAAGTTGCTGTGACTACGATGCAGCGGTGGCAGTTGGCGATCGGCTTGGATTACTCCTGTGCGTGCCGCCTTACATCGATAGGACACCCAACGCTATGAGTATGATAATCAGGAAAAGCGTGGGCCCTTCCGCGCTAGTTTGGCTTAGTTGTGTGGCTCTTACCTTCAGCGCCTGCGCGAGCTCAAATTATCCGGCGCACGGTGCACAAACTTCGTCAACTGCCGCGACGCGTGTGGCGGCTGATACTTCGTCAGCATCGCAACTGCCCAGCACATCCAGGGCAGACGATTCGTCAGCCGCGCTCGAAGCCCTATGGCGGGAACGTACAACTGCGTCAACAGCGACTTCGAGCTCTGGCTTCACCCTTGGGCCCGGCGATGTTCTCCGTATTTCAGTGCCGATGATCTCGCAATTGACCGAACGCACCGTACGCGTATCCGAAGACGATACCATCGCTCTGCCGCTGCTCGGCGTAATCAAGGTCGCTGGAATGACGGAGCAAGACCTGCGCCAGGAACTGGCGAGTCGTCTGGGCCGCTACATGTATAATCCGCAGGTTGAAGTCTATCTGAAGACTCCCGAAAACCGAGTCGTCTCGGTCTTGGGCAGCATCAAGGCTCCAGGACGGTATCTCGTGGCGAGTCGGTCAGATACCATAATGACACTGCTGAGCCGGGCAGGCGGAACCACAGACACAGCCGGCGCACAAATCCTGCTTTTCCCGGCGCCATCGGCAGCATCCGCGGCCTCTTTGCGCGAGACCCCAATCGCCGATACGCCGGCGGGTCCAGCGGCGTATCAACTTGCCAGGCGCGACGGGGTGGCGTCGGCAGACGAGACAACTGATTCGGGGGTTCCATCGGTCGAATCGGCGAATCTGACAGAGAGTAAGCAGGGTTCGCCCTTGACAATCAGTACGTCCGGTCCTGCGCGCTATTATGGAAATGCCGGTCCGTCCCGGCGACGTGCTGTTTGTTCCCGCCGCGGGAAGCGTTTCCGTGCAAGGCTGGGTCGATAAGCCCGGCTTGTTTCCGATTACTCCCGGTATGACAGTTCTGGGCAGTGTCGCAGCGGCCGGGGGCGCTTTATTCACCTCTTCGGCGACTGTGGTTCGTCCGCAGCAAGGTGGCGGCCAGCACCAAATCTCCGTGAATCTGTCCAGGGTAAAGAGCGGAAAAGACCCTGACGTACCGGTCCGGGGCGGTGACGTGGTAATAGTCGAACGCTCGGTGGCAGGCGCGGTCCCGTACTCTCTGTATTTCTTGATCAACAAGATTGGTCTGGGCGTGCCGATCATTCCTTGAGCGCGGAACAGCGTTTGAGCTTACTGTCGAGCCGAGAAAAGGTCGTTGCCGCGAGCCTGCGAGCGTTCTTCGAGCTCTCGATGTGCACGCGGCCGATACTGCCAGATCTGCCACAGAGCGCGGTTGGCGAATTTCGAAACTTTAGCGAGTTAGGTTTTGCGGGTAGATGAACGAGCCTAGTACCTACTTCATACGGCGAGAAATGCCGGAACCCGAGTACACCGAGCTTCCAATTTCGGCAGCCGAGGAAGAGCCGAGTGCCGGAGACTATTGGCGCGCGATCGTCAGGCGCAAGCGGCTCATCTTGGTGCTTATGGTGACGGTGCTGCTCGGTGCGGGTGCTTTGGTGTACGTGATGCCTCCGTCATATATCGCCACCAGCACCATCTTGATCGATCATCGCGCGCCCAAAATCGAGCTCAAGCCGGCGGGCTCCGAAACAGAAGCGCTATCCGACGAGGAAACTGACAATTACTACGGGACTCAGTACAAGATATTACAGAGTCGCGGTCTGGCGTTGCGTGTAATTCAGGATCTCGCGCTTGAGGACAGCCCCCTTCTCGATTCGAGGCCACTCTTGGCTCGTCTCGGGATTACGGCCGATAACCGACAAGACAAGGCGCAAATTCGCGAGAAGGAAATTGATAACTACCTCGAGCGTCTGACGGTTAAACCGGAGACCGGCACGCGCCTGATCACGCTCTCTTTCAGTTCCCCCGATCCGATGTTGTCGGCCCGCATCGTCAACGCACACGTGCGCGCCTATGTCGCGCAGGGAGTGCAACTTCGCGATCAGGCAAGCAACACTGCCAGGCAATTCCTCGAGACGAAACTGCAGGAAGTCAGGGAACGGGTCGAAAAATCCGAAGGGGCGCTGAACGAATACCGCCGCCAGCGGGGCATCGTGGCCGCGCCCTCCGAAGACAAGACCCACGTACTGACCCAGCGCCTGGCCGACCTCGAGAAGGCGCTGACCAGCGCCGAGACCGAGCGAATTGCGCTTGAGACCGAAACGCATCTGGTTCGCGCGGGCGACTATGATTCGCTCCCAATGGTCATCAGCAGCAGTCTGATACAGAACCTCAAGCAGGATTCCGCCAAGGCTGACGCCGACTATGCGAGCCTCGCCAGCCAGTTCAAACCCGACTATCCCGAACTGGAAGAAATCAACGCCCATCGGAACCAGCTGCGAAGCCGTCTCAACCGCGAAATGCAGCAGGTGGCTGCCGGTATTGAATGGAGCTACAAGGCCGCGGTGGCGCGGGAAGATGAGCTACAGAAAAAAGTTGACGCCGAAAAAGCCGAGGCATCGGCACTGAATGACGCGTCGCTCCAGGATGCTCTGATGGTTCATGAGGTGGAGAGCGATCAGACTCTCTACCGCAATGTCCTCGGCAAAATCAATGAGATGGGTGTCGTGGGTGGCGCACCACCCAATGAAGTCTCGATAATCGATGAGGCCGAACCGCCCACCGAACCATCGAGCCCAAAGAAAATCCTGACTATCGTCAGCGCCGGCGTGGGTTCACTCTTTCTCGGCATTTGTCTGGCACTGTTGCTCGACCGTTTCGATGATACATTCAAGGACCCGGATGAGGTCGAGCGTTCGCTCGCGCTTCCTTGCATGGGCCTGGTACCGGATTTTGCTAAGCTCAATCCGGCCGGCCGCCGTCTATTGAGCAGGTCCCCATCGGCGGCGATTGCAGTTGCTACCGCCCGCCAACTACCTGCTGCTAAGGCGGGTACCGAGATGAACGAGACGTTTCGAGCGATTCGAATAGGCATCGTCGCCTCCCGTGTGGCACCGTCTCCGAAGACTATCCTCATCACTAGTGGGTCGGTGAGCGAAGGAAAAACCATGACCGCGGTCAACAGCGCGCTCGCTTTCGCGCAGATGGGGGACAGAGTCCTGTTGATCGATGCTGACCTTCGGCGCTCCCGATGCCATAGCGTGCTGGACATCCACAATGAAGCCGGTCTGAGCGAGGTTCTTACCGGACGGCGCAAGCCGGAAGAAGTGGTGCGCTCGACCGGCATTGAGGGGCTGGCGTGTATCACTGCCGGCTCGCCCCACGCGAATCCGGGAGCGTTGCTGGGCTCCAAAAAAATGGCGGACTTGCTCGCGTATCTCAAGACTTTCTACGATTGCATTCTGATCGACAGCGCTCCCGTCATGCAAATTTCGGATACGCTGCTGCTGGCAACGATGGTCGACGGCGTGCTGCTGGTGGCAGGTCCCGCTACGCCCAAACGGGTGTTGCGAACGGTGTGCTCGCGCCTGTATATGGTCCGGGCAAGGCTCCTCGGGGTCGTTCTCAATCGGCTCGATATCAAACTCGGCAACGATGGCTATTATTACTCGCCTGATGGCGCGCCAGTCTATCATCCGGTAGTGGTCCCAGGGGTTTCAGCTTCGTTGAGCGCGCCGAATCTACAGCTCTTATCCGGCGACAATCGCTAATTCCAGCCAAAGACGAAAGTTTCACGTCCAGCAAGGTTTCACTTCTCCGGGCGAGGGTAAAGTGTGCCGCCTGCAGCGGCTGAGTTGTCCGCGCGGGTACCTCTCGGAGCATGCACAACCGCTATTGGAGGAAAGATGACAAAAGCACTAGTAACGGGAGCCGGCGGCTTCATCGGCCATCACTTGGTTGCGTACCTGAAGCGGCAAGGCTACTGGGTGCGGGGGGCCGATCTGAAGGCGCCTGAATATCAACCCAGTGCGGCTGATGACTTCCTTCAGCTTGACCTTCGTCGATGGGAGAACTGCTTGCGGGCGACTGAAGGCATCGATGCCGTCTATGCTTTGGGTGCCGACATGGGTGGGATGGGGTTCATCTCCGCCAATCATGCCCAAATACTGCACAACAACTCGTTGATTAATATCCATACCCTCGAGGCGGCCAGGACCAACGGTGTCAAGCGTTATCTCTATAGTTCTTCGGCATGCGTGTACCCGGAGTATCGCCAGACCCAAACCGACGTGACTCCGCTCAGAGAGGAGGACGCATATCCGGCACAGCCACAGGATGCCTACGGCTGGGAAAAACTGATCTCAGAGCGGCTCTGCATGCATTATCAGGAGGAATACGGACTCGAGACTCGAATCGTGCGCTTCCACAATATCTTCGGGCCGCTCGGCTCCTGGAAAGGTGGACGCGAGAAAGCGCCCGCAGCACTTTGCCGCAAAATAGCAACCGCCAAACTCAGCGGCCATCATGAGATAGAAATCTGGGGCGACGGCCAGCAAACGCGGTCGTTCTGCTACGTCGACGACTGTGTAGTAGGCATCTACAAGCTGATGTGCTCTGACTATCGAAACCCGCTGAATCTGGGGCAGGACCGGATGGTGACGATTGACGAGCTTGCCGACATCATTGCCGATGCAGCCGGAATCAAAGTGGTTAAAAAACACGTTCCGGGTCCTCAGGGCGTGCGCGGCCGCAATTCAGACAACACGCGGCTTCGCGAAGCGTTGCACTGGGAACCTGAGATCAGTCTCGAAGAAGGCCTCCGCCGTACCTACCAATGGATTGAAGAACAGGTCCGCCATTCGGGTTGGTGACGCTAGCTAGCGGCATCTCACTACTTCACTTCGCGATCAGTTGGCCTAGGAGACTGATACATTCCCGGCCAATCAAACTCAGTACGCGCAAAGGCTGATCCGCGGCCGAATCGAAGTACGATGCATAGAGATTTGGAAAACCCGCATTACCTGGAGTGGCTGGATTTTTTGCGGCAGTCAGAGACCTGGACTGCTTCGCAGATTCAATATTACCAAACTGAACAGCTCAGGAAGACTGTCGAGCACGCCTATCTTAATGCCAACGGATATCGCAAACTATATGAAAACCGTGGCATTTCTCCAGTGGCGGTGTGCGACCTCGGCGACCTGGAGCGACTCCCATTCGTCACCAAGGAACTTCTCCGTGATAGCCTTGAGGCGTTCTCGGCGGATTGGCCGGGCCGCTCGCGGGTGACAACCGGCGGGAGTACCGGGATTCCTTTCGGCTTCTATCGTGACCCAGTAGCTTTCGGGCGGGAGCTGGCGTCCAAAGCGCATCAATATTATCGAGTCGGATGGCGCGAAGGCGACCGTCAGCTGGTACTGCGAGGTTTGCCCATCGATACGCCTGATCACATTCAGTACGTGCCAGACTTTGAAGAGCTGAGATGCTCTTCGTATCACCTGGTACCGGAGCACATGCAGGTTTTCGTGGCACGCGCTAACGAGTACAAACCAAAGTGGCTGAGGTGTTACCCGTCGTCTGGCTATATTTTCGCACGCTTCCTTGAAGAAAGCGGACAGCAAATTATGTCATTGGAGGGAATTCTTTGTGCTTCAGAGAACCTCTATGGCTACCAGCGTGCGTACCTCACCAAAGTATTCGGTGTGCGCGTCTTCAGCCACTATGGGCACTACGAACAGGCAGCCTTGGCAGGATACTGCGAACACGAAGATACCTATCACGTACTGCCGCAGTACGGGATAGCTGAGCTAATCGATGAACGCGGGGAGATGGTTACCAAGCCGGGCGGCGTTGGCGAGATAGTGGCTACATCACTGATCATGTATGGGACGCCCTTTATCCGGTATCGTACTCGCGATTTTGCAGTTCTCAAAGGAACAGGATGTGAGACGTGCGGCCGCCCCTATCAGGTTTGGGAAAGGATTGAAGGCCGCCTGCAGGAGTTTATTGTCACTAGCACTGGCCGCCATATCTCGATGACGTCCATTAACATGCACGACGACACCTTTGATGACGTGCAGCAATTCCAATTCGAACAGTCCACAAAGGGAGAGCTCAGGTTTCATTATATCCCGAAATCAACTTGGTGTGATGGCGCGGCTGAAAAAATCCGGCAAAGACTGCTTCTCAAGCTAGGCCCGGATGTCGATCTCTCGATGTCACCGGTAAAGTCGATTCCACTGACCGGCCGCGGCAAACATCGTTTCCTTATTCAACATCTTGAATTGACCTATGGCGACGCCTGACGCAATTGTGTCGCACGGCTCCGCGACCATGGGGATTCACCGGAGCATTGAGGAATGTACCCCAGTAGGAGTGATTCGGCTCGAGCGATCGGTGTATCCGGAGCTGTCTCCTTATCATCCGTCAGCCAGCTACCCGGAGTATCCTTTCCCGGAGTACATCAGCGACGGGCCGAACCTCGTCTATGATGGTGTGCGTCAGCTGCTGCACGTTCTGGGCCTCGACGCCGACGCGTTTGGTACTCACAGATGGAACCCACTCGGTCAGCTTATCCAGCCTGGAATGAATGTGGTAATCAAACCGAATTGGGTACTCAGCAGGCACAAAGAGCGTAAGTCTGTCTACTCAATTATTACTCATCCTGCTATTCTCAGAGCGATAGCCGATTACTGCTGGATTGCGCTCAGGGGGTCGGGGAGTATTACCGTCGCTGATGCGCCGCAGTACGACTGCGATTTTGCAGAGCTGCTCGAGGTCACCCAATTCGAAGAGATTCAGCGGTTTTATTCGGGAATTCCCGGTCCGTCGTTCGAGGTGCGCGACCTGCGTAATTACTGGTCGGCGGGGAAACATTTCGCCTCGATGCTGGAGCCATTGCCCGGGGATCCAAAAGGCAGCTTGCGAATCAATCTTGGCCGCGCGAGCGCCTTCTTTGAAAAACGGAATCTGGAGAGCGTGTATGGTGCGGTTTACAGCCGAGCCGAAACCCGCTCTCATCACACCGGCGACGACCATATATATGAGCTGTCCAGAACAATTTTCGACGCCGATGTGGTGATCTCGGTGCCTAAGCTCAAAGTCCACAAGAAGGTCGGCGTCACTCTGAACGCGAAGGGGCTGGTCGGCACTGCCACCAATAAAAACCTGATTATCCACTACACTCTCGGCTCGCCTGGGCGCGGCGGTGACCAGTATCCGGAGGGGCTTCTTTCGCCGATTGAGGAGCGGCTCATCAGGACCGAGCGCTGGATGTACGACCATTTTCTGGCGCGCCGGACCAAGCGGCTCGAATATCTGCATCGTTCGATCTACTGGCTGCACAATCACACAACCAGGCGACTCGGCATCAAGGTGGCGGAAGAGAAGCGCGCATTGGATGCGGGCAATTGGTATGGAAACGATTCGGCCTGGCGCATGACGCTGGACCTCCTCCGGATGTTTTACTTTGCCGACCGTGAGGGTAATCTCCGCAACACACCCCAGCGGCGCATCTTTTCTGTAATTGACGGCGTAATCGGTGGCGAGAATTGCGGACCGCTTACGCCCGATCCCAGACCGGCCGGACTGCTTGTGGGTGGAGAAAACGCGCTCGCTGTAGATCTGGTAGCCACTCGGCTGATGGGTTTTGATCCCCTCAAACTGAGAATGTACTCTCATGCGCTCGCGCATGACGAATGCGACTTCGGCGTTCGCGCGCTTGATGATATCCGGATATGTAGTGACGATCCGGTAATGCAGTCATGCCTGGTCGAGGACTGCAGCGGCCAATCGCGCTTCACACCACATCCCGGCTGGATCGGGCACATCGAAATCTAGTTGCATCAAAAACAGGAGGCTTCATGTTGCGCAGCGTTTCTATAGTTGGGCTGGGGAAACTGGGTGTCGGCCTTGCGGCCGTGATGGCGGAGGGCGGCTTTCAAACCATCGGCGTGGACATTGAGGAGAGTATAGTCGGCGCAATTAATCAGGGGCGCGCTCCGGTGATTGAGCCGGGCCTGCAGGAGCTGATCTCCCGGCACGGCGGCAAAACGCTAGTTGCTAGCACGGACCACACCCGCGCGATCGCCGAAACGGACGTGACGTTCATCCTGGTAGCCACACCTAGCGGCGCCGACGGCGCGTTCATGACGACTTACCTGGAATCAGCAGTTCGTGGTCTTGCTACCGCGCTCAGAGCCAGTGCGAAGGCGCATCACACGTTCGTTATTTGCAGCACGATTATGCCGGAGACTACTGACCAGAACTTGATCCCGCTGATCGCGCGTTACTCTGGCAGGCGTCCGGGCGAGGGGTTCAGCGTCTGTTACGATCCGGAATTCGTCGCTCTGGGCGAGGTCATCAAGGGATTCCAGAAACCCGAACTGATCGTGATTGGCGAAGATCATCCGGGTGCCGGCGACGTGGTCGAGGAAATTCACCGTAAGATCTGCAAATCGGAGCCGAATGTTTTCCGGATGTCCATCGTCAGTGCCGAACTAGCCAAAGTCAGTTTGAATACCTATCTAACGGTAAAGATCAGCTTCGGCAATATGCTCGCCAATCTCGCTGAACGGATCCCTAAAGCGCAAATAGACTTGATCACCGACGCCATTGGGCACGATCCAAGAATCTCACCGCATTACCTTCGCGGTGGGCCGGCATATGGTGGTCCGTGTTTTCCAAGAGATACCAAGGCATTTCTGGCGCTTGCCGACCGCTATAGCTACGACGCCAAGATCGTCAAGGCAGTCGAAGAAACCAACGAGCTGCAGAATGCGCATCTTCTCGGACTGGTACTTACGGCACTAGAACTCTGTCCAGGGCCAGTCGGGATTCTGGGGCTGTCCTTTAAGTCCAAGACTCCAGTCCTGACCGCATCGCCAGCCATGAAACTGGTAGAGAACCTGTTGGAGAGAGATGTGAAGGTCGTTGTCTACGATGCCCTGGCGCTCGACGGAGCTAGGAGTTCTCTCGCCAATCAAGTTGACTACGCATGCTCTGCGCGAGAGTGTATAGACGCGGCCTCAGTGTGTGTGGTGGCTAACCGTGATTCCGAATATAAGCTGGCGGTCGAAGAATACCGGGGCAGCAAACTCAAATTTGTCATCGACTGCTGGCGTATACTGGATAGCGCACGGTTACGCGCCGATATTGGATATTTTGCCTGGGGACGCGCGAGTTCCCAGCTAAGCCCTAATGGGCACGCCGCTCCCGAGCCGGTGGCGCAGTCTTATCTACGTGCGGTTGCCGACTGAGTAGCTTTATGAAACGCGGAAATATCCTCGGCGTAGGTGTATCGGCCGTCAATATGACAATCGCGGTCAACACGATCGAGAAATGGATTGAGAAGCAGGAACAGAACTACGTGCTGGCGGTTCCTGCCCACTGCATCGTTGACTGTCAGCGAGACCCTGAACTGCGGCGTATCTATAACCGCGCAGGGATGGTAACGCCTGACGGCATGCCGGTGGCTTGGATCCTCCGGATGATGGGGTTTCGGCAAGTTAACCGCGTCTATGGGCCTGACTTGATGCTCGCCACCTGTCAGCGCTCGCTTGAGCGAGGCTATAAGCACTTCTTCTATGGCGGATGGCCGCCGGCGGTTGCGGCGCGTCTGGTGGCAAAGCTCCGCGAGCGTTTCCCCGGCCTCCTGATTGTTGGCGAGCACTCGCCGCCTTTTCGTCCGCTCACCCCTGAAGAGGACCAGGCGGAAATAGAGAAAATCAATGCTGCCGATCCAGATATTGTCTGGTGCGGACTCGGCGCGCGCAAAGAGGAATATTGGACGAGTGGTCATATCGGGAAGCTGAACGCGACGGTCCTGATCGGCGTCGGCGCCGCATTTGATTTTCATTCCGGCACTAAGAAGCAAGCTCCGCGATGGATGATGCGTGCGGGTCTCGAATGGTTCTTTCGCCTGCTGACCGAACCCAGACGCCTGTGGAGACGCTACCTGTTGGGCAATCCAGAGTTTATCGCGCTCATCCTACGGCAGGCGCTTGGTAAGACGCCGCCTGCGCTTGAATCCTAAATGTCCGCACCGCTCAGGGCACCAGGAGGGATGCTGAGTGACCACCGTTTCAAACCAGGTTATCTCGCCGAGCGCGCACCCGTCGCGTGAATATGTCGCTGATAGGCCAATACGGATTCTTAACGTAATCCAGTATCCGACCTTTGGCGGTCCCCACAACCTGAGCTTGCGCCTGGCTCCCGCACTCGAGAAGCGAAACGTATATCTCGACATTCTGTTACCGGACCAGCCGGGCAATGCCGAGAACCGATTCCACTCTGCGGGCATCGCTTTCTCAACGACCCGAATTCATCGTTTGCGCGCTTCTTTCGACCCTCGAGACCATTTGAGATTCGTCGGCGGACTGCCCGGCGGGGTGGCTACGATTCGCCGAATTATCCGGCAAAAAGCGATCGATGTTGTTTGGGTTCACGGATTACTCCATCCTCACGGCGCTATCGCCGCGCGGTGGGAGGGGGCAGCTCTGGCGTGGGACCTTCCCGACATTCCCAAGAGCCGTGCGCAGGCGCGCGTCACGATGTATGTGATCGACCGCTGGGCCGACGCAGTGTTGTTTACCGGTAGACAATCGCGGGCCCTTTACACCGGGACCGATTCTCTGCGGGACACCTTCTTTGAGTTTTTGCCCGTAGCCGATCTCAGCGAATTCTGCCCGGACCCTCAAAAGCGGGCGGCGGCGCGCCAGGAATTGGGCTGCGAGCCGGGCCAGCTTGTGATCGGAAACATCGCCAACGTGCTGTGGTACAAAGATCACCTAACATTCATTCGAGCCGCCGCAATCCTTCGCCGGACCCATCCCAATACGCGTTTCGTCATTTTAGGGGCAACTTACCCGCAGTATGCGAAGTATACCGCTTCGTTGTGGCGCGAAGCTGAAGGATTAGGCCTGCGGCCGGGAGTGGACTTAATTCAGCATGATGCTGGCGGCAGGGTCGCTGATCTGGCCCAAGCCTTCGACGTTTTCTGGATGACTTCAGCAGGGGTCGAGACCGGACCCGCGGCAGTTTGCGAGGCGATGGCCCTCGCACTGCCTGTAGTTACCACTGATTGTGGCTCGGTGCGCGAAATGATCGAAGAAGGCCGGAGCGGGTTCATTACCCCGATCCGATCACCCGAGCACATAGCCAGCGTCACCGCAGATCTGCTTGACAATCCGGAACTCCGGCAGCGGGTCAGAGCCGAGGCCAGGAGTGTGGCGGTCCGCAAATTCAATCCGGACGCCTGCGCAGAACTCCACAATCGGGCCTTCCGCTTTGCTATCGCACACCGTCAGAAGAACGAAAATGGCAATAGCTAGGGGCCGCGCTTCTGGGGCATGATGTTTTGCCCGCAGCCCTGGCCGCGCCGCTTCAAGATAATAGGTTGATGGCGAAGATCTCCGCTCCTTGACTCGGCGGAAAGGTTCGTGCATTCGAACCTTCGTAGCGCGACGGTTCAAATCATCACCTTAGTTGTCGAGTTCAGGCTCGTTTACCTAGAGGAATAGATTGGCACAGATCCCTACTCTTCAAGATATGACCGGGCAGGCATCTTACAACGGGGCGGCTGCCGGGCTCGGTGTGCTCGACGCGCTGGAGAATCACGCCGCCCGGTGGTGGACGCGCGCACCGCGGGTCAAACTTGCCCGCTTAGGCCTGCTAGTCACGTCCGATCTCTTGGCACTGTTTATCTCGTGGTTGTTTGCATATTTCGTGTGGGCGCATACGGTCCTGTATCAGCCGGCTCAAATTTATAGCGGGCTTCTGCCCCTGCTCCTTATGTTTCCGCTGGCCTATGGTGCGGGCGCCCTTTATCCGGGTTTTGGGCTGGGAGCGGTGGAAACACTAAGACGTGTTTCCTTTTCAACGACGTTTGCCTTTATAGCGATGGCCGCCTGCAGCTTTGTTTTCAAGGCGAGCGCAGTATATTCCCGGATGGCATTTGTGATTGCCTGGGCGACAAGTCTCGTCGCGGTGCCGCTGTTCCGTTTTACTCTGCTGTCGGCCGTATCAGGGTTGAGCTGGTGGGGTGAGCCGACTGTTATCTTTGGCACAGTGCGGCAGGCACGGTTGACGGCCAAACTTACCAACCGCGCTTTCTCTCTTGGCTATCAGATCGTGGGCATACTGACACCTGATTTGACTCTGGCCGGCAGCCGGCTCGAAGGTCTGCCCGTGCTTGGAGGGCTCGAACAGGCCGAAGCGCTCGCACGCACGGGTGTTTCGACGGTACTGGTCTGGAACAGTGTGAGGCTGACCAGGATCAAGGCGCGGCTTCATGACTATTTTCGTCATGTGGTCCTGATCCACGATGCCGAAGAGTTGCCGACTGAATATGCCCGTATCCGCAACCTCGGCGGTTTGCTTGGCATCGAATTTACCAGTCAGTTGCTTCAGCGCAAGAATCAGGCGATCAAGCGCTCGTTGGATGTTATCGTGGCGAGCCTTGTGCTGGTTGCTGCCGCGCCAATCATCGGGCTCTGTATAGTACTAATTAAGATTATCAGTCCGGGATCTCCGTTCTTCGCCCAGGAGCGCGAGGGGCTTGGGGGCGAGAGGTTCAAGGTCTGGAAGCTTCGCACCATGTATCCGAATGCCGAGGCGTTGCTCGCGGAGCGCCTGGCGAGCGACGACGAGCTGCGCCGCGAATGGCATCACAATATGAAGCTGGTCCGCGACCCGCGGATTATTCCCGTAGTCGGGACCCTGCTGCGGCGGCTGAGCATCGATGAGCTGCCGCAACTGTGGAACGTCATCCGAGGCCAGATGAGTCTGGTTGGCCCGCGCCCGTTGCCCGAATATCATGTGAGCCGATTCTCGCCCGCTTTCAGGGCACTCCGCGCTAGCGTGCGCCCCGGACTCTCGGGCATGTGGCAAGTGATGATTCGCAATGGGGGCGGATTGGAGGAACAGGAATTATTCGACCTCTTCTACATTCGGAACTGGTCACTCTGGCTGGATTTTTACATCATGGTTCGGACCGTGTTGGCTACGCTGAGTGCTAAGGGCGCGCGATGAGCAGAAACTTGCGGTTGACGGCCCGTGAGCTTGAGCGCGTCCGATTCACTGCCAGTACGCACGCCGCGCCGCGCCATCCGATGAAGGCGGCAGGGCAGATCCGAACGGAGCGACTACTGCGCCTGGTGTCGCTGCGGGGGTTACCAGCCGATACCATGTTGATCATCCTGTATATAGCTCTCAGCAGAGCCTTTATCGGGGACGAAGCCTCACTTGGGATCAAAATTGGACCATTTCCGCTGTTTGTCACTGATGTGACCCTGGTGGTTCTAGTCGTTATGAACCTGCACAGGCGAGCTGGCCGTTTTTTGAATTGGGCCTTTGGCGGCGGCGGCGCCGGCGCAATCGGGCGAGCGGTGTGGCTGCTGTTCCTAATATCGGTCGTTTATTGCGCGCTGGCACTTCCCAAGTACCGCATCATGGCGATGCGAGACTTGGCGATCTTTGGTTACAGCATTTTCTTTGTCTTGACCTATTTCGCTCTTAGGGAACGTGTGCAGGCGGCAAAACTCGTTCGATACTCCATTTACGCGACGTGCCTGGGTGCAGCATTATACAATCTTCAGGTCCTCGTGGGCGTGCATTTGTTTGTATTGTACGAAAACCCGAAAGGCCTTCCAGCTCACCAGGCAGTCGCACATGTTGGTGGAAATAACCTGGGTGCGGCACTCGGCCCGGGCCTGGCGGGTTTGTTTGCATACCTCGCGATTCAGCGAGAGCATCGGCTATTTCATGCCGGTGGCATGCTGCTATGTCTGGCCGCCTTGGCGCAGATAATGGATCGGTCGGCCTTTCTGGGCTTCGCGATGGCCGCGGGGCTCATGTTCATCCTCGGTGTGGGGCGCTCTCGCATTTATCTCACCGTTCTCGCGGCCGGGCTGTTTGCACTGCTGCTGGTTAGCGCCCAGGGCGAACTGCCGATTCCAGGTGGTGCAAGACTGCACAGTTTTTGGCTGAGCGTTTCCAGTGGCGCAGACTATCTGAACGACCCCGACGCTCAATTCCGTCTGCAGCGATGGAGCAAGACAACCGCGGTTTGGATGACAAGCCCGGTATTCGGTGTGGGGTTCGGCGCACCAATAATGGCAGACGCCGGTGGTGAGAACCTGCGCGGCGAGACCAAGCAAGCCATTGAGCGAGGCGGCTTGGGTGCCTTCAATGTTGGCATGCCGCACAACTCGTTTCTCATGGCATTGGCGCGGACCGGCCTCATAGGCCTGGGGTTGATCTGCTTTGCCTGGTTCAGCGGCATCATCAGGATCGTCAGACTGATAATGCGCGGAGTCGCCGACGCCGACCAAGTGGCGAGCGCTGGTGCCTTGATTGCGATGATCTCGACTGCTGCTTTGAACCTGTTTTTCGAACGGCCAATGCTGTGTGCTCCCTTCTGGATCATGTTGGCCGCCAGTTACAAACTGTCGGAAGATGTTCTCCGGCAATCCGCAAGAAAGCTCGCACGTACGTCTCAGCGCGACGCAATGATCCCCTTGGCTCGAGAGTTGAGAAACGCTCACCTAACTGCGCCACAGGAGCACATCGTAGGCGGGTGGCAAGACCGGTGGGAATGAAAGCGGGCTTGAATTCAATCGCCACGGAGCCAGCCAGCCCAGCTGAACTTGGCTTGAGCGCGGTCAACGCAGTTGACAGTGAGACGTTCCGACCTGCTGACGAGGATACCGACGCTACCTGGCTGGCGAAGGGCTCGGCCATCGTTCTTGCGGGTAGTATCGCGGGGCAAGCATTGCAATTCGGCTGTCAGATTGCTTTGGCTCGTTTGCTCGGACCCGCCGAGTTCGGGCTCTATGGCATCGGCTGGACGTTGTTTCGGCTGGTCGGACCCTTCGCTACTCTGGGACTTAGCTCCGGGGTTATCTATGGCGCTTCAGTCGCTGATCCGACGGATACCGGACGGCGCAGAGACGTCTTGCTTCAGTCGCTCGTTTTGGGTCTCCTCGCGGGAGGTGTGATTGGAGCCGCCGCATACATCGGCGCACCGTGGCTCTGCGCAAAAGTGTTCGGCAAAAGCGAACTAACCGCTGTCATTCGCAGTTTCGCCCTTGCGCTGCCGCTCTTAACCGGCCTCACGGTGGCTTCGGCTTCGACGAAACTCACGCTGTCGATGGTCTACAGCGCAATCACGGAAATGTTCACTCAGCCGGCCCTTAATCTGCTGTTTGTGATTGTGGCCTTGCATTTTCTGCATTGGCGGCTGATGGGTGCGGTCCAGGGGACAGTGCTCTCCTATGCACTGGCGTTGATAATGGCGCTTTTCTTCGTCTTGAGTCTGTTCTGGCCGGTACTGCGGTCGCGCGACAAGATGCGGTCGTACGTGGGCGAACTGCTCGCTTTTTCTCTCCCTGCTTCAATCGCCGGATCATTTGTGAACCTGATCAACCGGGTCAACCGCCTGGTGATTGGCGCGTTCCTGTCTGTAACCGAAGTCGGAATCTATCAGGCCGCTTCGCAAGCTTCGGCCCTGTTCGATACGGTTCCCAATATCTTCAACAGCGTAATTGCTGCGCGGGTCGCGGATTTTTACTCGCGCGGCGAGCTAAATCGCCTGGAAGAACTTTACCGGTTGGGCGCCAAGTGGTCTTTCTACCTGACGATGCCGCTATTCTTGCTGGTGTGCGCTGCTCCTGTGGGTGTTATGCGCGTCTTGTACGGTGCGCACTATCAGCCTGGCTCCTGGCCCCTGCTCATCATGTGTCTGGGGCTGATGTCAGATGCTGTCATCGGTGCGGCCGCTCCTATCTTGATCTTTTCCGGGAACCAGAAGCTTGCTGGCTCGATTTCGACCAGCGCATTGATCAGCGCGATAGCGCTTAATTATACCCTCGTGCCAATTCGGCATGATCGGCGGCGCCATTTCAACCGCGCTTGCTGAAGGTGGCATGCTTTGCGGTTTGATGCTGGCCGCCAAGGCCCGCCTTGGCATCTGGCCCTACGATCGCAGATGGCTCAAGGGAATAGGGGCAACTGTGTGCGCCGCCGTAGCATTGGGATTGCTGCGCAGTTGGATGGGGTCCATCGGCGCAGCTCGCCCTGCTCCCCAATATGGCCGTTGCTGGCGGTGTGTCTGGCGGTTCTTCTCCTATTTGGCCTCGACCCTGAGGACAAGAACTTTCTGTGGAGAAGAGGATCCTAACAACAAAGAGTAGAGGGAAGGGCGACGGAGCCTCAACGAGGTTGCTTGAGAGTGGGCCACCAAGCTGGGTGCTTACCCAGTAACCCAATTCCATACCGCCAAAGACTAGAAGATGAAATTTCTTGCGAGACCATAACTGCGCTGCTGTATCGCAAAGGTTTTCGGCAGCGAGGCGCTCAACGGGCTAGCCGCCAATGCTTTGCACCACCACAGGTGCGCTTCGCGCGGCGTGATGGGTGATGTGGCGCGGCTTGCGCTGATGCTAAAGGGTTTCATAAGGGGTCGGGTGATCGGTGCAGTTCTCCTCAGTAATGGGTGCGATCCCAAGGACAAGAAACACTTTCAGCTAGAGTAGCGCAGAGTTTGGCCGTCAGATTACAGTCAGCCGAAGGACACCGCTTTTTTCACGTTAGTGCGAGCTTTGCCGCTCGCCTCGAAATCCAGGTTTTGCGCTTGAAAGTGACCAAGAAGGTGACTCAATGGTAGTTTTCGAGCGCCACCTGATGAAAGATCATCCGCTACCGAAAGCGTTCTTCCCGACGAGCGAGCAGCTGGCTGATCTGACTCATGACTTGGCGCTGTCCGGCCTGGTTAGGGTGTTCTTCGATCTGCGCAGAGCGCGATCAAGACCTGTCCAGTGTTGCGCGGCCGCGGCGAAACCACGGTCGTCGATTTGTCCAAAGGTGAGGATGCCATCTATGCCGGGATGCACGCAAATTGCCGCTACAAGATGCGGCGCGCGGAGAAGATGGGCGAGCGTGTCCAGATCGCGATGAATACTGACAGTGCGCGCCTGGATTTGCTGGCCCTGTACAACGGGTTCGCTCGCAACAAAAGCGGCGTACCGCTGCTGAAGGCAAAACGGTTCGCTGAATACTTGCCGCATGCCGACATCTTCGCGCTCTATTTCGATGGCGAGCCATGGTGCGTGAGGCTTGTGCTACGTGATGAGGAAGCCGGTCGCGCACTGATGTTATACTCGGGCACGCGGCGACTAAAGAAGGGGACAGATACCATAACCTGCGGTTTACTGAATCGCTATCTGCACTGGCACGAAATGAAAATCTACCAGCCGCTGGTATGGAGAAATACGATTTCGGCGGCATCGGGCCTAAAAATCCGCCACTGACCCAGTTCAAACTGTCATTCGGCGGAAAGCTGGTGATGTTTGACTACGCGCTATATGCGGGAGCAGCCTGGCTGTCCTGGCGTATCGCTAACTCCCTATACAACGCGTGGATGGGTTTGAATTTTGTTGAGAGGTACTGAGTCGCGCCGTGAGGGTAGCAGCCGCAGTCTGCACGTTGTGCGGTGTTGAAGGGGCAAATGAGCAATGGTGGTTTTCGAGCGACAACTGATTAAGACGGTCCGCTTTCGGAAAGTGTTCCTCCCGACCCGGGAGCAGGTGTTTGACCTGACTCATGCCTTGCGGCCGTTCGACTTGCTAAGGGTCTTCGGCGGCCCCACGGATTTGTCGAACGGGATGCGGCCGGTCGCGCGAGCTCTCGCGTCGAGCACGGTCGTGGATTTATCCAAAGGCTCGGATGCGATCTATGCCGGGATGCACACGAATTGCCGCTACAAGGTGCGGCGTGCGGAGAAGTGCATGACCGCTTCGAAATCGTAATGAATACCGAGGCCGCGCGTAGAGATTTCCTCGCCTTCTACAACGCTTTTGCACGCGGCAAGGGAAAGATGCCGCTGCTCAAGCCCCGCCGATTCAATGAATATTTGCCGCACGCCGATGTTTTCATGCTCTATTTCGAGGATCAGCCGACCTGCGGCCGGCTGGTACTGCGCGACGAGGAAAGCCGCACGGCACTGATGCTGTATTCGGGTACCCGCCGATTCGATGGAGACGCCGATACCATAACGGTTGGCTTGCTAAATCGCTATCTGCACTGGTACGAAATGAAAACCTACCAGGTTGCCGGCATGGAAAAATACGATTTCGGCGGGCCTCGAAGGCCAATCCCTCCGGTTGCCCACTTCAAACTGTCATTCGGCGGCCAACCGTATATGAGGCTATGCCGTCTATACGGGAGCGGCGGGCTGCCATGGCGCATCGCCCACGACGCTTACGCCAAATGGACAGGCGAATCCTCCAGGTTGAAAGCGCCATTCTGAGCACAGGTCGGCCTGGTCGCGGCCTACGTGGGGCCGAGGTACGTACTATAAATCTTGCATGTTCGAAGGACGCGATGCTAATGGCTAGCGATGCTGACAGAGGATTCACCTTATGCCAGACCCGGCAACCGAACTTCCCGTGATTGAAAGCGCCAGCTCCCGCAAGGAAATTCCGCTTTTTTTCAATTCCGCGGGCGGCCGGGCTACGGCGCCTTCCATCCCGCAGACGCTCGCCTTCCAAGGATGGGGTCCTGATCTTTTGTCATCGTCTCGGGATCGAGCACATGGTGACACAGCGGATGGAAGCGCTCGGGGCGCGGGCCGCAGCAAAGGCAGGGTTCGCCGCTTTCCGCTACAATGCGAGGGCCCATGGAGACTCGGCCGGTGATCTGCGGGATCTGACGCTTGCAGACCTGGTTGATGATGCCTGTGCTGCCGCCGACTATGCGCGCCAGCTCTCGGGTGCTTCCCGGATCGTCTGGGTGGGAGTCCGGTTCGGATGCCATATAGCTGCGGAAGCGATAGCCCGCCGAAATGATGCCGCCGCCCTCACCCTTTGGGAACCGCTGCATCGGGGTGACGATTACTTCCGGATTGCGATACGCGCATTGTTGTTTTGCCTGGTGTCCCAGGGTAAGCGCCCGGACCACGGTCGATGACCTGTTGAAAAGGCTCGAGGCAGATGGAGTGCTGCCGATCGTTGGCACGTATATCCATCGTTTGCTCTATCGCAGCGCGCGCGAGGCCGATCTGGCCGATCGGCAGAATTGGGGGGTGATACTCTGATCGCGCAAGTGCAGAGCAGGCCCACACTGTCCGCAAGCAACGAGCGCCTGCGTTCAGAAATAGAGCAACGGGGCGGAAAAGTCGCGGTGGCGTTGACCAGTCAGGAACCGGCGTGGAGCCTGCTGCCGCTTGTCCGCCCCCAATGGACCAGCGATGTCCTCTTAGCCGCGACGACGGAGTGGTTGCATGGATTGGAATGAGACGCCCGCCGAACTCGCGCGGGCATGGGCCGAGCAGCCTGTAATCATGCCGGGCCAGCATGGGAATCTTTACGGCGTCTTCACGCCGCCTGCACCGGAAGCCTCACCCGCTGGAGTGTGTGTCATATTCTTCGGGCGAAACCGGTGGTGGGGTGACCGCATATCGGTAAAGGGCGCCAGATGGCTCGCAGCGCGGGGCTTTGCCTGTCTGCGTTTTGACTATCATGGCTATGGCGAAAGTGAAGGGGTTTGTCAAAGCATCCATGGCGATAGGCCGTACGCCGAGGATGCGGTCTCAGCTATTGGTTTTATGCGAAAGCAGTTCGCTCAACAGCGGTTCTCGCTGGTGGGATTCTGCTTCGATGGCAGAACGGCGCTCTCGGCGCTCGAACAAGAGGGCGCTGTAATCAACACCATAGTAAGATGCGCCGAGGCAAGTGAGCTACCAGGTGAACTAGCGACTCACTAAACGTGGACCAGGTGCGCACTTTTTTCAAGTTGCCTCTCTCACAAGAAGCGCATCATACTAAACGCGTTACGCCGCGGCCTACATTTCGCCAGGATACTACAAACCATAGCCCGCAACGGCAAAACATGGGCGGAGCGCATGGTGTCGGAAAGGTTCAAGCGGGAACTTCAAGCGTTGGTCCACTCGCGGGTGCCTTGCCTCTTTCTCTATGGCAGAGACGATTCTCTATATCACGTATTTCAACTAGTCGAGCGTTCAATGCTGGCGAGATTAAGCCCGGGCAGCGAGCTCGAATCACGGTAGAAGTATGGTCTGGTAAGGTCCATCGGCCGTAGGACCCCGAAAGCCAGCGAAACGTGGCAGAGCGAGCATTACTATGGGTCGATCGATTCAGGCAAAAGGATTTCGCCTTCGCTCATCCCCTCAGATTGCCCCTGTGCCAGCAACTCAATGGATCTCGCTCCTACCAACGAAGCAGCTCGAACTCTCCTGCACGCGGGTTTCGATGGACTTCCTTCAAACAATGAATAAGGGATTGGGGGGTATGAGAGTTGCGCTTAGTGTGCTTGGGGAGAAGGAGTGTCTGCATGGAGTGGGATGAGCGACCAGCCGAACTTGGACGCGCCTTAGTTGAGCAGCCGGTAGTTATCCCGGGACAGCACGGCAAGCTTTACGGCATCTTCACGCCGCCGCATCAGAAGCGGCGCCCGCTGGACTTTGCGTCATTCTGTTCGGGCGAAATCGATGGTGGGGTGACCGGCTGTCTGTAAAGGGCGCCAGATGGTTGGCGGCGCGGGGTTTTTCGTGTCTGCGTTTCGACTATCACGGCTACGGCGAAAGCGAAGGTGAATGTAAAGCCATCGACCCCGATAGCCGTATTCTGAAGATGCGCTCGCCGCGATTCGCTACATCCGCAGTGAGTTCGCTCAACAGCGCTTCGTCCTGATTGGCTTCTGCTTCGATGGGAGAACCGCGATCTCAGTGGTTGAACAAGAAGGCCAATCAATCGAGGCGATAATTGTTGTCGCTGTTCTGCCGGGTGAAATGGCCAGTTTAAACGCTCATCCGGAGAAGGCTGGCCGTGGGATTACCGATGCGAGTGCCGTTGTACGCGTGTCCGAGGGCTTTAAGCAGGACTTCCAAACGCTCATTTGCTCACGGGTGCAGTGTCTCTTCCTATACGGCGCGGACGATATCGAATACCACAATTTTAAATTAGTCGAGCGCTCTATGCTGTCGAAGCTGGATCCGGCAGAGCGGGCCCGGCTGACAGTGGAAGTGTGGCCAGGCAGGGTCCACATCGCGGAAAATCCTGATCGGATGCGAGAGATCACCGAGCGGGGATTGTTGTGGATCGACGGGTTCAGGCAAAAGCCCTTCACTCTCGCTCAACCGGGAGAGCCAAATGGACTTCGCGCTTAGCACGGAACAGCTCGAACTGTCGCACGCGGTTTTCGATTTCGCTCGCGAGCAACTTAATGATGACCTGGCGGCGCGCGACGGCAACGGCTCGTTTTCGCGCGAATTGTGGCACAAATGCGCACAGTTCGGACTGCTCGGATTACCCATTCCGGTCGAATACGGAGGCCAGGGACAGGACCTGCTCACAACCATCGTCGCGATGGAAGCGCTTGGCCGCGGCTGCCGCGACAATGGCTTGATCTTCAGCTTGAATGCGCAGATGTGGGCGTGCCAGATGCCGCTTCTACGCTACGGCACCGAAGCGCAAAAGCGGCAATGGCTGCCGAAGCTGGTCTCGGGCGAAGCGATTGGAGCACACGCGGTCACCGAGCCCGGCGCGGGCTCGGACGTTTTCTCGCTCACGTCGCGCGCTGAACCGATAAATGGCGGATACCGGCTCAACGGCATCAAGACCTTCTCCACCAATGCGCCGCTCGCGGACGTGGTTTTAGCCTTCGCCTATATCGACCGCAGTGCCGAAAAAAAACCCAAATTGCTCACCGGCTTTCTGGTGCCCGGGTGACACCCGGCATGAGCTTCGGACAACCGATGAACAAGATGGGGCTTCGTACCTCACCCATGGGCGAAGTGATATTCGATGATTGCTATGTATCGGAATCTGAACGCCTCGGACCGGAAGGCGTGGGAGCGGCGATTTTCAACTCCGCGATGGAGTGGAGCGTGCCTGCATTTTTGCAGGCCATGTGGGCGCGATGGAGCGTCTGCTCGACGATTGTATCACGTACGCCCGCAGTCGGCGGCAGTTCGGCCAGCCGATCGCAAAATTCGAGTCGGTCGGCCAATAAAATTGCGGATATGAAAGTGGCGCTGGAGGCGTCGCGTCTGCTCCTTTACTACGCCGGATGGCTGCACGGACAGGGCAAAACTACCGTGATGGAATCCGCCATTGCGAAGTTGTTCGTGAGCGAGAATCACGTGCGTGCGGCTTTAAATGCCCTGCAACTCTTCGGTGGCTATGGCTATATGAAGGAGTATCCAATCGAGCGCGAAGTTCGAGACGCCTTGTCCGGGACGCTATATTCCGGAACCTCTGAAATGCAGCGAAAGATAATAGCCCGCTGCCTGCGCCTCTATAGTAAGGATTCCTATGATTGACGACCTCCCCCAGATTCTAAGCGAGACCGCGGCGCGCTATGGTACCCGTGCTGCACTGGTGATGGATGGCCGCAGCATCACTTATGCGGAACTCGAAGCAGAATCGAACCGGTTTGCGCGTTCCTTGACTCGCAACGGTGTTTCCCGAGGCGATCGTGTGGCGCTGTGGCTTCCCAAGTCGATTGAAACAGTGATTGCGATCTACGGAATAATGAAGGCGGGCGCCGCTTATGTTCCGATCGATCCCGCAGCACCCGCAGCGCGCATGAGCTATATCGCCGGTGACTGTAGCGTGGCGGGCCTGGTCACGCTCAGCGATCGGGCTGCTGCCGTAAAAAGCGCGTTCACGGGCGGAGCATCGATGAAGAATATCTGGTACGCCGACGCCCGCGACGGTGATGCTCCGTTGATAGGCGATGCCGCTGGTATCGCGTGGCAGGCACTCACTCGCGAGCGTACTGACAGCATCGAGTGCCCTGCGGGTGCAGACGACCTTGCTTACATTTTGTACACTTCGGGATCAACCGGAGAACCGAAAGGCGTGATGATCTCGCATAGCAACGCGCTTTCGTTCGTGAACTGGGCGGCTGACACTTTCGCAATTTCGCCCGAGGATCGGCTGGCGAATCACGCACCTTTTCACTTTGATCTCTCGGTTTTCGATCTGTACGTGGGAGCGCGCGCCGGCGCCACGGTGTTTCCTGTATCCTCTCGGATCGCGGCGTTCCGGCAGCGATCGCGAAACAATGGAGCGAACAGAAGCTTACAGTCTGGTATACCACCCCAAGTACTCTGGTTCTGATGCTCATCCGAGGAGGATTGGCCACGGCTGACCTTTCCTCATTGCGCCTACTACTTTTCGCGGGCGAGGTCTTCCCGGTCAAATATCTCCGTTCGCTCATGGAACTGGCCCCACAGGCTCGATTCGCCAACCTCTATGGCCCGACAGAAACCAACGTCTGTACCTGGTACGAGGTTTCATCGCCTCCTGACGGCAACACGCCGGTGCCGATCGGGCAGGCGTGCTCAAACTGCGAACTGCACATTCTGGATGAGGGGCTGAGGCCGGTGACCGACGGCTGCGCGGGTGAACTCTGGGTCAGCGGTGGCACGGTGATGCAAGGATACTGGGGCCGTCCCGAGCGCACTAGCCAGACACTTAAGTCTATTGAGGTACGGCCAGGTTTGACCGTCCGTGCCTATAACACTGGTGACCTGGTGCGTAGGCTGGTCGACGGCAATCTCGAGTTCCTGGGGCGGCGCGACCATCAGATTAAAACCCGAGGACATCGTGTCGAGCTGGGCGAGATCGAATCCGTGCTGCACAGCCACCCGGCAGTAGACGAAGCGGTGGTATTGGCACTTCCGGACGAAATCATCGGTCACCGGCTGGCAGCGGTGGTAGTCATCAAGCAAGACGCAGAAGTGGCCAAAGCCGAACTCCAGCAGCATTGCGCCGAGACGCTTCCCCGATACATGGTCCCCGGCGCAGTGGAGTTTCGTCCGAGTCTGCCGCGTACGAGCAGCGGCAAGGTGGATCGGCAAGCACTGGCCGCGTCGCTACATGCTGGGCGAATTTTAACTCGTGAGGAGCTATGGGAACAAACCTGACAGGCGCCGAAACGGCAACCCTGACACCTACCGAAACGGTAATCCGCGACTTCGTTACCCAGGAAGTACTATATGACAAGGAGGTTGGCGTGCTGGGCCCGGAGGATTCGCTGCTGGAGAGCGAACTGCTGGATTCAATCGGGATTATGCAAATCGTGGCGTTTTGCGAGCAGATGTTCGAGATCAGTATTCCGGAGGAAGAACTGCTGCCCGAACATTTCGAGAATGTTCGCGCGATTGGGCAAGTTGTCGAGCGGCAGCTTGCCGAGAGAGCAACCTAGCAGAGAAATTCTCTGGTGGAACCACCCGAGACCGGCCCTGGCGTAGGCTGAAGCTATCAAAGAGTGCAGATACGATAATGCTAGGATATCGCTGTCCCTCCCGATACGTTAGTCCTCGTGCCGCGAGTTTCGTCTGAGTCTGCCACGCGCAAGTAGTGGCAAAAAGGATCGGCAGGCACTAAACGGCCAGGCTGGCATGAGCCGGTCTAAGCTTTATTCGCAGGATTCATGGCAACCGAGTTGACGCCAACCGAAACAACGATCCGCGACTTCCTCCTCGAGGAAATATTGTACGACAAGCAACTTGCAGATCTTGGTCCGCAGGATATGCTGCTGAAAGACTCGCTGCTGGACTCGATCGGGATTTTGCAAATCGTGGCCTTCTGTGAACAAGTTTTCGACATCAGCATTCCCGACGAGGAATTGTTACCAAATCATTTCGAAAGCCTTCATGCGATTGGACAACTGGTGGAGCGGCGGATTGCTGAGAAAGGAGCTAGCAATGAGTACAAGGAAAGCTGACTTGGATTTAGCTCTCGAGTCTCAGGCAGCGTTGCCTGTCGCGTGAAGGTTGGCGCAGTTGATCCCTGCGACTGACCAAACTGCGAGGATAGCAATCCGATAGCAGCGAAACTGCCGAAGAGCTGGGCCACGGCTAAGCAAAGAGAGATTCGTATGAAGTGCCGGGCTCGCTTGAGTGTTTGAAAACTCAACCCCCATGCCAATCACGAGCACCTCGATCTCGCCTGCGGCCCGTGGCGCACTTAGGAGCTTTTATCCCCCATCTCAGTTGGGCTTTCTGTTTGGCAACCGCGGCCTCGCAGACTCTGCGACGGTCTAGCTTGTTAAACTAGAGGCCCATTTTTAAGCACCGCCCATCGTACGCATAGAGCGGATAACCCCGCGCCGAGGGACTCGGTGAGGTTCGGGGACCGATGCCCTTTAGACACGGAGCCCCGTGCGTTCTCGAACACCTGAATACGGCCTAACTTCAACCACCTTAGCGAGAGTATCGAAGGATGCCGACTCAATCATCAAAAAATGGCCGTAGGCCGAGCATAAGTCGATTTCGACGCCTGATTGTCGGACCAACTGTGCTCGCTGCTTTAGGAGCACTGGCTCTGGCGATTTCAGCATACGCTTCCGGGAATACGACCGCCAATCTCGTACTGGGACAAGTGGACTTCACTCACAATGGAGCCAATATCGTTGATGGACGCGGGCTGAACGCACCTGCCGCAGTCGTGATCGATCACAGTGTCACTCCCAACCGGATTTACGTTGCGGACTACAGCAACAATAGAGTGCTTGGATGGAGCAGCGACGCGAATTTCGCCAATGGCAAAGCCGCCGATTTGGTGATCGGGCAGCCCAGACTTTCTATCAGCGGTGTGTAACAACGGCGGCGTGAACGCTCAGACCCTGTGCAACCCGGCCGGTGTTGCAGTAGACTCGGCGGGCAACCTTTACATCGCCGACACCGGTAACAATCGCGTACTGGAATACAACACTCCTTATAGTAACATAGTTGTCCCGGCGTTGGTGATAATATTGCGAATCAGGTGTTCGGGCAGAGCAATTTCACGTCGAACGTTTGCGCAGGTTCAGTGTCGGCCAGCACGCTCTGCGGCCCCAATTCAATTGCTGTAGACCCGGCAAATAACCTCTATATCGCCGATTCCAGGAACAATCGCACGCTGGAATACAACACGCCGCTCACGGTCACCAGCACTCCCGGTAGTGGTGATACTGTTGCTGACATGGCATTCGGACAGTCAAGTCTGACATCGGCCGGGTGCAATCTCGGGTCGAATTCAGTCACCGCGTCGAGTCTCTGCCTGCCTGAAGGTGTCGCGGTCGACGGCAATGGTAATCTTTATATCGGGGACACGCAAAACAACCGCGTGCTGGAGTACAACACACCGCTCGCCAGCGGAAGTACAGTTGCAAACCTCGTTTTCGGCCAGAGCGGTTTCAACGCGAATGCCTGCAGTGGGGCAGCATCCGAACACTCTGTGTGGTCCGCAGGGCGTAACGGTTGACTCTGCAGGCAATCTGTACGTGGCGGATACCGGGCATCGACAGAGCGCTCGAATACAACACTCCCCTCACGGTAACCTCGACTCCGGGCAGCGGCGACACCATCGCCGACGTCGTCTTCGGCCAGAATGGTAACTTCACCACCACCTTTTGCAATCTGACCGGTACGATCCCGGGCGCGAATTCGTTGTGCACTCCGCAAGGCCTGGCTACGGACAACGCAGGCAATCTCTACATCGCGGATACCGGCAATAGCCGGCTACTGGAATATAACACTCCCCTCACGCTTACTGGCATTAGCGGCAGCGGCGACACTATGGCTGACGCCGTATTGGGTAAGCTCGACTTTGTTCATGGCGGATCAAACATCGCCAGTGCTCAAAGTCTGAATTTTCCGCTTGGAATGGCAATTGACACGACCGTCGTGCCGAATCACGTTTACGTAGCCGATACAGCCAACAACCGGGTGCTAGGGTGGCGCAGCATCAGCGCTCTAGTAAACGGAAGCCCTGCCGACCTGGTGATCGGGCAGCCAGACTTTTTTTCGTCGGCGCCGGCACAAAACAGCACCATCAGTGCCACGTAGTTCTCAATTATCCTGAAGGAGTCGCGGTTGACCTCGCTGGCAATCTCTATGTTGCCGACACCTATCTCACCCGTGTTCTCGAATTTAATACCCCATACCTCAAGACCAGCGTCCCGGGCAGCGGCGACACCACCGCGGATGTGGTTTTTGGCCAGCCCAACTTCACCTCCGGAGCAATGCCAACCCACCGGGTTCAGCCACTGCCAATAGCATGTGCCAACCGGTTGGGGTAGCGGTGGATAGCGCCGGCAACCTGTACGTCGGTGAGGCGAACAACAGCCGGGTACTGGAATTCAATACTCCGCTCACGGTGACTTCGGTGCCAGGAAGCGGAGATACAACGGCCGACAAAGTTTTTGGGCAGCCGAATTTCACCTCAACCACGTATGCAACACCGCGGGGTTGGCTCTGCCTCCCTCGGCCACGACACTTTGTTCTCCTGAAGGAGTAGCGGTCGACGCAGCAGGGGATCTTTACGTAAACGACATCCTGAACAATCGCATGCTCGAATTCAACAAGCCGCTTAAGGTGACCTCTGTGCCGGTAGCGGCGACACCATCCCGGACATGGTGTTCGGGCAGCCCAATTTCACCTCATCCGCACGTTCGGGTCGGCACCAGCCGGCCTCTGCCCGGCAAAAGGTGCGGTTATGGACCCGGCAGGCAACCTGTATATCTCCGACAATTGCAACATGCGCGTACTTGAGTACAATACGCGCGTTGACTACCGGCAACACTGTCGCCGACATGGTCATTCGGCCAGCTCGGCAATTTCAATGGGACCAGTTGCAACGTCAGCTTCGGCGGCAGCCCGACTGCCAATGACTTGTGTCATGCCCTGGTGCGGCAAACATGGACTCGGCGGGAAACTTGTACATTGCCGACGCATGGAATAACCGGGTGCTCGAATACAATCAGCCACTGGGCTCACCGTCACCGACACCTACTCCGACACCTACTCCCACGCCAACGCCCACTCCTACTCCGACTCCGACACCGATTCCGGTCGTGCTATCCGGATTCAATCCTCAGTCGGTGGGCACCACCAGCCCGCCGGTGACCTTCACGCTGAAGAATTACCAGAGCGTATCGCTCAATTTCACGGGCATCAGTTTTAGCGGCGCAAACGCCGGCGATTTCGCACAGACCAACACCTGCGGGAGTTCGCTGGCCGCCAATGCCGCCTGCACGATCTCCGTTACATTCACGCCCAGCGCCACGGGGCAACGCCAGGCGGTACTTTCGGTAAACGATAATGCACCGGGCAGCCCGCAAACGACCCCCCTAACTGGCGTCGGGCAGTAAGCGCAATAAGCTTGTAACTGCCCTGACATGCAGATAATCTATGTTATAGAAAGCACGTGCTGACAACTGAGCGCTATAGCTCAACTGTCGGCTTAAGCAACTTTACGACTTGTAGTTTTTATCACCTCTCATTTTTAATGGGGGATGTGCTTTCTGTAAGCGAGGATGAGGATACTTAGGTTGGAAGAGCCACTATTAGCGAACGCGGAAACCCGCCTCCCGCCCTTGATTTCCGCGGCGGCCAAGGAGTCTAACCTTAAGGCCGATCTGTTTTTCTTGCATGCCCCCAGCGTCTATGACTTTCGCGACCGCGAAGATCTCCTGTTTGCCCATCTAAGCGACTCCGACAGCGTGAATACCACGACGATCTATGAGATCTATCCGCTCGGTCTGCTGTCGCTCAAGCAACGGTTGCGCGAGGAGGGTCTAAGGGCAGAGATCGTCAATCTCGCATCGCTGATGTTGACCCATCCCGCGATTGATGTGAAGCGGCTGATCGCGCGGCTTGAGGCTCCGGTCTTCGGGTTCGATCTGCATTGGTTAATCCATTGCCACGGTTCGCTCGAACTGGCAAAAGTCGTCAAGGCTATCCATCCCGATTCGCTGGTGATTTTCGGCGGCATATCGTCCACCTACTTCGCCGAGGAGCTGATTCGCTACGATGCCGTCGATGTAGTGGTGCAGGGTTATGACACGCTGGAGGTGGTTGTACGCTTAATGAACGCGGTGACCCGCGGACCGCGTGATTTCTCCAAAATTCCCAATCTTCTCTACAAGTCCGCCCGTTCGGAAATTGTATCGACCGGCTTTAGTCACAAGCCAATGAGTCAATACAATGACACGACGGTCAACTGGTCGTACTACAAAAACGTCAAGCAGAAGAAGCTTTTCACCGGGCGAATGATCATGACGCTGCCCAACACCGGTTGCGCACACGACTGCGGATGGTGCGGCGGCTCCCGCTCGGCCTACCGAAAAATCATGGGCGTCAGAAAAACGCTCATCACTAAAGGCATGGGACACGTTGCTGAAGAGCTGCGGTCGATGGGTGATGCGGCGAAGAAAACCGGCATCTATGCGCTCCAATGCTACTCGGAATCCAAAGCCCGGCTATATGAATATCTCGATGTAGTCAAAGAGATGGGCTACAAGACGGTTAATTTCGAGCAATTTCACCTGCCGGATCGGGAAACGGTTGAAAGGATGGTCCGGTCCACTCGTGCCTTTATTAATCTTTCACCGGAGTCGCACGATCCCGTTATCAGTAAACTCGCCGGGCGCGGGACCTACACGATGGAGCAGATGGAAGACTGGATCGAGCGCGCTCTCGATGCCGGCATCGCGGGGGTCATGGTATGGTTTTTCATAGGCATGCCGCGGCAAACGGCCCAGTCGGTAATGGATACCGTCGCCTATTGCGAGTCGTTGATCAAGAAATTCCGCGGTAAGAACGTCGTCCCGCTCATATGCCCGATGGTGCCTTTCCTGGATCCGGGCTCGCGCTTTTTCGAAGAGCCGGACAAGCACGGCTACCATATTTTTCATCGGACGCTCGAAGAACACCGGCAGGCGTTGGTGGCGCCGATCTGGCATGAGCGGCTCAATTACAGCACCAACTGGTTATCAAGGCGCGAGATTCAGGAAGTATCCTACCAAGCCGTTACGCAACTGGTGAAGGTCAAGGGGGAGCTTGGAATGCTGCCGGGCTCATGGTGTAAGGCGGTCCTGGCAACTATCGAGGAAACCAAAGAGCTACTGGCCGAGATCGAGCATGCCGTTAAAGCAGGCGGACTGAACGGCGACCTGCGCAAGCAGATTCTAACCTATAATGGGAAAATCCTCGCCTATTCGTCGGATCAGATTATTCCGACGCCGCGTCCGTTTGGCGGCAGATGGTTCGACGACGCCACGATTCCTGCAGACATGATCGCAGAACTGACGCGACCGGAGACTACCCCCGCGACTTCTGACGTGTTCCACCCAGCAGGGAACGGATTTCGAGTAGTTTGAAAAATCTCAGTTCGCCTGATTTTTCCTCCACCGCGGAAGCGAAAATCGTGATGTCGACCGCGAAGGAGATGAATCCGCTTTCGCTCGCCGCCGTCGAATGCCCGTTCGGCTTCTTTGCACAGTTGCGCAGCGAGCCTCCGGTCTATGTGCCAGACGCGCGCTTCTTCTTGATCAGCCGATATGAAGATGTGCAGCAAGTGCTGCTTCATCCGGAAGTGTTCTCATCTGCAGGCTCGCCCGGCGTGCGGCGCAAGGTGCCGGCCGAAGTACTGGAGATAATGTCAAAGGGGTTCCGGCCAGTTCCTACAGTCCAGACCACTGATCCGCCGGCACATCAGCGCTACCGGAGCCTGCTGAGCAAGGCGTTCTCGTCCCGCCGGGTGGCAGAACTCGAGCCGGACATCCGCAACATCGCGAATGAACTGGTTGATGGTTTCGTTAACGACCACAGGGTTGATCTCGTTTCTCAATTCGCGGTGCCGTTCCCGCTGACGGTGATAGCGGGCTGGCTTGGACTGCCGCGCGCCGATCTGCCGAAGCTCAAGCGCTGGTCCGATGATGCGGCCGCTCCGCTGGGCGGAATGATCGATCGCCAGCAGGAGATTGAATGTGTGCAAGGCGAACTCGAAGCACAGCGCTATTTCGCGGCCAAGCTGGACGAACGGCGGCGGGAACCCCGCGACGATATTTTGACCGGCCTCTGCAATGCGCGGCTTGAGGGAACTGAGCCGCTCGACAACGGTGAGATCTACTATCTTTTGATTCAGTTGCTGGTGGCTGGCAATGAGAGCGTGCGCAACCTGATCTCGAGCGCGATGCTGCTGCTGTTGAAACATCCTCTGCAGATGGCGGCGGTGCGCGCCGAACCCGGGTTGATTCCGAACTTTATTGAAGAATCACTCAGGCTGGAATCACCGATAAAGGCATTTTTTCGTGTGGCGAAGGCCGATACCGAGTTGGCTGGAGTGAAGATTCCCGCAGGCTCACGGCTGGCAGTGCTGTTTGCGTCAGCGAATCGCGACGAAACTCGCTTTCCCGATCCCGAGCGTTTCGATATCTATCGCGAAAACGCCAGCGACCATTTCGCCTTCGGTGTGGGTATTCACTATTGTCTCGGCGCTTCGCTGGCGCGAACCGAAGCCCGGATCGCCTTCGAGGTATTGCTAGGCCGGTTGAAAGAGATTCGCCTTGGCGCTGGCAACGATTTTACCCAGCAGCCAAGCTTTATTTTTCGCGGGCTGAAAGCGCTGCATCTGGAGTTTTCCACTTGAACGCGTGGTCACCACTGCTATTCGACGAGCTATGGCGATTCGTGGCGATTATAGCCTAACGCCAGATTCAGGAAATATCGGAGCTAATGTGCATCCAACCAGGTTGAAGGTTCTGTTCATCAGCGGCTGGGGCCGCAGCGGCAGCACTCTGCTCGACAACATGTTGGGCCAGCTGGATCAGTTCGTATCCGTCGGCGAGCTTCGCTATGTCTGGGACAGGGGACTGCAAGAGAATCGGCGCTGTGGTTGCGGCGCGGCATTCAGGGATTGCACGTTTTGGCAGGATGTCTTCCAGGACGCTTTTGGCGGTTTCGACCGAGTGGAAGCGGGCGAGATGCTCAAGGTGCGCGACAGGTACGACCACGCGAGAATGCTTCTGCTGCACCGTTCGATGCGATCCAGCCAGATCGAGCGCTATCAATCTAATCTAGTAAAACTGTACTGTTCGATTAGTGCCGTTAGTGGGGCAAGGGTCGTGGTTGATTCGTCCAAGACGCCATCGCATGGACGTATCCTGCAAGGCTGTCCCGAACTCGATGTCCATGTGGTGCACCTGGTACGGGATTCGCGCGGGGTGGCCTATTCATGGCAACGTAAAAGATTGGCGCGTGATCGCGATGGCGACTATTTGACCCAGTACGCTCCGGCTCGCAGCGCGCTACTGTGGGACGGGATGAACGTTGCCGCGGAAATGCTGAGAACGACCAACCCGGCTCGATATCTGCGAATTCATTACGAGGACCTTGTCACCGCGCCGCGGGCAACCTTCAAGGCCGTCCTGCTTTTGCTAGGTGAAGACGGCGCGCAACTGCCGTTCATAAAGGATGGTACAATCACGCTAGAGCCTGTTCACGGATTCGCCGGAAACCCAAGCCGATTCGACCGCGGCCTAGTGGAGCTTCGCCCGGATGATGAATGGCAGAGCAAGCTCAACCGCGCGCAGTCGCTAATAGTTACCGCTATTACCGGCCCACTACTGGTGCGATACGGATATCCCGTCGTTTTCTTTAAGTGGCGCCGACGTCGGCTGCCAGGTGGTAAAGCAGCGGTTAACGTGGTCGGTGCCGATTAAGAACGCGAGCAACCAAATATCGTCGCATCGGTGCGCGAGCACGGCGACCAGAACCAGTCTAGTGCGGGGACGCTGAGCTGCCGTGCCTCGCATGTCTGATAGGAGTATTCATCTGCAGAGAGAAGCCATGGACCATACGAATGAGATGCAACGCTTTCAGGAGGGAATGTTCTCGAATGGTTACGACTATCGAGTCGGCTCTCCACATTTGAAGCATTGGAAACTGCACGAACGACTGGTGTCTGCCGCTAAGAATACCTTGGCAGACGTGATTAAACGAAATTTGCCCCGGACCGCCCTTGAAGTCGGTGCCGGGCACGGCGGATTCACGGAGGCAATTCTTGCGGCAGGCTTTCAGACGACTGCAACTGAAATGTCGCGTCCTTCGCTGGCCCAATTGAATACGCGATTTGGTTTAAATCCCGGGTTTTGTGCCGCGTTCGATCCGGATGGCTCCCTCGGCGTTTTGGGAACGGAACGCTTTGCCGTGATATTTTTTCCATCGGTCCTGCACCACATTCCAGATTACATCTCTGCTATACACACCGCTATTGGAGACCACCTGCTGGAAGGAGGAGCTTTAGTCTGCTTCCAGGACCCGATGTGGTACCCGGGGCTTCGTTGGAAGGATTGGGCGGCCGGCAACGCATCTTACTTCATTTGGCGTCTCGGCCAGGGGGGGTATCTGCGGGGCGCTAAAACACGACTCCGGAGAGCATTTGGTGCTTTGTCCCAGGCAGAACCAGCTGACATGGTCGAATATCACGTTGTTCGGAGCGGGGTTGATCAAACGGGGATTCTGAAATTAGCTAATGGTGTTTTTGAAACTGTACATTTGATTCCATATTGGTCAACGCAATCGGCGCTTCTTCAAAGAGCCGGTGAGCGATTGGGCGTTGAAAACACGTTTGCCATTTTTGCGTTAGGCTACAATCCGCGCAAGCTAAAGATCGCTGCAGGAGTGGAATCCATCTAGCAGGGTGGTAAGAATCCTGCCTTGGCTAGCTGTTCCTTAGTTCTCTCCCGTTTGCGGGCAGGGAAAGACTGCCAGGGAGAATCAGACTGGGAGGACGCTTTCCCTGAGTCTGTTGGACGGTACCGCCTGATTCGGTGGCAGGCGATCTTAATTTGGTAGAAACAGGATCCGTTAGCTAAGAAGGCCAGAATCGTTATTACGGGCATCGCCTGTTTTATCGGTAGTAACCTGGCCGACGGCCTGTTGCACAAAAGCTACCAGGTTACCAGTATTGATAAACTGGCTTATGGCGGGCGCGAGCTGAAACGGCGATGACCGCTCAGACACTATCAGTTACGAAGCCCAACAAGGATGGATGTTCAAACGATGGCAAAACGTATTGTGGTTACCGGAGTTGCGGGCTTCGTTGCCAGTAATCTCGCGCGACACCTGCTCGACCGAGGGTACGTAGTAATCGGGATCGACAATCTCAGCGCCGGAACCTTGGAGAACATTGATTCCCGCGTGGAGTTCCACAAAGCGGACATTTGCGACAGCGCGATTCGGGAACTGGTGCGTGGCGCGGACGCCATCTTCCACCTTGCGGCAAAGAGTTCCTTAACCGATTGCCTGGCGAAGCCACTCGAAGCCGCAAACGTCAACGTGGTGGGGACGCTGAATCTGCTGGAGGCGGCTCGCCAGGCGAAGGTAGGCAAGTTTGTTTATGCCGACACTTCCGCTGAATACGAAGGGATTAGCCAGTTCCCAACGCCGGAAGACAAAATCCGGCCAATCGGCGTATATGCCGCGAGCAAACACGGAGGCGCCGCCTTTTGCGACAGCTATCGTGAACTGTACGGCATGAATCTCACCATTATGCGTTACTTCAACGTGTATGGTCCGGCGCAGGATTGGCGGCGAGTCATTCCGCCGGTGATGAGTTCATTTATCATTCGCATGCTTCGCGGCGAACGGCCGGTTATCTACGGCACCGGCGAAAAGCGCCGAGACTTCATTTACGTAGATGACGTCAACGACCTTCACATGGCGGTGCTCGAGAATCCCCGCTCGAATGGCCGGGTCTATAACGCCGGCACTGGAATCAACTTTTCGGTCAACGAAGTGTACCATCTGGTTGAGGAATTGCTGGAGACTGGACTGCGGCCAAATTACCAGCCGGACCTGCCAGGCGAAGCCGCGATTACTCTTGCTGACATCAGTGCGGCACGAGAACTCGGCTGGGCGCCGAAAGTGGAAATCCGTGAAGGCCTCCAGCGGACAATCCAGTACATTCAAGAGAGGGTCGTGAAAGCGGCTTGACGGACTCGGCCGATCACGACAAGGCGCCTGATGTTTTTCATTACAGCGTCATGAATACCGTGGCGCGCAAGGCGGTGGTGCTGGCCGCGGGCAAGAGCACTCGTATAGCGCCGTTGGCGGGTACCGTGCCCAAGCCGCTGCTTGAAATCGGTGGCCAGCCGATCCTGGTGCGGAACCTCCGCTGGCTCGCCGAGAGCGGGATCGAGGAAGTTTGGATAAATCTGCATTACCGTCCGGAGGCGATTCGGGAGCGGATCGGCGATGGTTGCGGACTAGGCCTGCAGGTTAACTACTCGTACGAGCCGGAAATCCTTGGCACCGCGGGCGGCGTGCGCCGGATCGCGTCGCAGTGGGGAGAAACCTTCCTCGTGGTTTACGGAGACAGCTTGCTGAGCGCAAACCTCGGAGTAATGCAGCAGGCTCATCGAGAGAATAGCGCTCCGCTTACGATCGGTCTGTTTGATCGCACGCGGCACCCGCATACCGGGATCGCTGGCGGCGCCGTAACTATAGGATGGGATGGCCGGGTTGTCAGCTTTGTCGAAGGAGCTGGAGTAGGGACGTCCGCTCTTGTCAATGCTGGTCTCTATCTGATCGAGCCTGAAATCGTAGCCCGCATCCCACCAGCATCCTTTTATGACTTCGCACGGGATCTGTTTCCGCAATTGCTGGAATCGGCAGTGCCTATCAATAGCCACATGATTGAGGGCTACTGCCTTGGGATCGATACCCCAGAGTCTTATCGGCGGGCGCTGCGCCTGATCGATGAAGGAATGGTGAAGCTCTAAATGATTCTGACGACGACTCCTTTCCGGGTGACGCTGGGCGGCGGCGGCACGGACCTGCCTTCATACTATGGCGAGCATGGCGGTTTCATCTTCGCGATGGGCATCGACAAGCATATGTACATCATGATCAATCCGCCCACCGTCGATCGGAAGATCAGGCTTCATTACAGCAACAGCGAAACGACCGATCATGTGACGAGCGTGCGCCACGAACTCGCGCGCGAAGCGCTGCGCTTGCACGGGATCGAGGATAAGATGGAAGTATCCTCGATGGCCGACCTGCCGGCGGGGACCGGACTGGGGTCATCGAGTTGCTACCTCGTTGGCCTGCTCAACGCGCTCCATCATTATCGGCGCGATTACGTGAGCCTGGACAAACTCGCCGAAGAGGCTTGCTATATCGAGCTGGAGGTGCTGGGTAAACCGATCGGTAAGCAGGACCAGTACATGGCCGCATTCGGGGGGCTGACCGTGCTGGAGATTGGCAAGGACGGCGCGGTGGATGTGCGCTCGATTGAACTGGGGAGCAGTTCGATCGCGGCGCTGATCGCTAATACGCATATTTACTATACCGGGGTCGAGCGCGATGCGCTGTCGGTGCTGTCCGAGCAAAACGGAGCATTGAAGAGCAAGGAGCGGGGTGAGCACGCACGGGTCGCCGAGAGTATGCATCAGATAAAGGAACTGGGGCGACGGATCCTGCGGGCGATCGAAACGGAGGACTTCGACGAGTGGGGGAGGCTCCTGGACGAGCACTGGCGCAACAAGAAACGGCTCTCATCAAAGATCAGTTTCGGCAAGGTCGATCGGCTCTATGAGCGCGTCAAAGCGGAATACTCGGTGCTGGGTGGCAAGGTGATAGGAGCCGGCGGTGGGGGCTTCCTGATGCTCTACTGCCCGGCGCAGCACAAGCGGCTTGAGGTATTCATGCAGGCCAACGGTATGCCGCGGCTGCATTACAACGTCGAGCGCGAAGGCAGCAAAGTACTGGCGAACTCCAACAATGGCGAGGCCGCCAACTGCCATCCGCAAGTGACCTTCGGGCTGCAGACGCGGCCGCGATTGGCGGCGCTCTGAGCACCCGATGGCGCGGGCAGTCTTTCTCGACCGCGACGGAGTGATCAACTCCGTGATATGGCGCGGCGGTCAGCCCGGCTCGCCCCGGTCGCTGACCGAGTTTCATATAGATTCAGGCGCCAGCGCCCCGCTCGAACGCTTGCGCGATGCTGGTTTGAGGCTGTTCGTAATCACCAATCAGCCGGATGTTGCGCGCGGGCTGCTCAGTCCGCAGACCCTGGAGCAGATGAATCAGCAGGTGGTCGCTCAACTGCCGATCGAAGGGGTTGTGGTTTGCCCACACGACGACCGTGACGAATGTCCCTGCCGCAAGCCAAGACCCGGAATGCTTAAGACGCTTGCCGCGGGTGAACACATCGAGCTTGGCCACTCCTTCGTGATTGGCGACACCTGGCGCGACGTGCAAGCAGCGCGCGCCGCCGGATGCATCGCGATCATGCTCGACCGCAATTACAACCGCCGGGATGAAGCCGATTACCGCGTGGGCAATCTTGCGGCCGCGGCGCAGCTAATCATCCGAAAGTGTGAGCCTATGAACAATGAACTGAACGGCTATATCGAAACCTATTTGGAGGAAGCGGCGGAGATCTCCCGCCGGCTGTCACGTCCGGCAATTTTAAAAATGGTCGAAGAGCTGATCGCGCTGCGCCGCGCGGACGGACGCCTGTTCATTCTAGGCGTCGGCGGCAGCGCTGCTAATGCCTCACATGCGGTCAACGATTTCCGCAAGATTGCTGATATCGAAAGCTATACGCCGACCGACAACGTTGCTGAGCTGACCGCCCGTATTAATGATGACGGCTGGGACTCATCTTACGCTGCCTGGCTGCGAGCGAGCCGCCTTGGCGCGAAGGATGCCTTGCTGATTTTCTCAGTGGGAGGCGGCAACGAACACAAGCGGGTCAGCGTCAACCTGGTCGAAGCGATCCGCCTCGCACGCAGCGTCAATGCGAAGGTCCTGGGGATCGTGGGACGTGACGGCGGCTACACTGCACAAGTCGCCGACGCCTGCGTCGTCATCCCGAACGTAAACGGCGCGACGGTGACGCCGCACACGGAGGCGTTTCAGGCAGTGGTTTGGCATCTGATCGTCTCCCAT
>CAVWAA010000012.1:0-95037 GCA_963752805.1 Binataceae bacterium (SeqCode)
ACGTTTCGTGAAACCCTTGACATGCAGCTCATAAATAATCGTCCGATCCCATGGGATGGTGGGCCAGCTTTGCCGACCGGCGCGAATCGAGCGGTCGTGGGCCCAAGTGAACGCGGGATCGACTACGACGCACTTCGGCATCAACGGCGCGCTATCCCGCTCATCGAAAGTGAGATCGTCTCCCTGAGCGCCGAGTGTGTAACCGAACAGCTCGGGCACCGACTTGAGCTGACCGATATGCTCCTTCGCATAGGGATCCAGGACCAGCTTGTTGGGATTGAACCGATGGCCTTTGTCGGGTTCATAGGGGCCGTGTACGCGATAGGCATATACTGTGCCTGGCGCCGCGTCGGGCAAATATCCGTGCCAGATCTCATCAGTATATTCAGGCAACTCAATTCGTTGTATCTCCTGGGTTCCCGCCCTGATCGAACAGACATAATTCGACTTTCGTGGCGTTGGCTGAAAACAGGCTGAAATTGACTCCCAGCCCATCCCAGGTCGCGCCTAGCTGAGTTGAGGTGCCTTCCCAAATACGGATAGCTTGTGGGAGAGGTGCCATTTTGCCTATCTGATGCTTTCAGTTTAAAGCAGCTCGAAAAGCACCTGATGGCGGCCTGCAAACCCGTCACAACCGCCCGCCTGGCCGATTACCACCGCGCCGATGCGAACGACCCGGCCCTGCGCGGTGTGCGAACGCCATGGGAGCAGGAATGAACAAGACCCCGATCCGCTGGAGTACGTACACATGGAATTGCTGGAGCGGCTGCGAGCGCATCTCACCCGCATGCCGGTTTTGCTATGCCGAAACGAAAGCCAAGCGCATGCGGGTCACGCCGGCGTTTCCTAACGGCTTCGAATTAACGTATCGGCCTCATAAGCTTCGGGACCCGCTCAAAATCAAAGAGCCCGCCCTGGTGTTCGTTAACTCGATGTCGGATTTCTTTGATGAGCGCGTGCCGGATGAGTGGCGAGATCAGTTACTCGACATCATGCGCGTCACACCGCACCTGCAGTTTCAGGTGCTTACGAAACGGCCCCGACTGCTGGTCGACTACTGCGACCGCCGCGACATACCGGATAACGTATGGCTGGGCGTGAGTGTTGAATTGCCGCTGTACATCAAACGCGTGGACACGCTGCGCCAGGCGCGCGCGGCCGGCCCGAAATTCATCAGCGCTGAGCCACTCCTGGCTGACCTCGGTACCGACCTCGATCTATCAGGCATCAGCCAAATCATCGCCGGCGGCGAGAGCGGCTGGCACCTGCGCGACGCAGCGATCCGCGCCCGGCGCGGAATGGCGGATCCGCCTCTCGGAAGCCGATGGCAATTAAAGGCCGGACACCTCGGCCCGACCGAATCGACTGGATGCGGCACTTGCGCGACGTCTGCCAGGCGCAAGGCGCAGCCTATTTTTTGAAGCAGTGGGGCGGGATCGTCCCGGACTCCGCCGGCAACATCCTCGACGGCCGCGAGTGGTCAGAGCAGCCGCGAGTGCTCGGCGATAATGGCAGATGGCACGACAGATGGCGCGAGTAGAGCGTGTATACGGGTGGCTCTTACTACAGAGTCTAAGACAAATCGCTCAAGACTTTCGAATGGCGAAATCAATCCAGCAGTCGGTGGTGAATTCCTGGCGATCAATGCGGTCATGTCTGTGCTGGCCGACGAACTTGATCTGCTTGCGAACGAAGTTGAGTCGCACGCACAATGAATTCTGCGCCGATGGACTGGTTGAATTTCGTCGCGAGATGCGCGAGCTCAGAGCGCAACTGAGATGTGAGCAATGACGTTGGAAGGGGAGGGTGAGCGGCAGATGAAAGCAACCAATATGGAACCACGCCGAGCTTCATGGCGGAGCTGACTCTGGGCTCGATGTAATCCTCTGGTGACTTGAGTTCTTCGGTTGCCCGGCTTTCAGTCGGCCCAACTCCGCTACGGAAATGAGCTGCACCAATATGGCATGGCGCTCGGCAGCCGCTGGGCGAAAACAATATAACGTGAAATTTCTTCTTGGATTGCGCTAGTGCTGGGCAAGCCTCGGACTATCGCAAACTAAGCATGGCATTTCTCAAAACTGAGTCGCCGGCGCCGTTGCATGTGACGCGGGGCATCCTTGCCCCGCTGACTTATCCGGTCTTCGAGGCGCTATTCGCGGTCAGCTTCGCGTCCAACATCGGAACGTGGGTGCAGGATGTCGGCTCGTCATGGCTGATGACCTCACTCGCCCCGTCGCCGGTGATGGTCTCCCTGATTCAAACCGCTGGAAACCTTCCCTACTTTCTATTGGGACTGCTCGCCGGGACGCTGGCGGATATCGTCGACCGGCGACGGCTTCTGATTGTATCGCAACTGTGGACGCTCGCATCTGCGGGGTCACTTGGCATTCTTACATTGCTTCACCTCACCACCCCCTGGATTCTCCTCGGGATGAGTTTTTCTCTTGGGATCGGCTCCGCGCTCGGCGGACCCGCTTCCCAAGCGATCGTGCCTGAGCTCATCCCGCGCGATGAAGTCCTCGAAGCGGTCGCCCTCAATAGCATGCAATTCAATATCGCGCGCGGAGTCGGACCGGCTATTGGCGGAATAATCGTAAGTGCCTTGGGAGCCGGATTTGCCTTTCTGGCGAATGCTCTCTCGTTCGTCGGAGTTACCGCCGTGCTGATTTCGTGGCGGCGACAAGCCCATAAGAGTGTCCTCCCCGCGGAACGGGTCTGCGGCGGCATCCGCGCCGGGATCCGTTATGTCCGCTATTCGCCCGTGCTGCGGGCCGTGCTGGTGCGGAGTTTCTTGTTCGGCCTGGGCACCAGTGCAATGTGGGCGGTGTTACCGCTGGCTGCACGCGTCGAGTTTCACACCGATGCGGCCGGCTATGGACTGATCGTCGCATTCTTTGGCGTCGGCGCTGCCGCCTGTGGCTTCGGACTGTCGATGCTTCGTCGGTTGCTTTCGAGTGACTGGATCGCGATGAGCGGCGGGTTTGCATTCGCGCTCGCAAACGCAGCGGTTGCCTCGGCCCATCATGTCTACTTGCTTTGGATTGCGACTTTCCTCGCTGGTGCGGCATGGGTAGCGGTGACGGCGACTTTCAACAGCTCCGCCCAAATGGCGCTGCCCGCATGGGTACGTGCTCGCGCTCTTTCATTGTATCTGCTGGCACTGCAGGGCGGGCTAGCCCTGGGAAGTCTCGGATGGGGCTATCTCGCGTCTCAGATCGGGATTCGGGATGCTCTCGATGCGGCCGCGATGTTTCTCGTGGCGAACGTGCTCATTGCGATGCGCTTTTCGCTGCGTGGCGCCGAGCACTTCGATCCGAGCCCATGGCTGCTCCAGGAGATTCCTCATATCAGTGAAGGGCCGCCGATGGACCAAGGTCCGGTTATGGTTTATCTGGAATTTCAGATCGAGCCGGCGCATGCCGCTGAGTTCGAACAGGCGATACGTGAACTCGAACGCATCCGGCGCCGCGATGGCGCCGTAATGTGGAGCTTTTTCTCTGATATTGCTGACCCGAGGCGCTACGTCGAATCCTATATGGTCGAAACCTGGGGCGAGCACGTGCGTCAGCACTATCGCGGAACCGCCAGCGATAGTGAGCCCTGGCAACGCGTCCGTGCATTTCACATCGGACCTGAACCGCCCCGGGTATTACACTTAATCGTTCCTGTGATCGCGGGCCACTTGACCATGGCAATGCGCAGAACTTCCGAAACCGGCCAGTGGCCGACCGCCAGCGTTGGTGGAGCGAGCAAACGAAAGCAGCCGTAAGGATGGCGCATTCTGGACAATCGAACTAGGCGATTTTTGGCGCTTTGCCGAAAATGATGGTTGGGATAGCGGGATAACCCTAAACACTCTTCACTCCCAGCAGTATCGAAGATGGTTCGCATTACCATGATGGGGCAAAAGTGGTAATTGACTCGCCCGTCGAGCGAAGCCGCTTTGCCCAAAACGCTCATTTTGGGCAAAGCGACCTCGCATATACGGCTGATGCAACTCACCCGAACAATTGCCGTCCGGAATCAGGACACCTGGGTAGGCGCCAATTTAAGGATATTTATCGTACGCCGCCCTACTCTTGCATCTTCTGCATTCCGCCCGATTTGTGTGAGTCCGGGTTGTGACAGTGTCAACGCCGGTTGAACGTTGGCTTACCTATAGGCGAGATCGCCGAAGTAAAACTGACCGCCTCAGCGACATGTGACACTCATACTCATACTCGCACTGACTAGAAGCGAGTCAGCCACGGCAATGCCCTCGACAGCAACAGCGCTGAAAGATTTTTCGCTTAGTTGCACCGTGCGGTTGCTCTTCGCTTTCCTAAGCGTTTCCCCGCGTGGTACGAATTGTTCTAACTTGAGGTTGATGCTGTTTTAGGAATGGCAACTACGGATGTTAATAAAACCATCTCTCTTCCGCGCAAATTCGCCCGTGATGCTGAGTAGACCGCGCGGGGCCGAAGGCAAGACACTCAGCGCCGTAATTCAGGATGCTCTAAGTTTTAACGCTTTTGCACTCGCACCTTGAGATTCCTCTCGCGCTGACGCAAGCGCCAAAAGGCTGGGACCACCGATTACGTCTTGTCGAGCCCGGCGGAAATTCTTCAGTACTTTTCGCCGTCGCAATAATTGGGTCCAACTCAGAGCGTTGAAAGGATTTTAGCAGTGCGCAAATGCATCATCCTGGTTTTTGCTGTCCTCTTTTACACAGCAGCATGGCCGTTCTCACTGTTGACGCAGTCTGGTTATTCAACTGCGGACGCGAGTGCTGCCCGGTCTTCCGCTACATCCTCGGCCGAGAACCCAGGAGAGCCACCAGCGCCAGCACCGGGCACGGTCATCACGATGCAGAATTGGCGGCAATACCGTCAGTACATGTCCGACGGGGTTCAGGCGCTGTTCGAAGGCAAGTATTTTTGGAAGATGCCCGCCGATGTCAAAATCGACGTCGGACCTACCGTAACCGAGCCGCCGCCGAACAATTATATGGCGGCAACCGAGAAATATTCAGGCAGCGTCACAGTCCGCGACCTGCCGGATGGAGCCCTGACGATGCAGGGTTATCGCGGCGGTATTCCGTTCCCGAAGCCTTCAGCGCCGCATCAAGGATGGAAGATTCTTGCCGATACGTACTTTCGCTATATGCCGCACCTGACCGTGATCAATCACGCGGGCTCGTGCTCGATCGACGGCAATCACGATATCAGTTGCGCGGGTGGCGATGTGGTTTACCGCCAGATGAGCTTCAATACCGATCCGGGCGTCCCTGCCACGATGCCTGGTTTCGCGGACGAGTTCTGGACTCAATGGTATATCGTCACCGAGCCCGAGCAGATGCGCTACACCGCATCACTGACTATCGCCTACGATGATCCCAAACGCCCCGAAGACCTTTACGTGTTTATTCCGTCGCTGCGCCGTTATCAGCCGGTTTCCTCGTCAGCCCGATGCAGTCAAACAGCCGGCATGGACTTCACTCCGGATGATTATCGCGCGGGCTTCGATGCGAACCTGACGCAGATGAAGGTCGATTATCTTGGTGAAAAGAAGCTTCTCGCGCTGATTCTCTCGGAAATGCCAGGAAAGTACCCGGACGTCTATGACATGCCGCTAGGCTGGCCGAAGCCGTCATGGGGAAAATGGCAACTGCGTGACGTTTATGTAGTCAGCGCCGGCAAGCTGCCGAAATATGCCGGCGGTTACTGCTACGGCAAGCGGGTGATGTACATCGACCGGTCAAACTTCAGTACTTATTGGGAGGAGTTGTACGATCCCGCGATGCGGCCGTGGAAAATTGTGGGGCTGTTTCTGCATGCGATGAACGTGTCGGGAATTGGTATCGTTGACGAGTCGACTTCGCTAATCTACGCATTTTGGGATATTCACAACAATCATGCTTCTTTCCTCGGCGATCCTACCGACAAAGGCTATCCAGTCTATATCAATGAACAGGTGCCGAATGAATATCGCGATGTGCAGCGTTATTGCACCCCCGCCGGCCTCAATCTGATTATGCGGTGATCCTTTCCGGTCCTGAAGCGACCTTCGTGGGACAGGCTTTCAAGGTGAACTTCGACACTCGGCGCCGATGGGCCTCATACGTCTAGAGGGATTGGTTGCCTGCTATAGTCAGACATAACGGAGGTTATGACCGACTAAACACCTAAGGTCAGGATACGCGCCTTTGCGGCCCCGCCTGCTCCTGAATCGCCAGCGCGCGCCGGTAGAGCGGCTCTTTATCAAGTATATCTTCTACTTTCCCGGATTTGCCTGGGAGGCGGCCGCAAGGGCCGCGGTAACCGGGGACTGGGCGAGCGAGGGGACGGGTTTGGTACATAGAAGCGTCGCAATTCCCGCGCAACCCGTACTGACCGCGCCGGTTACAAACGCTATCGAATATGCCGTAAACCGAACGAGAGATATTGACACAAACCGATAACTAGCTAGTACTTACTTGCAGAAATTCACGTAACATGTTACATAATTGGCGTGTTCAAGAAAGCCGAGCCTTTGGTGCTGATGGCGGAGGATCGTGGAGTGCTTGAAGGCTGGGTTCGCGGCGCCAAGACTGAGCAGCGGCTGGCGCTGAGAGGGCGCATTATTTTGGCGGCAGCGGTGGGCAGGAGCAGTAGAGCGATCGCCCGCGCAGAAGGCGTACGACCCGCGACGGTGTCTCAGTGGTGCAGCCGTTTTGCCCGGCACGGAATCACGGGCTTGCTCGATGCTCCACGTTCGGGAGCTAAGCGCCGTTACGATGACGCCACCCGAGAACGGATTCTGGCGAAGCTCGACGAACCGCCACCGGCAGGATACGCCACCTGGAGCGGCGCGCTGGTGGCCCAGGCCTTGGGCAACGTCTCGGCGCATCAAGTCTGGCGAGTGTTGCGTAGTCAGCGCATTCACCTGCAACGGCGTCGCAGCTGGTGTATCAGCACCGACCCGCAGTTTGCCCCCAAGGCGGCCGACATCGTCGGCCTCTATCTGCATCCACCCGACAGCGCAGTGGTGCTGTCGGTGGACGAAAAACCTCACATCCAGGCGTTGGAGCGTGCGCAGGGCTATCTGAAACTGCCCAACGGACGAGCGTTGCGCGGCGTGAGCCATGAGTACAAGCGCCATGGCACCACCACCTTGTTTGCGGCACTTAACGTCCTGACCGGCACGGTAGTTGGCGGCCATTATAACCGCCGTCGGCGACGCGAGTTTCTGGATTTCATGAATGAGGTGTTGGCACTCTATCCGGGCCGGGAAATTCACGTGATCCTCGACAACCTTAATACTCACAAGCCCAAGCACGACGCCTGGCTGGCTCGGCACCCCAACGTACATTTTCACTACACCCCAACCCATGCCAGCTGGCTTAACATGATCGAGTGCTGGTTCAGTATTCTGGTCCGCGCCGCCTTGCGCGGCGCCAGTTTTACCTCACCCCAGCAACTGCGCGAAGCTATCGATAAGTTCATTCAGAACTACAACCAGAATGCCGTACCGTTCGAGTGGACCAAAGAACTCGTACACTCCGTGCACCCGAAACCATGTTACGGTGATTTACGCAAGTAAGAGTACAGTAGGGCACCCCGTGCACGATCATCACTGCCGTCCCGGCCGTGTAGAAGAACCATTGCAAGGAGACCATCCAGAAGGCCCGGGTCCTGAGCGCCTCGCGGACCTCCAAGCCTGAGAGTGCGTTGGTGGCCTCGTGGATGGTCTTCGAGGCGGTCTCGGAATGAGGCCGGGTGCGGACGGTGAACCATACGAGGGGAACGACGATCAGGAAGACGGGCAGGGCGAGTATCATGTACGCCGTCCGCCATCCGCTAAGCACGATCGAGTAGCTGGCCACTAGCGTCATGGTCCATTCGCCGACCGGGACGCCGGCGGTGGCCAGGCCAAGGGCGGTGCCTCTGCGATCGCCGAACCAGTTCGCGATCACGAACGAGGCAGGCATGATGCTGGCAGCAGCGGTGCCGATGCCGAGCAGGAAATACGACGCGAGCAGCATCGTGAGCGAATCCGCGCGGCTGGCGACCGCCATCGCGAGACCGACCGTGGCGGCACCGAAGCCGATGACGACGCGCGCATCGACGTGGTCGAGCATTCATCCGACCAGCGGCAGGCTGATGCCATAGGCGATCGAAAGGGAGGCGGCGAGGAGCGAGAGGTGCGTGCGGTCCCATCCGTACTGTTTGTGCAGGGGATGGAAGAAGACGCCGATGATGTCGTAGCCGACACCCCAGACCATCGCGAGCGCGACGAAGAGGCTCGCGACCAACATCCAACTGCGGGATTGCTCTTTAGTCATGGCATCTGTTCACGCCGCAGAAGTTTGATCAGTCACCGGACAGGTCCCAGGCTATCCCGGATCATTTACGCGCCTTTCCCGCAATGTTGCAAAACTTACCCTTTGTGAAAACATGCGTTGTCACGGAATTGCGTGGCGACTGGGCCCGCGGCGGAACACCGGGGAATTTACCGTGCGGCGCGAGCGCGCGGCGGTAAAAGCGCGCCCAGAGCGCATCGACACTGGAAGTGCCAAGCCGAGCGTCGCCATCGACGCGATACCCTCAGTCGATTGCACCGACCATTTACGCCCGATGTCCCAGCCGCTCCTGACCGACAAAGCCACAACCGCCGGCACTAAACTTGATCAGGCGGCGCTCAAGCTTGCAGCGCTGGACCTGGAGGTGGCGACACAATCACTATTTTTGGCAGGACAGCAGCGGCAATATGCTGAACCCTGTCGTGGGTCTTCTCGAATTCATCGCCGAAGGCCCGGCGGTTGCGGCGCTGCAAGGCGCGTTGCTGCCATCGAGCAAGCTTGAGGCGGCGACAATCCGAGAATTATCAGGTCAACATCGCGCTGGGCCGACCGCACGCGGGTTGCCAACAGCAAGGGCGACAAGGTGGCGACCGAACTGATTGCGCAAGGGCGACGCCCAAGCCGCAGCACAGGATTACGTGGACACGATCGCGAGCTACGCCAAATCCTGGAGCCTGGTCACCAAATAGCGGGCGATCCCGTTTCTGATTCACGGGCCGGTCGCGGCTATTTTTCCCCGATGAAACCAGAAGCTTCCCGGCCCAGTGTAAAGCAGGTAGAGCGCATAAATCTGTAGTCCGAGATCGGGCAGATCGGTGCGATAACTCAGCATCCCGTGATAAGGCGGTGAGAGCGTGTAGAGGACATCCAGTATGAAGCCCAGTAAAAGACTGCTCCTTGCCCAGTTTTTACCCGCGCCAATTTTGCGGATGACCCACACCATAGTCAACGCCAGCACCGCATAGCCGGCGACGGTTAGTGCCAACAATGTCTGCGGCGTGATTGCAACCATGCCCTGCAACTGCAATGTGATCGCTGCTTCTATCCGGGGATCTCGGTCCAGCTCTCGTAGAGGCCGAACAGGCAGATCCATGCGGTCCAGGCCCATAGGGCCCGTTCGGCGGCAAGTACGGCTTTCGGCTTCTGCAATAGCAGGGCTTTATCTCGGCTGGAGGATGGCGAAGGGGCTTCTAGCTAATTTGCGGTGCAAAAGTCATTTGGTTGATGGGCAGGGTGTCTGCCGGGCCAAATACTGAGAATTTTAGTGGGTGTGATTTTCGATAGGCGGCCTAGGTGGGGTGTTTTAATTCTCTGACGAAGGTGGTCCACGGCTGCCCCGCGATCAAGAAGTGTTACGGCGACGAGCCGGGCGTGTGGTCCGCATCAGCACCCAGAGGTTATTACTCACCACACCCCAACCGACCCAGCGCCGCATACCGTGAGTGCCGCGATAGCGGCAGCGCGCGAGACCATCGCGCCGCTTGAGCACACTAATACGCCCCTCACAACCGGCACGTAGACGCTGGCCGCGGCGAAACCAGCGCTGCCGTTGTTCGGCCGCTTGTTCGGGCCGCAGGCGGCCCAGGGCAGGGATACACACCTTTTCCACACCGGCCTGCCTGGCTGCACGCTTATTCGCCGCCGACCAAAAACCGCGATCCGCCGCCAGCAGATGAGGGACGCGGCCGAAGGTGTGCAAATGCGCTTCGATACTCGCCATTAGCAGTGCGCGGTCGTCGGGCCGCCGCTCATATACTTGATAATCGATAATGATTTGATTCTCCGCCTCCTGGATCTTGACCAGCTTGCCGAACTCGGTGGGCTTGGCCGCCTTGCCCTTGCGAATCGCTTCGGTATGCGGCTCAGACAGACTGAAGAATTTATTGGGATAATGGGTATCATGGTGGAAGATCCGCGCCCCGGTCTGAGCGATTACCCGGCGGACCAAGGGAACAAACTCGTCAGCTGCGCTAGGTTGCGCCCCACAACCTTCGAGGCCCGCTCGCTCCCCGCTGCGCGAGCTGCCGCAGAAAGCTCCGCGCCTACCCGTTCCGCGTCGCGCATAGTGCTCCGCACGGTAGACAGCAGCCGGCGATAGCCCTGCTCAAGTCGCTCGCGACCATGGCCCGCCCGGCTGCGCGCCGCGCGCGCGATCTCCAGCACCCGGTGGGTGGTCGCGCGCGTACGATCACGCAACTTGCAGCCGAGCGCGCCGGTGGCCTTTTCAATACACTTAAATGCTCGTGTCAGCACCCGCACTCCATCCTGTAACAGGCGAGAATCAGTGGGATAGCGAATGTTGGTTTCGACCACGGTAGTGTCGACTCGTGCGCGGCGTCCTTTGATCACGCCTTCTCCCGAGCCATTGCACCAGGCGGCGATGAATTGTTTCAATTCTGTCGGCACCAATCACTGCCGAAAGCCTAATCAGCGTCTTGGCGTCCGGCACGCGCTCGAAGTAGACCCGCGTAAGGTGGCGATAGACCAGGTTCTTGCGGACTTCGCGCTCGGTCTCGTCGAAACTCCAGCCCTTGACCCGCTTCAGCACCAACATCCGCAGTACCACTTCGGCCGGTGTACCCGGTCGTCCGCGTTGCGGCTTTGCGGTCGCCGCTGCGCCAAGCCCTGCATTACTGTATCCAGCAAGACTTCGTCCGCGAGCACCTCGTCCAGCCGCCTCAGCGGCGGCTCGATAAGCTCCTCAATTAGCTTCTCAACTGAACCAATGACTGTCTCGAATAGATTCCGCTGCTGATGCCGCCGTTCGATCACCCGCCGCCTCCGCCGCTTCTTACCCAACCCGAGATAGCGCGCATTAGCCTCGGCGATTTGCTGGCCCAGTTCCCGATAGCGACGATATGCACTGACCCTCGCCGCAACTTCATCGTGCAACTCGGGCGGCACATAGATGTTGCGGGTCCGCCCGCCCTCGTTGCGAGTTAAGTAGAACACCGGGCCATGCTTCTCGCCTGTGACGCAGTGACAGTTCGCCCCCCCGCAGCGCCGATAGACCGCGCCCAGGCTGCCCCACAGCATCTTTTCGCTCAGTGCCGCCAGCTCGTCGATAAACTTGTGATCCGCCATCCTGCATAGATATACTCTATACAGAGAGACGGTGTCAATGGAGCCGACGTGACGAACTGCCAAATTGACGCGCCGGGGACCCTCAATTCTATTGGCGAAAATGCGGTAATTTTGCACCGCAAATTAGCTAGCCCATCCGTTCGCGATAGCATGCGGCCTGAGTACGCACAATTGGTCGTTTGGGGTATCTTCAGCCTTTCCGGGTTACTCTACAAATGATGGGTTGCGGGAACCTTGGGCGGATGGTTTTCGCGACCGCGGTCAAGAGGGGTAGCGGCAGCATCTGTGCGAAAATGTGCGGTAGCGTTTATCGATTCATGGGACCAGCCGTTCACATAGTATTCGCACGTCCAAATTGCATTAGATCTCTGGGTCTGTGGGGTCTGAAACAAACGAAACTGTATTCGATTCAATAGGAGGGTTTCTTCATGGACATCGCCAACGGCGTTAATCATCTCGCGATCAACACCAAGGACATTAAGGCGCAAATCAAGTTCTTCACCGAAGTGGTTGGCGCTGAGCTCTGCGCGCTCTACTGGATGCATGGAGCAACGAAAACGTTTCACGGCTTTTTGCGGTTCAGCGACACCTGCTCGTTTGCTTTCGTCCAGAGCCCGCACACCGTGAACAGCAAAGCGGAACCCGGGGAAGCCGCCGTCGATGAACCCGGTGCGATGCAGCATGTGGCTCTGAACGTGGATACCGAAGCGGATCTGCTAGCGATTCGCGACCGCGTGCGCTCGACCGGTCATTGCATCGTAGGGCCAATCAATCACGGTTTCTGCAAATCCATCTACATGGCCGCGCCCGAGGGCATCACGCTCGAGTTCTGTACCTCCGATGGGCGCCGCATTGATGAAGAGGCGTGGATTGATCCAGAGGTCATGAGGCTCGCAGGTATAACTCGCGAGGAATTGGAAGCCTTTAAGCATCCCGCTTCATTTGTCTCCGAAGGCGGCAAAGTAGCACAGCCTCGGATTGATCCGTCAAAACCAATTCTCAAGGTTCCCATTTTCAAAGCGGCGTTGACGATGTCCGATCAGGAGGTGCTGGAGAAACTGAGTGAGACCACGCCACCGGTTCAGCCCCAACGCAAGAACGAAGTCAAAGCCGCATAGCCAAAACATAGTCCCAACCGAGCGGGCGTCGACATGAGGGCCGATCATTGCCAGCTAAAAAAGAGCGGGCGCTACGTCCGCGCATAATTTAGCGCGAGACGGATTCCGGAAGCCGCAAAGCAGCTTCTTCTACACCCCGGAGAGAATTTACCGCGCGACACGCGGCGGCGGTAAAGCGCGCCGTGGTGCGCATCAGTGTCGGACAACAATAAGCAGCAGGGTAGGGCGCCGCTGCGCCAGCATTTCCCGACTCGACAGAGCATGGTCACCATGGCTAGTGTGACCGCGCAGGAATCGAACGTCCGTGATAGGACACTATCCTGGAGGCTCAACAAGTCGTGCTCGATGTCAGCGAATTGTCAACCATGGACGCAACCGCGCAGGCTGAACTGGTACGGCGAAAAGAACTCACTCCGCTGGAACTGGTCAACGCAGAGATCGCTGGAATCGAGCGCGTGAATCCGACACTCAACGCGGTGATCACACCGTTATACGAGGACGCGCGCGCGGCTGCGGTGTCGCCCGATCTACCGGACGGTCCCTTTCGTGGAGTGCCATTCCTGCTCAAGGACATCGGCGCGATGCAGAAAGGCCAACCGTACTACATGGGAAATCGGGCCCTGCGTGAGGCCAGCTTCTGGTCACCAGTCGACACCCCGTTAGGAGCGCGGTTTCGCGCCGCAGGGCTAATCACGCTCGGGAAGACCAACCTTCCGGAATTTGGGATGCAAACCCGCGCATCATAAACCGCGCTTCGGGCAACACTCAGTCGGGGAGAGAGCCCGGGGAGAGAGCACTATGAAAGACAAAAAGGTTGCTGTTGTTACTGGAGTGGGTCCCGGACTAGGCGCTGCCCTCGTCCGCCGCTTCGCGGCGAGCTACGCTGTCGCGATTCTCGCGCGCAAAGCAGACTATCTGAAGGCACTTGCAGGCGAGATCCGGCGAACCGGAGCCACCGTGCTGGATGTCAGTTGCGACGTCAGCGATCACGCGCAAGTGACCGAAGCGTTTCACGTGATTCACGTTGAGCTCGGCGAACCCGAAGTGCTCCTCTACAATGCGGGCAGCGGCACATTCGGAACTATTACCGAGATCACGCCCCAGCAGTACGAAGCAGACTGGCGAGTCAACGCGTTGGGGGCGTTTCTTACAGCCAGAGAAGTCACGGCCGGCATGATTGCGCGCGGCCGTGGCACAATGCTCTTCACCGGAGCAACCGCCGGGATGAAGGCTGGGCCAAGGTCGGTCTCATTTGGACCAGCGAAATTCGCGATGCGCGGCTTGGCGCAGTCACTCGCCCGCGACCTCGGTCCGAAAGGTATTCACGTCGCCTGGGTCAACGTGGATGGTAGCATCGATATCCCAGGAGCGCGTGGACTAAAGCCCAGCCTGAAAGACGACGATTTTCTCAAGCCCGACGCCATAGCGGAGACCTATTGGCATCTTGCGCATCAGGATCCTAGCGCCTGGACGCTCGACATTGACCTGCGCCCGTTTAAGGAAAGATTCTAATGGCTGCCGCGAGGATTATCGAGCAGCGCGGAAATTGGCAGGTCGACGACACTTGTAAACGCCAGAAGCGCGACTGAGCAGACAATCAAAACCGGCGGATCGGAGTGCCGCGGGTTTAAAGCCCGGTTGCTAAGTCGGGTTATAACCGCTGTCTACGATGATGCTCTCGCGGAGGTCGGATTGAAGGTCAGCCAGTTCAGCGTGTTAAATGCGATTGCGAACCGGGAAGAGATGCGCCCCGCCGAACTGGCGATATTGCTGGAGATCGACGAGTCAACGCTCAGCCGCAATGTGGCGCGCATGTGCGCGAGAGGATGGCTTCGGCTGGAACCCGGCAAGGATGATCGGCGCAGCCATCGAATCAAGGTCACGGAAAAAGGAGTGGCTTTGCTGCGACAAAGCTACCCCGCCTGGCAAGAGGCCCAAAACCTGGTCGCCCACCGGTTGGGGCCGGACGGAGTCGCAGCTCTGAAATCAGTCGTACGGAAGCTGCGCTGCTGAGCGACACGACCACAATGTGTCTCCATTGCGAGCAGATCTAGTCAGCACAGAATTCGTGGCATTCTTTTTCGAGTGCAAGATGCGCAGTGATCCAGAAATGGCTACCCGGCGGGTGGTATCAGGTCCGATTGGATAGCTTATTGCTGTGTTTGCCCGCCGTCGATGAGCTGCTGAAACACCGGCCCAAGAATATTCACCAGCACGTCGGACTTGGCCTTGGCTAACGTCGGCAAGCCTATCATCTGCCGCATCACTTGAACCCCGGCGATGAGGGATAAGACCATGGCGGCTCGCTGTGGTGCCAGATCTCCTCTCAAGGCTGCGGTCATCGCTTTTTGATGGTGCTTTTCGATTTGTTCTCGGCCTATTTTCGCGGCCTGCTTGCTGGACGCGGAGTGCAGCGTAATCAGGAAACCATCGAGCGGGATGGCGCCACTCTCTGTCTGCTTGATAAGCGCGGTGGCGATCTCAGCTCCAGGGCTGGGCGATGTGATGATTTTCTGAGTGAGAATGCTGGGTGTCGCCATGGTTTGGGCGAGGACCTCGGCGAACAGTCGCTCTTTGGATCCGAAGTAGCGATTGATCAGCATCGCGGTCACGCCGGCACCTTTCGCGATTTCCCGCACGCCAACGCCATCGTAGCCAGCGCGTGCAAAGGCCCGCCGCGCCGAGGTGAGGATCGCTTCACGCGTGGCGGCGGCGTTTCGGGGCCGCACCGAGACTCTGGTCTGGGCCAGCTTGCTCTTTCCAATTATACGGATGTAGACTTACTCCTCTTCATGAAGTATACAGGCGAAGACATGGCGCGGCAACGACGCCGCCGCCCAGATCAAGGGAACGGAAGATGGATTTACATTTGGCAGACAAGCGGGCGCTGGTCACCGGCAGCACCTCCGGGATTGGGGCCGAGATCGTTCGGATGCTGGCCCTGGAGGGCGTCAAAGTCGTCGTCCACGGCCGCGACCGAGCCCGAGCGCAAGCGGTAGTTACAGAGATTGAGGCTAAGGGCGGACAGGCGGCCATGGCGTTAGGCGACCTCATGACCGCCGACGGCGTAGAAACCGTGATCAAGGCGACTGAGCAAGCTATCGGTAGCATCGATATCCTGGTCAACAACGCAGGCGGCTCCAATAGCGCGGCGGCACCAGGTTGGTTCGAAACGCCAGTAGAGGAATGGATCGAGAGCTACCGCCAGAACGCCTTGCCGGCGGTGCGGCTGGCTCAAGCTTTCGTCCCGTCGATGCGACAGCGCGGATGGGGCCGGTTGATCCAGATCTCATCGCGCAATGCAATCTCGCCCTATGCCCAGTTCGGCCCCTATGGCGCGGCGAAGGCGGCGCTGAACAACCTGACTCACAGCCTATACAAGGCGCTGGCGGAAACCGGCGTAACCTCTAATGGCATTATGCCTGGGCTTATTTACACGCCCCTGGCCGACCCCTGGTTCAAGGCGCTGGCAAAGCAGTTGGGTAGCGACGATCCGCAGGTCGGACAGAACTTTGCACTGAAGAGCGTGATTCAGCAGACAGTGGCCCGGATCGGGCAACCGAAGGATATCGCTGTCGCCGTCTGCTTCATCGCCAGTCCACTGAGTGACTTCATGACCGGCACAACTATCCGCGTCAACGGCGGTGCTACACCAACGGTCTGATTCTGGTGGAGGACAGGGTTCATGACTTTGAGTAGGCGCAAACTCGGCACTCAAGGCCTCGAGGTATCGGCGGTCGGTCTCGGCTGCATGGGTCTGAGTCAATCTTACGGTCCGGCGGATGAAGCTGAGTCGATCGCCACACTGCATCGGGCCATCGAACTGGGATGCACCTTCTTCGACACGGCGGAGAACTACGGTCCCTTTACCAACGAGGAGTTGCTGCGCCGAGCTCACAGGTTCACCGCCAACGATGCAGGGTCTCCGGCCTTTTGCCACGATAGTCGCCACACCGGAGCGTCTGTACGTACCGGCCGACGGCCGGATCTATGCTTTCACGCAATAGCTTCACTTGAGAATGAATGCTTTTCGCCACCGTCATTTGCGGTGCAGAACAAAGCAGACCCGCGACAACGAAGCGCAACACCATGGCCATCATGAAAATAATCACCGACTTGCGGGCCGGCGAGACCATCCTGGATGAGACCTGACGCGGATTTCACCGCAGCACGTCATCCTCAACGGAACTGGATTCGCATGCGCTGGAAATGCTGACGCGTGGATGAAGCCGCTGCAATCTCTTGTAGGAGCAGGACGGACTGCGAATCAGGAAAGGTGATTTGAGCGGCGACATCGAGGATCGCAATGTGCCGCCTTTCGAAGTGGGCGTCCTCAGTAATCGGCCGCGAACCGACTGAATCTTAAGGATGAAACGGCCCATAATCGGTTTCCATCAGGACGAACTTGGCGACTGGGTGGCTGAGCTGGAATGCAACCACAATCAGTACGTCCGCCATCAGCCGCCATTTCAGATGCGTCCTTGGGTGACTAATGAACAAGGGCGTCAGCAGCAACTCGGCGCGGAACTGGAATGCCGTAATTGTGACGACGAACCCGATTATCTGCGCGAGAATCGGACGTTGGTGCGCCGCTACTACGGCGAGTTGTGGAACCAGCCGGGTTTGACCGCCACGGACAAACATGGGCGCTCCGCCTGCCGTTATTTACCGCCCAGACGGCATTTTATCCTGTGGGCGGCCTCGCGCATCGAAGCTGACGTTACATAGCTCTAAACGTTCGTGCTGAGACTGATATCGCTGTGACCCAGGATCTCCATCGCGATACGCTGATGAACCCCCCTGTGCGGGTAATAATGACGCGGCGAAATGACGGGAATCATGTAGCCTAGTCCTACCCAAAAACATTTGAAATTTCCGCGCGCCCGCCGGACCGCGGGCGAAGCGCGGGGCGCTCCGGCCCCAACGCGGCGTAGTTGCTGGAGCCGTGGTTTTGACCTCCACCGGCCCTCCGTCCCATGCTCTTGGTGCCAACCCAGCGCAGGGGAGGAAGAGGACCGATGGAAGAATTTGCCAAGCTGTTCGGCAGCCTGTTGGCTCTCGTATACCACTGTTTCGACCGTATCGTCATCCTCGGCCATTTGCCTCTGCTCACCCGCCCGGAGAACATCGTGCACTTCTTCCGGGACGTACATGGTATCGGCGCCATCACCAAGGACGTCCTGCGCCAGCGCACCACCGAGTACCACCAGTGGGTCGATGCCTTCGCCCGCAACCACCAGATTCCCATCGAGTGGGCCGAGAAAGGTGTACGGAAGGAAGACTATGTGCGCCCACGCTTGCGGCAGATGGAGCGGTGCAAGCGCTTCGGCGTCTATTTCATCCTCAAGAGTATGGAGCTTGGCACCAACTTTCGCGTGGCCATGCCAAAGTATCCGACCACTGATCCGGACTACCGCATTGTGGCCAAACAGCGCTCACGTTACACCCATTACTACTTCTACATCCGTGACCAGGTGCTGGGACCGATCGCGCTTTGTGTCGGCTCGTTCTTGCCGTTCTCGATCACCTACTACCTCAATGGTCATCATTTCATCGAACAGCAACTGCGCAGTGCAGGCGTGCAGTTTCGCAAAAATGACAATGCTTTCCTGTGGGTGGCCGACGCCCGAGCACTGCAAGCGGCCGCTGACGCCCTCAGCGCCAAACTGGTTCGCTCACGGCTTGATTACTGGACCCTCATCGTCGGCCCTAAGTTCTCCAAAAAGGACCGCCAGGCGATCAATCTCGGCCGCCACTATTCATTGCAACAGGTCGAGTACTGCCGCAATCTCATCTTCCGGCGCAATTTCCCCATCCCCAAACTCTTCGAGCGCTCCTGCGATCTGGGACTGTTGCGTCTCAGCGCTGACCGCATCTCCCAAGTCTTCGGCTGGCGACTGCACAAGCGGCTGCCCGGCAAACTAAGCAGCGTGCTGGAACGCACCGAACACGGCCATCATGTGCTACGCGCCTATGCCAAGAACGCGGTGATGCGGATGTATGAGAAGTTCTCCACCTTTCTGCGGCTGGAGGCACTCAGCAACAATCTCAAGGATTTCGGCCTCAACAAAGGTCTCGACAATCTCGATAAGGTGCGCCGTATGCTCGGCGCAGTTACCGACCGCTTTGCACAATTTGAGGCCCAGGCGCTCGACGTGCACGTGGATTTCCCCCTGTTTCAACGCCTCGCGCTGCCTATGCCACGCCACCGCGGCAAAATCCCCGGCATCAAGCTCCACGACACCCGCATGCTCCGCCTGATGGAAGTGCTATTGCACGCCGGCACCAAAGTGCTGGGATGGCGTACCATCGACATCCATCAGGCGATTCTTTCCAGCTTCGGCCTCACCACCGAAAGTTACACCCTTACTCAACTCCGCTACGACCTGCGCAAGATGAAAGGCCACGGCTTGCTCGAACGTGATGGCCGCCGCTATGCCTATCATCTCACCGACAAGGGAACCCGCGCGGCCCTGCTCTTTGTGCTCTTCCATCAACGTGTCTGCGGTCCTCTGGCCAACAGCCTCTTCCAACGACGCCCCACTCAAACGGCCGCGCCACTGTCTAAAATCGAAGCTGCCTATCGTAAGGCCGACCGCTCCCTCGACCAAATCATCCAACTCTTGGCCGCTTGAACACCTCACAATCTGACACAAAAATCCTCAGAGTCAGCCGTCAAGCATCTAGCCGTGTCTGGAAGGTTCGCCTTTCTCAACGCCCGTTTGAATTCAGAGTCGAGGCGACGCGGTTCGATAGGTGTCCCTTTTCGTCTGGAAAACACAAGGTCCAGATCCACCCAATCCGGGCCTGCTGCTAAACGGTCTTCGGCTCGGCGAGCGCGCAACATTGCCGCGACGAATTCTGGCAGCGGTATCGTTCTAGTTCCGCGAGAGCTTTTCGGCGGAGCAAATACCAGCTTACTGCGTTCACCATCAATATCTTTGCCGCCACTACGCTGGACTTGGATCTTGCTGTAATAGAATTCCTCCCGTGCTGACAGGCGAGTCCACCGAGGACGTCCACGTCAATGGGCACATAAGCGAACTACTTCCGGATGGCGTCTTCCCGGAGCTAAATCAACACGACAATCTTTCCACCCGCTTTGTTCTCTTCCATGCAGCGATGCGCATCAACGATCTCATCGAGGCGGAAGGTCTTGCCGATTTGGACGTGCGACTTGCCCGTCGCGATCTGCTCGGCCATTTTCTCAAGCGGCGTCCGCATGAAGTCTTCGGAATCGCCAGCGTACGTAGTCAGGCTGACTGCCGTGGGGATCGCTTCCATCGGGGCAAAATCGTCAAACGACCATTTGTTGCCGACAATGCCCGTCATGCAAACAATCCCGCTCTGTTTGGCGCAGCGTAGCGAATCCTTTAGGGTCGTTGTTCCCACCAATTCAAGCACTTTGTCGAACCCGTTCGGAAATACTTTCTTTACCTCGTCGGCAATCAAACCAGTATCGATAAACACCTGATTGGCGCCGCTTGATCTCAACAGTTGTTCTCGATCGGGATTGCGAGTCGTGGAAGCGACGAAGGCGCCATGATTCTTGGCGATAGACGCGGCCGCTAGTCCGACCGAGGTGGTTCCGCCGCGGATCAGCAGGCGTTCGTTGCTTTCGAGGCGAAGGGACTTGAACAATGACCCCCAAGCTGTTTGCAGCATCTCCGGCATCGCGCCGAGCGTTTCCCAGGATAGTTGCGTCTTCACGACCTGCACTTGGTTTGCAGGTACGCATGTGTATTCAGCGTAGCCGCCATCGAATTGCCGCCCCATGCCGCCCATCGCGGTCGCGACTACATCACCCTTGCGGAACTCGCCTCCAGGCGCTTCATCGACAAGGCCGACCGCCTCAATGCCAAGGATTCTCGGGAACTTGACGCCGGGCGAATGGCCCTGCCGGGTGAACAACTCGGAGCGGTTGAGACCAAAGGCCTTGACGCGGATCAGGACTTCTCCGCTTTTCGGCATGGGAACCGGCTGAGTCTCGATCTTAAGAACCTCCGGCCCACCTGCCTCATGAATCACTACGGCTTTCATTTTGGTCATCTTCAGGTCCTTACTCTTTTACGATGCGTTGCATTCGGCCGTGACAAAGGGTTTTGTCAGTCTCCAAGAAAAATGAAAAGGAAAAGGATGGTGTTCCATTCGCGCCCGAAGTCGTTTCCAGCGAGAAGCGGGTACGCGCGGAAGCGGCCCTCAAGGAGCAGTGACCGCAACTGGCAATTCAACGCTGCACCAACCACAAGCTGTGGAATCTGCTGGCCGAGGCCCCCGCTCATTTGCGACAAGGAACTGGCCGAAGACTATCGACGGATGGTTTACGCGGACAGCCGCCCGGGCGATTGAGAAGGCTTGCGACGGGTTAGTGCGCAAATGGAGGCTGCGCTCGCAGGCCGTGACCGCCAGCTTCAAGGAAGCCGGTGACGAACTCTTTACCTTTACCGCTTTCCCGGTTTAGCGTTGGAAGTCCCTGCGCACGATCAACGCGCGTGGGCGCCGTCCTGACGTACAACCGAAGTCTGGCTACGACCATCGTTTGTCGCGCGGGTTGGTTGCAGACTGATACTAAGAGAGGCTGCGTAGATGACCGGCAAATCTGAATTACTTACGGCAACAGATGAAACTATCGATGACGTGGTGAAGTATGCCGACCCGATGGTGCTTCGCGGTCTCTTGTATCAACTAACCGGCGACGAGAGCATCGCGGCCACTCAGGCCACAACGGCACAAATAAGAGATTCAGAGCCAGACAGAGCGTCGAAGGACTTTGCGCTGGTTCAGTCCAAGGCCGACGTCTCGAAGCCGTCGGACTTGGCGATGATTCAGTCCAAGGCAGCCGCATTTCTGAAGTCTTATCGGGAGCAGGGTGCTCCCGACATTCCTTGCGGTCTGCCGGAGCGTCTCCGCCGCAGCCTCAGCCTTGTCGCTGGAACCGATATTCCCGCCTCCGAGTTGGAAATGTGGCTGGAACAACTGGCCCTGGATCCCTGGGCGAGGGGACTCGTTTGGCAGGATCCGCCACCATCCCAGGACTTGCGGAAATTCGTCGTAGCCGTCATCGGCGCTGGCATGGGAGGTCTGAACGCCGCCGTTCAACTGAAGCATGCCGGCATCCCGTACTTTGTGATCGAAAAGAACGATGAAGTCGGCGGTACTTGGTATGAAAACCGGTACCCGGGCGCCCGGGTTGATTCCCCAAGCCGTACCTACACACATATCTACGGCGTTGATTTCGAATATCCGAATGCATTCTGCCTGCAGCGTGAAAACTTGAGGTATTTCAAGTGGGTGGCCGATCACTTCGATATTCGCAATGACATTACGTTCAAGACGGAGGTTAAGTCTGTCGTTTGGGACGAGAGCGCTAAACTCTGGGGAATTAAGGCCGACGGCCCTGAGGGGCCACGCGTTTGGCATGCAAACGCGGTTATCGCGAGCGTCGGATTTTTATCGCGCCCAAACATGCCGAGCATCGAAGGCATCGAAACGTTTGAGGGCAACGCATTCCACACGGCCCGATGGCCTGCCGGCCTCGATCTGAAGGGCAAGCGGGTTGCGGTGATTGGGACCGGGGCTACCGGATACCAATTGGTCCCTGAACTCGCGAAATTAGCCGGTCATACCTTCGTTTTTCAGCGGACGCCGAATTGGTGTTTCGACATAAAGAGTTATCTTGATCCATTTCCTGCGCAGGTGAACTGGCTGGATCGCAACTTCCCGTATATTAGAAATTTCATCCGATTCCGCCTCAGCTGGCTTGCGGGGCCGGAAACTTTCTCTCCGATCATGCGGGTCGATCCTCAGTTCGAGGATCAGCACGCAAGGAGTGCACTCAACAAAAAAATCAGGGAGCAACAGCTGGCGTTTATAAAGAGAAAGCTCGCAAATCGCCCGGATCTCATCGAGGAAATGACTCCGGTTGCCCCGCCGTACTCAGCTCGGCCCATCATCGTCGATACGGATTACTCCATCTATGATGCATTGCTGCGTGACGATGTCACCCTGGTCACCGACCCGATTCTGAAGATCAAACCAAACGGGATCGAGGTACAAGGCGGCGGCGAGTACTCGGTTGACATTATCGTCTATGCCACCGGATTCAAGGCCAACGACTTCCTATGGCCGATGGAGGTCCGCGGGCGGGGCGGCAAACGCGTCGAGGAACTTTGGGAAAAAGACGGCGCCCGTGCGTACCTCGGCACGATGCTGCCGGGGTTCCCGAACTTCTTCATGATCTATGGGCCGAACACCAATAACTTCGGTGGCCTTCAAATTGTCGATTTCGAAGAGATGGTGACGAGATTCGCGCTTCAATGCATCGGCGGCTTGATCACGCAGAAAAAGCGCACGATCGACATCTCGCTCGATGCCTATTGGCGGTATAACGATGAGGTCGATCGGGCCGAAGCTCTGATGGTGTACAAAGATCCGCGCGCCCACAACTACTACAAGAACGATAGCGGGCGGTCAGCGGCCAACAACCCCATCGATATAAGAAAGATCTGGACTTGGCTGCGCAACCCGCTCGATGGCCGTGTGAACGGGGAACAATCTGGCGATCCGGAGGCGATAGCCAGTCGTGTCGTGAGGCCGTACTTCCGGGAAGATCTCATAGTGGAGTAAGAATGCTCCGGCTGGGCTGTCCCAATCCTCGGTCGGGTTGCTGGTCGTCGTGTCCCAGATCAGCTCGGGGAAACCGCGAGCATAAGACTATAGTTGGCGGAAGCTGCACCTCAGCCGCGGAAGGTCGCACGATAGCCACAAACGCTTTATCGCCAAACCGCGTGATTCACTCCAAGATTTTTGCGACCACACGTTAATCAGGCCGTTTGCCTAAGCAACGAAGGAGAGGAGGATTGTCTGTTAAGTACTTCTGCTCCAGAGGCGTGAGCCGCTGGAGTAGAAGAATGCCAAGTCTAAGCGCTAGCAACGGAGCTATCGCTGGCGAAGCAGACCTCAGTTCCGATCTCATTCGAACACATACGGCTCATGCGAAGTCTGCGCTTCGATGCGGTACTTATCCCACCGGCGGCCCCCGTAATAGGCCAGGCTGCCCGGTGCCGCCTTACCTTCACCGTTATAGTAGGAGATGCAATCGCGCAGCGGCGCAGTCGCGATGTCAACGTCACGGCAATGCTCCGCATACTTATCTTCCGGCTCCTTGCGGACATCGACGATGCGCGCGCCGCGCTCGCGCATGGTCTGCAGCACCCATACGAGATAGTCAGCGTGCGCGTAGATCACGTCGGTGAAGTTGAAGCTGCCGCCTCCTCCCTGCGGACCGGTGACGATGAACAGGTTGGGGAAGCCGCGGCTATGCAGGCCGAGGAACGTTCGGGTCCCTTCGGTCTCCCACTTCTCCTTCAGGGTCCGGCCGCCGCGGCCGCTGATCCTGTTGAAGGTGGAGGTGCCCATCCACTGGAACCCGGTCGCATAAATCAGCACGTCGAGCGGATATTCGACCCCCTCATGGACGACGCCGCGCTCGTTGATCTCGCTCACGCCGCTTGGCGCGGTGTTGACCAGATGGACGTGCGGCAGGTTGAACGTCGGCAGGTATTCGTCGTGGAAGGTCGGCCGCTTGCAGCCATACGGGTAGTAGGGCTTCAGCGCCGCCGCCGTCTTCGGGTCCTTGACGATCGCGTCCACCCGCGCCCGGATCTGCTCCATGAGGCGGAAGCTGGAATCGAGCTGCTTCTGCATCAGCTCCTCCCGGGTCAGCTGACGGTCGTGTTTTTTGCGCTCCTTGAAATCCTGAATCTTGCCCGCCAGGTAGTCGTCGTTGGCGAGGACGGCGGCGCGCACTTCCGAGATCTTTGCGAAGCGCGCGCGCCTTGCCAGGGCCCATCCGGGCTCCTTGGCCCAGGTCGCCCGCTCTTCGTCGGTCGTCTCGCGCTGGTCGCGCACATCGATCGAGGACGGCGTGCGCTGGAACACGTAGAGCTGCCCGACAACCTTGGCGAGCTCCGGGATTGCCTGCACGGCTGTCGCGCCGGTCCCGATAATCCCCACCCGCTTGCCGCCCAGGTCGATGTTGTAGTTCCAGCGCGAGGTGTGGAACGACTCGCCCTTAAACTTCTCCATTCCGGCGATGCGCGCCAGCTTCGGCGTCGTCAGGATGCCGTTGGCCAGGATCACGAAGCGCGCACGCATCTTGTCGCCGCGATCGGTCTCAACTATCCAGCGACCGGATGCCTCGTCCCAGGTCGTCGCCTCGACCGTCGTGTGAAATAGGCAATGGTCGTAGAACCCGAACTTCTGGGCCATTCTCTGGCAGTGTTCCAGGATCTCGAAGCCCGAGGCGAACTTCATCGACGGGACATAACCCGTCTCATCGAGCAACGGCAGGTAGCTGTAGGATTCGACGTCGCAGGCGATGCCGGGATAGCGGTTCCAGTACCAGGTGCCGCCAACGTCGCCACCCTTCTCGCAGAAACGCACGTCGGTGAAGCCAGCTTGGCTCAGCTTTTGCCATAGCAAAAGTCCGCCGAAGCCGGCGCCGAGCACCAGAATCTCGCACTCATCGTCCAGCGCTTCACGCGGAATCGGCGGCTCCGAATAGACGTCGTCCAGATATTTCTTGAACTCGCCTTCCATTCCCATGTAGTCGGCGGCGCCGCGGCGGGCTTCCTTGAACGCGCGGTACTTGGCCTGCTCTTCCGCATTGAAGGTCGCGCCGGCAGGCATTTTCGGCAGTTCCGTCAGCTTCTGATCGGTGACGACGGAATAGCCCTTGCCGGTAATCCTTTCGGACGCCTTGGCGGCGCGCGTGTTGAAGACTTTCAGGCCTGTCTCAGGGTCGATACGGACTGCAGCGTTCATTCGAGTTCCTCTTTGGGTTCCTCGTCGGTTAGAACGGTTCTTCTAGCGAAGATCGAGCCTTTCTGGCGGCAGCCTCTTAACGCGCGATGTGCTGTGCTCAGCTAGCTCCGGCGCTACGAACAATTCGGCGATACTCGATATCATACGTCGCCGCCCTATTCAAAGAGCCGCCTGGTGGTCGAACGACAATCACTCGGGAGCCTCGTACATAGATTCATAAGGTAAAGGTCATGAACTCTGTACTGTGGGGAATTAGGGAATCATATAGTTTCGGTCTAATGACCGAAATGGTCTCGTTCATATGCTGACTGAAACATTCCTGCGGGACACAGGCGATCAGGCGAGTTTCGGGATGAGCTTCGCGTAGCGATCCAGAAACGGCAGCACCTTTTCCTTTACATCGACATCGGCACGTCCGACACCAAGCACTACTCGCTCGACGCCTAATTCTCGATACCGGTGCAGTTTTGATTCCTCCGGATCACCCCCGGCAAAGATGGAGATCGAGAGCGAGCGCGGATCACGTCCAGCCCTTTTGCAGCGTTCCTCGGAGTTCAGCCATCACACGCCGAAAATCCTCAATCGCCATATCAGCCGGGCACCAGCCGTCGCAGTAGTCAACAATCCGCTGCAGGCCCTGCGGCTTGATACTGCCCATGATGATGGGCGGATGGGGTTTCTGGACAGGTTTGGGATAGGACCAGAGTCGATCGAAATTGACAAACTCGCCATGAAATGAGGGTTCGTCTTCAGTCCAAATGGTTTTTATCGCGAGGACTCGCTCGCGCAGCACTTTCCACCGCCGGTCGAAACGCGTGCCATGGTTTTCCATCTCTTCCGCATTCCACCCCCCGCCGATACCAAAGATGACGCGCCCGTTCGACAGGCTGTCGAGGGTAGCCACTTCTTTCGCCGTGGTGATCGGATCCCGCTCGATCATCAGACAGATGCCGGTGGCAAGCTTGAGACTTTTCGTCACGGCGCCGGCGGCCATCAGGGAAATAAAGGGATCACGCATGTGTGAATAGTATTTGGGGAGCTCCCCGCCCAACGGGTAGGGCGTGCGGCGGCTGACGGGAATATTGATATGTTCCCCGAGCCACAGGGAGTCATAACCACGCTCCTCGCAGGCGCGCGCGAGATCATCAGGCCGAATCGAATAGTCAGGATTGAAGTCAAAATACCCGAGTTTCATGCCATGCTCCCTTTGCGAAACAGACATCAGCGAAATTGATAGCGAGCGTACGCGCGTGTCAGAGCTTTGCCGACGGGGCAACGATCTTCTCAGCCAGCCGCTCGATGTCCCCCTGCACGGTCTTGGGGTCGCGCGGGATCGTACCGATCACCACCTGATGCACGCCAGCGTCACGGTAACGTTTCACCTCGTCTAACCCAATCGGCGCGCCGATGCCGGGAGGAGACGGAGAAGTGCAACTTTCCGGGGTCGCGGCCTGCCGCCTGCGCGTACTGCCGCATACGTTCGATCTTGGCTTTCGCTTGGTCAGGGGTGACATTTACGCCGAACCAACCATCGCCCACTTCACCCACCCGCCTGAGTGCCGGCGCGCTCTCGCCGCCAAAGATAATCGGCGGGTGCGGCTTTTGCACCGGTTTCGGGTACGAGCAGACCTTTGGGAAAACTGCAGAACTCGCCCTTAAATTCCGGCTCTTCTTCGGTCCACAGCATTTGCATCGCCTTGAGATATTCCCGCGTGCGGTCCGCCCGCCGCTCCCAGGGTACGCCGACGGCAGCGAATTCCTCGGCGAGCCAGCCGATGCCGACACCGAAGTCAAAGCGGCCGCCGGAGAGCTTGTCCAGGCTGGCCACCTGTTTCGCTAAGACAACAGGATTATGCTCGGGTACAAGGCAGATGCCGGTGCCCAGCCGGACGGTCTTGGTATGGGCGGCGGCGAAGGTCAGCGTGGCAAATGGGTCGAGAAAATCGATCTTGGTAGTCGGGAGTGGCATCCTGCCGTCCTGAGCGTAGGGATACTTTGATGCATACTGGCTGACAAGGACGACGTGCTCACCGGTCCACAATGAGTGAAACGCGCATTGCTCTACAGCGCGGGCGGCAAGGGCAAGGAGTTCTGGGTCAGCGCTGGGACCGATGCCGATGGCGAAAAATCCGATCTGCATACGAGGCTCCCTCTCTGCGTTGGTGTTCAGCGGTATACTACTCGGAGGGATTTTTAAGGCAACAGAGAAGCGCCAAATCTTGGAAACCTTCTTGCGGGTGACCACCTTGGCGATACAGGCAAAGTCTTTCGCGATTCAGCCCGCGAAATTTCGGACACACCGAGTCTTTACCAACACATAGTACTCACCAAGCTTCACTGCGCTGTTCCCCGCTGTCTGGCCTGAACGACCCTCGCAGTCGGCCAGTCCGAAGGCGCTCACTCACCAATCGGATCTTTCTACGCCTCCGTTCGGCAATTGACTCGCGGCGCTTTTCCGGCAGCTGTTCGGGTCAACGCCTTCGGCAAGGAGTGCTATGTTCAATCTATTTGCCTTGCTCACGAAGATGGAGGGCAGGCGGATGCGCAATCTCGCCGGTTACGCGTTACGACCGGCCCACTTTAGGATCGCGTCGAACACCGGCGTCAGGCGTCGCGCCTTTGACGTCATTTCATACTCGACGCGGGGCGGCACCTCGGGATAGGCAGTGCGACTCACCAACCCATCTTTCTCAAGCTCACGCAGCGTGGTGGTCAGCATGTGCTGAGTGATGCCGGGAATCGCACGACGAAGTTCACCAAATCGATGCAAGCGCTGCCCGAGCAAAAAGAGAATCTCCAATTTCCATTTGCCGGTCAGAAGACCCAGCGCGTTTCTGACCTCCCCTCTGAGCGCATCGCAATTCCCGTTGCGCGCCTTGGGTTCAGTACGGGTTTTCATACTAGTCTGATTTATCATATTAGATATCAAAATCCATTCTGGTTGACAGCCCATTATTGCATCGGAAAATGGAACTAGGCCACAACGCTCATTTTTCGTCGCTGGAAAGGGCACTTATCTGGGCCGAAATCTTGGAGTCAACGCGAGCACTTTGCGGCGCCCAACACCAATGGAGGTAAAAACAATGTCACACAAAGGATTCTCGCATATAGGCCTTTCGACGCTCGACCTCGACAAGACCCGCGAGTTTTATGAAGGCGTACTCGGCTTTAAGCCGGTCGTCTGCGACACCATAACGGTCGAGGAAGGAGGAAAAATCCGCCATATCTTCTTCGATACCGGCCACGACCAGTTGATAGCCTTCATGGAACCACGTGACGTCCCCGGCGTCCCCCGCGAATACGACGCCGGGATCAACCTTGGTCTCGGACTCCCTGGCGGCATCTATCATTTCGCATTCGAGGCCGGCAACGCAGCCGCGCTCGGGCAGAAACGAGAGGAACTCATTGGCAAAGGCGTCGAGGTCAGCACCGTCGTCGATCACGGTTGGGCAAAGTCGATCTACTTCAAGGATCCCAACCGCATATCGTTGGAGTATTGCTGTCTGACGCGCGAATTCAGCGATAACGACGCGCGAATGCAGGATCGGTTCAGCATTTCGATCAAAGCGCTTCAGGATCCTGCCGCGATACGTTCCGACCCCAGAGGTCCAATGGGCAGCCGGCAGCAATAGCTGGTTGAGTCAAAGTTCGAGCACCGGGTCAGGTCGTTTCAGGCAGGGTTAAACGCAATGCGCCCGTCTTACAGGGCACATCGACGATATGGTTTCGATGGCGCCAAACGGAAGAGAGTTTATGCGAGATCTAACTCCCTATCGCGAGCGACGCGAAGCGCTGAAGAAGGCCTATTTGCGGTTCAGGGAGGCTGCGCAGAAGCAAGTACAGACTGCAGGTGTCGATCATCTGGCACTCATCTGTTCCAAACTGGACCGAACGATCGACTTTTATACTGAAGTGCTCGGGATGCACCTGACGCGGATTGTGGAGAATCGCGACGAGCCAACCTCGACGCATATTTTCTTCGACATGGGCAGGGGTAATCAGCTTGCGTTCTTCGATTTTCCGGAGAAGGGATCGGGGTGTACGGTGCGGGGCATCGGCAGCATGCATCACATCGCGCTCAAGACTCGGCCCGAGCAGATGCGCGCGATCCGAGGCAAGCTCGATGAACGCCACATCCGCTATTCGATTCATGGGACGCCGGACGCCGGTTCAATATATGTCCGCGACCCGGATGAAGTCCTGGTAGAGCTGACAACGGGTTACTAGGAGGATGTCGATTGGAACCAGCCAAAATCTCGTGTGGTATCGCAATCCCGCAAATCTTCAGCGATCTCCCGACCGCGACTGCTTTCCTGCACCAGTTCCTCCCGAGAGCGGAAGCCCTTGGCTACGAGGGGTTGTGGGTCCAGGAACAGATCCTCGGTGATGTTCCGGTCCTCGAACCGGTCACGCTACTCACGTATGCCGCTGCTCTCACCTCGAAGGTGCATCTCGGAACATCCGTGATGATCACGGTGGTTCGAAACCCCGTGCAACTGGCCAAAAGTCTCGCGACGCTGGATCAACTGAGTAATGGCCGGCTCATTGTGGGTGCGGGAGTCGGCGGTCCGCACATACCCGAGGCAGTCTTCGGGGTTTCGAGTGAGCGTCGGGGACGGCGATTCGTCGAAGGACTACAGGTCATGAAGTCACTGTGGACGCAGCCACGGGCCTCGATGAGCGGCGAATTCTGGCGGTTCGCGGACGTTGCGATGGAGCCAAAGCCAGCTCAGAAACCGCATCCGCCGCTATGGTTCGGTGCTCGCGATGCCCTTGCGCTAAAGCGCGCGGCGCGACTGGGCGACGGCTGGATGGGAGCCGGCTCCTCTTCGACGGCGGATTTCATCAAACAGACCGAGCTGATTCGGCGCTTCCTGGACGAAGAACGACGCGATCGAGACAAGTTCGTCATCTCCAAGCGAGTGTACCTTGGGATCGATAGCGACCGGAGGCGTGCAGAGCGCCGGCTGCGCGACTGGTTCGGCATGCGATACAAGAACGCGGACATGGCTTCACGAGTCTCCATCTGGGGCGATCGCACGGAATGCATCGACAAGCTCGGCGAACTCATCCGCGCAGGCGCACAGCATCTACTTTTGAATCCAGTATTCGACGAAATGGAACTTATGGAAGTTCTGGCCAGCGATGTGATCCGGAAGCTTTGAGACTTTGAGTGGCTATCGACGCGCTTTTCTAAAGGTTTGAAACCCACAGGAGTTTATGAAGGGATGCAAAGCAATGGATGAATCTCAGAGACAGAAACTCACGGAGCTATTTGCTCAGGAGCATGTGGCCGTAATCGTGACTCAGGGAGAGGAATGGTCAACGGCGACACTACAGGCGTTCGCCGAGACTCCTGAGTTAGATCTGCTGTTTATCATGGGCGACACAGCCGAAAAGTATAAGAATCTGCTCAGGCGCCGGAACGTTACCGTCCTGATCGACACCCGTGATGTTGGCGATGTCAACAAATTTCAGATCAGCCGATCGGTTGTACAAGGAATCGCGGGCGAAGTTCCGAAAGGAAACGAATGGGACTCGTTGAAAGACATTTTTCTGAAGAAGAATCCCTTCGAGGCGCCCTTTTTTGGAAACCCGGCGCTGCGAATGGTGCGCGTGAAGCCGAAACGTATTTCATACACCGGCGCAGATATGCAGGGATTCAAGATCGAGGCGACTTGAAATCGCAGTCAGTCGAGCCATGCCCGCAACAAGTGGAAATAGTATTGATTCCTAAGCGAGATCCATGATGCAGACAATCGATGGCGCCCGATGTTTTCAAGCGATGGTGCCGATGCGGGACGGGGCCCGGCTGAACACCTTCGTCTTTTTGCCGGAGAGCGGCGGCCCGCGGTTTCCTGCAATCCTGCAGCGTATTCCTTACGGCATCACCTCGCCGCCAGGCCAACACATAACGGACTGCACTAAGGGATGGCTTCCCGATCCGAAAACGCCCATGCTGGGCGCAATCTTGCGCGGGTGGCGTGAGATCGTGCGGCACGGTTATGCCGCCGTCTATCAGGATTGCCGCGGACGTTTTGGCTCGGAAGGCGAGGACCGCGCTTACGGTGATGACGCGGCCGACGGGTACGATACCCTTGAATGGATCGCGAGCGAGTCCTGGACCAATCACCGGGTCGGGCTCTCCGGTTCGTCGGCAGGAGCAACGACGGCGCTCGCTGCAGCCTCGCAGCCTCATCCCACGGTGCGCGCCTTCTTCGCCCAAGTCGGCGGTTCCAGCATTTACGATGACGTCGTCTATGAAGGTCAATCGATCGAGATGGAGCGTTTGTGGCTCTGGGTCGCGTTCAACATCGGAGGCCTTTCGGCCTCGCATCGCGAGGTCGTTGCGCGACAGCGCGGGCTGAAGCCAACGGACCTGGCTGGGATCGCTGATTCTGCCCGCGCGCGCAACGCAGCATTGGACGCCGCCGCGAGAGCAAATCCGCCGTTCGTCGGATCAGCCGAATGGATGCATCTACCACTAACCGGTTATCCGGATTTCTCCGTCTGCCAGCCTTATCTGGACGAAATGCTTCGCCATCCTGCACCGGATGAATTTCGCGCCCGCCATAATTTTCGTAAGACCATCAACGTTCCAGGGTTTCATGTGACGACCTGGTTCGATATTTTCCTGACGAGCGTACTGGCGGCTTTTACCGATCTGCACTTGCGCGTCGGTCACCAGCGTTTATGGATTGGGCCCAACGGCCATGGCTTCGTTTATCAACCCAATTTCTGGCCGCGCGATCCCTACTTCGAGTGGTTTGATCACTGGCTGAAGGACGAGCACACACAAATTATCGACGAGCCGGCAGTGTTCTATTCACCGCGGGCGTGGGTCCACGACGAGAAAAACTACGTCGCCAACGACTGGCGCCATTCGAACAGCTGGCCTCCGCCGGGAACCGTCGAGCGAAAGTTCTATCTCACCGGCGATGGCCGCCTCAGCAGCGACGGTCCTGGAGGTGAGGCCAGAAGCTATCTCTACGATCCGCGCCGTCCGGTTCCGACGCTCGGTGGCCGCAATATGATGATCGCGGTCGGCTCAATCGATCAACGCCCCGTGCAGGCGGTGCCCAACTATGGACTGAGCTATCGAAGCGAGGTCCTGGGGCAGGATTTGACCGTGGCCGGTTCGGTAGATGTCACTCTTCACATTCAGTCGAACTGTCCTGATACCGACTTTGTGGCGAAACTAATTGAGGCGCAGCCAGATGGTCGCGCGATGCTGCTGATGGACGGGATCATTCGAGCAATGTACCGGGACCCCGCAGCGGGAGCGCAGCACTTACTGCCCGGTCAGGTCTATCCCGTATCTGTGCATCTCGGCGATATACATCATACCTTTGCCGCCGGCAGCCGCGTGCAAGTCGATGTAACAAGCAGCAATTTTCCCCGCCGCATCCGCAACACGAATAGCGGGAATCCGATACTCGCAGATGACACGACGGCTGAAATCCACATTGCCACCAATAGGGTGCATCATGGACCGCGGCAACCTTCGTTCCTTGTGTTGCCGATACTGCCTGTCTCACCACACAAGCCCCAGTGATACGAGACTAAAGTCTCAACCACATTCAGGAACGGATTTTCCTGACAATTTTTCCCACACGTACGAAGGTCGAGGATCGACAGTCTTCTGGATGCGAGATTCGTGAAGATTCGCACGGCTCCATTCTCTTTTACTCAGCGACCGGCAAAGTCTCCTGAAAGAGTTTAAACAAAGCCGTCCAGTGGCGCTCCGCCGCACCCTTATCAAAGACCGGCAAATCCGGAACCGCAAAGCCATGGCGGGCGCCAGAATAGGTCTCGACCACATGGTTCACTCCGGCGTCGGTCAAGGCTTTTTCGAGGCGCATCTTCTGCTCCTCCGGAAAACTCGCATCTTCGATCGCACCGACGACATACACACGCCCGGTTATATTTTTCACAAAGAGATGCGGACTGTCCGGTTTATCGGTTCCCAAATTGCCGCCGTGAAACGACGCGACCGCTGCGAATCGATCAGGAAACGCGCCCGCCGCGGTCATGCTGGCATTGCCGCCCATACAATAGCCGGTGGCGCCAAATCGCTTTCCTTTGACATCGGGCCTCGATGAAAGAAATTCGATGAATGCGCCCGAGTCCGAGACCTTGCGATCACGATCGAGGCTGTTAACCCATTTCATCAGTTCTTCCATCGATTTCGGATTGCCCAGAACTCGGAAGCCACTTTCGGTGGATAGCTCCCAAAGCGATAATAAAGGTCGGGCTGCAGCACCAGATATCCGCCATCGGCCAGTCGCTGACCCATCTCCCACATGACCGGGCGGATGCCCAGGCCATCCATATAGAAAATCACCGCAGGCCAGGGTCCTTTTCCACTGGCAGGCGTGAAAACCGACGCCGGGCAATTTCCATCGCGGGTCTTGATCGTGACATCAGCGCGGGGCATTGGCACCTTCCTCCTGGGTTTGTTGAGAACTAGCGCCATTCATACAGGATTCAAGCGTTTGCTAAAACCCTCGCAGCGGCAAGAAACATCTTGCATAACCGGACCAAATCGCGGCAGCTTGCTCGCGCCGCCCGATCTGAAGACCCGCGATCCATTTTGGGACTTCCACGGATCCGACCAACATGGCGGCTCGATATCACTCGCAAATCTTGCGATAGCGTCGCGCGATTTCGGCCATATCTTGATGGTGGAAATCAACGCCCCACACTTAGCTGTTCCCACCGAACCCTTCCTAAACGCCCGCACACTGGCCTAGACAGTTCTCGTTTTTTTGGATGGTTCGACCAAAGTTCAGCCAAAGTCGAGACGCTTCCCTCTTGACAGTCAAAGTTTATGGCGCTGAAAAACTCAATCGATTCGCGGGAAAACTGGCGCCCCCTGCGGGATTCGAACCCACGGCCCCAGGATTAGGAATCCTGTGCTCTATCCATCTGAGCTAAGGGGGCGCGAATCTGAGGAGAATGGTTTTTTTGCGATCGGTCCAATCTGCGAGCCTTCCGCGCGGTCCTCGGGGGTGGCTAAATTATCGTTTTCCGCCGTCGCTATAGCCACGGCGTTTCCCTACCGCTGACGGTTAGTCTTGGCGGTCGAATTTCACATTCCCAGGGGCGCGATCCAAAATCGAGTGCAGTGAACTCGCCTCTTTTGCCTGATTTGCGATAGTTTACGCGCAGGAGTACAGCGATGGACCTCTCCTTGATTGACCGCGCACTCACCGACCCTGCTTTTTTCGTCAATAACGATCCCCATCCTCTGTGGCGCCAGTTGCGGCGCGAAGACCCAGTCCACTGGACACAGGGCCTGGTCAAAGGTTTCTGGTCCCTGACCCGATATGACGAAATGGTAGCGGTCTTCAGCGAGCCGAATCTGTTCACTTCTACGCGCGGCCTGATCATTCCTTCCAGCCCCGAGATGGAGCAGTTGACGCCTGAAATGATGGGCTCCGGGCAGATGATGATCATGACCGATCCGCCATTGCATGTAGCGATGCGGCGGGCCTTCAACCGCCTTTTTCTGCCGCGGCCGGTGGGCCGCTATGAATCACCCGGCAAATTACTGGTCGATGAGATTCTTGCGGAAGTGCTCGAACGGGGCGACTGCGACTTCGTGGTCAACGTCGCGGCCCGCCTGCCAATGGCATTCATCTGCGAAATCATGGGTATCCCGCGCTTCGATTGGCCGCTGATGTTCAAATGGGGCAACATGGCGCTGGGGAACGAAGATCCTGAGTATCAGACCGAATCCCGTTCACCGCTTGAAACTCGCCAGCAGGGCACGGTCAACCTCGGCTCTTACTGTGCGAAGCTTGCATCGGAACGGCGCGGCGGCGCCGGCGATGACTTGCTGAGCGTTCTCGGCAACGCTGAGGTGAACGGCCGCAAGCTGACGCAAGCAGAATTGATGCATAACGGTTTCTTATATGTTGTCGGCGGCCTCGAAACCACGCGCAATGCGATATCAGGCGGACTACTTGCCTTCATCAATCACCCCGCTGAATGGGCGCGGCTCGCCGCGAATCCTGGCTTGTTGCCGACTGCGATTGAGGAGATTCTGCGGTGGACCAGCCCGATTACGCATATCGCACGCGTTGCGCTGCAGGATACCACCTTACGCGGGAAAAAGATCAGCGCCGGCGACCAGCTCGCGACCTGGCTGCCCTCGGCCAATCGCGACGAGGAAATCTTCGAGGAGCCATATCGATTTGACATCGGGCGCATGCCGAACGAGCAGATTGCATTCGGCAAAGGTGAGCATTTCTGTGCCGGCGCCCACCTTGCGCGGTTGGAACTCCGCCTGATGCTGGACGCGATTCTCGCTCAGGTGGACAAATTTGAACTCACCGGGCCGGTCGAACGCCTGCAATCGAACCTCGTCGCAGGGATCAAACACATGCCCGTGCGCCTTACGCGCTCGCAGGCCGCCTGATAGGACGGCCTGCGATGTCCCTTGTCTATGCCGGGTTATGGCAGACGGCTTCGATGTTATTGCCGTCTGGATCGTAGACGAACGCGCCGTAGTAGTTCGGATGATATTCTTTGCGCAGTCCGGGACCGCCGTTGTCACGTCCGCCAGCGCCCACGGCCGCCTTGTGGAAAGCGTCAACTATTGAACGATCAGCAGCCACGAAGGCGACGTGCACCGGCGGTTTTCCCGCTTGCCCTTGTGAGATCCAGAAGTCCGGCTTGCCAGCCGCACCAAATCCGGCGGCGCCGCTGAATTCCATCAGGCATGAGTATCCCAGCGGGGCCAGCGCTCGTTCGAAGAACGCCTTGCTTTTGGCATAGTCGGAAACCACTAGTCCGATATGGTCGAGCATCGCAAACCTCCTGACATCTATATGTCGAGTATAACTTCACTCGGAACTACCGCCAGTACGCACGGCGCCAAACGCTATCCAGGCGTTAGCGAAGCCAGCGGGTTCGACGATTCGAATCAGGAAGGCGTTGTCGTTCTCGCTGCTGCACACGGAATCAAGACTCTTCACGAACCTGCCGCTAAAATGGGCGTCACCCTTCGTGTCGAGGGTCGTGGCGGGCGTGTCAAAGTCAATGGAATTGCCACCGTTCGCGGTGCCGTCTACATCACAAACCAAAGTGCCTTTCACCCGCGTAACGGGACCAGGCGTTCCAATCGGAACGCCGAGGACTCCCAATGAAGGAACACTCCCGACCGAAAGGATTAGTCCCTTAACGTAAAACCTTACTTTGCCATTTGCCAGATTTACGTGGACCGATCCGCCGGTGGTCTCCCACGGTGCCCCTCCGAAAACTGCACCGGTACCCACGCCCACCTGGTCGCCGGTTTGTTTCACGCCCATGACGGTCTCCCATCGAAGCTCCTGGGCCGGGGCGGAATTGGCGTTGATCGCTATGAAAGCGGGCAGGGCAAGCAGTGACGCAACGGCGCTTGCGTAACGTTTGAAATTCATGGTGTTCCCTCCGGCCTAAGCAGCGCTATTGGCGTCTTATCGGTCAAGTTGGTCGCCCTGTCAACCTAAATAAGAATGGTCGGTTGCGCATCCGAAAAAGCTCAGCTGATCAATCGCTCGATCATTCTTGGCCCATACGGCGAAAATTAGCTGAATTCTCGCTATCACGAAGTAAAAGAGAGAGTCTCGCGTCAGTCGGAAGATTTTTCTCTATTCGCCGCTCTCATGCACCAAGGCGATCTGCAGAGCCCGCGATGAAGGCAGTAGTGTGCTAGAGCTTGACCCGGATGTCTGCATTTGCAAATGCGGCGAAATGGCCGGAACCAGCCAACACGAGTATCAGGTTTTCTTGTCTCCGGCTTTCACAGACTAATCACTCTAGGATGCTCAAGAGGTAGGGCTTGCCATCTGCGCGGCACCGAACGGTAGCGTGAAAGTGAAATAGAGCGCGCGCCGTGGCCCATATTGCGGCGAAAATACGCCGATGCCGCTACCCTGGCGGATTAAGTAGACGTGGTCGAACAGGTTCACGATGCTCAAACGCCCCTCTATGTTGCCGAGCCGGGGCACTGACAATTGGTGGGCAATCGCCGCGTTCACCTGAATATAGGGATGTTGCGTGTTCAGATTGGCAAAGCCGAAGCGATAGCCATTTCCCCAAATTACATCAGCGCTAACCAGAAATCCCCAGCGCCGATAGCTCAATCCGGCGGAGGAAGTGAACTCCTGATCGTCGTCCAAATAAATCCAATGGCGGGCAATGTACATCAGCTCTGCCGGATCATTGACCAGAAACTGGCCGGCGGATACGTTTTTGGCCTGCTGGATCGCATAGGAAAAATTATAGTAGACAGAAAACTTCTCGGTATTTTTCACCAGGCTGAAATCAGAACCCCATCCACGGCCGTGTTGATACTGAAGGGGCGCGAAAATATAAGTATTGCCGAATTGCGCCAGATCCAGCTTCTTATCCGCCAACAAGAACCATCCTTCAACAGTTGCGCTCAACCCGAGCGGCAACTGCTGGCCGATTCCGGCATCGAAGAACTCGTCGTCCTCGGGCTCGATTTTCTGATTGCCGCCCGTGATCGTTGAGGCGCCGGTGGTGCCGGCGAACTTGTTGAACCGTCTTTAGCAGCGCCGACTCGAATGGTGGAACCTGGAAATAGCGGGCATAGCCGGCATTCACGGTAGTCGATGGGGTGAATTTATAGACCAGTCCGAGTCTGGGGCTGAACTGCTTCTGCCAGCCGAAGTAATTCATCGCGTCGTAACGCGCGCCGATTGTGAGTTCAAGTTTTTGGGTCGGACGCCACTGGTCCTGGGCGTATAGACCGAAAAGCAGCGCCTTTCCGTTAAAGTTGTCGGTCACCACCTCTGGCGAGGTCGCAGGCACGCCGATTGAGTTGACTGGAAAAACCAGCGCACGATTATCCTCCTCGAGCGTTTCGCCGCTAGTGTAATAACCTGCCTGGAGTGTGTGCTGACTGTTTAAGCGGTAAGAGGTATCTTCCTGAAGACCGTTGATGAAGCCGGTATGCAACACTCGGTCAGCGATGCCATTGTATGCGAGATCGCCGACAGGGTCGGGATTGTACTTCAAACTGTAGTAACGGCTGAACAACGCGAGTTGATAGTCGAGTCTTGGACCTGCGGTGCCCTGCAGCGCAAGTATTCCGAAATAGTTCTGCTCGAATTCAGTTGTGCTGGTATTCGCCGAGTTCGGGTAATTGAAGACTCCGCTGATAGGGAACGCCACTGGCAAGTCAGGTTGACCCGGAATCTGGTAGGCGTTAATGGCGGTGCCCGTGATTAAACTGAGCCGGGTTACGGGAGTGAGCAAATATGACAGATAGCTGAAGCCCTGACCTTGGCTCGTGCGATCGTGCTCCGGCGTCGGTGTGCGCGTCGGCGACTGCACGCCGAGTGCACTTTGGTAGTAGAATCCACTCAGGTAGTAGCTCAGATTTCCGGCACATCCTCCATATTGCAGGCTCGGCTGAATCGTGCCGCGCTGCCCGCCGTAATACTCGACCTGCCCGCCAGGATTCAGGCATCCATCTTTGCTGTGGATATCGATTACTCCCTCATTGCGATAGCCAAACTGAGCAGGCATGAAGTTGTCGATGAGAGTTACGCTCTTAATGAAATAGGAGCTAAAGAGCTGGCCGAAACTGCTGACCGGCTCGGGTAGAAAAATGCCATTAAGCCGGTACTGAATGCCACCGCCATTGAGGCCATGTATATGGATTTGACTCTGCCCCTGGCCGTAGGAATCCTGTGATACACCCGGCGCCTGAATCAATACGCCGTTGAGTGGAGTGTTGTCGCCCTGCGGAAGCTGATCGATGTTCTTGTCGGTGAAACGATAGACCGTGCTGCCGGTTTCAGGTGAGAGCGCATTACGCGCCCGGTTAAGTGTTGCGATGATTGCCACGCTCAGTGGTTGTTCGGATTCCATCGCCAGTGCAATCGGTTTCGGCGCTCCCTGTTCGACGATCGCAGTCGCCGGCTTGAACCCCTGCTTTCGCGCGATGATTATAGACATTCCCGCGGGGACGCTGCCGAACCTGAACTTGCCCTGCGCGTCAGTAGTCGAATGGCCGAGATTTTTATTAGTGTTCGACCTCAGCTCAAGATTGACATTGGCGAGCGGCCGTCGAAGCGCATCCGTGATTGTCCCAGTTATTGCTCTTGTCCCTGCAGGCAGGCGCGTGGCCCCGGCTGCGCTCGCACTAATGGCTAATAGCATTGCGGAGGCTAGAAAGAACGCGCCATAAACAAATGCCTGCAATTTATGAAACAGAGGCGCGCATCGGAGTCCTGTCGCCGTCCTCGCAAACCCGACCAAGGTCGGGATTCGGCGGTTAGGGCTCGCCCTCACATCATCACTAATATGAAAGAGATAACCACACGTTCCACTACATAGTTGCGTACATCCGCCGAGGTTCGTAGCGACGGAATAGGGCTGCGCCTCCAAATCCCTTCCCCTGACCCTGATCATGTCCCATAACTCCGCGGCTGGACACTGGTTTAAGGTTGGATCTAGGCCGTGCGCAGGCCTTCTGTCATTCTCGCGCGTGGCTGGCGCGCGAAGCGGCTCTTGCCGTCCTGAGCGCAGCGAAGGAACTACGGCCGCGCCGAGACCCTTCACTTCGTTCAGGGCGGCCGCAGCGGCCGTCCCGGGCCTTTTTGGCCCAAACTCACCCATGCGTCACCACAACTATTACGTGTACATCATGAGCAGTCTCTCAAGAACGCTCTATACCGGCGTTACCAATGACCTCGAACGCCGTGTCGGCGAGCACCAGGAAGGCAAGCCCGGCTCTTTTACGGCCCGATACAAGGTGAAGCAGTTGGTGTACTTCGAGGAATTCAGTGACATTAACCAAGCGATCGGCCGAGAGAAGGAGATCAAGAGCATGACCCGGAGACAGAAGATCAAGTTGATCGAATCGCTAAACCCGGAATGGCACGATCTGAGCCAAGCGTGACAAAGCGCAAGCCCCAGAATTCGGGATTCCTCACGCGGCAGCCACGCGCGGGAATGACAGACATAGAGAACGCCGTATCCTGACCAATCACCCACTGCCCCACTGCGTCCAGTGTCCAGCCCTAGTACTTATGGTAATGTTCAGGGTCAGGGGAGGGGTCCATGACCGCCACGCCGAGAAGCAATCCGAACATCCTCAGTCCGCCACCCAGGCCCTCATTGTGCGTAATCATGGGACTAAGTGCTCGCTAGGCTAATAGCCCTTTGGCAAGCCCAGCAGCCGCTCGGCGATAATGCCCCGCTGGATCTCCGAGGTGCCCTCTTCAATCGTATTGCCGCGGGAGCGCAGCAACCCGTACTGCCATCGCCCGTGGTCCAAGAGCTCGCTCGACCCTTCGGCCAATACGGCTCGCGGACCTTGCAGCACGAGGGCGAACTCGTTCATGCGCTGGTTAAGTTCGCTCCAGAGTACCTTCGAAATCGAACCCTCGGGACCGGGGGTGCCGCCGCGCTTGAGCCGCGAGAAATTTCGGTATGCGAGATACTTCATCGACTCGAGCTCGACATAAAATTGTGCGAGGGCCTGACGGACTAGCGTGGGAGTCAAGCTGCAGGTGTGATCGCGGAGCACCCGCCGCGCCAACTCCGCCAGATCCTCAAACGTATTGCGAAACCGCATCACTGTCGCCAGCGAAAGCGTCGCGCGCTCGTTCATCAGGGTCGTAATCGCGACACCCCATCCGCCGTTGAGCGGACCCAGCAGATTTTTGCGCGGCACGCGCACGTCTTCGAAGAAGATCTGATTGAATTCGGCCTCGCCCGTCATTTGCTTCAGCGGTTGCACCGTAATTCCGGGGCTGTGCATATCGACCAGTAAGTAGGATATCCCACGATGTTTCGGTGCATTCGGATCGGTGCGGACCAGCAGCATGCACCAGTCAGCGATATGGCCTAGCGACGTCCATACTTTCTGACCGTTGACGACGAACTCGTCGCCTTCCAGAGTTGCGCGAGTGCCGAGCGCTGCGAGGTCGGAGCCGGAACCTGGCTCCGAAAAGCCCTGGCACCACACTTCCTCGCAGGTCAGGATCTTTTTGACGAAGCGTTTCTTTTGCTCGTCGGTTCCGTGCTCCAGGATTGTTGGCCCGCCCATCGACAACCCCAGTTCGTTAAGCGGCGCCGGTGCCCGCACTCGCGCCATCTCTTCGTTGAAGATAGCGCTTTCGATTATGGTCTTGCCTTGCCCACCGTATTCTGCCGGCCATGCAATTCCCAGGTAACCGGCATCGTACAGCCGCCTTTGCCAGTCGCGTACTGTGCGGATGGATTGCTGGTCGATGGGCAGTGCAAAACCCCGGTCGGCCATTCCCGCCGGCCGGTTTTGTTCAAGCCATTTGCGAGCTTTGAGGCGAAATTCCGTTTCTTCGCGGCTGTCGCTGAGGTCCATTCTCTAACTTGTAGCCTAAACCAGGGTCCTCGGGTATGCGCCGCATTTGCCGTATCTGCCGATTTGCGGCAGATTCATGTTCATGCCGGATCAATTGCCGGATCAATTGAAGGACCGCCAAATCTACCGCGGCGGATGCCATTGCGGGCGTATTGCCTACGAAGTTTTCGGACCGCTGGACGGCCGTATTTCGGAGTGCAACTGCTCGATCTGCACCAAAAAGGCGTATGTGCACTGGATAATCCCACGCGAACGGTTCCGTTTGCTGACGCCATGGGGGGACCTCGCGACCTATACGTTCAACACGCACGCTGCCAAGCATCATTTCTGCCCCCGCTGCGGCGTGGCCCCGTTTTATGTCGCACGCTCCGACCCCGATAAGATCGACGTGAACCTGCGATGTGTTGAAGGGGTGGATCTGACCGCCTTTGAAATCCAGCATTTTGATGGGCGGAATTGGGAAACAGCGATCAAGGATTATCCGCGCGGCATTGCGCTCAGCGGAAAGGACGAATGAAGGCCGGCTCGGGCACGGCCGCGCCGAAACACGTCCAATGGAAGGGACTTGTCGCGCAAAAGGGAACACAACGTGGCAACACTCGGATTCACTGCGTTAGATTTTGAGGTCTTCAGTGTTGAAGGTTTCAATGAACGGATGCAGCAAATCTACGCCCATGTGCGTCCGAAGCTCCTGCGGCTGGGCGATGAACTCGCACCGGAGATCGCGCGCAGACTGCATTTGGAGTTCTTCCCTCACGTCGCCCGGCACGCGCGCCGCACCGTAAATCCACCGCCCGAAACATGGGCCGCCTTTGGCCCCTCGCCAAAAGGTTACAAGCGCTTCGGCTATCTCGCGCTTTGCATTTCCGGGGCGGGAATCCATGCTCGCGCCGTGGTTAAATCCGAGGCGGACATGCGCCCCGAGATGGGCCGCTTGCTCAAAGCGCGCGGCGCTCAGTTGGCGAAGGCTTTCAACGGTACCGGCATTGCCCGCTACGACAAGTGGGATTTTCGCCAGATGCCCGAGGAAGTTGCCGCGGAGGCCGACTTTTTTTCAGTACTGGGCCAGAGTTTGGAAAAGAAGAGCGGTGGTATCGATGTCGGCTTTGGATGGAAAGTGAGGGACGCGCTGCGGCTCGACCGTGAGGAGCTGATTGACGCTTTTCGCGAACTCGAGCCACTCTATCGCGTGCTGCGCGCGGCGGTCTGAGGTGGCGTTATCGCTGAGCCCCGGTACGCTCTCCCGACCGCATCGCGGCGTGAAGCCAGTGCCGATTAATTAGCTCTACATGACCGCCATAACTGTTCTTGGTGCTGGCGCATGGGGCACCGCACTCGCGATCGTGCTGGCTCGTAGCGGCCAGGCCGTGAACCTGGCGGTAAGACGCAAATCGCAACTCGCCGCGTTGCGCGATGATCGTGAGAATCGAGCTTATTTGTCCGGCGTTCCGTTCCCGTCTCAACTCCATTTAACGGAAATGAGTGCCGACTGCGTTCGCAATGCGGATGCGATTGTGATGGCGATTCCGTCGGGTTTTGCGCGCGAAACCCTCGCGCCGGTGAAATCCGCAATTCCTCTGGAATCGCTCGTGTTAAGCGTCAGCAAGGGAATAGAGCAGGATTCGCTGCGGACGATGTCCCAAATGCTGGCCGAATTGGCGCCGCCGGCCAGATAGAATCGCAGTGCTGTCGGGGCCGGGCTTCGCGCTGGAAATCGCGCGTGGCAAACCCGCGGCAATGGTGGCGGCCGCGCATAACGACGCGGTCGCCCGGCGCGCACAAACTTTATTCGCCGCCAAGCCGTTACGCGTTTACCGAAGCCTTGACGTGATCGGGGTGGAACTTGGCGGCGCCAGCAAGAATGTCATCGCGATTGCGGCTGGAATCAGCGATGGACTCGTTCTCGGCGCAGGGGCGCGTGCCGCATTGATCACGCGCGGGCTAGCCGAGATGATGCGGCTGGCGCGAGCGGCAGGGGCAAAACAGGAAACCTTGGCGGGGCTGGCGGGTTTGGGTGACCTGGTGCTCACGTCCACCGGCGACCTCTCGCGTAATCGGCGGCTGGGCCTGGCGCTTGGCCGTGGCGAACAACTATCACTACCGGCGGAGGGAGCACCTATCGCCGAGGGTGTATCGAATGCGCGTGCACTCGTTAGACTTGCCGAACGCCACGGCGTGGAGATGCCGATTTCGTCGGCGGTCTACCGGATCCTCTATGAAGCAGCACCACCAGGCGCTATGGTCGATGAATTACTCAGCCGCGAACTGAAAGCGGAATTTTAATCCGCTTCGATAGTCGCGACATTGAGAAGCAGCTATCGATGCTGGACTGGTGAAAAAATGGCCAAGGAAGGAACGTGCAAGGCGAGCGATTGCGCTCGGCAAGTGGTCGGCAAGGGCTATTGCCGAAAACATTACCGATTGTGGAAGGCGGGCGAGATGCCCAAGCCGCGCTACAAGATCTGCACGGCTGAAAAATGCCGCAAACCGCGGTTTCATGGCAGCCTATGCGAAGAACATTTCAATGCCCAGCGCCGCGCGCCTGCAACGCCTGCATCCGCGCCGGCCGCCCCCGCAGCCAGCGCCTGACGAGTGCTGAGCGCAGGTTGTTCGTTTGACCCATTGAAGCGGAGGGTTCCTGATTATGGCGAAATTGATCGTTTCAGGAGCGGCCGGGCGAATGGGGCGGTTGCTCGTCTCGATGATTGCCGCCGATTCCCAGCACACGCTGGTTGGGGCCCTCGAAGCTGAGGCGGCTGGTGTTACCGGACGCGATGCGGGCGAAGTCGCCGGCGCGGGCAAGCTTGGCGTCGCGATTACCACTGATTACGCAACCATCGCCCGCCCGGATACCGTTACCCTCGACTTCACCAATGCCACCGCGTCACTGAGTCATCTGGAAGTTGCGGCGGCAACCGGTGCTGCAATCGTAGTGGGCTCGACCGGCTTTACTCCGGAACTGGATAAGCGCGCGCGCCAGCTGGCGACGCGCACCCGGACGGTGATCGCGCCCAACATGAGTGTCGGCATCAACGTGCTGATGAAGATAACGGCAGAAGTGGCCGCGATACTTGCGAATTTTGACGCCGAGGTGCTCGAAATACATCATCGCACCAAGGTCGATGCCCCCAGCGGCACCGCACTCGCTTTGGCTCGCACAATCGCCGAGGCTCGCAAGCTCGACTTCCAACCGAACGCGGTTTTCGGCCGTGAGGGGATCACCGGCGTTCGGCCCGATGAAACAATCGGGGTGATGGCTTTGCGGGCCGGCGATGCCGTTGGTGATCACACGGTTATCTTCGGCGGCCAGGGAGAGCGGCTCGAATTGATCCACCGTGCTCAGAGCCGTGAATCGCTCGCGCGCGGTGCGCTGCGCGCCGCAGCCTGGCTCGAACATCAAAAGCCGGGCCTCTACTCGATGCGAGACGTGCTGGGCTTGTAAGTTCCGTGCTCCCGATTCTGCCGCGGCATCCGGCGAGGTACTGGCGCAGGAGAACCGCTACCCGTTAATCGGCACATAGCCGCCCGCCGGACCCGCGCCAACCCGCGGTGGCCATCCGGCCCTGAATTTTTGTAGACTGCGCGAAGCCTGAAATGGAGGAAGCTACGCGATGGCGCTTATAAAATTCGACGACTACGCGCGCCGGTACAGCACAATCAAGATGGAGCGGCGTGACGGCATCCTCCAGATGACGCTCCATACCAATAATGCCGAGCTCAAATGGGGCACGCCGCCGCATGAAGAATTGTCTTACGCCTTCATGGATATCGCGCGCGATCATGAGAACCGTTGCGTGATTATCACCGGTACCGGCAACGCGTTCTGTGCCGAAGTTGACGCGGGCGGTGGCCGCGGAGTCGCGGTCAAAGGCACCGGCGAGCAGGCTCCGTACGGCGTCAGACCCACCAGTTGGGACCATATTTACAACGATGCCAAGCACCTCCTGATGAACCATCTCAACATCGAGGTGCCGATGATCGGTGCGGTTAACGGCCCAGCGCTGATTCATGCCGAGCTGGCGGTTTTGTGCGATATCGTCATCGCATCCGAAAATGCCGAATTCCAGGACGCGCCGCATTTTCCCAACGGTGTCGTTCCAGGTGATGGCGTGCATATCGTCTGGCCGCTGGTGCTCGGCCCCAACCGCGGCCGCTACTTCCTGCTTACCGGCCAGAAGTTGTCGGCCCGAGAAGCGTTGGAATTGGGAGTTATCAGCGAGATAGTGCCGCGAGATCGCCTGCTTCCGCGTGCATGGGAACTGGCACAACAAATCACTGCCCGGCCGTCGCTCGCAGTCCGCTATGCGCGCGTCGCGCTGACGCAGCAACTCAAAAAGCTGATGCTGGATAATCTCGGTTACGGGCTCGCGCTGGAGGGGCTCGGCGCGGTGCAATCATTTCCGGGAGCACGCGGGCCGAGGAATTGAGGCTCCTGTTGGGGCTATCCGTAGTGTTTCCGTCATTCTCGCGCCAACTCGGTCAGGTACGACGGATATTGACGGATATTATAGTTCGTGTTTCCGCGGTACGGGTAGCGCAAGCAGAATGACCAGCACGTGCAAGAAAGAGCCGCGACCACCCTCACCATGGCGAGCGCCGCTGTGTCAACTGCGGAGCATGAGACGAATGGATCGGTGAAAGAAATGAAGCTTGGACTCTTCTTAATGCCGTCACATCCGCCGGAGCGTGAATTCAAGGCCGGTCAGGAATGGGACCTCGAAATGCTGCGTATCGCTGACCGCCTCGGCTACGATGAGGCGTGGATCGGCGAGCATTTTACCTCGCCGTGGGAACCCAACCCGGCGCCCGACCTGCTGATCGCGCAGGCATTGATGCAGACCAGGCGAATCGTGCTCGCTCCCGGTGCCCATTTGCTGCCTTACCATCATCCGGCCGAACTCGCCTGCCGGGTCGCCTTCATGGACCATCTGGCGCAGGGCCGTTATATGCTCGGCATCGGTGCCAGCGGCCTGCCAAGTGATTGGCAACTCTTCTGCGTGGATGGAGTCAAGGGCGAGACCCGCGATATGACGCGCGAGGCCCTCGATATCATGCTCAAAGTTTGGGAAACCGACGGCGGCCTCGAATACAATGGCAAATATTGGAAAGTCAACGTGCCCAACCCGATGATGCGCACGCTGAAACACCATCTGAAGCCGTTTCAGAAACCCCATCCGCCGATCGGCATCGCAGGCTTCAGCCCGGGCTCGGACACGCTGAAGCTGGCGGGCGAGCGCGGTTTTATCCCGCTAAGTCTAAACCTGAGCCCGGCGTACGTGGCATCGCATTGGGATGCGGTAATAGAAGGGGCGCGGCGCTCGGGCCGTATGCCGGACCGCTCGCAATGGCGCATCGTTCGCGAGATCTTCGTCGCCGATACCGACGAAGAGGCATACCGGGGATGCGTGCGCGGAGCGATGGGCCGCATGATGAACGAGTACCTGTTGCCGCTGTTTTCTGACTTCCAGTTTACGAGCTACCTCAAACACGATCCGAAAGTTCCAGACGCGGATGTTACTCCTGAATACCTGGTGAACCACGGATGGCTGGTGGGATCCGTCAGGACTGTAATCCGCAAGCTCGGCGAGATGTACGACACTGTGGGCGGCTTCGGCACGCTGCTGCTGTTTGCATTCGACTATGCCGATGATCCTGAGCCGTGGTTCAAATCGATGCGCCTGTTGGCTGAGGAAGTTCTGCCCCATTTCCAGCCGCGGCCGCATGGGAACGGAGAACTTCGCATTGCGGCCAAGGGTTAGATCTCTCATAGAGGCATCGCGGTTCTGCACGCGGGGCGAAATCTCAAGTCGGCAAAATATAGCCGCGACAACCCTTCGGCTTCGCTCAGGGCAGGCTCCGCGCCATTGGGCCGCAGCGGTGAGCCGAGGACGAGCGCAGCCGGCCGAAGCCCCGAGCAGGGCCGAAGGAAAACGAGTCTCCCAGTTCGACCCGCAAGCGGGTCGTTCGGAGGTGCGCATATAACACTAGGCGGAACGAAGTGCAGCCGAGCTAACGAGTCTGCGAGGTGCGCCTAAAAGTTCTCGGTGAAAAAGATGAGCGAATATACGGTCAAGGATAAGGTCGCGATTATCGGTGTCGGCGAGACGAAATATTATAAGCGTGGTCAGGCGCCGCTGAGCGAATTTCGCCTCGCGTGCGAAGCTATCAGGAAAGCGGCGGACGACGCCGGAATCGACGTGCGCGAGATCGACGGAATTTCCGGCTACGCCAACGACCGCAACGACGCCTCACGGCTGGCGACCGCGTTGGGCCTCAAGCAAGTGGGTTTCATGGGCATGGTATGGGGTGGCGGCGGAGGCGGCGGCTCAGCCGCGGTCGGCAATGCCGCGGCGGCAATCGCCGCCGGTTACGCTAACTACGTCGTCGTCTTGCGGGCCCTGGCGCAGGGCCAGTTTGGCCGCTTCGGGCAGGCCCCCGTTTCGCAGTATGTGTCCGGCGCGGCAGCGTACACTGCTCCCTACGGCCTTTATGTGCCCGCGCAGTGGGTGGCGCTGCGCACGCGCCGGTTCATGCACGACTACGGGATTAACCAGGAACCGCTGGCGGCAGTCGCGATGGCAGATTACTACCATGCGCAGTTTAATCCGCGCGCTGTAAAGTATGGTCAACCGTTGACGCGTGAGCAGTACGATAAATCACGATGGATCGTAGAGCCGTTCCATCTTTATGACTGCTGCATGGAGAACGACGGCGCCGCCGCACTTATCCTGACCACCGCCGATCGTGCGCGGGATGCTCGGAAGAAACCGGCCTATATCATGGCCGCCGCGCAAGGCTCGGGTTATCGGCATGCAGCCACGGTCGAGAACCCGTTCGACTATTCCTCGTCGAACTTCAAGACGCTGGCACCGCGTCTTTATCAAATGGCCGGGATTACGCCCGAGGACGTCGATTGCGCCCAGATTTACGAGCATTTTAGCGGCGCTGTGATGATCAGCCTGGTCGAGCATGGCTTCTGCAAACCCGAAGAGGTGATGGAATTCGTCACATTCGACAACCTCACCGCTCCCAAAGGCAAACTTCCGGTCAATACCAGCGGCGGTAATATCGCCGAATGCTACATGCACGGCCTGGAACTGGCGATTGAAGCGGCCCGCCAGGTGCGCGGTGACTCGACCTGCCAGGTGCCCGACTGCAAAGTTTCGCTGGTGGCATCGGGTCCGATGGTCTCGCCGGTAAGCGACCTGCTGGTGCACAGCCTGTGAGAACAATAACAAGGAGTGTTCATGGCCGAGCGCAAATACTATCTGGCGGAAGGCTTACCGACCCCCCGCGCCCAGCGCGACGGACTCGATAAAGAGTATTGGGATGCCACTCGGCGGCATGAATTAGTAGTGCAGCGATGCAATGGCTGTGGGGTGTTCCAATGGGGTCCCGAGGCGGTTTGCCACAAATGCCACTCGATCGATCTGGGATGGGCCAAGGTCTCGGGACGAGGCCGGCTATATAGCTGGATCAGGACTTGGAACCCGGTCCATCCGGCACTGCGCGAGGCCTGTCCTTACGTAGTCGCCGTTGTGCAACTCTCCGACGCCGACAATATCCGGATGGTAGGCAATTTGGTCGGCGATCCATCACAGAGTCCGCCGTTTGATGCGGAAGTCGAAGCGGTTTTCGAAGATCATCCCGACGCGACGCTGGTGCACTGGAAGCTGGTAGGCCGCTGAGAAGCGCCTCGCTTTCGCGCTGATTGCTTGCTCTAGCAGGGTGGTTGATAACCGGGAAATTCGTTGAGCCAAGGATTGATGAGCGAAGGGGTGTGTATCAGAGACTGCTAAAGACCGGTTGAGCCGGACCGACGGCCGCAGTTAAGGAGACGCGCCCAGCGCGCGAACCCTTGACTGCGTATTGTCACAGGCGCTATCCGCGATGGCACAGGGCTTATCGTATGTCTCAATGCGAATCACCTTTATGCACTCGGATAAGCGATCCATTCCGGCACAACTCTACTTAAGCACAACCTTATACTCGCCAGACCGTTGAAACGTGCCGTTGGCGACGACGGTTGTGGATGTTTGGACGACGTTGGGTTCGCGCCAGCTATTCTGGTAATCGCGCTGCGCGAACATAAGAGTACCCATTACTGACAATGCGGCAACCAATGCCGCGATATTTCCAAAAACCTTCATTTTGCTTCCTCCTCTACCTCTCGTCTCCAGAGCCTTCTCGAAGCTCTCGCGGGGTATAGAGCGAGGTCCGTGCCACACTCGATAGACGCACGTCCTTGAAGCTAAAACTCAACACATCAAGGCGAGAGCCATGAGAAATCGCCTTTGTTCTCCAACTCTTTTATGATGTCGAAGCGGTATCGAGTGAACGGTTCAGCCATTGTCCAACGTTCTCAGGCGGTCCGCCACAATCCCTTTGTTGCGAAAGCTCCCGCTTTAATTTGCGAAATGCGAGAGCGAATAGTGGTCGAGGAGATGCCTGGCTCCCGTCAATAGTTCGGGAGTTTGGGTAATGGGTCACTTTGAGTTCATGTTTATGATCGAGGCCTCGTTTGTGTCACCCTCGCGCGTGGCTGCCGCGCGAAGGGTCCCGGATTCAGGGATTCCTCGCGCGCCAAGCAGACCAGACGCGCGGGAATGACAACAAGGAGGGCTCAAAACTGACTCACTACCGGAGTTTGGCGGAGCTTTGATCGTGAGACGCGGCGAGGTAATCTCACCTGGGATCGTTTTCGTAGGAGCGCCCGGAGTCAATGTCGAACTGGTACAACGGAATAACGCCGGAACTGAAGCAATTCATCGCCGCGCAGAAAGTCTTCTTCGTCGCGACTGCGCCCACCAAGGGGCGCATCAATCTGTCGCCGAAGGGTATGGATACATTTCGCGTACTCAGTCCACAACGCGTAATTTATCTTGATATCACGGGCAGCGGTAACGAGACGGCTGCGCATCTGGTTGACAACGGCCGCATCACCATCTTGTTCTGCTCATTTGACAAAACGGCTCGAATCGCGAGGCTCTATGGCCGCGGCCGCCCGATTCATCGGAACGATGCGAACTGGCATGAGTACCTGACGATGTTCCCACCTGAGCCTGGTGTTCGGCAAATTATGGAGATTGACATCGAATCGGCGATGACGTCGTGCGGCTACGGCGTGCCCTGGATGGAGAACCTCAGCGAACGCGACACGCTGCGCAAATATTGGGAGAAGCGCGACGAGCAGACTCTTACCGCTTACCAACACAAGGAAAACGAGCGGAGCATCGACGGCCTGCCAACGGGTCTCTTCAGTAAAGTAGCCGGCAAGTAATAGCACGAGCGCCGCGCACCCTGCGCGTGATCGTGCAAGGGTCTATGAGCGGTGGCGGGCGCGGGCAGCCGCCACCACGGCTTGGCCGAGGCTGATGCCGCCATCATTAGTGGGGACCTGATGATAGGTGAGGATCCGAAGGCCGCGCCTTTCGAGCTTGCACACCGCCCGCGTCAATAGAAATTCGTTCTGGGATATCCGCCGCTTAGTGCCACCGTCGCAACACCACGCTGCGCGGTTCTGTTTCGCCTGGAAAAGAAGGAGATGCGTTCAATGTAGAGATTACTGATTACCACTGACGCGGCGGGCATGACCGCAACTGCATTCAATTTACTATATTCGAGTATCTATATGTCTAAGACGCTTCCCCCAATTCATCCGGGCGAAATCCTGCTCGAGGAGTTTCTGAAGCCCCTCGATATGAACCCGCACCAGCTGGCGATGGCACTGCGCGTGCCGCCGAACCGTATCGCGCAGATCATCGCGGGCGAGCGCGCGATCACCGCAGACACAGCCTTGCGCGTTGGCCGCTATTTCCGTGTCAATCCGCAGTTTTGGCTGAACCTGCAGAGCACCTACGATCTGCGCGCGGCAGCGCGCGAACACCAGGCTCAGATCGAACGCGACGTTCAACCGCGCGCGGAGTAGTGGTGCACTTGAGGGCGAATTTCTGAGGGCGTCGGATTCTTAACGGCGGAACAGGATTAACCCAATTACCATCGATCCGTTCCTAAGAAACGGCGTGGCGATTAGAGGAGACCGTCCGATAAGCGACTGGAGCAATGCGTTCGGTGTTTGTCATTCTCGCGCGTGTCTGGCGCGCGAAGAATCCCGAAACAGCGAAGGCGAGTTGCTCTGGTGTATCACCACCACCGGCGAGAGCCGCCCTGCCAGGGAAGGCGCAGATGCGGGATTCTCGCGCGCCCGGCAGCCACGCGCGCGGAAATGACTCACACGGGCGGCGCTGTTCAAGAAGCAAGGCTGTGCATGCAGCCGACCTCTCCACTGGCCGCGGCGTGCGATTCGCGAGTTTCTGGATGGCCAGGGGCTATGGCTTCGCTAACTATCTTCTGTACCTCGATAAACAACGGTGTCGGCGCGCTTGGTTCTGTAGCTTCCGGGGGTTGGTCGCGAGCCTCGGCGATTGCGGAGGTTTATGGAAAAATGAACCGAAAGAAGTCTCGTGAGAGGGCGGTTCTCCGGGAAATCGTTGCTATAAGACTTTCTAATGCACCGATGCTCTTTGCTTCTAACAATAGGTGGAACATCATAGCCTGAATGACGCTGTTTCGGGGGTGTCGTGGGTAATCAATTGGTGCGAGAAGGCCAAGTCCTGGTCGGTTCGCTTTTCAACGAGCCGATGCGGGTCGAAACGCGGGCGGCGCGTCAGCGAAGCGAAATCGTCCTGAGCTGCGCGTCGAGGGTCAGCATCAGGCGCGCGATGTGCTCACGCGCGGGGTCATCGACGGCGACGAGGTCGGGTGTCGTCGCGGTCGCAACCATCATCCGCAACGGCGCGATGTTCAACTGGCCCGGCTCAAGTTGAGCTTGCAGACTCGCGAGCCACGATTCGAGGCGCTCCCTGATAGCGGTGTCGAAATCGTCGCGCTCGGGCCCGCGCTCCGCAGTCGAAAGATTACCCAACGCGAACGCGAGCCGGCGCGTCGTATCGAGCGCGTCCACCAGGTTGCGCGCGTCGATTCCCGCCGAACGCCCTTCAAGTTGCGCGTCGGTCGCGACGGTCAGCATCGCCTGAACGCCCATGATGATCACCATCTCGGCCGCGACGATCTCGTGTTCCTCGAGGCTCGCGCTCCGCGTCAACGTGACCAGTGCGGCGAGCGGCCGTTCGAATTCCTCGGCAAGCGTGCGATTCATATGCTCCCGCCACACGACGGACACGACGGCGCGGATAATCATGCCGAGGCTGATTCCCCAGATCGCCCAGATCGAGCCCACCATTTCCGTACGCGGGCCTGGCGCGCTGAACGCGATCACGAATGCCGTGCCGCCGATCGCCAGGTACGAGAGTTCACCGCCGCCTTCGCCGATATAGGTCATCAGCGCAACTCCGATGAATATCGCCAGCATGTAAGGCGGCAGCGATATGAAGTTCGGCGCCAGGACGATCGTTCCGAGCGCGGCGAAGAGCAGCGCGCCAGCGGCACCGATCGCGCGCACCGTGAACTTCTTCGCCGTTCCACCATGGCTGGGCGGACCGCCGATCATGAGCAGCCACAGCGCCGCGTGAATGGCGGCGTTGTTGTCGAACAGCCCGCCCACGAACGCGATCGTCATTGCGATCGTGTGCCGCGCGCAGAAACGAACGAGGAACTTGCTCAGGTGAAAGGCCGGCTGCGGAAGCGGCTGCGCCGATTCCGCTGATTCGCGCGGCAGTTCGTCTGGCCGAGCCGAAAGCAACGCGGCGATATTTTCAAAATGCGCCGCTAGTCCCGCCAGCACTTCGCGCTGAGGGGCCGCTGCCTGCACCAGGCGCAGACTGTCAATTTTCGCCAGCAATTCAGATTGCGAGCCGGTACCATCACTTCCCGAGACGTGCGCCTCGAGCGCGGCGTTGAGCGCGCGCGCTGCCTCGCCCAGCGCGAACCTGCCGGTTTCGTCGAGCGTGGCGCCAAGCTGAGTGTATGCGACGACGGATAGCCGATCGATTTCATTGTGAATCCGCTCGGCGACGGTCACTGCAGCCAATAGCTCCGCGGGTTCGCGAACATTGGCGGCGTTGCGAATGGAGGGCTCCAGCAACGTCAGATGGTAGGCGAGCTTGGACGCGACCCCGCGATCGTGATCGGGAATCTCGCCGCCCTCGGCCAGAAAAATGCGCATCAGCAGTGCAAGCCGCTGCCGCGACCGCTCCAGCGTGCTCCGAAGCGAACCGGATAACACCGCAGCCGCGGGCTCTGGCCAAATGACGTTGTTGAACAGCCACAGCATCGCGACTGCGATAGCCAGGCCGGCGAACATCTGCGCGTTATCCCAGCCCAGCCCGCGATGGTCGAACAGCACCATGTAAAAGGCCGTCACCGTCGGTATCTGCACCCATATCCAGAGCCGGCCCAGGCCGGGCACCCCGTAAATCAGATACGTGCTGATAGATGCATAGGCTATAAACACGCAGACGTGCAGGACCGGAGCGTTTACCAACGCGCCAATCACCGCGAGGATGAGCAGTTGCATAGCAGCGGCGCCAACCAGGAACGTGATCGCGGTCGCCAGGCTGAACGCATACTCGGGCGCGGCGAAATTGAGGAGCATCGTCAGGCCGAGCGGGTTCGAGATCTGGAGGATTGCCGTGACCCCCGCTCCCAGCGCGGTCACCAACGCGACGCGCGCCGCGCGGCGCCATCGATTGGGAAACCTCGCGAGCTCGGCGCGCCATGACCTCAACATCATGCGGAAGGATTGATCGTCCGCCTCGACAGGCCGCGCGCGCGATGCTGCCCAGGTCGCTGCGCCTAGCGATGCCATAGCTGAGCCGCGCCGGAAAAGGCGCTGGACCCGCGCGTTTTCAAAGAGCTTGGGAACGCGCGAATAGTTGAAGACGTAATCGCCACTCGATTGGTGGAATTCTTATGCACCTTTATCGAACCGACAGCCAGCCGTCTAAGGCTTCACGCATCTTTCGCGGCGCACTTCGCGCGAGTCTCTGCGCGGCCGTGGCCCTCGGCGGCTGCGCGAAGTACGCAGCACAGCCTGAGTTGAATCCGGGCGCGTGGGCTCCGCAGGCCGTTCGGCGCGAATGGGCGCCCGCGCCCGGCCAACATGGGCTGGTCGGCTCAGCCGCCGAAACGGCAGTGCTTTCGGATCAACCACTCAGCGGCCATCGCGCAGGGTTGACCGAGCTAATCGATTACGCGCTGGTAAACAATCCTTCGACCCGAAGCGCGCGTCATACGGCCGAAGCGGCGGCAGCCGCCGCCGGCAAAGCGCGTGCTCCTTATTACCCAGTCGTCAGCTCGCAGAGCGACAATGGATACCAGCGGCTGGTTGACCTCGTTCCAAAGCATTGGGGGGCGCTGAAAACCTGGCAAAGCAGAAACATTCTGTCACTCGACTACGACCTGATCGATTTCGGACGGCGCGACGCCGCCGCCAGATCCGCCCTGAACGAACTCGTCGCCGCGAACCTGCTCTTCAATCGCAAGGTGCAGGAAGTCGTGTTCAACGTCGAGCGTTCTTTCTACGAACTCGACGCTGCACACGGCGGAGTCGAAGCCGGGGACGCTGCGGTGAAGCTCGCGACGACCGATCGGAAATCGACCGAGCTCCGTCAGAAACACGGGCTCGCCACGGCGCCGGAAGTGCTGCTCGCGCGTCAGCGCGAAGCACAGGCGGACTATGATCTCGAAAACGCCCGCCTGGCGGTGAGCCTCGCGCAGGCGGACCTCGCGGTCGCGTTGGGAGTGCGGGCCGGCCATGCACCCGAAGTCGAGTTGCTCAAGGATCGGCCGCTGCCGCAATCGCTCGGCGCCGATATCGAGCGCCTGATCGATTCCGCGGTGCGCGAACGCCCTGATCTTGCTGCTAGAGTCTCGACAATGCGCGCGCGGCAGGCCGAGGTCGATTTGGCGCGCGCATCGCTCTATCCGACGTTGGGGCTCACGAGCTTTTACGGCGAGCAGGCTTTTACCTATCGGCTGTCGAATCCGGAGACGCCGACGTTCACCGCGATGGCGCCGGAATACGGCGCGGGCGTATCGCTCAAGTGGAACATCTTCACGGGCTTCTCGCGCGTCAACTCGATCAAGGAGGCCGAGGCGCGGCGCGATGCCGCACGCGCCGACGTCGAGGGCGCGGAGCTCGACGTGGCCGCCAACGTCTGGCGGGCGTACTTCACCTATCAAACCGCGCAGCGCAAGTACGACTACGCCCAGGCGCTACTGACGGCGTCGCAGTCGTCGTACAATTCCAATTTCAGATCGTACGGGCTCGGGCTTGCGACGATCGTCGATCTGCTGTCGGCTGAGCGCGAGCTGGCCGCAGCGCGCTTCGCGATCATTCAGAGCAAGGCGGAGTTGTTGATTTCGGCGGCCGCGGTGACGTTCGCAACGGGGGCAATCCCTCCTGAAGCGAAACCGTGATCGCTGCGAGCATCGCGCAAAAATGGCTGCCGCGCCGGAACTCACTGGTAGCCCTTAATCGTGACGACAGCAGTTTCGCCCATTCGAAACGGGTAGCGCACATCGCGATCCTCGAGTGTCACGCGCACGGGGAAGCGCTGAACAAGGCGCACCCAGTTAAGAGTCGGCTCGACGCGCGGCAAGCCCTCAACGCTTGCGCCGTTGTCCTGAAACAGCGCCCACCCCACTCCTTCGACGCGTCCGCGAAAGCGCACGTTGGGATAGCCGAGCAGGAAGACCTCGGCATACATGCCGGGCTTGATCCGCGAAAGAAAGGTTTCGCGGAAATTCGCCAGCACGTACCAGTTGCGATCGTCGACCAGGCTCACCACCTGCTTGCCCTCGTTGGCGTATTGGCCCACCGCGATATTGAGGTTGGTGACGTAGCCGTCGAACGGTGCCTTCACGTAACAGTACTCAACATTCAGCCGCGCCTTGTAGGCTGCCGCTTCAGCGGCTTTGCGGCGTGCATTGATATCACCATACTTGCCGAGTTCGTTGTTGGCGCGCGCGACCTCGCTCTTCGCGCTCTCCACCGCCGCGCGCGCGGCGGCGAGCTTGCTCCTGGCGCTGGAGACATCGTTGGCGGTGACGAAATTTTCGCTGAGCAGCGGAGTGATTCGAGCGAGGTACTGCTGAGCGTAGGCGCGATCGGCTTCGAGCTGCGCCTGTCTCTCCTTGGCGGCGGAAATCGAGTTGTCGAGTGCGCCGATCTGTAGATTCGTGAGGTCAACGCTGGCGACGGCGGAATCGAGTTCAGCCTGGTAAGGGCGGGGATCAACGATAAAGAGCGTGTCGCCCTTCGTTACATGCTGGTTGTCGCGAATCGGCAGGTCGATGATCGGTCCACTGATGTGCGGCGCGATACCTACAGTGTCTGCGCGCACGTAAGCGTCGTCGGTCTGGGGATACGCGAAGTAGATGCGAGTGATGTAAAGCGCGAGCAGAATCGTTACGGCATAGACCGCGGCGGCGAGAATCTTTCCCGCGATACTGCGAGCGAGCTGCGTGCCGCCTGATGCCATCTTCCGTCACACCCGATTGAAGAAGATCACCCAGACGATCATCGCGAACATCGCGATCAGGCTCGGGTAGAAGATCGTGAGCGGTCCCAGGTACAGTTCAAGACGCGCCAGTACCAGGAGCGGGCGCACGATCGCGGCGAGGATCGCGCCCACGATCATGCACAAGAGCCAGCCTGGAAAATTCGCGCCCGCGATCGTGACATTCGGGTCGCACGCGGTCAAAGTAACAATCGACCAGCACGCCGCCAGCCTAAGAGCGCTCCCATCACGCGATGATCGAACTGCCACAGGCATGTTTTTACACAAAAGAGTCATCACGGGACACATCGCACCGGCGGCAGGATCCTTGGAGCGGGGTCGGTGCCATCCAGCGTCACTGCGCATCAGCTCCCAGAGGCTCACGCGATCGCTGAACTGCTTTACGCGGGACGGCGCGGTCGGCTAATCCTTTATATTCTGACGTATATCTTTGGAGGCAGGTTTCATCGCGATGGCGGGGCAAACGCTTTTTGAAAAAATTTGGAATTCGCACGTGGTCTTTGAGGCGGCCGGGCAGCCGGCGCTGCTTTATGTCGATTTGCATTTGGTGCACGAGGTGACCTCGCCGCAAGCCTTCGAAGGACTGATGAAGGCCGGACGCCAGGTGCGATGCCCCGACCGCACGTTTGCGACGATGGATCATAACGTGCCAACCACCGACCGGTCGCTGCCGATTACCGACCCTGATTCCAAGCTTCAGATCGAAATGATGCGGAAGAACTGCGCCCATTTCGGTGTCCGCCTCTACGACCTCGGCTCGCGCGAGCAGGGAATCGTACACGTGATTGGACCTGAGTTGGGCCTAAGCCAGCCGGGGATGACGATCGTCTGCGGCGACAGTCATACTGCCACCCACGGCGCGATGGGGGCGCTGGCATTTGGTATCGGCACCAGTGAAGTCGAGCACGTGCTCGCCACTCAATGCCTGTGGCAAGCGAAGCCGAAATCGATGGAAATTCGCATTGAGGGGAAGCTCGGGTTGGGCGTCAGCGCCAAGGATTTGATTCTCGGCATCATCGGCAGGATCACCACCGACGGCGGGACAGGGTACGTAATCGAATATCGCGGGTCCACTCTCGAAGCGCTCTCGATGGAAGAGCGGATGACCGTCTGTAATATGACTATCGAAGGGGGTGCGCGAGCGGGGATGGTCGCCGCCGACCAGAAGACGGTGGATTATCTGCGTGGACGGCAATTCGTTCCCACCGGCAGACAGCTCGATGCCTTGGCCGAGCATTGGCTTACCTTCCGTTCGGATCCGGATGCCAGGTTCGACCGCAGTCTGACGTTCGAGGCGTCGAGCTTCGCCCCGCAGGTCACCTGGGGCACCAATCCTGGAATGGTGTCCGACGTCAAATCGAAGGTGCCGGATCCGGCGAGTTTTAATGATCCAACGCAGCGGCGTGCGGTCGAATTGGCGCTCGATTATATGGCGCTGACGCCGGGGACCCCGATTGAGGATATCAGGCTCGACCGCGTATTCATCGGATCATGCACCAATGCACGGGTCAGCGATTTGAAGGCTGCGGCTGAGATGGTGCAGGGGCGCAAGGTGGCGCCCAGCGTTCGTGCGCTGGTGGTGCCCGGTTCACAACTGGTTAAGAACGAAGCGGAGGCACTGGGCCTTGACAAAATCTTCACCGAAGCTGGCTTCGAATGGCGCGAAGCCGGATGCAGCATGTGCCTGGGGATGAACCCTGATATCCTCCGTCCAGGCGAGCGATGTGCCAGCACTTCGAATCGTAATTTTGAGGGACGCCAGGGAGCGGGCGGCCGCACTCATCTGGTCAGTCCGATTATGGCGGCGGCGGCGGCCGTAGCCGGCCATTTTGTCAACGTTCGCGAATGGACGAAATAGTCGTATCGAAAAGGTACCAAGCAGATGGAACCGTTCAAGAATTTCACAGGGCTGGTAGCTCCGCTGGATCGGCCCAATGTTGATACGGACCAAATCATCCCCAAGCAGTTTTTGAAAGCGGTGGTGCGAACTGGGCTGGCTGCGGGACTGTTTTATGACTGGCGCAAACAGCCCGACAGCCAGTTCGTGCTGGAACAGCCCCGCTTCCGCAATTCGAGCATCCTGGTAGCGCGCTCGAATTTCGGCTGCGGCAGTTCCCGTGAACACGCGGTATGGGCATTGGCCGACTATGGATTTCGGGCCGTGATCGCGCCCAGCTTCGCCGACATATTCAGGAACAATTGCCTCAAGAATGGAGTCCTGACCGTGATCCTCAAGCCCGGGGAAATCGACGCAATTTTCGCGGCGATCAAACAGCATGACAACTATCAACTTACGGTCAACCTCCCGGCACAGGCCGTATCAGATGAGTTCGGCTGGAAAGCCCATTTCGAGATCGAGCCGTTTCCAAAGAAATGCCTGCTCGAAGGGCTGGATGATATCGCGCTGACCCTGGCGCATGAGCGTGAGATCGTGTCCTACGAAAAGACACACCCGGTGCTCTACCGCTTTTGAGCAATTCTGCTGGAATCGCAAACACGTTCCGAACTCAGTTCCTGGTAGTGGGCGCCGATCACGATTATCGGCGCCTTGACCAGTTTGTGGCGGCCGCGCTGGCGCCCGAACGATCGCGCTCGCAAGTTGGCCGGATGATCAAAGCTGGGCTTATTACAGTGAACGGGACGGCGGTCCGCGCTTCCTGTGCGATTCGTCCCGGAGATCGGGTCGAGATTGCTTCTCCCATACCCCGTGAACCCGCCCCGGCGTCCAGATTCGAGGTTGCACAAGCGTCCGCCGATGGCGTTCCTGAAGTCTTATTCAGTGATGCGGAATTGTTGGTGGTCAACAAACCGGCCGGAATGCCAGCGCATCCATCGCCGGGTCATCCAGATTCGACGCTGGCCGACGCCTTGGTGGCTCGATTTCCCGATTTGGCGGCAATGGCCGAACCGGACGGTCTGATACGCGCCGGCATTGTGCATCGGCTTGACAAGGAAACTTCTGGCGTGATGGTAGTGGCCCGAACTCCGTTTGCGAGGATGGCGCTTTCGCAGCAGTTTAAGGACCGTAGCGTGAGCAAGGTCTACCTCGCGATAGTGCGAGGCATTGTCGCCCACGATCGCTTCACCGTTGCCCGGCCGTTGGGGCGCCATCCCACGGAGCGCAAACGGATGTCGATCCGATCGCACAGGACGCGCGAAGCTCATACGGAATTTTTTGTGCTCCATCGTTTTGCGGTTAGCCCGAATCCGGTCACGCTGCTCAAGGCACGGCCGCAAACCGGCCGCACCCATCAAATTCGCGTACATCTGGCCGCGTCAGGACATCCGTGCCTTGGCGATGTACTCTACGGCGGAGGTAAAATCAGTTCTGGATGGTCAAGGGGAGGGCAGGCGTTGCATGCGCTGGCATTGACTATTTCGCATCCTCGGACCGGTGAGCGGCTGGAGTTTATCGCGCCCCTGCCAGACGATATCACCAGATTCCTGACGGCTGGGGGGCTTGAGATCGGACCGTCGATAATTCGGCGGTGGATCGACATGGAGTAAAGTTGCGCGCCACTCTTCGGTTTCGCGCAAGTGAACTGCTTGCTCAATTCAGTCGGTAGTTGTCACCAGTCTCGCTTTCTCCAGGGTCACCAATACGGTTTCGTGTTTGTGCTCTCCAGCCCTTAAATAGTAGCCTGTTGACCATCCGAGTTGCGGGCCATCGGTTTTGTTTACCGCAAAAACCTGCCGGTTCATCTTTTGAGAAGCTGCTCAACGCGTCTCTAGCATGGTGGCCGGCGAGCGCGACCTATCGCTTAACTATCAGAACGCGTCTGCCAACAGGGCAGCGCAGATGGGAGGCTAGAACACATGCCACAGATTAGGGAAATCACTTCCGGACTCAAATTTCCGGAAGGTCCGGTCGCTATGGCAGACGGCAGCGTGTTGGTGGTGGAGATCGCGCGCGGCACACTCACCCGGGTGCGGCCCAACGGCGCGAAAGAGGTCGTCGCCGAAACCGGCGGCGGTCCCAACGGCGCCGCGATCGGGCCAGACGGCAAAGTCTACATCTGCAATAACGGCGGGTTCAGACTCAATCCCGATGGCAGCCCGACGGAAGGCCTGCCGGAAGGATACACCGGCGGCTGTATCCAGCGGGTGGACCTCGCCACCGGCACGGTCGAGATCATCTATACCGAATGTAATGGTCATCGTCTGCGTGGACCGAACGACCTTGTCTTTGACGGTACGGGTGGATTCTGGTTCACCGATTTCGGAAAGGTTCAGGAGCGACAAAGGGATCGCACTGCGATCTATTATGCCAAAGCAGACGGCTCGCTGATTAAGGAGATGATCTTTCCTATCGATGGACCCAACGGCATCGGCTTAGCACCGGGAGATATGCGGTTATACGTGGCACAGACCTTCGAAGGCCGCGTGTGGCAGTGGGACATTACTCGGCCAGGCGAGCTTGGGCCGGCGGCAGGGCAAGGCGGTCTACTAGGCGGTCCGCGCGGGGGGAAGCTTCTCGTAGGGTTACCAGGCTACCAATTGCTGGATTCGCTGGCAGTCAACGGTGCCGGCAACGTCTGTGTAGCGACATTGGTCAACGGCGGGATTACGGTGATCTCACCCGATGGGGCATCGATGGAGTTTATTCCTACCGGTGATCCGCTTACGACGAACATTTGTTTTGGCGGGCCAGATCTTCGAACGGCATACATTACGCTAACCGGCTTGGGCAAACTGGTGGCGATGGACTGGCCCCGGCCCGGCTTGAAACTGCATTACACGCAGTGACCGTAAAACGCCGTCCACAGAACTAGAGAAGGATAATAGACCGATCTCTGGGTGGCTCGTTAGCAGAGGAATCGAGGACGAGCACCGGAAAACTAGTCCCCTCATCTAAACTAAACTAAACCTCGGGGCAACGATTGCTCCCATCCTTGACCAACTCCCTCTAAAGGCGCTGTAGTCGCGGGATCAATTTCTACCCTGAAAGGCGACTTCAATGTGGAGTAGATAAACGCAATCCGCATCAAAGGTGTAAAACACCACCAACGGATCAACGCGCGGTACACCTTCGACTACAGGAAGAACCAAACGGGAGGATCATCTGTGGTGAGCTGCGTGCCGACTTCTGCGCGGCGACTAAGAGCCCATTCGGTTGCTTCAAGGAATTCATCAACGGCTCGCATTCCTCGCTGCAGAAGTTCGCGCAAGCGCTCCTCAAACGGGTGCGTTCTTACGATTGTCCGCAAGACTTACTGATGGCCGCCAGCAAGGGCTTCCTTCGCAAGCTTCTGCAGCGCGCGACCCTTCCTTCGCTCGGCATCAGTCGGCTTGCGATTCCCAATCAGAACCGTGCTGTACGGAATAGTCTCCCCTTGGATTCCCAACTGCCAGCCCAGAAAGAGATGGGATTCGTTACTGATCTGGGTCGCATTGAGATTCCAGAACCGCTCTACCACATCGCGGACGAGATCCACTTCGGGTCCACTGAACTTTGAAAGATCCGCTGTCCTGATTGACACCGGCCGAATCTGCTGAAATCGACCGGATTTGCGCCGCTCCTCCTTGAGGTCGCCGGCTCGCTTCATCTTTTCCACCACCGGTTTGAGGCGCTTTGGGGCAGGTCCTTGCGGCAGTGCTTGATATTCCTGACCGGTTATCGCAGTACCGAAGCGCTGATACGCCAGAAAATCAGTGTAAAACAATAACTTATTGAGTTTGGTCGCCCCAAAATTTGGATCCTGTGCCGAGAGTGTAGACACATAGATGATCAGCTCCTTGCAGCTTCTCATCGTCGGGGCGCTGTCGTCTAACTGGCGCCATAGTTAACAAATACCATACGGTGCTTCACTCGCGGAATCGGTGCGGCGTGGTGTTTTTGGTGTCAATATAAGATTGCATCGGTCATATGTGGGATTGTGAGTTCACGTGTTGCCGCTCGGCAGTACGCGAATTTGGCCGCTGCCGCGGATCACGTATTTGTACGTCGTGAGCTCGCGTAGACCCATTGGACCTCGTGCATGCAGGCGATTGGTTGAGATGCCGGTCTCCGCGCCGAAGCCGAACTCAAAGCCGTCGGTGAAGCGCGTCGAACGCATTGACGTAGACTGTCGCCGAGTCCACTTCGCGTTCGAATTGGCCGGCTGCTTTCGCGTCCGTGGTCACTATCGCATCGGCCAGCCCGGAGCTGTGCTGGGCAATAAAGTTGATTGCCTCATCAATCGAATCCACCATCTTTATCGCCAGGATCAGATCCAGATATTCCGTGTCCCAGTCCGCATCGATGGCCGGTCTCGCCACGGGAATAATTGCACGTACGCGATCCTCGCCGCGCAGCTCTACCCCGGCTGCGGTCATTCGGGCCGCTATCGCCGGCAGGAAAGTCTCCGCCACATCGGCGTGAACCAACATCGTCTCCATCGCATTGCATACCGACGGGCGGCTGCATTTGGCGTTGAAGCAAATCTCCTCCGCCATTTTGAGATCCGCGGCGCGATCGACGTAGGTATGACAAATGCCATCGAAATGCGGCAGCACCGGAACTTCGGAACCAGCGAGCGCCTCTTTAAGCGATTTGCCTCCACGCGGAATTATCAGGTTGACCAAGTCCGGACGCCGCTTCAGGACCCCAATGACCTCGCGATCGGGGTTGCCGATGAACGCCACGCAATCGGCCTCGAAGCCGGAACTGCGTAACGCGTCCGCCATTAACTGAGCCAACAAACGGTTCGTCTCAAGCGCCTCCCGCCCACCGCGCAGGATGACGGCGTTGCCAGCCTTGAGACACAAGACGCCCGCGTCGATGGTGACGTTGGGACGGGCCTCGTAGATAATCGCGATCAGGCCGATCGGGACCCGCGTCTGTACTATTTCCAGGCCATTGGGACGGGTCCACCGGGTCATCGCTTCGCCCACTGGGTCGGGCAATGCAATTACTTCTTCGACCCCGCGGGCGATAGCGATGATGCGGGCAGGATTGAGGGTCAGACGATCGATTAGTGCATTGTTCAGTCCGGCATCGCGCGCTCGCGCCACATCGCCTCGGTTCGTGGCGATAATCTCGTCCGCCAAGCTCGATAGGTTGTCCTTGACTGCCGTTAATGCCTGATTCTTCTGCTCAGTCTGGGCTAGTGCGAGCGCGCGGCTCGCCCGGCGGGCGCGATGCAGTTGGGAAGAGAGGTCGCTTTCAAGACTCATGCGGTTTCGTCGAGCAGCACGAAATTGTCGCGATGAACAATCTCGTCGGCCAGTTTATAACCGAGCACCCGGACAATCTCGGCCGACCGCTTGCCTTTGACCCGGAGCACATCAGCGGCCGGATAGTTAACCAGTCCGCGGCCGAATTCAACGTCCTCGTTATCGAGCAGACTCACACAGTCGCCGCCCCGGAAATTGCCGCGCACCTCACGAATTCCCGACGCCAGCAGACTTCGCCCTTTGGAGCGCAGCGCTTCGGCCGCTCCGCGATCAACCGCGAGAGCACCCGCGGGACGCAATGCAAAGGCAATCCAGTGCTTGCGGCTGCGCAGGCGCTTCGGGGCCGGTACAATCAGCGTACCGATTTCACGCGCCGGATCAGTCGCCGCGATGATCGCATCCGGCTCGCGCCCGGGTGCGATAATCACGCTCACTCCGGCCCGCGCTGCAAGCCGCGCGGCCTGAAGCTTGGTTGCCATTCCTCCGCTGCCGAGCGGACCAGCGCTTTCGGCCACGAGCCCGCGCATCTCAGCTTCCGCATCGGTAATCAGCGGAATCAGCCGCGCATCGGCGCGCGTGCGAGGATCGCCGGTCAGGACACCTGGGACGTCACTAAGGATTATGAGCAATTCGGCCTGGATCAGGCCCGCGACCAGCGACGATAGCACGTCGTTATCGCCCATTCGAATCTCTTCGACCGCTACCGTGTCGTTCTCGTTAACCACTGGTAACACATCAGCCGCCAGCAAAGCGCGGATCGTATGCACGGCGTTGAGCCGGCGCGGGCGCTCTGCCACATCCTGATGGGTCAGCAGCAATTGAGCAATGGTTCGTCCGCGCACATCGAAAGCCTTGGCCCATTGCCGCATCAACTCGATTTGCCCGGTGGCCGCGGCCGCCTGCCGTTCCGCGATGCTCGCTCCATGACGGCCGAGGCGGGCCCGGCCGGCTGCGATTGCACCGGAAGTGACCAGCACGACCTGACATCCGCGGCTTAACACTGTTTCAATCTGTTCGGCGAGATGATCGATCACATTGGCGCGCAGCCCGCCCTGGTCCGACAGCACCGCGCTACCGACCTTGATTACGATTCGGCGGACCGGCGCCAGCAGCGGGGCTTTATAGTCGACCTGCGACATTCGGCTCGGTAGTCTTGAGGGTTTTGAGCTCCCGCACAACGGCTGCGACGAGGGGCGCCAATCCGCGATGCTGGCGGGCAGAGATAACGAAGACCTCCAGCCCCGTTCGCGAGTGCATGGCTTCGCGAAGTTCTTTCGCATCACCCGCTGAAGCCAGGTCATCCTTATTCAATGCAATCAAAGCCGGCCGCGAAACCATGTCTGCGTCAAATGCTGCGACCTCGCTCCGCACGATATCGAAATCGCGTGCCGGATCGGAGTCGAGAGCAAGCACGTAAACCATCACCCGCGTGCGTTTCAGATGGCGCAGGAAGCGGATTCCGAGTCCATGACCCTGGTGGGCGCCTTCAATCAGTCCTGGGATATCGGCGAGGCTGAAGGCTTCCTCGTCGGAGATCTTCACGCGGCCGAGGTTCGGAGTAAGTGTAGTAAAGGGGTATGACGCGATTTTAGGCCGCGCAGCAGTAAGCGCCGCCAGCAGCGTCGATTTGCCGGCATTCGGCAAGCCAACCAGCCCGGCTTCAGCAACCAGCCGCAATTCGAGCCGAACCCATCGCTGCTCGCCTTCGCCTCCCGGCGTGGCAATTCTGGGCGCGCGCCGAGTCGGCGACGTGAAATGCATGTTGCCGCGTCCGCCACCGCCGCCATGAGCGACGATGGCGCGAGCGTTGGGCTCCACAAGATCGGCCAGCAATTGTCCGCTCTCTTCATCGAAGGCAATCGTGCCTGGTGGCACGCGTACGACGAGGTCACTGCCGTTATGTCCGTACTGTTGCTTGCCGCGTCCGGGTTCTCCATCGCGGGCGATCAAGCGGGGCTTGTACTTGAAATCAAGCAAGGTCGAGAGACCCTCGTCGACTGTCAAGATCACGTCGCCACCGCGCCCGCCGTCACCCCCGGCAGGACCGCCAAAAGGCCGGTATTTCTCCCGCAAAAACGCGACAGCTCCATCGCCGCCCTTGCCGGCGTGGACGTATACTCGGGTCTCGTCGATAAAGCGCATCGGAAAACGAAAAGATTATAGCAGACATCGTAGATCCCCTTTGACATCGATCCTCCCCCGGCAGGGACGGCGCGTGGGCTTGGAGGCGAGGGTCAGCAAGAAGACTCCTCTCCCCGCAACCGAGCGGGCGAGGGGCAGATCGGGGTGTTCTCAGAGGGATTTAATCTGACCAGGAAGGACGCCTCACAACGTGTTTTGTATCTTAGCCCATGCCTGGACCCAAGTATCCAACGCATATGCGCCCTCTCTAGGTGCGACTATGGGTGTGGGCATGGGCATAGACTCCGACAACACCCAATTACTGGTATCGAGAACCGCACGATCGACAACTCTACGGCGTACATCGCCGGATGCTGCGGTAATGGCGAGACTCGCCATTTCTCCAGCCAACCAACGGAGTAGTCGCAGGTCTGGAACGAGCGACGAAGCGTTGAAAGACGGCGCGAGCGACATTCGGTCAGCGATCTAGTCCAGGTTGCACATGTTCTCGCGGAATAATCAGCGCGGCTTATAGCGCAGGCCGTCCATCACCAGGCGCAGCATGCGGAGTGCGCGATCTTCCCAGTCGCCGTCGTTCACGAAAGCCCATGGGCTCGCTGCGACCGCCAACAGCACATCCTGCGGATCGAAATCGCTGCGGATGGCACCGCTCTTCGCCGCAGCATCGAGCAACAGGGTCACCGCGGTCGTCAGGCGGTCGCGCGAATAGGCGTAGGTGTCGGTCCCCGGCTCGAAGATCGACCGAACCGCTTCCTTGAGTCCGCGCTTGGCCGCGATCAGGCCCACATAGCGTGTCAACCATTCCTCCAACGCCTTTTCCGCCGGCATCTTTTTCAGAAGGGCCGGCGCCGCATCGCTCAGCCGCTCAACCTCATGGCGGTAAACCGCCTCGACCAAAGCGTCGCGAGTGGGAAAATGCCGATACAAAGTGCCGATGCCGACGCCGGCCCGTTCCGCCACCGCCGAAAGCGTCACTTCCTTCTTCGAGGAGGTGAACAGTTTCAATGCCGTGGCGAGCAGGCGCTCGCGGTTCCTTTGCGCGTCGGCGCGGGGCGAGCGGGCAATGTCGGACTCTGACAAGGCGGCCTCTTGTAAACGGAGGGTCCTCCGTATATAAGATTGTGAGGCGGAGAGTCCTCCGCTCTTCAATATAACGTTCCGGAGGACAAAATCCCATGCCCCAACCCATTTCTCACAAAGCCTGGTTCATCCAGGCGCATCCAAAGGCTTTGGATACGTCTGGTCGGAAGCCGCGCTGGCGCGCGGCGATAGCGTGGCCGCCGCGGCCCGCAACATCCGCTCGCTCGATAGGTTGAAGGTGAAATACGGCGACCGGCTCCTTCCTCTCACGCTCGACGTCGGGAACAAAGGCGCGGTCGATGCCGCGTTCGCGCAAGCGCACAAGCAGCTTGGGCACATCGATGTCGCGATCAATAACGCCGGCTACGGCCTGTTCGGAGCCATCGAAGAGGTCTCGCCAATCGTTCAGGCGGCACCTCACCTAAGGAAACGGACTCCGTTGCCGGTCACGGTAGCGCATCCGAATCAAAAGAACGACAACAATTGGAGCGCACCATGGAATACGCAACTCTAGGCAATACGGGTCTGCTGGTTTCAAAACTTTGCTTCGGAACCATGACGTTCGGGGACGGCAGAGGGATCTTCAGGGCCATCGGCACCGTTGGCCAGGCCGAGGCCGAGGAACTGGTCAAGACGTCGATTGACGGCGGGATCAATTTCTTTGATACGGCGGACAATTACACGGAGGGTGAGAGCGAAAAGATTCTCGGGCAAGCACTGAAGAACCTTAACATCGCGCGCAAGGATGTCGTGATCGCGACGAAGGTCTATAGCCGCGTCGGCCCGGGGCGAAACGATATCGGGGCCTCTCGCGGCCACATTATGGACGCGGTGGAGGCGAGTCTCCGCCGTTTGCAGACCGACCATATCGACCTGTACCAAATCCACGGCAACGATCCCGTGACACCTGTCGAAGAGACGATTCGCGCTCTCGATACGCTGGTGCAGCATGGAAAGGTCCGCTACATCGGCTGCTCCAACTGGCAGGCATGGAAGATCGCCAAAGCGCTGGGCATCTCAGAGCTCAGGAACCTGGCCCGATTCGACACGCTTCAGGCTTATTACTCGCTTGCCGGCCGCGATCTCGAACGGGAAATCGTTCCCCTGCTGGAATCCGAAAAGGTTGGCCTGCTCGTGTGGAGTCCGCTTGCCGGCGGCTTGCTTTCCGGCAAGTTCAGCCGGACGAACCAGAAGCCCGCGGATTCGCGGCGCACTGAATCCGAGTTTCCCATCGTGGACAAAGAGCGGACCTGGAAGATCCTCGACGTGATGGCTCCGATCGCGAAAGCACACGGGTGTAGTCCCGCACGTGTCTCGCTCGCATGGCTCTTGGCAAAGCCGGTGGTAACCTCGGTGATCATTGGTGCGAAACGCCTCGACCAGCTTCAGGACAATCTCGCTGCGGTCGATCTCACACTCACCCGAGACGAGCTTAGGCAGTTGGATGAGGTCAGCGCTCTTCCCTTTGAGTATCCAGGGTGGGTGCTACCCTTCCAGGCAGCCGACCGTCTGGGGCCAGCTGATCGCCTGGAGCGTTTACGCGAGACAAGTAAGCCGAATTGAGCCTGCAAATTTGCTCCCGACCTGACCCGGGAGCCTCAGCACGACTGTTCGGATGTTAACCCAGGTCGATCGCGACGTGAGGAAAAACCATTGATCATCGCGAATTAACTAATTGCTTCGCGGCCTCCCGAAGAATGCCGGCGGATAGCTCAGAATCGGTGACGATACGCGACATCGTTAGCGCCCCGATCATTGTGGCCGCTGCTACCAAGGCTCGTCGCCTCGCAACATCCGGCTGAGGTTTGCCGAATTGAGAGGCGATAACTTCTACCAACTTCAGTAAAGCCTGGGTCGCCGCGGCGCGTGTCCTTTCGTCACCTCGGGCCATCTCGCTGCCAAGCGCAGCCAGTGGGCAGCCGTCTGCGGGCTCGTCCCGGTGCGCAGCGGAAAGATAGGTTTCCACTATGGTCTTCAATCCGCGCTGCGGCGACTTCCCGAAAGCAGAAACAGCGAGTTGGTTGATCAAAGATTCCGCGGCGGCGGTGCATGCTTCGGCGACAACTTGATCCTTGGAGTCGAAGTGCCGATAGAAACCGCCGTGAGTGAGGCCTGCAGCCGCCATCAGATCGGAAAGGCCCGTCCCAGCGATTCCGTTCTTACGGAATGCCGCAGCTGCCGCCATGATAATGCGTTGCCGAGTTGCCTCCGCTTCCTGTTTCGATTTCCGCATTCAGTTCCAGTCCTTTTCAAGTCGCACACACCTGCTTGACTGTTTAGATGATAGGTGACATCTATATAGATGTCGAGCGCCATCTTAATAGCGACCCCATCGCAGGGTCCGCCGAGGAGAGGAAAAATGACACAGCCGAAATTTCTGATTACGGGCGCCACCGGCGCGACGGGCGGCGACACGGTACGCCAGCTACTTGAGAAACAGCACACCGTGCGGGTTTTCGTCCATCGGCCCGACGAGCGATCGGAGCAGTTGCAGAAGGTTGGCGCTGAGGTCGTGTTTGGCGACTTCCTCGATTTCGACTCTGTGCGTGCCGCGCTGAGCGGAGTGAAGCGAGCCTACTTCTGCTATCCGATCAGCCCAGGCCTTGTGCAGGCGACCGCTCAGTTCGCGCAGGCTGCCAAGGAAGCCGGTGTCGAAGTCATCGTCAACATGTCGCAGATATCCGCGCGCAGCGACGCAAAAAGCGAAGCCGCCCGTCAGCATTGGCTAGGCGAGCGTGTATTCGACTGGTCGGGAGTACCGACGGTCCACCTCAGGCCGACGTTCTTCGCCGAATGGCTGCTCTACCTCGCGCCAATGATCCGCCAGGGTAAAATTCTCGCGCCGTTCACTACAACAGGGCGGCATGCGCCAGTCGCAGCCGAGGACCAGGCCCGCGTTATTGTCGCAATACTCCAGAACCCGACCGCGCACGTCGGTAAGACCTATCCGCTTTTCGGTCCGGTTGAGCTCACCCTTCCAGAAATCGCGGCGATCATCAGTCGCGTGATCGGGAAGGTGGTCACGTACCAGCAGGTTCCGATCGAACAGTTCGCGGAAATCTACAGCGGCAACCCGAAGCGACCCGCTCAAAACACCGCGGTGGCCATGTACGGCGATAAAGGTGCACCTACCGGCGGCTCGGCGAAAACATTCCTGATGCAGCACCTTCATGAAGTCGCCATCGACCACAGCAACGGCATCTTTGCCGGAACGAATAACTATATCGCTGAAATCGGTGGCCGCCAGCCGATGACGGTCGGGGAATTCGTCAGCAGGAACCGAGAAGCCTTCGTTTGATCGAAGTAACGGGCCAGATCTAAAAGGCTTCGGAAAAAAGGATTTCCAAGTTTGATAGTCCAAACGCTCAATCTGCTTTTGCGATTAGGTCGTGTTGAGCGGAAGCTAACGAAGAGAACGGCGCCCGAGCTTTGCGCGGGCGCCGTTCTAATTTATTCGGAACAAGAGGTTCGGTTAAGAATGTAGTCGGCCGCTCTGTGCGCTTGTGCGGCAGCGTGAATCAGCAGCTTGCGATCATCGCGCAGCTTCTTTAGTAATCAGCAGGAAAGGGTAATGTGAAGGAGACCGGCTTCTGCCGCTGTTTTCCCCCGATCGAGATTCATCTCCTTCACATTATTTTGTTCGACACAGTGAGTCTAGCCCTCAAGGATGCTACGGTCGCGCCTCCATCGCGGGAGTTTTCCTGCCTCGGACGGCAGTCCAATGCGTTCAAGCGCCTCGCGCTTTGTCTCCGGATTGGCCTGGGCATAGTGGTTGGTGGTGTCGAGGCTGACGTGCCCGAGCCAGCTTCTGATCACCGTGATGTTAACGTCCTAGTTAGCCGCCACGCTCGGCACCTTCTTCGCGGCAACCGCGACATATTGGCCGAGCTCGAAGCGTACACCCGAGGCGCCAAGTGGAGCGCCATCATGGTTCCCTCCGCTCAGCACGCATTCTCAGCGCTTGTCGTACTCGTCGTGGCGGCGCCACCAGATGCCCGTCTCGTTGCGCCCCTTGGGGGCACGGTCGAGCCACTGGTACATGCCCCAGAGGCCGTCCAGTCCGCGCGCATAGGTGGAATAGGTGTGGTAGACGGCGCCGTCCTCGACCGCGAACGCGCTCATGCCCGGCCTCTCGCGCGTATATGTGGCCACGTCGGTTCCGGTCGCGGCTGCCATCTGGGCGACGGGCCCCTCGTCGCCGCGCATCTGCAACTTCGCCCCGCGCCGGTAGTTGTATTCGATGTCTCCCTCGCGCTGTTGCTTTTCGGTGAACCAGACGTTGAAGTCGAAGTTGAAGTCGCCACCCAGCGAGGACGCCCAGGGAAACGTCCACCCCATCCGCCGCTTGTACGCCTGCAGCTTCGCGAGCGGCGCCCGCGACACTGCACAGAGCATCACATCATGGTTGGCCAGGTGCGTGGCGAACCCATTGAAGCCGTCCGCGATCGCCGAACAGGACGGGCAACCCGCCGTGTAGTCGGGCCCGAACATGAAGTGATAGACGACGAGCTGCGAGCGCCCTCGGAAGAGGTCGGCCAGCGAAGCACTCCCCTCGTCGGTATCGAATCGGTACTCCTTGTCGATCCGAACCCACGGCAGCTCCTGCCGCCGCCGCGCCAGCTCGTCGCCGCGCCGCGTTAGCTCCTTCTCCGCCTTGAGCAGCTCGAGTCGCGCTGATAGCCACTCTTCGCGTGTCCCGGTCGTGTGCTTCGTCATCGTTTTGTCTCCTTTTCGGGTGTTCTTCATCGGCGGCGCTTGAAATTCGTGAGTTCGGTCAGGCCGGTATCCGCCGGTCGTATTCCTTCCGCAGGCTACTCAAGCCATCCCAGAATGGAGGCGGCTCCTTGCCGGTCGCGCGGGCGACCAGCACGTCGAGGTGCGCGTGCCAGCCAGCTCCGACCCCGAGCAGAGTTGAGCGGTCGGGCAGTCGGCGATGGATCACGGTGAGCATCACCTCGTCGCCCTTTGGCTCCAGCTCGAAGGAAACGTCTCCGCTGCCTTCCCAGGCGATGGCGAGCTTGCGGGGCGGATCGAGCTCGGTGATTCGGCTTTGCATCCGGCGCTCGGCGCTGAAGCCGGGCGGCCTTTGGCCGGGCGGGTCGGTCAGTTCGTCGTTACGCCAGACAAGCTCGAAGTGAGCACCGACCTTCATCTCCATCTCGCCTGCCGCCAGCCACTTGCGGCGCAGTTCGCTCTCCGTGAGATACGCCCAGATGCGCTCGATGGGGCCGGGCAGAAGGCGTTGGATCTTCAATATGGCGGGCTCGATGAGCACGCCATAGGCGTCCGGGTTCCGGGTCTCTGTCATTGATGGTCTCCTTTTTTGCGCATCGAGGATTTGCGTGTGTCCTCCGTGCGGAGGAGCCGTTCAAGCACATCCAGACGGTCGGTCCAGAAGCGCTGGTAGAAGCTCAGCCACTGGTGGGCGCTGGCGAGCGGTCCGGGGTCGAGGCGACACAGATGAGTGCGCCCGCGCACCTCGCGACGGATAAGTCCGGCGTTCTCCAGCGACTTGATGTGCTTCGACGCAGCCGCGAGCGACATCGCGAAGGGGTCGGCAAGCTGGCTTACCGTCCGCTCACCGCTGACCAATTCGCGAAGCATCCGCCGGCGCGTGGCGTCGCCGAGGGCGTGAAAGACCATGTCCAGCTGAGGCGCCTCCAATTCAACCATGTGGTTGAATATACGTTCGCGCCTTCAGACAGTCAACCGATTGGTTGAATGACCGGCTGACGGTCGTGCAGTGTCGTGTGGGCCGAGGCTCGTATGCCCAGAAATAATGCGCAGCAAGCCTCCGCGATTCGGCGTATTCCCTCGTTCGGCAGGCAGCCGATCAAGATTCCTTCACATTATGCTCTCCCGCGGATTACTGCGGAAGCTCCGCGATGACCGTGAGCTCATCATCCACGCCGCGCCCAGGCGCAGCGCGCGTGCGATTACGTCCTCAGCATCAAGACTTAACCGGCAACCACCACCAGAAGATTGAGAAGCGGCGGCCCCGTTGGACGGGCCGCCGTGTTTATGTACGCTTGTGCATATGCGCGGGGGTGTGGGGTTTGAGTGGGATGAGCGCAAGGCGCGGGCGAACCTGCGAAAACATAAGGTTGACTTCGCCGATGCGGCAACCGTCTTCGAGGACGATCGAGCCGTGACAGTGTCCGGAGAACATGCGGAGGAAGAGCGTTACGTCACGGTTGGCATAGACGCGTTGGGTAGGGTTCTGGTTGTAGTCTATGCGATCCGAGGCGAGCGCATCAGGATCATTTCGGCGCGGCGGGCAACCAGGCGTGAGCGCGCGGAGTACGAACACAGTTTATGAAACGCGAATACGACTTCAGTAAGGGCAAACGTGGCCCAGTTGTCCCTGCTGAGCCAGGCAAGACCAGGATCACCATCCGGCTGGACAACGAAATCCTCGATCACTTCCGGAAACGGGTTCACGAGATGGGCGGCGGGAATTACCAGTCCCTCATCAACGATGCGCTGCACGAACACATTCGGCGCGGCGGGATCGAGGCCGCCGTGCGCCGCGCGGTACGAGAAGAATTACGCGAGGCCGGCCTTAAGCAAACTGCGGGCGGCTGAGCACGAGCTGGTTCGGCCTAGCGCATCCTCTGGGGTGGCGCACCACCTAACCAGATGCCGTCTAACAGACTGGCCAGCCTGAATCCGGCTTTGGCGAATTGTTGGCCCGCAATCGTGGCTGCTTTGTCCATGTAAGCCGTGAGCCGATAACAGTGACTGCGAAAGTGGACAGGAACACCAATTTTGCCGGGTTCAACGGAAACCACGCGCCATTTCGTTAATTTCCGCCTCCTATCGGGTCGGCGCCAATAGCGCGCAGCTTCCCAGTAAAGCACTACGAAGGCTCGATTTCATGCGACCACAGTTGGCGAGCCAGCCCAGCGGACGGTTTGCTACAAGCACAATTCCGCCAACAGTCTGAGGGCTTCCGGTTGGCTGGTCCCGATTAGCAAAGTCTTGATTGGCGATGATTGCCATCGGGCCAATTGATCGCGAATCCGCTCCTTGGGTCCGACCAGCGCAACCGAATCCACCAATTCGTTGGGCACTGCTGCTTGCGCCTCGTTCTTGTGGCCCGACAGATATAGATCTTGCAGGCGGCCGGCCAGCTCCTCGTAGCCAAACTGGCGGACGTACGTGTTGTAGAAATTTTTGCTGCGGGCGCCCATCCCGCCAATATACAAGGCCAGATTTGCCTTGACCGGCTCGCGGCATTTGACAACGTCGTTGCCGAGTACGCAGGTAACGAACGGAGCCAGGTCAAAATTATCGCGGTTCTTGCCTGGTCCGGCCTTGGCGAAGCCTGCGTCGAGATGCGGCTTGTAGAGCTTTTCGTACCAATCGGGGCTCATCCACACCGGCAGCAATCCATCGGCCAGTTCAGCGGCGAGTTCGATCCCCTTGGGTCCGATCGACGCCGTGTAAATCTTAATGTCGGGACGGCCATGGAGGATGCTCTTAAGCGGCTTGCCAAGACCACTCGCACCGGGGCCCCGATAAGGAATCTGGTACTCCTCGCCGCTGAATTCCAACGGCGCCTCGCGCGCCAGGACTTTGCGCACGATCGCGATGTACTCACGATAGCGCTGCAACGGCTTGCCATAAGGCACTCCATGCCATCCCTCGACCACTTGCGGATTCGACGGACCGAGCCCGATGATGAAACGGCCATTGGTCAGACCATCGAGCGTCATTGCCGTCATCGCGGTCATCGCGGGTGTCCGCGCATGCATCTGCATGATCCCCGCGCCCAGCTTGATTTTTGAGGTGCGCGCGCCGACGTAGGCGAGAAAGGTGATCACGTCGGAACCATAGGCCTCACCCGACCATACCGAATCAAAGCCGAGCCGTTCAGCTTCGAGAATCAGGTCGACAGTGCTTTGCATCCGTGGACCGGAATAACCGGTGACGAGTCCAAGTCGCATCGAAGTTCCTCCCAGGCGAGCTGGTCTGATAGCTGATTGAGCGAGCCCACCGAAGGACAAGCTAAAGCCTCAGCTCCAAAGCCGCAAACGAAAAAACGCGCGCCGAACAATACGCAGGCATCTATCCTGAGGGCGAAATGCCTGCGCTACTGCTTCTCGCGCGCAGCACCCTGATCGTTAAGTCTCATATGATCCTGTTTTCGCGCAGCTCGGAGACTTCTTCCCAGGTGTAACCGATCTCCAGCAGTACTTCCTCGGTGTGCTGGCCGTGCTCGGGCGCGGGTGACGCATCGTGCGTGACTTCACCATTGAGGCTCACCGGACACCCGGTCACGTTGATTTTTCCGGCGGTAGGATGCTCCAGTGCCATCACATAACCGTTGGTGCGAGCCTGCTCGCTGGTGAGTACCTGGCGATAGTCAGCGACATCAGTCGCGAGAATATCGGCCTCGGTCAGCAATTCGAGCCATTCAGCGGTCGTTTTGCTCGGGAAGATTTCGTCCAAGACCTGAGTAATCTTGGTCCCGTGAAAATGACGCGCCACATTGTCACATTCCGGATCGTTTTGCAGATGCTGGATGCCCATGATCTCGCAGAAACGCGGCCAGCGTTTATCGTCCACGCCAATCAAGCAGATATAGCTATCCTTGGTACGAAAGGAGCCGATCACGCCATGAAGGAAGGGATGGCCGCGGCCGGCGCGCTCCGGTTCCTCGCCGGTCAGGCCGGTATAGTTTAATTCGAAGCTTTGCGCCGCGATCATAGTTCCATAAATCGATGCATCGACCCGCTGGCCCAGGCCAGTGCGCTCCCGGGCGAACAACGCAGCGAGCACGCCCCCTGCCATCGTGAATGCGCCTGCCTGGTCCGCGATCAAAGCTCCGGCCGGCAGCGGATTATCAGCGGGCATGCCGTTTTTGGACATCAAGCCGCTCGCCGCCTGGGCCAGTGTGTCACGGCTGGGGCGTGTCCTCCACGGTCCTTCGGGTCCCCAGGAACTGGCCTGGGCAAAGATAATGCCCGTGTTGATCTGACGTAGATCCTCAAAGCCGAGCCCCAGGCGTTCGAGTACGCCGGGGCGGTAGTTGGTCAGCAGGACGTCGTAGGTCTGGGCCATGCGGCGCACGATATCCGCGCCTTCCTGCTTTTTCAGATCCGCAGTGATACTGCGCTTGCCGCGATTCATCGCGTAGAAATAGTGGGACACATTCGCGTTGCGGACCTTAGCTCCACCGACCAGCCGGGCCAGCAGATAGCGGCTGACATCCCCGCTCTCGCGATTCTCGACCTTGGTAACTTCGGCACCGAGATCGGCCAGGAAAAGCGTCGCCAAAGGCCCCTGTATTTCCTGCGCGATCTCTATAATCTTGATTCCTTCAAGCGGCTTGGTCATTTGGGTCCTCTCGATAAGAATGGTTTCAAGCGGCGAGCATATTAACCTAAACACGCCGCGAAGGCTCTGGCGTTGATGCTGGTCATGAATTTCCGCGGCAGGGTGCTGCGGCGCAAGTAACCTAAGGAATCATCCGTGGAAAAGCTGATTATTGAGGTGCGGATTAACGAGTACGCATCGCGTAAACACAACCCCAACGTGCCGTTCAGTCCAGCAGAGATTTGCGACGAGGCGCTACAATGTTGGCGTCAGGGCGCTTCGATCATTCACTATCATGCGCGCGATCCGCACAACGGCGCAGCCTCATCCAAAACTGAGTATTACGCTGATACCGCGCGGCGGCTCCATGAGAAGAGCGACCTCATCGTGATGCCAACGTTGGGTGCGTGGACGCTGCCATCGCCGGAAGCACGGATGAGCCACATTATCGAAATGGCGAGAGACGCGGCTACCGTACCGGACTTCGCGCCGATCGATATGACCACCAGCAACGTCGACTCCTACGACGCGCGCCAGCGGCGCTTCCTGACTGAGGACGTCGTGTATATGAACCCGACGAAGACGCTGCGTTATTTCGCCGAAACGATTCGCGCTTCAGCGGTACGCCCATATGTTGCCTTGTGGAACGTCAGTTCGATTCGTGTTACTGGCGCATTCGTCGAAGCCGGCCTGCTGGAACAACCGCTGTATGGAGGCATCGTATTGAGCGAGGGTGGCCTATTCGCTGGAAATCCGGGGAGCGTGCGCGGGCTCGAAGCGATGGTCGATTTTATCCCGGCCCATCTCCAGCTTCATTGGTCAGTAATGTGTGTCGGCGGAAACCTGTTTCCACTCGTAGGTGCCACGCTGGAGCGCGGCGGCCACATCGCGATCGGGCTCGGCGATTACCCCTATCCCGAGTTGGGCACGCCGCGCAATGCGGATTTAGTAGAGCGTATTGCGCAGATGGCGCGTGAGATCGGCCGCGAGGTCGCCAACCCATCGGAGGCCCGGAAAATTCTGGGCCTGGGCCAGCATTGAGCAGCGCCTGGTCGGTGGTGCTGCGATCAGACCGGCGGCCTCGGATTCTGAGCTGGTTCTTCTAGCCGCTCTGCCGCGTTGATCGGTGCGGGTGCCTCATCCTGGAGGTTCGCCGAGAGCTTGGCCGGCAAGCGCGCCTTCCCCAGCGAACCTTTGCCATTAACATCGGCCTCCGCGTGCACTCGTTCATAGGCGGCTACGCCTGCACGTAGAAATTCGATTCCGTCGCGAACCTGTTGATCAGGAAGTTGCTCCACTACTTTCTGCAGGAAATCTTGTCCCCGCGTGATCATACCGAGGACGAAGCGTTGCCCTTGAGGCGTGAGGCGTACCCGCTTCTCACGGCCCGACGCGGCATCTTCCACTAGTCTGACCAGACTGAGCGGCGGGCGTGCCATGTGGCGCAAGGCTTTAGTGACGGCCGGACTGCTGACATCGAACCAATCCTGCAGCCGGGACACAATTTCCTTGCGGCGCATCTCGCTGCCATCCTCACCGGCTGAGCGAATCAGCCATATAATCGCGGCCTCCTTACGTGTCAGCTTTCCGCGCATGGCGTCCTCGACCGCCATGTTGCCGCGATAGTGGATAGGGTAAAAGAGTTCCAAAAGCTCGGCGGCGTATTGTTCCGCCTGTTTGTCTTCTTGTTCTGTCATGATTCCAATGGGGAGCCGGCGCCGTTGCCGGCGAACATTGCTCGCTACGCCAGCCACATCAATTAGACGCAGAAGCTCGGGACTTGACAATAGACCTGATTACAAGTTAATGCTGTCGAGGCAAAACCGTTAACCAAGCTAACAGTTTACGCCGATCGGGTCCGGGAAGACAATGCACTCTCTTATCATCTATGCGTAGCCAAATGCCTCACTGGAAGAATGCCGACTCGATCACCTTCGGAGTTTGCTTGGGGGACCAGCAATTAATTCAAGTTGGAGGGACGAAATGGCAGAGTTTGACCTAATTATCAGAGGCGGCACGGTTATCGACGGCACTCGAATGCCTCGTTACCGGGCAGATGTCGGCATCAAGGACGGCAAGATCGCCAAGCTCGGCAATCTGAAATCTCATAACGCCAAAAAGGTGATTGACGCCGGCGGCCTTAACGTCGCACCCGGGTTTGTTGATCTACACACTCACTACGATGCTCAGCTCTTCTGGGATCCATATTGCACCATGTCGAGCTGGCATGGCGTCACCTCGCTCGTGATCGGCAACTGCGGCTTCGGCTTCGCCCCGGTGAAGCCCGAGTTGCGCGATCGATCGATGTTGACCATGACGCGGACTGAAGCAATCCCCTATGCCTCGATGAAGGAAGGCCTGCCGTGGGACTGGGTCACCTATCCCCAATTCCTCGACAGCGTTGACCGACATCCCAAGGGTGTCAATTTGCTGCCGTTCGTGCCGTTGGCGCCAGTAATGACTTGGGCGATGGGCCTCGAAGACGCCAAATCGGGCCGTCTGCCCACCGAAGGCGAGACCAACGAGATGCGCCGCATTATCAACGAAGCGATGGATCACGGCGCCTGCGGATGGTCGGCGCAACGGCTCGGCCGCAAGAGTGTGCAGGCCGACTTTGACGGCACGCCGATGGTGACCGATATCATGCACGACGAGACCGCTCTCGCCCTCGCCTGCGTATTAGGCGAGCGCAATGAGGGTTTCATCCAGATGACGTATGTGCCGGAACCCGGCGATTTTGAAGGCGATCCGGAAGCTCACGCCGAGCGTCATTACGAGGAACTGGCGCTGGCCGCTGGCCGTCCAATCCTCTACAACGCGGTCGCCGTCAACGACGCCTATCCGGAGCGCTTCCGTCATCAGCTCAAATGGCTGGAGAGCTGCGTCAGGCGCGGCATCCGCGTTCTGGCTCAGGGCGCCACATTGGAGGTCGGCTTCGCATTTACCTTCAAGGATTGGAACCTGTATGACGACATGCCGGCATGGAATGAAGCCACCACTGGCCCGTTAGAAGACCGGCTGATGAAGTTATCCGACCCGCAGCGCCGGCCGGCATTGCGCAATGAGCGAAATGTCGGGCTGATCACCAACAACTACGCCGACATTTTCGTGCTCGAATGCCAGGAGCCCAGCCTCAAAAAGTACGAGAATATGACCATCGGCGAAATCGCCAAAAAGGAGAACAAGCATCCGATCGATACGATGCTCGATATCGCGTGCGCCGACGGGCTCAGCACTGAATTTTACTCACCGCCAATCAACGTTCGCGTCAACTATCTGAAGGAAATGATTTCCTCCGACGCGGTGCCCATCTTCGGCGTATCCGACGGCGGTGCCCACACCAAGTTCTTTACTGGCGGACGCTACTCGACGGAAGCCCTGATCAAGATTGGGCGCGACAACAGTCTGATGAGCCTGGAAGATCTGCATTGGCGCCTCAGCGCCCATCCGGCGATGTGTGCCGGTTTCAGGAACCGCGGCACCTTGGTCGAAGGCGCTTTCGCGGACATTGTTGTGTACGACCTCAACAAACTTGCGATTAAGCCGATGGAAATCGTGCGCGACTTCCCCGGCGGTGAATGGCGCCGAGTGCAGCAAGCCGAAGGCTATCACGCGATCACTGTTAACGGCGAGGTCACCTTCGAGGATGGCCGCTGTACAAATGCTACGCCCGGCCGTCTGCTGCGCCACGGCGGCTGAAGCCGCAGAAGCGGCTGACAGCGCGAACTGTGAGGCGCCGGCGTCATTCTCAGCGCCGGCGCCTGCTGATGGGCCTGGTCCCTTAAAGGATGAAGCTTATTTTGCCGTGCGGGCGCAGAGCTTCGTTATCCAGGATCGCCCGGCGATGACGGATTCTCAGTTCATTATCGATGCGGGTCAATTTGTAGTCGTAATGACCTACATAGGTGTCTACTGATTCGTACCGCATTCGATAAACAGCAAAGTTCGCGGTGACCCGTATGTTGTCGCCGTCGGTGCCGAGAACGCGGACATTGCTTATGATCCTTCGAGTGCGCGAATGGGGATTCTCGGCCCACGCCGATTTGCCGAGCAACTGCTTCACGCGAGACCGTATCCGGAAGGCATCGTCTGCAATAATAAACAGAGTATTACGCACATCGCCTTCAGGAACATCGGTAGGCGGAACCTGATACGTTGCATCGTCGGTCAGCAGCGTCAGCCATTCTTCGAGCCGCCATTCGTCGAGCAGCGCGGCTTCTTTGTAAAACAGATCCTCGACCTCCGGGCGGGAGGGTAGTTCAACGTTATCCATCTCGGCTTCCTTGCCTGCCGAAGCTGGGGTTCGGGCGTGCCAGCTTCGGCAGAAGCTGTCCGAATCTCAAAGTGTCGATTAGGGGGAGCCATTGGCGTCGCGCTAAGCATATCGCGCGAATACCGTCAATTTAACACCGAGTCGACGTTGGGTCCGAACATGAGGATGTGCTCGGATTTTGATCATCCTTTCAATGATCGGATATATTAGGAAAATCAAACCCAGTACCCGAGGCCTAGCTGATACTGGTATAAATATTCCAACTCTCGCGGTTTTAGCCCCTATGACACGGGACCAGATCAGACGGCAGGAGCTAAGCAACTTTTTGCGCACCAGGCGGGCGCGTGTCTCCACCGTTGACGTGGGCCTGCCGGCGGCTCCCCGGCGGCGGACGCCGGGTTTGCGGCGCGAAGAAGTGGCACAGTTAGCCGGGATGAGCGTGACCTGGTACACCTGGCTTGAGCAAGCCCGCCCGATCAGCGTCTCGGCTGAAATGTTGGATAATCTTGCGCGAGTCCTGCGACTCGACGGAATCGAGCGCGTCCAACTCTTTCAGCTCGCACTGCGCGAGCCGGTGCTCGACTCGAAGCCCAAGGCGCAGCGTATCAGCCCCTTGCTCAAGCAAATGCTCGATCAGATGGAGCATCTGCCGGCGTTTATCGTAGGTCCGCGCTGGGATGTGCTGGGGTGGAATTTGGCGGCGGGCGCATTCTTTGGCTTTCCCAGTATCGCACCGGCTGAGAGAAATATGGTCTGGCTTTTTTTTACCGACTCCACTCTGCGCTCACTCATAGTCGATTGGCCGACCCGGGCGCGCGACGTACTTGCCAGGTTTCGAGTTAATTATGGACGCCATGCCGGAGATAAGCACTTCGTGCAACTAGTCGAGCGGCTCAAATCAGTAAGCTCCGAATTTGGAGAATGGTGGCCGCGTCATGATGTGCTGCCCCAAAGCGAAGGATTGAAACGCTACAACCATCCGTTGGTTGGCCGGCTTCAACTTCAACATGTCAGTTTCTCGGTGATGGATGATCCTGAATTGACGCTGACGATCATGGCACCGGCACGCACCACCGATTCCGTGGCCAAGGTCCAGCAGATAATCAATCACTTCAAATCATCACAGGGTTCCTCGGACTACCCAGACGGCCATCGGGATTCACTTCCGCATCTCGGAGCAAAAACGCGGATTACGGGTTGAGCAATATGAATTCATGTCGCGATGCTATAACGCTTCACACCTGCGAATCCTGCGCCCTCCCCTGAATTCGCGGGCGATTCGATAAACAAAAGCTACTTCCCCTGCACGATTGGCTCTATTGTTAATTTGGATTGCAGGTTATCGAGCGCGCCATTGATGCCTTCGACGGCGATATCGTGGGCCCGTACCCAGCGCGCGCCGTGAGACACAAAGTTGGGTAGGTCGAGAATATTTTGAGACAGGGCTTTTTGCTCGCGCGCGAACTTCGCCGTCCATACCACCTGCTTCGAGTTTTCGTCCACAAAATTAAGCATGAAGGCAACTGCCGCGGGACTCTGTGCTGCATAATCGAACCCAACGCGCTCGCGATAGCGATTGACGGTGCCGTAAATCACTCCATCGGCCGCGAGCTTGCGCCCAAGCGCTAGCGCGTTCTGATCGAGGTCGGCGACAGTCAGCGGCGGTAATTGCTGTAGTGCCGCGTCAACGTCATCCTGCGGCGTGACTTCCCATCCGCCGAGTTCGTTGGCGCGGGCATAGATTGCGGCGGTAATTGATTGTGCTGCATCAGTCGGCAGGCTCTTGTCGACCTGGTCTGGCTGATCGGCCAGGGGCATCACAGCGATCTTGTGAATTATGACCGTTTTGATGGAACGCACCGCATGAACTTCGAGGCCGGTCGTGCCGTGAAGGCCAGGCAGCGCATGCACGCTGTCGCTCATCGCATTGAAGGCGGGAGAATTGCTCACACCGTGCGCCATCTCCAGGCAGGCCGGCACCAGCATCAGCCACGCGGCGCCACAAGCCAGACGCAGGAGCCTGCCATATCTCACAGCGCCACCTTGATCGAAAGCTCCCGGAGCTGCCGCGCATCGACCTCTGAGGGCGCTCCGCTCATCAGGTCGACGGCTTTTTGAGTCTTCGGAAATGCCATGACATCGCGCAACGAGTCGGTCCCGCACACCATCATCGCGATGCGGTCCACTCCGAAAGCAATTCCGCCATGCGGCGGGGCACCATAACCAAGCGCATCGAGCAGAAAGCCAAATTTGCTGAGTGCTTCTTCGCGGGTCATCCCGAGCAGGCTGAAGATTTTGAGCTGAAGTTGCGGGTCGTGGATACGAATTGAGCCGCCACCCATCTCCTGGCCATTGAGCACCAGATCGTAAGCGAGCGCGCGTGCAGCGAGCGGACTGCTGTCAAGCAACTCCAGATCACCTGGATGTGGGGCTGTGAAAGGATGGTTAACCGAAACCAGCCGTCCTTCCTCGTCGCTGTATTCGAACAACGGAAAATCGACTACCCACAGGAAACGCAGTTCGTCCAGACGCCGCAGATTAAACTTTGCCGCGAGCTGTAACCGCAGGTCGCCAATCAGCGGCCGGACCTTATCTCGCTCACCCGCCACCATCAGCAACGTGTCGCCCTGACCGAGAGCGGCCATTTCCGCCGCGCGAGTTCGTTCGACCTCTCCGATATGGCGGCCCACCGGACCTTGCCAGTTGCCATCGGCGAGCTTCGCCCAGGCGAGCCCCAGGCCCTTTTGCGAACGTATCGCCTCGGCCATCTCGTCGAGTTCGCGGCGGCTTATCTGATGTGCGGCCGGCAAAGCCAGGCCATAGATCGATTCGCCGCGCCCAAGTACGTCAGCGAAAACCTTGAACGAAGTGCCGGCAAAGGCCGCGGTGAGATTCCTTATTTCAAGGCCAAAGCGAAGGTCGGGTTTGTCCGAGCCGAAACGCTCCATCGCTTCTTCATAAGACATTTTTGGAAACGGCCGGGTGATTGAGGTGCCGAGCGCATATTCGTAAATGGAAGACATCATACCCTCGGCAATCGCAATGATGTCCTCGGGGCGCGGCCCGGTCATTTCGATATCGATTTGGCTGAACTCCGGCTGACGGTTGGCGCGCAAGTCTTCGTCCCGAAAGCATCGTGCGATCTGGTAATAACGATCGAAACCAGAGACCATCAGTAATTGCTTCAGCAGTTGAGGCGATTGCGGCAAGGCGTAGAACTTGCCTGGATTAACGCGGCTGGGCACCAGGTAGTCGCGCGCACCCTCGGGTGTCGCACGCCACAAAATCGGCGTCTCGATTTCAACGAACCCTTGCGAATCCAGCCATGCACGCACACCGCGCAGGGCTTGATGCCGCCTCATCAGGTTGCGCTGCATTTCCGGCCGGCGCAGATCAAGATAGCGGTACTTGAGGCGAACATCCTCAGCCGCGCTTTCCTCACCGGCGCTGAGTGGAAACGGCGGCGGCTGCGAGATCGCGAGAATCTCGACCGCGTTCACAACAATTTCGATTTCACCTGTAGGTAGTTCGCGGTTAACTGTGCCTTCGGTGCGCCTGACGACTTTGCCTTTGGCGGCAAGGTAATACTCTGAGCGTGCCGCACCCGCCACCTGATGGGCGGCCAGGTCGTGCGCGGGATTGAACACCAGTTGAGCCACCCCTTCGCGGTCGCGCAGATCTATAAAGATGAGCCCGCCGTGGTCACGCCGCGACGCGACCCATCCCCACAATGCGACCTCGCGGCCGGCATCGGCGGCACGCAGCTTGCCGCAGTAGTCGGTGCGCGGCCATGGCGGCAATGGTGAATAGCCAGCTTTTCTTGTCATCAACGTTCAGCTAGGAGAGGATACCTGCACCACTCGCCGCAAGGAATACTCACTCGCGCGCGCTTGTCCCAGCCTGCGCTCAACCAGTTGACATCGCGGATTTTCTCCCGATTGTTGTCCTAGCGGGCAAGGCCGCGTGACATTTGTGCTCATTCTGTCGGTGGCGTTTCGCGCGCCATCAGGTTAACAATATCCGCGCGCGCCACTTCGCGCTGGGTACTCTCGCGCAGGTCACGTAACTGAACCACGCCGCGGCTGATCTCGTTGTCACCTACAATCACGGCGTAATGCGCGCCGACCTTGCCAGCTCGCCTGAGCAGTGCCTTTAGCCCACGTTCGGGCGAGAGCAGCTCGACGCGGAGCCTGGCGGCGCGCATCTCTCCCGAGAGTTGCATCGCCGCGCGCACCGCAGAATCGCCCAGGGCGATCAGTACGGCATCCGGGAGCACCCCAAACTTGGCGAGGTCGAGCGCAAGAGCGAGACGATCTACACCGATAGCAAAGCCGGTGCCCGCCACCGGCGCACCGCCGAGCCCCTCTACCAGACCGTCGTACCGCCCTCCTGCGGCAACGGCGCTTTGAGCGCCGACCTGCGTCGAGATAACCTCGAAGGCGGTCCGTGAGTAATAGTCGAGGCCTCGCACAAGGCGCGGATTGATGGTATGCGGCACCTGAGCGTCGGCGAGTAGCTGGCCGACGGTATCAAAATGGGCTCGGCATTCGTCGCAAAGATAGTCAACGCTCTTCGGCGCGCTCTCGGTAAGCTTCACATCAATTTTGCAATCCAGCAGGCGCAGGGGATTGCGCTCGAGCCGTTGATGGCAGTCCTTGCACAGCTCGGGCAGATGGGCGCGGCCCCACTCTAAAAGCGCTTGACGAAAATGCGGCCGGCAGCGACCGTCGCCGAGCGAATTGATTTCGAAATTCAGCTCCAGCTCGAGCTCGCGCCGCAGTTCATCGATCATCACCATCAGCTCAGCATCAGCAGCGGCATCGGGGCGACCGAAGAACTCGACCCCGAACTGATAGAATTCCCGATAGCGACCCTTTTGAGGCCGCTCGTATCGAAACATCGGCCCGCAATAAAAGAAGCGTTGCTCAGGATCGCTGCGATCCAGACCAGCCTCGATATACGCGCGCACCACGCCGGGCGTCCCTTCCGGACGGAGCACCTGATCGTCGAGACCGAGACCCTCGGATGACCGTTGAACCACATAGAGTTGCTTCTCTACAATGTCCGATGTTTCGCCGGTTGAACGTGCGTAGAGATTAAGACGTTCCAGCGCGGGGATGCGAACCTCCACTACATTGTGGCGGTCTGCGATCGAACGAGCTCGCGCCTCAATTACGCCTAACAAGCGGGCGTCCGGACCGATTAGGTCGCGGAATCCTCTAAGTTTTGTCAATTCCACAGCGAGTGACGCGGCCGGTGACCGCACGGCATCAATGGAAACGTGCTCATCAAAGAAAAATTTATCTGCACGAGCCAACAACAAAAAGGGGCCGCTCGCAAGCAGCCCCTCTGAACGTCGAAATCAGGCGCAATTCCAGGAGATCAGACGGTCAGAATGTGCACTGTGCATGCTGAGCCCAGGCCGATTACATGCGCCATTCCAACCTTGGCGTTCGGCACCTGGCGCTGTCTGGCTCGCTCATCCCCGGTCAGATGCCACGCGACCTCGCAGATATTTGCGACCCCGGTTGCGCCCAGCGGATGACCTTTCGAGAGCAATCCCCCTGAAACGTTGACCGGAGACTTGCCGCCGAGGTCCGGATGCATACCGCCGCCCTCGTCGATGAACTTCGCTGCTTCGCCTTCGCCGCAGAGTCCCAGATTCTCGTAATGGACCAGTTCGGCTGTCGCAAAACAATCATGTAGTTCGGTGAGCGATACATCCTTGGGCGCGACGCCCGCCATATCGAAGGCCTTCTGCGCCGCACGGCGTGTGAGCGTGTTCACGTCCGGCAGAGTAAGGTCGCGCTCGGTATACGGGTCAGAGGTCAGGATCGAGGCGGCAACGCGCGCCCGCTTACGCCCACCAGCCAACTGCTTCATCTTATCTTCTGAAACAAGGATCGCGGCAGCGGCGCCGTCGCCGGTCGGGCAACACATATAGAGCGTATTCGGATATGCGACCATCCGCGCATTCATCACGTCTTCGAGCGAGACCTCGTTCTGGTATTGAGAGAACGGGTTTCGGGTCGCGTGTTTATGAGATTTGACTGAGATTTTGGCAAAGTGCTCAAGCTTGGTGCCGTACTTGCGCATGTGCTCCATGCCGGCCTGCCCGAACACTGCGGGCATCAACCCGGAGCCAATACGGCCTTCGGTGGAGTAGGCGGGGTCAGTGCCACCGCCCCCGCCACCAAGCAAGCCCTGCTTACCCATCTGCTCGACACCCACCGCCATCGCGACGTCGTACATGCCTGATGTGACGGCCATAAAGGCTTCGCGAAAGGCGGTTGAACCGGTCGCGCACGCATTGGAAACATTGATCACAGGCACGCCGGTCTGGCCGATCTGCTGCAGAATGCGCTGACCGATCATCGCATTGGCCTGGTACAGATTGCCCGACGCGAACAGTTCCACATCCTTTATGTTGATGCCTGCGTCCTTCAGCGCTATCAACGCGGCCTCGGCGCCAAGCTCCGGTACGGTCTTCTCCGGGTAGCGTCCGAACTTAATCATTCCCGTGCCGAGTATGTAAACGTTTCGCATCTGAAGATCCTCCTCGAGTCTTTTTCACCGGCCCAGCATGCGCCGCCGCTCGGTTGTCGCGGCTCTAAACGCACACTTGCCGCAGCGTGTTCGCCTTTCACTTGTCTGTATGAGCGCTGACGATCGTTTATCCCCCGCTAGTTCTTGCTCGGACGAAACTGGAACGCCATTACCGGATTACCTTGCCGATCAGTAGCCACTTGGTTTACGACCAACTCGACCGGCATGCCGAAGCCCTTCTGTGGATTTTTCTCCAGGTCCTCAGGATCAACCTCGACTAAGTTTGATTTTACGCTCACGCCCTCCGGCAGATCCACGACCGCGGTGACGTACGGGGTCTTAATACCCGGAAAAGACTGATGGATAACAGAGAAGACCCAAACCTTGCCTTTGTCCGAAAGCTGAATCTGCTGCAGATTTCCAGCTGCGCCACACTTGGAACAGGCGGCACGTTTGAGATCGAGAAAGATCGCGCCGCAGCTCGCACATTTTGAACCTACCAGATGAGGCTTCGGTTGAAGTTTCAGGATCGGCAGGATCGGGCGCGGACCCGTTTCAGCCTGCGGCGTCTGCTGCTCAGCCATGTCCTTTCTCCCACATTCTAAATCGCAAAACCTGATGAGCGATTTTAACGAATAACCTCGCTGCGCAGTGTTTCACAGCAAGCCTGCGACCGTCAATCCAATCGAGGATGCGAGCTCAGTGATTGGATTTTCACCCGGTGGAGCAAATATCATCTGACCAAACCAGGGGCTTCAGTAACCGCTCGCGAAGGAGGTTGGCGAATGTCGTTCGGTTCGGCGCCGTTCGGTCTCATTCTGTTAGGCCTGACGCTCGGGATCAGACATGCGACCGATCCCGACCACGTTGTCGCCGTGACCGCAATGTTGACGCGTGAGCGCCGTTTCGTCAGTGCAATATGGATCGGACTCGTCTGGGGTCTCGGCCATTCGGCGACAGTACTCGCGGTGGGAATGGCTATAATCTTTTTTAAACTCAAGGTGCCGGCGCGGTTAGGATTGACCCTGGAGTTTATGGTGGCGCTCGTGTTGATTCTGCTCGGTCTGAGGGCAGCACAAGAGACTCTGGCCCTAATCGCGAAGAAGCTCCGCCTGGCTTCTCCACCCGAAACAATTCTGGTGGTCCACTCTCATCCGCACACGCACCCACGGCGCGGCCGATCTCATAGCCATCTGCATGCCCATTCAGCCCTGGACGATGAAGATTCTGCGACGCACGATCATCTGATGTCTCCACAACTGGCCGAAACGATTTCAGGGCGTTCACTCACGAAATCGTTTACGGTCGGGCTTATCCATGGTCTCGCGGGGAGTGCCGCGATTGCGCTGCTGGTAACCGCCGCGATCCCATCGCCCTGGTGGGCGACGCTCTATATGACGATTTTTTGCGGTGGCGTGATCATCGGGATGATGCTGATAACAACTGCGGTAGGCGCCCCGTTTGTATTAGCCACCCAGCGTCTGGCCGGGATCCACCGCAGACTATCCCTGGCTGCCGGCTGGCTCAGTTTCGGGTTCGGTCTTTTTCTCGCCTATCAGATTGGCATAGTTGACCAACTCTTCGGCTCCGCGCCTAACTGGTTGCCACATTAGAACTTGAGACTCACCGGGATTCTTAGCTGGGCTATGATCTGACAACAGTCAGCGCGAAGCTGCCAAGCGTGACGCGCGCAGTGGCCGGCCTCCCAATCGTTCGTCATGCCGGAACGCCATTAGGCGATAATCGTTCTTCGCTGCGACAACACTAATCGCGCCGTCTTCGTCTGTGCGCAGCACCTTGACCCCGTCTTCCTGGTATCGCTCGACTATTTCCGGGGCCGGAAAGTGAAAGCGGTTCAGGTAGCCAAGCGAGATCACCGCGACCTCCGGATGGACAGCTTCGATAAAGTCCGCACTCGACGAGGTGTGGCTGCCGTGGTGCGGTACTTTCAGTATCGTCGCGTGAAGGTCGGGCGTTGACGCAACTAACTCGCGCTCACCCCGTGCCTCGACGTCACCGGCGAACAGAAAAGATTCGCGTCCATATGCTATCCGCATTACCATCGACGAGTTGTTATGCTTTAGTTCCGGGACGCCATGCAGCGGTCCGACACAACGCACGCTAACGCCGGCAATAATCATCGGCCGAGCGGCGGAATCGCATAGCCACTGGCGTGCGCCGCTGGCTTTGACCGCGTTGAGCAGCTCAGCATAACTGGTGTCTTCGCTTTCTGCACCCGCGGTCCAGAATTGAGCCGGCGTAAAATTGCGGACGATAAAGGTCAAACCGCCAAAATGGTCGCGGTCCGGATGGCTTAGCGCTACATAATCGAGGTGCATTATCTTCTGCGACCAGAGGTACGGTGCGACGATTCGCTCGCCCGGATCGAACGTGCCACGAAATGCGCCACCGCCATCAATCAACATTACGCGCGCTCCTGGGAAGCGGACTACGGCGGCGTCACCCTCGCCGACCGATAGAAACGTCACGCGCAATTCCGAATTGAGAAAACGCTGGTAGGTCCACCATCCAGCATCGAGGACCGTCGCCGTGATCAGAACGGTGGCGGTAGCGCCGCGCCATCGTTCTAACCACGCGGTATGATTGGCGTTTCGGCCAGTCGCACCAGAACCCTGCCGCGCGAAGCGCCGCGCGCGCATCGCAAGGAGAACGTCACTGCCCGCCAGCGGCGCGCTAAGCCAAAGTAAAATGAAGCCGTAGACAATAACCATTTCCGCTGGCGTGGGGGTAAAAGTTCGCACCCATGCCAGGGGCCACGTTACAAACCAGCAGGCCAGAAACGTGCCGAACGACGCTAACTTCGCTGCCACAATCAAAATCATGCTGGCCAGCGGGAGGTAGATGAAACTGCAGGCCACCGCCACCAGCCCGCATAGAACAGCGCCGATGCCCATGATCGGGACCACGACCGCGTTGGCGACCAGTCCCACTAGAGAAAACTGGTTGAAATGGAACGCCGTCAGCGGGGCTGTGCCGATCATTGCCCAGAATGACACCGCGAGATACCCGCAAACCCATTCTGCAGCGGAGCCGGCGCGCCACCGCTCGGTTCGGACGCCGAGCGGATTGGCATAATGCCATCGCCACCAGGCGCTGAATCGTCTCATTCCCAGAAGAATCACTGCGACTGACGCGAACGACAGTTGGAAACCGATGTCAGCGGTTGAACCCGGTATCGCAAAGCAGATGAGCAGCGCAGCCAGCGCTAGGCTTGCCAGCAATTCGCGCGAACGATCAAGCAGTATTGCGAGCGCGAAAGCAAGCACCATCACCAACGCGCGAATCGTCGAGATATGGCTTCCCGCAATCGCAGCGTATGCGGACACCATGCCAATCGCGGCACCCGCGGCAATCTTGTTGGCGTAGCCGAGCGTCGTCAGAGCCGGGAACGCGGCCATCACGAGTCGAATTAAGAGGAACGCTCCAGCTGCCACGAACCCGAGATGTAGTCCCGAAATGACCAGCAGATGCGCCATTCCGGTCAGCGCGAAGGGCCGGCGTAAACGATCGTCGATGCCGCCGCGGTCGCCAATCATTAAGGCCCGCATTTCGGCATTTTCTGGATATCGAAGCGTTACGTCGATAAACTTTGCTATGCGCTCGCGAACAGTTTGCAGCAGAGAATCAGGAAATGCTTCGCGATGCCCGATTATGGTTATCGACGGCGGTGAATCGAACCTGGAGGGCGCCGCAACCATCGTCGCGGCTATCCTCTGCCGCATCAGCCACGCCCGATAATCAAACTCATCCTCGTCGCCCTCGTTGCGCGGGAACCGGATCTTGCCCGAAACTCTCAGCTTATCACCGGCGCGAAAAGCCCCTTGGCCAAGCTCGGTTACGCGCACGAGACCGGTCGCCGGCACCATCATAGAGCTAGAAAACCCGCCATATTGGACGTCAATGCATAGATATGTGCGCCCGCCTGGCTGATGCTCGGGCTCTCGCACCAACCAACCTTCGAGTGTGACACGGGCGCCATCGGGGAATCGTCGCACCGTCTGCGAGCTAAAATCCGGAGCCAATAGCTGCTTCACGGGTAACGTGGACGCAGAAATTAGCCCGAGCAGGGCTACCACCATTCCCGGCACAGGACGGTAAAACAGGAACAATGCAGCCGCGGCGGTCGCCGCAACAACCGCCGCCCACAACGGGATGAACAGATGCAAATTGCCGAGTGCATCGCCGCCAATGAGCGCAGCCGTTGAAAGATAGAGCGGCGGTGTCCGGAGCAACATGCAGTTCGCCACCGCTTTGTTACTCCGCATCATTTTTGTCGACTGGGCGCTGGACTCAACGATGTGCTCGTCCCCCTGGCGCCGGAAAACCCCGTAGCGCTACCACCTGGCTCGTCAACTTCCGGGTACCCGAGTCAATCCAATCTCACCTGCCACTACCCATATCATCCCCGATCACATTGACAACAACCGGACCGCAGCCGTCAAGGTTTCGTTTCATATGCCCGCATTATTCGACGTTCCTGTTGATCCGAATATGGGGCCGAATTGGTCGCTTTAGACCTGTTCTGCCGCACGAAGAAACTTGTGCGGAGATATTGCAAATGCTAGGACACCGCAACTATATTTTGAGCGATTTCGGAAATGGTGGAATGCCGGGAATGGGGCAGCAGTCGATGACGTCCAGAAAGCCGTGGAGGCTGCAACGGGACGCCTGGTAACTGTGCTCAACGGTAAGGGTGACGGCCGCAGCGCCTGGGAAAAGCGGCCGCGGTGGAGGTAGATGCGATGAGTTCGAGCGCGATTGTGGCTTGGTTTCAAACCTCGCTAACGTGTATGTGGGCCGCTATTCTGCTCGGCTTTTTACCCGTGAGCGCTCTAGCGGAGCCGGCATTAACACAAACCACTGCGACAGTGCAGGCAGTTGCCGCGGCTGAACCGCCCAGCGAAACTGGCGCTCCGGTCAGCGGCGCCTCTACCGTCTTTAAGATTCCAACTGCGCCCATACAGCCGCCTCCTTCAAGCGTTGCCATCCAGCCAATTTCCAATGCAACGCCGCAGTCAATTCCGGCCGGCGCGGTGGCGCCCTTACCGCCTAAAGCGACAACAAGTCGAGCGGACGTGGCAACGCTTTCCACCACTATCAATCCGACTGCGACGAGAGTTGACACAGTAGGGGGAACGAGTGCATCGTCCGCTGCTCAGTCACGAATTGACGGGCTCGAGCTACTTAGCCCGGCGCAGCGGCGAACTTATCAGCGGGCAGCCTCGGCGTTCACGGGCTTTTGCCGCGATTGGGAACGTCTGCTTCATGAGCGGGAGGTTGACAACCTCGAGCATTTAAGCTGGCGTGAAGATGGCGGTTTGAAAACCGCAACCTACACCGGCTATGGAAAACTGGAGAGCTGCGAATGCAAGGAGTCAAAAGAAGGACTTCCTATCGGCAAAATCCGGTATGAAGAAATCAATTATTCGATAGTAGGTAAAACTATCGGCGAGGCCAGGCGCGCTGCGCCCAAATTGCTGCACGAGATTAATACGCTAGAGATTTTCTCGTGGGACAAGGGTAAGTGGTTTTATTGATTAAGCACTGCGACGTCGGCGGTGAATCGGCCGCAAGGCGCGCTCCAATCCATAATCCGTGCTATTTTACCACGCGGCTTTGGGAAACCTGCGTCATCGACCTCAGCGAGACTACCGTCTTGGCCGTTCGATCGATTTGGACCGCGGAAACCTAAGGCACGGCTCCGGTGCGCAGGACGTGGATCAGGTCCCGTTTAACATTATCCGGAATCGGCATCGCGGTGACCTTCTTAGCGGTCGTTTCGAGCGGGTATTCGCACGCCTTCAATTCAAAATGCCCGTCTTCCCAAACTGCGTAGCGCGCGAGCGGATTACCCATCTTTGATTGGCCGAGGCTGCCGGGGTTTATCACCACTCTTTCGCCGGAGCGGCGACAAAACTGTAGATGAGTATGGCCCGCCAAGATCACCTTAGCGCCTCGACTCGCTTCCTCTGCTCCATCCCATAACGGCGAGTCAGGCGGACGATATTCATAGAGCAGATCTGCGGGAGTCGCGTGACAAAGGAAGAAAATTGTTCCTTCGATTTCCCGCCGCGCTGAGGTCGGAAGCAGCCGCAAATATTGCTTATCGGCGTCCGAGAGCGTGGCAATCGTGTAGTCGCGCGTAGCCTCCGCCATCGTCAGGAAACGTGGGGAACAGCCACAGTCCGCTGCGAATCCGACAGAATGGTCGTGATTGCCACGAATCACGAGCGACGCGTGGGAACGCACGAACTCGACAGTCGCGGCTGGATCAGGACCATAGTTGACCAGGTCGCCCAGCACCCACAACTCGTCATAGCTCTGCGGCAGGGCGCAAAGAGCTTCGAGATTTGCGTGAAGATCAGAGATGATGCAGATTCTCACAGGCCTCGATTCCTTTTGCTATAACAGGTCCGATGGTCACGCGGCTACCAAGGCCGATGGCGAGCGATATACGGAGATTTTACCATGGCGACACGTGTTGGATTCATCGGGCTGGGCAACATGGGCAAGCCCATGGCTATCAATCTGGTCAAAGCCGGATTCGATCTGATGGTATACGATCTGCGGCCCGAGCCGATGAAGGAGTTGGCCGCGCTCGGTGCGAAATGTGCCCGTTCGGCTGATGAAATCGGTAACCACGCGGAGATCATCGAATTGGTGGTGGTCGACGACGCCCAAGTCCGGGCAGTCACGTTTGAAGAAGGCGGCGTGCTTGCCACCGCCAAACCGGGAACGGTTATTGCCGTCCACAGTACGGTCCATCCCCGGACCGTGCGCAATGTGGCCGCCTTAGCCGAAGCAAAAGGCGTAACGGTAATCGATGCCGAGGTTAGCGGCGGTGAACGGGGCGCGTATGCGAAGACCCTTTGCTACATGGTCGGCGGCGACAAGCGTGCGTTCGAGAAATGCAAGCCGCTGTTTGCCACCTCGGGCGCCAACATTTTTCATCTCGGCGAGCTGGGGGCTGGAGCAATTACAAAATTGGCCCATAACCTAATCGTGTATGTTAACATGTTGGCTGCTTCTGAGGGCATGAAGTTAGCGCAAACGGCAGGGGTAGATCTCTCGGCGATGGAGCAGGTGGTTCATGCCGGCGCCGCTCAGAGCCGGGTGGCTGACCACTGGTCGCAGCAGCGTAAACTCGGAGCTAGCTACACGACTGGCCCGCTGGGTCTGATGCAGCTCATTCACAAGGACCTGCGCCTCGCGCTTGAACTTGGGCACGACCTTGGGCTGCCACTACCCGGCGCTGCCCTTACACAGCAGTTAATCGCAAGGATACTGGAGAGCGAGAACCACGC
>CAVWAA010000013.1:0-112673 GCA_963752805.1 Binataceae bacterium (SeqCode)
CTTCGTTTTTGACTATCGGGTCGAGCCGTTGATGTACGTATTCGGCGTCGATCCGTTGTTCTCGGCCGGACATCTCAGGGGCGCCGAATGAGAGTTCTTCCAGCAGCCGTTCGAGCACCGTATGGAGCCGGCGTGCGCCGATGTTCTCGGAGCGGGCATTTACCTGGGCGGCGATTTCGGCCAGCGCCGAAATCGCGTCGCTGGTAAATTCCAGTTGCACGTTTTCGGTTGCCAACAATGCGACGTACTGTTTGGTGAGAGCATTTTCCGGTTCGGTCAGGATGCGAACGAAGTCATCTTTGTTCAGCGCCTTCAACTCGACCCGAATCGGGAAGCGGCCCTGAAATTCAGGGATTAGGTCTGAGGGCTTCGAGCTATGAAATGCACCCGAGGCCACGAACAGAATATGATCGGTGCGGACCGTCCCGTACTTGGTATTTATGGTTGAGCCCTCGACGATCGGCAGCAGGTCGCGTTGCACACCTTCACGGGAGACGTCCGGGCCGTGCATCGCTTCGCGCCCGGCAATCTTGTCGATTTCGTCAATAAAAACGATTCCGGACTGTTCGGCGCGATGAACCGCTTCGCGCGCCACATTCTCCATATCTACCAGACGGCTCGCTTCCTCCTGCGTCAGGAGCTCGATTGCTTCCGGCACTTTGACCTTGCGATTGCGGGTCTTCTTCGGCATGAGCTGACCGAACAGCTCCTTCATGTTCATCCCCAGGTCCTCCATTCCCTGGGGTGTGAATACCTCGACCATCGGCATCGCCTGGGCAGTAACCTCGATATCCACCTCGCGATCGTTCAAATACCCGCGGTGCAGCAGATCGCGCAGCTTCTCGCGTGTCTCGCTATGTGAATTCGAATCGCCGACGCGCACTTCGCCAGTATTATCGTTGGCGGCGACGCGGCGGGTCTTGCCGGGCGGGGTCGGGTAGAGAATATCGAGCAATCGCTCCTCGGCGCTTTCACGCGCCTTGAGCGCCACGCGTTCGCGTTCCTCCTCGCGGACGATTTTGACCGCGGTCTCGACCAGGTCGCGGATCATCGATTCGACGTCGCGGCCGACGTAGCCGACCTCGGTGTAGCGCGAGGCCTCGACTTTGACGAACGGGGCCTGAGCTAATCTGGCCAGCCGCCGGGCAATTTCGGTCTTACCGATCCCGGTAGGGCCAATCATCAGGATATTCTTGGGTGCAATCTCGTCGCGCAACTCGGGTGCGACGTTTTGCCGCCGCCAGCGGTTACGCAAAGCTATAGCAACGGCACGTTTGGCTTCGTGCTGCCCCACGATATAGCGGTCCAGTTCCGAGACGATCTCGCGCGGCGTCATTACCTGCGGGGCTGCCATAGGTTGATTTGGTTTCTCCTGGTCGGCTCGACACCCGATTAATTCAATTGTGGTCCAGCCACCGCGCTCCTACAACTCCTCGAAAACGAACTGGTCATTGGTGTAGACGCAAATTTCGGCGGCGATTCTCATCGCGCCTTCCGCAATTGCGCGGGCATCCAGCCCAGTGCCATAGCGGATCAACGCGCGGGCGGCCGCCAGCGCAAAATTGCCGCCAGCGCCGATTGCAATGATGCCGTCGTCGGGTTCGAGCACGTCACCCACGCCGGAGATCAACAACGAGTTCTCAACGTCCGCAACCACCAGCATCGCCTCGAGCCGCCGCAGTACCCGGTCGGTACGCCAGTCGCGCGCCATCTCGACCGCGGCGCGACGCAGATTTCCATTGAACTCCTGAAGTTTGCTTTCGCATCGGTCGAAGAGCGTGAGGGCGTCAGCGGTGGAGCCAGCAAAGCCGGCCAGTACAACATCATTATGCAGGCGGCGAACCTTGCGGGCTCCCCGCTTCATAATCGTCTGGCCCATAGTCACCTGGCCGTCACCCGCCATCACGACTTTGCCGCCGTGGCGCACGCACAAAATCGTGGTCGAACGAATCTTACCGCGCAGCGCGAAATCAGGCTCTGGGATGGGCACGGCGATAAACCTCTTTCAAATGGCGCACGCTGACATGCGTATAACGCTGAGTAGTAGTCAAGCTCGAATGACCTAACATTTCCTGAATTGAGCGCAGGTCGGCCCCCGCGTTCAGCATGTGAGTAGCAAAGCTATGGCGAAGTCCATGCGGAGTGATTGGCGTCTTGATGCCTGCCTGTACCAAGCGCCGGGCAACGATATTCTGCACGGCGCGAGTCGTCAGCCGGGAACCTCGGAGACTCGTGATAACCGGGCTGTCGGCTAATCGTGGCCCCGTTGCCGCCCGCCATGCGCAGAGTGCATCGAGCGCCGGTTCGCCGATCGGGACCAAACGATCCTTGTTGCCTTTACCGGAGCGAATCATCACCAGCCCCAGCTCTTCGTCGATATCGCGCCAGTCGAGACCGGTCAATTCACTCACGCGTAAACCCGCCGAATACAGTACTTCCAGGATGGCGCGGTCACGCAGGCGAGCGCGCGAATTCATGCTGTCGTCCGCTTCGACCAGCGCTACAGTGTCGCGTTCGCCCAGCACCTGCGGCAATCGCTTTTCAACTTTGGGCGAGCGCATCGCATATACCGGATTGGGCTTGCCGGCGGCCAGCTCGCGCCAGCGGAAGTAAGCCTTGATCGCGAACAGCCTGCGCTGAACCGTCGCCCGGCTGCTCCCGCCGCGCAATAGTTCTGCGAGATAATTCCGCACATGGTCGGCTCGGATACGATCAGGATCGATCACGCCGGTGTGTTCATCAACCGCCGTAGTCCCTTCAAGCAGGTACTCACAGAACTTTTTCAGGTCGCGTTGGTAGCTCGCGACCGTGTTGCGCGAGGCCCGGACAGCTTTCCCGAGGGCAGAAGTGAACTGTTCGATTTCAGCAATCATCCGCGGCCATCGTGTTGTTCTTCTGATATATTACCAAATTGCACTTTCATTCGGTTCAGACTGATTTAGTCAGACCGGCGCTTTCTCACAGCAAACAAGTCAGCGCCGAGCGGGATAAGAAACCGGTAGAAAGACAACCTGTTGGATGCAAATTGATGAACTGTTTTCATTGCGGACGGCGAATCGAGCTTACCCAGCGAGCCGGTTTTCGCGAGGTGTGCCCGGGCTGCGACCGTTCAATTCACGTTTGTCTTAATTGCGATTTTTACGACCCGACGTTCAATAATCAATGCCGCGAGCCACAGGCCGAGCGCGTGGTTGACAAGGATCGGGCAAATTTTTGTGAATACTTTCACCCACGCAAGGCGAGTGAACCACGGCGTCCATCGCCGGCGAATGACGCTCGGACCAAACTTCAGGCCTTGTTCAAAAAGAAACTGTAGAGGCAGGAATCGAGCTTCCATGCCCGACGTTGAGGCCATCGAACTAGCAACTGCCATTGGTAACCCATTCTCCAACAGGCCGTTAGTCGCGATTCTAATTGGGATGTTCCGGTAACTACCCGCCTACTCGGGGACGAACACCGCGGCAGCCGGAGCTCCTTGCTCCCCACCCCCGATAGCAAATTCAAAGCGGCTTCAGGCGGGCTAAAGACCTGCTCGCAGCATAGCTAAGGCAGTCCCCCGGTGCGCCACGGGTTGCCTGACACTCCATTCGCATCAACCACCCTATTACGATGACCGCATCACCGTATGGGGACTCCCGCAAGCGATGTGTGATAATTCCAAAGCCAAAAATCGCTACTGGCCGGAGCACAGCAGCTATAGGGTTATCTCGCGAATCCGCTCGACAGGAGACTATCTTTTGACTGGCAGGCGGCGCCCGACGGCTATTTCACCCGCTCGTACATACCACGATCGCGCCGCTTGACCGCACCACCTTCTATCCAGCGAGTGATTGCGGCGAAAATTTCGGAGGAGCGTTTGTCCCGTAAGCCTCGCACCCCGCGAATATCACTTGCCTTGAATTGCTTGGGAAGTTTATTCAATACGTCGCCCCAATTGATCCGTGATCGGGCGCCGCGCCGGCCAGCTCCCATGCCGCCATCAGCAACTGCCATACCGGGCTGGCCGGTCAAAGCTGCCAATTTTGACTCTTCCTGCCGGAGGCGCCTGAGTTCAGCGTCCTTGGTGCGAATGTCGGTTCTCAATTTTGCCAGGAGTTCGCGGGCTTGTGCCTGAACTTGGGTAAAGGCTGAGGTCCCGCCAGCTGTCATACGTGGCATTCAAAATCCTCCTTAAGTCTACCTATAGCGGCTTTCCTATAAGACGGCCCACTAAAATCAACATTACAACAGTTTCTTGCCCGAATAGCTAGCACGCCTGAAAGCCATAATCTCCAGTAAGTACTACTTTGCGGAAGAGAAATAATCAAGTCAGCAGAACATCAAGTGTGAAATGCAACCGGCGAGCGATTTAGGCTGCGTGAGTCTTGTTTCAGCCCTTTAACCGTATGTCAGACCGCAACCTAGTCTCCTAGTGGTTAGTTGCATGATTTCGCGCAACAAGGGTTTGGGTTCTCGACTTGGCGTGTTCGGGTTGTCGGTACGACGTGGCGCCTTTGATCCTCCCCCTGACCAGGGGGAGGGCGGGGTGGGGGTTGCCTGCCTGCTGCCTGTGAATACATGGACAAAATGACCACATCAGGGGAATTCTGGCGGCACGGCCACTATCTACCGCCGACAGCCACCCCCACCTAACCTCCCCCTGGTCAGGGGGAGGGATTGCAGTCCTATTCCGCCGCCACGAGCCTTGCGTGGATTTACGCAACTTAGTACTTGTTTGAATCCTCTGACAAACCCAGTGCACCGGCAGTTAATTTCGCCGATAAAGTGGCCTGCGCAGAACGGTTGTCATGCGCCCTGCAAGCATCGTTGCTCCCGCTTCGCAGTGATCGTTTCGTGTAGGCACGTTGCAGGCTTGTTTGCTCGTACCACTTCGTTTCGCCTGGTGTACTGGGCTCAGGTTGACAAAAGGAGAGCATTCTCTGTTTGTCATTCGAAACGAGTCGAGGAATCCGCGCGAAGCGGAAGCAGCTACGATGGCGGGTGACGGAGACAATCTATTTGACCAGAGTAGATGTGCGTAAGAGGCTGATAAAACTGCGAGTCGCCTTTGACGGTCATGCGCCCAAATGGTGCGGAACCCGTTTGCTCTGCGGCCAGCGCATCGTGCTAAAGTCTATCGCCCATTGATTATACAGCGTGATGGGTCAGTCTGAATTGGTGCTAGTGACAAGGGCAATAGCTGCCGGGCAGACACCTGATCGCCGGGGTATGCAGGCGCTGGCGGAGGCCGTTCTGCTCAGCGCAGGCCGTGCGTGGTCGGGTCACAGACCCATGAAAACTCTGTAGTCTCGCTTGCAGCGGAGAGAACTAGGTGGGAACCAGCATAGCAAACGGGGTGTTGAGGCCGATTTGCAGCAAATGTCATTGTAACCTCACGACACCCATCTATAGATGCGCTTGCGAGGCAATTGGCGAACGCAGAACTGATAAGAGGTACGCATCAGATGGATTTAGGGCTTAGGGGTAAGACAGCATTGGTGCTTGGTGGTAGTAAAGGGCTTGGCCGCGGCGTTGCCGATGCGCTCGCAGCAGAAGGTGTTGCGGTAGCGCTGCTTGCCCGTGGCAAAGAGCCGCTCGACCAGGCGGTCGCGGAAATTAACGGCCGCGGTGGCCGCGCGATTGCCGTACCGGCGGATCTTGCCGACTGGTCCGGCGTTGAGCGCGCTGCCAACACCGCTCGGCAACAACTCGGACCAATAGATATTCTTTTGAACAATTCTGGCGGCCCGCCGCCGACGCGTGTTATCGGTATCGCACCCGAAGTATGGGAGGCGCAGTTCCGTTCAATGGTACTAGTCTTCTTTCGGCTGACCGACTTGTTGCTACCGGATATGAGACAACGCAAATGGGGCCGAATCATCAACGTTGCCTCTGAATCGGTGGTTCAACCGATCCCGCAGATCGCAATTTCGAATACGTTGCGGGCATCGGTGGTGGGCTGGGCCAAGACCCTCGCCGGCGAAGTGGCGCGCGATGGCATTACGGTTAATACAATGCTGCCGGGAGCCTTCGACACCGACCGGGTCCGCCAGATTCAACGGGCCACCTCGACACGGGAAGGCGTGAGCCTGGAGGAATTCGCCCAACGCGCGGCCCGCAATATTCCGGTCGGCCGCATGGGCACGCCGGCTGAATTTGGCGCGATGGCGGCATTTTTGGCCAGCCCGCTCGCCGGCTATATTACCGGCAGTATGATCAGGCTCGATGGAGGTTCGGTCCGCGGCATCTGAACAATGGCCATGATCGGAGGAAAATGAGTAGTCGTCAGGAGGCCCGGCCGGGCAACTGGATCACCTCTCGCGCTGGCCGCGCGGGTCGATGCGGCCTTGCACTTTTATTGCCCGCTCCCGCTCTACTCGCTTCTCACTGGAGGTTTACTACCCCATCAGGCCTTTGGTCGTGCCGCCGTCGATCGAGATGTTGGCGCCATGGATAAAGCCGCCTCGGTCTGAAGCAAGGAACAACACCAGGTCAGCTACTTCCTCCGGCTTGCCGATCCGGCCTAAAGGTGTCATGCGGCGAAATGCCTCATCGTCCGCTTGACCGGCCGCAGACGGTGAGAGAGCGCCGCGCATCTTGAGCAGCCGTTCGGTGAGAATCGGACCAGGATTGATTCCCGCCGCTCGCACGCCATACTTTGCCGCGGCGTCGGCGAGAGCTTTAGTGAAATGATTTAAGGCGGCATTGGCGGCGCCGCCGATCATATAGTTCCCGGTGGGGTTCAGACCTCCCGCGCCGATGACATTGATGATGACGCCGCTGCCTTGACGCTGCATCTGCGGCAGCACCTCGCGCGCCATTCTCACGTAGCCGAAGAATTTAAGCGTCCAGTCGTCGACCCACGCCTCATCGGAGAGCAGCAGAAAATCGCCCGGCCGGGCGCTGCCCGCGTTGTTGACCAGGATATCGACGCGCCCGAAGCGTTCGACGCATCGCGCCACCACCTGTTTGATCGCAGCCGCCTGCATCAGGTCCGCGGCAATTGCATCGATCCGTTCGCGCGCCGCATGGCCAGCCGCCGCTACGGTTTCGTCCAGGCCCTGTTGACCACGCGCGCATATCAGCACCGATGCACCCTCATGCAGAAATGCGAGGGCCGTGGCGCGGCCGATTCCCTTGCTGCCGCCGGTGACGATTGCAACTTTGCGTTCGAGTCCAAGTTCCATTTCGCATGTCCTCGAAAGAGCGGTTAATACACTCAAGCGCCGAAATGCAAACAGCCTCCTCGCGATTTGGCTGCTATCGCCCGCGGCGTCGATCTGGCACGATCAACAATACTCGGGGCATCGATGAAAGAACTGGTGGATTCCCTTTTGCGGCGTGGAATTGAACGCGCCTATCATGCTGGCAAACTCAAGACTAAAGAGGTCGCTATCGCGCTCGACGCGCCGCGCGACCCCAGTCATGGCGATATCGCGAACAACGCCCCTCTGATCCTCGCCAAGGCCGAAGGCAAACCGCCGGTCGTTATAGGCGAAATTATTCGCGAGTACATGGAGGCGCCGTCCGAAGTAACGGTGACCGTCGCGCGTCCAGGCTTCATAAATTTCAGGATGGCGCCGGCGTATTGGTATGCTGAATTGAGGCGGGCGGCAGCGGCAGGGGCTGGTTTCGTCTATCCGCAAATCGGCGGGGGCCGCAAAGTCCAGGTAGAGTTTCTGTCGGCTAATCCGACTGGACCGTTGACCGTCGGACATGGCCGCAACGCGGTGCTCGGTGACACTATCGCCCGGCTTCGCCAGGCCAGCGGCTTTCGCGTGACGCGCGAGTACTACTTCAATGATGGCGGGCGGCAAATGAAGCTGCTCGGCGAATCCGTACGCGTGCGCTACCTGGAGGAGCTCGGGCGTTGCGCTGAAATGCCCAAGGACGGTTACGAGGGCGAGTATATTCGCGAAATCGCGCGCGCGCTCCGCGCGGCGCACGGCGACAAGCTCGCCGATGAAGCCGCCGTTACCGAAGTTTTTCGCGTGGCGGCCGTGAATGCGATTTTTGCCGATATCCGCCATACCTGCGATCGACTGGGCATCAGCTTCGACCTATATACTAATGAGCTTGACTTGATTCGGGACGGGCGCGTCCAGGCTGCGCTGGATGGGCTGCGCTCGCGCGGGCTGGTGGAGGAACGTGACGGCGCCCTGTGGCTCAAGGGTGAAGCGCTAAATCTGCCTAACAAAAAGGACCAGGTTCTGGTTCGCTCGACTGGCGAGCCGACCTACCGCACTCCTGATATTGCCTATCATATCGACAAGCTCGGGCGCGGCTTTGACGAGGTGGTCGATGTATTCGGCGCCGACCACATCGCCGAGCACGAAGGAGTCATCGCCGCGGTGAAGGCACTGGGTTACGACACCCGGCCAATCCGCGCAATCATTTATCAGTTCGTAACGCTGACCCGCGGCGGCGAGAAGGTCAAGATGTCAACCCGAAAGGCGACCTACGTCACGCTCGACGAACTCATCGATGAAGTTGGTCCCGACGTAGTGCGTTTTTTCTTCCTGTTCCGCAAGCACGATAGCCATCTGGATTTCGACCTCGACTTGGCCAAGCGGCAGGCACCGGAGAACCCGGTATTCTATGTACAGTATGCGCATGCGCGTCTGGCGAGCGTGTTTCGCGAAGCAGAAAAAGCCGGGCTGGTGGCTGAGGGCGACGATGCAGCGGCCGACCTCGTACTGCTCTCCGAAGAGGAGCTGGCGCTTGCAAAAAAGGCGGTCGGTATCACGGCAATAGTGGCAGAAGCCACTATTGCGCTGGAGCCGCATCGGATTCCTTTTTATCTGCTGGAATTGGCCGGCGATTTCCATCGCTACTACAACAAGCCGACAAACCGTATAATCGATGTAGAGCATCGCGACTTGAGTTCGGCGCGGCTGTTCCTTGCGCGCGTGCTGAAATATGCGATTGCAGGCGGGTTGCAATTATTGGGAGTAACCGCCCCGGAGCGAATGTAAAGGTCACAGCTTACCATCCGGCCCTGACGTTAGCCTCGGGCGGGCGGGTCCTGCCAACAGGCGAGACAGAAAAGAAAGCCATCGAGAGGCTCGAATGCGGTTCGAAGTGAAAGGCGGCGGCATTGCCGCAATTCTGTTTGCAATGACATTGTTGTCCGGCGCCGTCTTCGTACTGGGATTGTTAGCCGGTTATGACGTCGGGCGCCAAGCACAAATTGATGCGGCTCAGCTTGCGACGAGCTATCCTTTGCAATCCCCGCCGTCATCCGGTGCCGCCCAAATCAATCCCCCGCGGAGTCGGGCAATCCAGCGATGAGATCGGCCGCATCAAGCGCCGCCTCATCGGCAGTAGGAGGAGGCACGCCGGTGACAGCCGCTTCCGCGGCTAACCGCACTTTAACCAGAGACTCCATTAGCCCGGCGCCTAAACCATCTCCGCTCAACGCAACTCCGGCGCGAAAGCGTTTAGCTTCGACCTCGCCTCCTTCAGCCGCGGAGCCACCCTCGACTGCAACAAACGAAGATGTCGGCACCGCCGAATCTGAAAACCCGGAGGCCGACGCATCATCTGAGTCTTCAAATAACCCCGACCTGCAAGCCAGGCGCAAAGTTGCGGCGACAGCCCCGTCGGGTCACCACAAGCCTTACAACATCCAAATCGAGGCGGCGATGGATATAAGCGGCGCTGACAGAATGATGGCCCGATTGCAGAAACTCGGCTATACATCGCACCTGGTGCCGACCGTAATCGCTGGGCAGCGCTGGTATAAGGTGGAAGTCGGTCCGTACGCGACGGCTGAAGAAGCCTCAAACGCCGAAGCGGAATTGCGGCAAAGGTACGACACAACTTATGGCGGAGTCGCGCGTGATAATTCCGCTAATCAAACTGGTGCAAATGGCGATTCGGAAGAATAGTTCAGCACAATAGTCCACCACAACAGTCGATACCGCCGCGAAGCAGCAGGGGCGATCGGCATTACCTACTGCGTAGCGTAGGCGCCTGAATGCCACTACGGCGTCCCTGTACAGATCCCTTCCTTAGTTGCTCCGGCGTTTTGCTGTTCTGTTAGCGTAATGTCCGCTGTTGTAAGCTTTGCCGCTTCAGGTTCGGCGCAGTGGAGATTAATGCTGATCGATAAACACGCGCTCTTTGGCGAGCCATATCGCCGAATTGGCGAAGTCGATGAAGTTAGCCTCATCTTCGACCGCAATCTGCATCGCTCGCCTGCCTTCGGTGGTGCTCCCCATGATTGCCAGATCCGCGCGCTCGAACCATGCTTCTGCGTGCCCGGTATAAGGCGCGATGCGGGTTCCACGGCTAGAGCGCAACTCTTGCTCCAAATCGTCCTCGAAACGATGAACCTGCAGGTAACGCCGCATCCGCATCGCTCCTGCCACGCCCCGAATAGTGGGACCGTGGCTCGTGCGCCAATAAAGCTGGGCCTGCTCTAAGCTCAGACTCGGGGGATGGCGCAGGCAAAAAAACAGCTTCACCAACGAACTGTGTTCCCTCGCGACGAGTTCCTCGGGAATTGGGTTTACCTGCGGGTATTCGTATGCGAGCCAAAGCGGGGAATTGGGTAGGTCAATGAACTTCGTTTCATCTTCCAGCAACTCTCGCGCTGCGGCGTGACCCGCGGCACTTCTGAAACTCGAGGCGAGGGTCTCGCGGCTCGTCCACCACAATTCCGCGACGCCATCGTAGGGCGGCTCCATTTTGCCGCGCGCACCCGCCAACTGCTGGTTTACCGGATCGTCAAGAGTGTGAACCTGAACATAGCGCAGAATATTAAGCGTCGTCGCATACCTGGCTACGAGCGGACCATGAATAGTGCGCCAATAGTCCTGGAATTCCGCGGTTGACGCGCCCGGCTTGCGCCGAAGAAGAAAAGTTAAACGAATCATGTCGTGGCCCCTTCGCTTGTAACCCAAGATTGAAATTGGCGAATGTTAGTCCGACTTATAGCGAGGGTCGCTGCAAAAGTCTGTAAAATCGCTGTACACGGTGAGCGTCTTTTAATTTGCCGATGCGAGAAATCGCGGAGCAGTCCGCGTCAGATAAACTTCATAAGGGCTTACAGCGGAGTGAGACTCGGCTGCTGAAGCCGTTCGCGAAGCCCGAGCCAAGGTAATCTAACGCCGTCCAATCAGTCCCGCCAAGCGCAGGATCATCGTGTTCACCACGCTTCCCGATATCGCTCAGTATCGCACGAACTCCTAGGTTGATCTCGGCGGGCCGGATCCCTCCTGGACTCTCCTAGATCGAGTGTCTAAGCAATCTGTGACTATTGGCTGATGAGACCGGCTTTTCCAGACGCTCGTCTAAAAGAGAAGATCGTAAGCTGGGAAGCTAGTCCCACTTAAGGAAGAATCAGAAGGGGGAGTGAGCGGCAGGAAATCCTTTTCCGGCTGATCGGGCTGTGCCAAATTTCATGGTCGCCTTTACCGGGTCGGTCATAACGACATTGTGGGCGCACAAAATGTCTTTGACGCGGTCGGCGTAGCTCGCCATGCCGGCATTATAAACTTATCCGACGCGCGGCAAGCGTATAGGCGTGTCTTCGATTCCGCTTCTGCAATATGGCCGGGAACTTCATCGCTGTCGGCAACCCACACTTCTGGCTCGTCATGCCAAATAGCGGTAACCACAAAATCGTTCTTAGAGACTGCTGACATTCGTCACCCAAGCCATACCCGGACTCACAACGAGTCCAAGAACAAATCGCGCATCTTGAGGGCAACCCCCGTTAGGCCGGCGCGCCCATGTTTCTATCAGGATTACTCATCTATCAGCGCAGTAACCATCGGGTATCAATATCACCCGCTTATGCCAGCCACCCCCCACATGGCGCGCCCTCGACGATTCTGTCAGACGTCGAATGGTTCGGCATAAACGATTTCGGCAACTTGAACCGCGAGCGGTCCTGCGCGAATTTTCGTCGAACGGTCTTGACGGCTTGAAGCCAAACGGCTGGGCGCGAAAAACGCCACGGCAAATCAGCACTTTTGCGGACGAGTGTGGCCTGGCTTGATGCGCTGTCAGGGTTCGCCGTGCCAAACCATCGCGTCTGACACACACCAACCAATCGAACAATTAGGGAGGCACAACCACCAATTATCGATATCAAACGTCTTGACTCAGGTGGGAAAGAGTGGGATTTTGTGGTGGGCATGGGAGAAGCACGGTGTTCAACGGTCGGTTCGACCACGCGATCGATGAAAAAGGACGCGTGAGCATCCCTGCGCGCTTTCGTGAGGTCTTGCAACGTGAGGGTCACGAACGTTTGTACATCACTAATTTCATGCTCGACCGTGAGCGCTTGCTTGAGCTCTTTCCGCCCAACGAATGGGAGAAAGAAGTGGCCAAATTCAGCGGTAGCCGCGCCACCGACCGTGAAGCGCAGTTGTTCGAAACCTTCTATATTGGGGGCGCACACGAGGTTCCGGTTGACCGCCAGGGCCGTATCCTGGTCCCTCCGAGGCTCAGAGAATTTGCTCGCCTCGGGCGCGACGTTACCTTTTCCGCCAAGCACAACAGGTTTGAACTGTGGGACAAGTCGACCCTTGAACGAATACTAAGTATGGCTGAGGAAAATCTACAGAAACCGGAATTCCTTGCGAAAATCAATATTTGATCCGGTTATGTACGAATTAGGCGGGATGCACCTCGACGGGGAAGCAGGCTTCAGCGCGGCGAGCCGCCAACATGTGGCGGTGATGGCTGATGAGGTGGTGCGGCTCGTCCGCGCTTGCAAGCCAATTCTGATCGTTGACGCAACCGTCGGCACCGGGGGCCATGCCGAACGGATGCTGGAAGAAACGGGCGCCAATCTGTTGGGTCTCGATCGCGATGACGCCGCTCTGCGAGTCGCTGCGGAGCGTCTTGGCCGTTTTGGTGCGCGCGTGACTTTGCGCCAAGCTGATTTCTGCGATCTTGACCTGATTCTCGATCAAGCAGGCACCCCCACGGCCAGCGCAATCATAGCGGACCTTGGGATGAGCAGCTTCGCGCTCGATGATCCGGAGCGCGGCTTCAGTTTTGGATCCGAAGGCCCGCTCGATATGCGGATGGACCGCGGTCAGAAGCTGCGTGCCTACGATATCGTCAACGAGGAGTCCGAAGAAGAACTCGTACGCATCCTGCGTGACCTGGGTGAAGAACGCGCCGCGCGTCAGGTTGCGCGTGCGATTGTTATTGCCCGGCGCCGGCATCCGCTCCAAACCACGGGTGAACTGGCGATAATCGTCGCCAGTGCGGCCGGCGGACGGCGCGTTGGCGCGATCAACCCTGCAACCCGCACTTTCCAGGCATTGCGGATTGCGGTTAATCGAGAATTGGAGAGTTTGGCAGCGCTGCTTGAGAAGGCGCCACTTCGGCTGACGGCCGGTGGGCGGATGGTGGTCCTCGCATATCATTCGTTGGAGGATCGGCCAGTTAAGCAACGTTTCCGCGAACTCACCAAAACCGAAGAATTCAGCGCCGTATCGCGCAAGGCGATGCGGCCCGAAGCCGAAGAAATAGCAAATAATCGGCGAGCGCGCAGCGCTCGGCTTCGATGCATTGAGAGGGTATCCCGTTGACGCAGAACCTCCAATCGCCGCGACTCTGTCCGCATCCGCGGCTGAGGAAGCGATATTGAAGCGCCGTCCTAAATCCAGCGCGAAGCCGGCAAGATTGCTGCCGGCGCTGCTTGCCGCGGCAGTCGTGCTATTCGGATTCGCGATGCTGACGGTGCGCCTGGAGGCGATCCAGGAAGGTTATCGACTGTCGGCTCTTAGAACTGAAGTGGAAAAGCTGCAGCAAGAGAATCAGCGGCTGCGTCTGGAGGCGGCCGAATTGAGTTCATATCAACGGCTGCGTTCGCTCGCGCCCAAGTATGGCCTGCGACCGCCGGCGCCTGGGCAAGTAGTGATGATGAGGTAAAGGATCGTAACAAGGCACGAGTCTCCTTCCCAATAGGCTGTGACGACGCAGTGAACGACGCGCTCAAACAGCGCCGCGCGCGCATTGGTGTGTTGACTTTAGCGCTCGGGAGTCTCTTCGCGCTCACCGCGCTGCGGCTCGCGGTCATCGTGCTGGTCGACGGACCACGGCTGGTCTCGCTGGGACTCAGCGAGCACAGCGCGGAAATGAAGTTGGCCGCGGTACGAGGGCCAATCGTTGATCGTAACGGTAAACCGCTAGCCTTGTCAGCCGAGACTCGTTCGCTATATGCCCGCCCGCATACTTTGCTCGCAGCCGCGTCGCCCGCTGACTGGGCGCGTCTGGCCGCGATGTTGGGCGTAAGTGCCAGTGGACTCCACGGGCGGCTCGTCAATGGAGCCCCATTCGTGTGGCTTGCGCGTCATCTGCCACCAACGCGTGCCCGCGAAATTGAGCAATTTGGACTCAAGGGCATAGGTTCGGTGAACGAGTACAAACGTTTCTACCCGGAGAGTAACCTGGCCGCGGCGGTGATTGGGGTGGCGGGAATGGATGGCCAGGGACTCTCCGGCGTGGAGCTGCAGTACGACAAGCTCGCCCGCGGCGAGCCGGTTGAATTGCACTTTTATCAGGACGCCCTCGGCCGTCCGATTCTGGATTCACCACTGCAGTTGAAAGATCCGAAGGTGGGCGCACGGCTCGAATTGACGATTGATTCGTCGATTCAAACTCAGGCCGAGAACTATCTCGCTGAGCAGGTGGCGCAGAGCGGTGCCCGCCGAGGCACCGCTGTGATTGTCGATCCGTTTACCGGGGAGGTGCTCGCGCTCGCCAACGTTGGCGCTGGACGCTCGGGAGCGGGAGACCGCCTGCACGATACTGCCGTGCAAGACGCCTTCGAGCCGGGCTCGACGATGAAAGGCCTGTTGGGCGCCATCGCGCTGGAAGACGGCGTAATCGATCGTTCGAGAAAGATCTATTGCGAGCAGGGCGAATGGCATGTCGCCGGAAGGCCGATCCATGACGACGGCCGTTATGGCTGGCTCACACTCAGCGGGATTCTCGAGGTTTCGTCGAATATTGGCGCCGCCAAACTTGCCCTGGCGTTGGGAAGACGGCGATTCTATGAGGGGATCGCCGCTTTCGGCCTCGGCAGCAAAACCGGCATCGACCTGCCTGGAGAGGCCAGCGGCATGGTGCGGCCGTGGTCGAGCTCGCGTGAAATCGAGCTGGCTAATCAGGGCTTCGGCCAGGGCGTGGCAGTTACTGCGATTCAACTCGCAACCGCTTACGCCGCAATCGCGAACGGCGGGCTGGTGATGCGGCCCTATGTGGTTAAGGCCGCCTACGATGCGGACGGCCGCGAAGTGCTCATCCACACTCCTCAGGTATTGCATCGCGCCATAACCCCGGTGGTTGCGCACACTATGAACCAGGTGCTGCGGGGCGTTGTAAATGGCCGCGATGGCACCGCTCATCTGGCCCGCGTCGCAGATTTCACTGTGGCTGGTAAAACCGGGACTGCGCAGATGGTCAATCCTGCAACCCGGACATATTATCGCGATCGGCTGGTAGCCTCATTTATCGGATTCGTACCGGCTGAGGATCCGAAGCTTGTGATCCTTGTGGTTCTCTACGATGTGCCGCGCGGCCATTTTGGCGGACTGGTGGCGGCGCCCGTGTTCAGCGAAATAGCCTCCGATGCGCTGGAACGAATGGCAGTTGCGCCCGCCCACCCATCGGTCGAGGCAAACCTGCTCCCCATCGGCAACGCCTTGGGATTTTTCTCTTCTCCGAAAAACCAGGATAGCGATTCCAACCTGTCTGCCATTAACGACCAGGCACCGTCCGGCTTGACACAACAGTATTCGGCGGAATCAGCGACTAGCGAATCGCGCGAAAACGGTCTGAGCATCCCGGATTTCCGCGGTCTCAGTCTGAGGTCGGCATTCGCCCTTGCCCGCACCTATCAGCTTGCTCTCGAAGTGAAGGGCGAAGGGTACGTAGTGAGCCAGGAGCCCATGCCCGGGGTTCCGGGACTCACGGACAGGCTGTCGAATACCGACGAATCGAAAGCAGGCGTACAAATCGTATTGGCCGCGCCGGACCAGCGAGCACCTGACCATATGCGTCCTTTAGAAAGTTATCCGGCACGCGCAGCAGCGCCGCCCATTCCTGCCAAGGCATTCTCATTGGCAGCGAAGCCTTCCCAATATGGCCGGGCAAAACTAGTGGCCAGTTCCCTTCCGATGCGGAGGGCACATGGGGAGCGCCGCTGCTGGGCAGCCCAGGTTGGGGGGGCGCGTTGCGTTGTCCGATGAGACTTAGTGAGCTTATCAGGCAGGCGGAGGTACAACGCGTGCTCGGCGACCCTGAGGTCGGCGTAACCGGGCTCGCGTACGATTCCCGCCAGGTCAAGGCCGGCGACCTCTTCTTTTCTACGGCGCGCGACGAGGGACAACAGCGCGCCAATATTCAACAAGCGTTGAACCGCGGGGCGCGCGTCGTGGCGGTGCGGCGGTGGGCGGATGACGATGCGCGTCCTGCGGCAACTATAATCGAGTCGGCATGGCCACGGCGTTTGATGGCGCTCGCTGCTTCGCGCTTTTTCAACGCACCCAGCCGCCGATTAGAGCTGATCGGTATCACGGGCACCAGCGGCAAGACTACGACCGCGTATTTGCTCGCCTCGATTTTTGAGGCGGCCGGCCTCTCATGCGGCATTATCGGCACGATTGGAACTTTTGTGCGCGGGCGCAAACTCTACAGCGGCCTCACCACCCCTGAGTCGCTCGACTTCGAGGCTGCGCTCACGAACATGGAGCAGTCTGGAGTGCGCGCAGCCGCCGCCGAAATCTCTTCTATCGGGCTCGAAGAGCGGCGCGTTGACCAATTGAGTTTCCGCGCCTGTGTCTTCACCAATCTGGGCCGCGACCATCTCGACTATCACCTAACGCTGGAAAAATACTTTGCAGCAAAACTCAGGCTCTTTACCGAGCTGTTACCTCGAAGTGCGCATCCAGAGCCGGTCGCGATCGTCCGCGGCGACGACAGCTTCGGTGCTCGGGTGCTGGACGCGGTAACGGGGCGGAAGTTGAGTTTCGGGATCGCTCCAACGCTCGACGTTCATCCAACCAGATTCGAAACCGGCGTTGGATGGGATTTCCGCTACCATTGCTGCATCGGGACGCCGGTTTGAAATCCATTCGCCGTTGTTGGGGGAGATCAACTTGCTCAACATTTTGGGGGCCTCTGCCGTGTCGGTGGCCCTGGGCATCGAATCGGACGCGGTGGTGGAGGGTGTGCGGCGATGCTCAGGGGCCCCCGGCAGGCTGGAGGCGGTTGCCGCGCCAGCTGGCGTGCGAGTGCTGGTTGATTACGCGCACAAGCCCGACGCCCTTAGTGCCGTGCTCGACACGTTGCGCGGCCTGGGCCCGCGCCGCCTTGTTTGCGTTTTCGGATGCGGTGGCGATCGCGACCGTGGCAAACGGCCAATCATGGGAGAGATTGCCGGGCGCCTGGCGGACGTCGCGGTCCTAACTTCAGATAATCCGCGCACCGAGTCTCCGCTTGCGATCATCGCGGAGGTTGAGGCGGGTCTGGCGGCCGCCGCCATACAGAGAATCGACGAGCGGGCGGCAACGACGTCCTCTGGATACGTGGTAGAACCAGACCGCCGCGACGCCATTGCCCTTGCGCTCCGAATCTCCAGCCCGGGCGATATCGTGGTGATTGCGGGTAAGGGTCACGAGGACTACCAGCTCGTCGGTTCACAACGGCTGGACTTCGACGATCGCGTGGTAGCGCGCGAACTGGTCAATGACCAGGCAGCAACGACAAGGTGCGGCGCAAAACAAGAGCAGTAACTGTCTGGGGTCTGGTCAACCTTTGCATGACACTGCTTTGAAGGTTCTGCTTGCAGTACGCGACCTCTTCAACACTGGGTTGAAGTTGGGAGGGCGGACGCTCGCCATCTATCGAACCAGCGCTGAAAGGAATTCCGTCAGACACGAAAGTGGCCCTAACGTCCTCCGCAGTCAAGTTGCTCGCTGGTCTGTGGCTCATCTGTATCTTGATGGCCTTGCGTCGCATTGACGAAGCGGCGAACCTAGGGACGCCATGCTCTACTTGTGGTTGTACTCGATGCATGGGCGTCATCCTGGTCTGAACGTTCTGCGATACGAGACGTTCCGTTCGGTACTGGCCGGGCTTGCTGCACTGGTAATTTCCCTTGGTCTTGGCCCTTTGCTGATCCAGCGTTTCCGTGCTGCACGTATCGGCCAAACGATTCGTGAAGAGGTGCCACAAAGCCATCAAAAGAAAGCTGGCACGCCGACGATGGGTGGACTGCTTATCCTGGCGTCGTGCATTGTGGTCACGATTCTCCTCGCAAACCCGGCAGATCCCTATCTTTGGATCGCGCTTTTCGTCTCACTGAGCTTCGGCGCCATCGGCCTGAGTGACGACTACCTCAAACTCAAGCGAGGCAGAGGCTATGGGTTGACCGAAGCGCAGAAACTCGCCTGGCAATTCGGCTGCGCCTTTGTAGCCGCGGTGTGGCTGTTTGGGTTTGAGCACTTCTCTACTGAACTGACGGTGCCGTTTCTTAAGCGGCTTCATCCCAACCTGCACTGGTGGGGATATATTCCGTTTGCGATGGTGGTGATTGTATTTTCCTCCAACGCGGTGAATCTGACCGATGGTCTCGATGGTCTTGCGATCGGGCCGGTCATGACGGTTGGCTTCTGCTATTGGATTTTCACCTACGTCGCTGGCAATTTGAAGTTCGCCCATTATCTAGACGTGCCCCACGTTGATGGCGTGGGCGAAATCGCGATCTTTTGCGCCGCGTTGATCGCTTCTTCGATGGGATTTCTGTGGTACAACGCGTATCCGGCTTCGATGATGATGGGCGACGTCGGAGCGTTGGCGCTGGGAGGCGCGCTGGGTACCGTGGCGCTGCTGGCCAAACAGGAACTAGTGCTGCCGCTGGCGGGCGGCGTGTTCGTGCTCGAGGCGATCTCAGTGATCATGCAGCGCTACTACTACAAGATGACGCACCGGCGCATTTTTCGAATGGCCCCGATTCATCACCATTTCGAATTGGCCGGATGGCCGGAAACTGTGGTAGTGACGCGTTTTTGGATAATGTCAATAGTATGCGCGCTGGTCGCACTTAGCACGCTCAAGCTCCGATGAGTAGCGTACAATGGAGCTTCGCAATACTTGCGTGATGGTGATCGGACTAGGCGTTAGCGGTAGCGCCGCCGCGCGATTTCTCGCGTCGCATGGAGCCTCGCTGGTACTGACAGATACACGCAGTGAACTTCCATGCCTCAATCTACCCGAAGGCAAGGTATACCTGGGCGGCGAAGAGCCGGCCTGGCTGCATGGAGTTGATCTGGTGGTGGTCAGTCCGGGCGTGCCGCCAACCTCAAAACTGGTGCGGGCGGCGCGTGCCGCAGACACTCCGATAATTGGCGAGTTGGAACTCGCCAGCCGCTTTATCAAGTGCCCGATCGTGGCAGTGACAGGCACCAACGGCAAAAGTACCGTCACCACGCTAATCGGACAGATTTGCACGAACGCCGGCATAAAGACCTTCGTCGGCGGAAATCTCGGCACCCCGCTGGTCGAAGCGATTGGACGTGATGTCCATCTCGCTGTGGTCGAGGTATCGAGTTCTCAGCTTGAGACCATCCAGCGGTTCAAACCGCAGGTCGCGATTCATTTGAATCTGAGTGACGATCATCTCGATCGCTATCGCAATTTGGACGAATATGGGCGCGCCAAGGCCCGAATCTTCGAAAATCAGGACGCTGGCGATTGGGCTATTCTGAATCGCGAAGACCAGTTCGTTTGGCAACTTCGGGAACAGGTGCGGTCGCAGGTCCTGAGTTTCGGCCTTGGAAAACCCGGACGGCTCGCGGATGCGGCAATCTGGGATGAGTCCGGCTTGCGCTTCGCGTTCGGCGCAGAGGGTGGAACGATTCACCTCGACGGGTTTCGATTGCCGGGTCGATTTAACCGCATAAACGCAATGGCGGCGGCGGGCGCGGCTCTGGTGCTCAAGCTCACACCTGAACTCATCGAGCGAACCCTTGTCGAGTTTCGCGGTCTGCCGCATCGGCTCGAACTTGTGCGCAAGAAAAACGGCGTCACCTTTGTCGATGACTCCAAAGGTACGAATGTGCGCGCTGTCGTCCAGGCACTGGCGGCAGTTCAGGCGCCGATACTTTTGATTGCTGGCGGCGTCGACAAAGGTGGTTCATATACTGAACTGCGCGAACCGTTGCGGCAAAAGGTCAGACTGCTGCTGCTCTATGGAGCCGCGCGCAAAATGATGCAAGCTGCTTTAAGCGGCACAACTCGGCTTTTATGCGTCCGCACCTTGGACGAGGCGGTCGCCAGGGCGGCGGCCGAAGCGCTGCCGGGCGATACAGTATTACTATCGCCGGCATGCGCCAGTTTCGATCAATTCAGAGATTATGCAGAGCGCGGGCGCGTATTTCAGGAGTTGGTTCGCGCGCTTTGAGGTAAGTTGGCGCGGTCCCGATCCGTGGCTGTATGTGCCGGCGACGGTGCTGGTACTGATCGGGACTCTGATGGTTCTGAATACGACTTATTTCCTTGGCCGGGCGAAGACCGGCGATGGGTTTCATTTTTTCAAAATGCAGATGATGCACATCGCGGTGGGACTCGTGCTCGGCACCTTGTTGTCGCAATTTTCATTGGCCGGTTTGCGCCGGCTCGTGGCGCCTATGGCAGTGCTGTCGAGCGGACTGCTTTTAGCGGTATGGATTCCGGATGTTGGCCTGGTGCGCGGCGGTGCACGCCGATGGGTGCGGCTTGGGCCAGTGTTGGCCGAACCCTCGGAGCTCGTGAAGCTCGGATTGGTGTTTTTCCTGGCCGATTTTCTATCTCGCCGTGAGGCACGGATGCGAGAGCTGAAGGCTGGCGTGCTTCCTACTATCTTAATCGTGTTGCCTTTGCTCGCAATGCTGTTGAAACAGCCGGATTTTGGCAGCGCCGTGATGGTTGTGATGCTGGTGTTTACGATGCTCTTGGCAGCGGGCGCGCGTCTTAAACATCTGGCCGAGGCCGGCGGCGTAGCGCTGGGCGGCCTGGTCATGCAGACTATGGCCAAGCCGTACCGGATAAAACGATTCGCCGCCTTTGTCGATCCCTGGCGCGCGGCGCGCGGCGCTGGTTTTCAGTTGATTCAATCGTTTATCGCTTTGGGCGAAGGCGGCAAGTGGGGACAAGGGCTTGGCGCTGGACGGCAGAAGATGTTTTATCTGCCGCAAGCGCACACCGATTTCGTCTTCGCGGTCGTCACCGACGACTTTGGGCTCGTCGGCGGGCTGGCGGTCCTCGCCTTGTTCGCAGTGTTGATGTTTCGCGGAATGCGTATGGCACACGCCGAGCCTGATCCCTTCGCCAGTCTGCTTGGGGTTGGCATCAGCTCACTTTTCGCCCTGCAGGTTCTGATTAATATCGCAGTAGTGATCGGACTAGTTCCTACAAAGGGACTGCCGCTGCCCTTCCTCAGCTACGGTGGCAGCTCAATCGTGATGGCGCTGGCACAATTGGGAGTGTTGCTAGCGCTTTCGCGGCGTCCAGCACTCAGCACTTACTCCGAAAAAATATTACTCAGTGGGACAACCCCCTGGCGGCATGATGCCCGCGATGCCTCACACCGCGACCTTTTCTCGCAGAGCCGGAAGAAGTGCATGGCCAGAGGAACTAATTGAGGGATGGTGTTTAAGGCCATCATCACTGGAGGTGGCACCGGCGGCCATCTCTTTCCGGCCGTTGCCGTGGGAGAGGAGATGCGGCGCGCGCGCCCTGAGACGGAAGTGCTGTTTGTCGGCGCTGCCAATGGAATAGAAGCCAAATGGTTTCCACAAAGCGGTCTGCACTATGAGCTGTTTGAGGTGCACGGCTTTACCGGCAAATCGCCGCTGACGTGCCTGCGCGCGCTGCGAGAATTTCTTCAGGCGCTGAGCCGCGCGCGCAGGTTGATCCGCAGTTTTGGCGCAGACGTGGTCGTGAGCGCCGGCGGCTACGCTTCAGCACCGATGGCGGTCGCCGCCATCATAGGTGGCACGCCGCTGATACTGATGGAGCAAAACACGCGGCCAGGGTTGGCCAATCGAATGCTGTGGCGGTTCGCTCGCAAAGTTTGCGTGGGTTTTGCCGACGCCGCTGACGCGTTCAACGACGCTAAAATTGAGGTGACCGGCAATCCTGTCCGGTTTTCAAAGATGCCACAGCCGACGCGGCGGCACGCCGGACCGCTTCAAATTCTCGTTCTAGGCGGCTCCAGCGGGGCTCATCGGCTCAATCTCGGCGTGCTCAGCGCTCTCAAGATTTTGCACGAAAATCCTATGCGGGTGGCCATCATCCATCAGACTGGTGAGGCTGACGCACGGCTGGTGGAGGAGGCTTATCGCGCGCTTGGCGGCGAGGCCAGGGTAGTCCCGTTTATCGATGACATCGCAGCGGCCCTCGACTGGGCTGATCTGATAATCGCCCGCGCGGGGGCGATGACCGTGTCCGAAATCGCTTTGGCTGGCCGGCCTGCGTTGTTTATCCCTTATCCATTTCACCGCGATCATCAGCAGGAGCACAATGCACGTGTGCTTGTCCGGGTGGGCGGCGCCTTGATTGTGGCTGACGATGAACATCTTGGCGAAAATCTTGCCCAGACGTTGCAACCGCTGAGCGCCCGGCCGGAATGCCTGCAAGAGATGGGGCACCGCGCGCATCAAGCATCCATCGGCGACGCCGCTGGGCGTATTGCCCGTCTCTGTTTTCAAATTGCCGATAACAAAACCAGCACTGGGCCGAGCGTTGCCGAGCCGGTGAGCAGAGGCCGAGCGAATACGGCCGAAGCCCTGTTGAGCCGAAGCAGCGAGCAAGCCGAGGGAAAACCGAACCGAGTCTGCGGGGAGCCACTTAAAGTAGGAGTCGGCGACACGCGGAAAGAAAAGGAACCCGCCGCATGAGCACTCCGGCGCCGCTTGGTATCCTGCACCGCCAGCGCCGGCTCCATTTCGTTGGTATCGGCGGCGCCGGGATGAGCGCAATCGCGGAGTTGTGTTCGAGACTGGGGCTCGCAGTGAGCGGCTGCGATTTGCTTACGAATTCCACCACCGTGCGGCTGCAGGGGCTCGGCATAGTAATCGAGCATGGCCATCATCCCAACCACGTTTGCAACCAGCTCGATGCGTTGGTGATTTCATCTGCAGTGAAATTTTCCAATCCGGAAGTCGCCGCCGCACGGGAGCTGAAGATTCCGGTAATCTCACGTGCGGAGATGCTGGGAGAATTGTTGCGCATGGCGCGTTTGGGGGTCGCGGTTGGCGGGACTCATGGCAAAACCACGACCACATCGTTGATCGGCTTGATTATGGAGCAGGCGGACTTCGATCCGACCGTTGCGATTGGTGGCAATTTGCGTGCGCGTGGGACCAACGTGCGATTGGGACGCGGCGATTTTATGGTGGCCGAGGCCGACGAGAGCGATGCCTCCTTTTTGCTGCTGCTCCCGACCATCGCGGTTGTCACCAACATCGACCCCGAACATCTGGATCACTATGGCACGATGGAGCGGGTGCGCGAAGCTTACCTGAACTTCATTAACCGCGTGCCGTTCTATGGAATCGCAGTGTTGGGTATCGACAGCCTCAACGTCCGCGGACTGCTGCCGGCCATACGCAAACCAACCGTGACCTTTGGTGTCTCACCCGAAGCAGAACTGCGCGCTGAAGGAATAGTAATTGATGGCCTGTCAACCAGTTTCGAAGTCATTCACAAGGGCGAGCGCGCCGGCCGAGTGACGCTGCCGCTGCCCGGCCACCATGTGGCGCTGAATGCTCTGGCGGCGATCGCGGTGGCATTCGAGCTCGGCATCGATTTCAGCGTGGCGGCGCGCGCATTGGCGGCTTTTTCTGGAATTTCGAGACGATTCGAAATCAAGGGTGCTGCCGCTGGCCGCATCGTCCTCGACGATTACGCGCACCACCCAGAAGAAGTGTGCGCTACGCTCAGAGCGGCACGCGCGGCATTCCAACGCCGGATCGTCACGGTCTTTCAGCCGCACCGCTATACTCGTCTGCGTGACCTGTTTGACGATTTTCTGGACTCATTCGATGACACGGACGTGCTGTACCTCATGGAAGTTTTCGCCGCAGGCGAGGATCCGATACCCGATGTAAGCGCCCGCCGCCTGTACGAAGGTTTGCGGGCGCGCGGCCGCTTGAACGTTCACTACCTTGCCGACGAGAGCGAGCCGGTAGTCAGGCTGATGCGCGAGACCGCCCAAGGTGATCTCTTGATCACGATGGGCGCCGGCGATGTTTATAAACTGGGCGAGGATTTGCTGACGCTGCTGACTGAGTTGCTGCAAACCAATGAATGCGCTTGAAGTTCAGTTGCGCATGCGGTTTGGCCCGGCGCTCAAGCGCAATCATCCGCTGGCGGGGTTCACGTCACTCAGAATCGGCGGAACGGCCGATCTGTTGGTGACCGTGGATGATGAAGAGCAATTATCGACGGCGATGGCGGCAGCGTATGAGCATTCTGTTCCGGTTTTCTGTCTTGGTGCCGGAACGAATTTGCTGGTGAGTGACCGCGGCATCCGCGGTCTCGTGCTGACGTTGGGCGCTGGACTCGCAACGGTCGCAGTTAGCGGCAACAACGTCTCGGCCGGCGCAGCGATGCAATTCCGCACGCTGGTGGAACGGGTGGTTGAGCACGGCCTTGCTGGTCTTGAATTCGGTGAAGGCATTCCGGGAACAGTCGGCGGCGGTCTCGTAATGAACGCGGGCGCGTTCGGCGGGGAAATTGCCCGGGTGGTTACACTGGTGCATGGCGTTACCGAAACCGGCGAACGGCGGGCGTTGACCAACCAGGAAGTTGGGTTTGCCTATCGGCGCAGTACATTGCCGCGCGGTTTTGTAATTACGCAGGTCGAGTTTGTGCTCGAGCCTGGTGACCGTGAAGCGCTATGGGCGCAAGTGCATGCAATTCGGGCTCGCCGAGCCGCACGGCAACCGGGCAACTATCCTAACGCCGGCTCAGTCTTCAAAAACCCGCCGGGAAATTTCGCGGGGCGTTTGCTCGAAGCGGCCGGGCTTAAAGGCACGCGGATTGGCGGCGCCGCCTTCTCATGCCGGCATGCCAATTTTATCGTCAATCTCGGGGGCGCACGCGCCGAGGACGTGCGTTGCCTGATCGAACTAGCCCGGCACAAAGTTCAACAAGCTACTGGCGTGCTACTGCAACCTGAGGTTAAGCTAGTCGGGGATTGGTGAAGGGCTATTGCTGTTAGCCCGTGATGATGTTGGTGGGGCCTGCGCCTGCGAGGACGTGGTTGGTGGCGGTGGCAGGGTCGAAAAAGAAAAAAAGTAAAACCGGCAGCGGCTGGAGCTGGCGCCTGGCCGGTATTGCTTTATGCGCTTTCTTCGTGCTCGGTGTCATTACCGGACTGAGTCAATCCGGACGCGTGCTCGCGCAACGCATCGAGGCCTTGCTTGAGCGCCTGCCGCATAGCGGTCGCTCAGAGCTGATTCCGGCTGCTTATCACAACTTTTTCTTTAGAGAAGCAACCTCTAAGAGATTTGGACGGTCATCGGCGGCATTGACAGCGCCGATGGAGGCCATCGCGCTGGTCGAACATGCGGACGGCTTCTATCAAATCGACAGCGAAGGCGATGTGGTGCGACCTGTTTCACCTGCCGCTAACGCCGATCTGCCCGTCCTGAGCGGCAACGGAGTCGAGCATGCGCACGCCTCGCAACTAGTCGAATACGCCAGCCAGTTGATTCGCGCCGAAACTATCCTCTCCGCGATTGTTTCGGAAATGCGGGTGACGTCGAGCGGCGAGAGGCTCCTCTACCTGGATCGGCCGCATCTTGTCATCGCCTGCGCTCCCGTCCAGTTTCCATTGCAGCTAACTCGGACTGCCAGGGTGCTCGAAATATGGCGCGGGCATCGCGACCTCATAGGAATGATCGACGCAACGATACCCGGCGAGGTCATCGTGCGGCCCAGACCTGAAGCCATGGAGCGCCTGGATCGTGCTACTGCCACGTGGAGCCACGAGCCGGCCAGGTTGAATGCGTCCTTGAGAGTTACGAGATAATTTCAGAGGCCGGGTTAGTCATTGACTACTGAATATTCAATTCCTCCTCCGCGATTCTTGCTCTGTCATCCTGATCAGAATGACAGAACGATCAGAGGAGATACGTGGTGGAGGTAATCTCCGGCAAATGAGGAATGTGTTCACCGGAGTAGATGTCGGCACGAGCAAGGTGTGCGCCCTGATTGCCGAGCCCGGGCCGGATGGCGCTACTGCAGTGCTTGGCTATGGTGTCGTGCCTTGCACCGGCTTGCGCCGCGGCGTCGTAGTCAATATCGAGGCAACGGTCGAAGCACTGCGCACCGCCACTGCTGAAGCGGAAAAGTCCGCCGGCGTGCGAATCGGCGCCGCGGTGGTGGGCGTCGCCGGCGCGCATATCCGCGGGTTGAATAGCCATGGCATCGTGGCGGTGCGCGGTGGCGAAGTTGGTCCTCGCGACGTCGAGCGCGTAATCGACGCCGCCCGGGCAGTCGCTATCCCTTTGGATCGCCAAGTGCTGCACATTCTGCCACAGCAGTTCGCAGTCGATGACCAGGATGGCGTGCGCGACCCAATCGGAATGGCCGGAGTGCGGCTGGAAGCGCGAATCCATATTGTTACTGCCGCGCAGACTTACGGTCAGAATCTGTACAAATGCTGTGAACGCTCAGGCGTCAGCACCGCCGAATTAATGTTTGAACCGCTCGCCTCGGCGGATGCCGCGTTGTTTCCAGAGGAGCGGGAATTGGGGGTTGCGCTGATCGATATCGGCGGAGGTACCACGGATATCATCGTTTTCCATAACGGTGCCGTGATGCATACGGCGGTCTTGCCGGTCGGCGGTAATCATTTGACCAGCGATGTCGCCGCGGGCCTGCGCACTCCTCTGACGGAAGCGGAGCGGCTGAAACTCAATTACGGGGTGGCTACCAACCAGGTGGTCGGGCATGACGAAACAGTGCAGGTGCCGGGAGTCGGCGGCCGCGAACCGCGAGAGATCGCGCGCCGCCTGCTGGGGGAAATCATCGAGGCCCGGATGGAGGAGATTTTCGCCATGGCGCAGCGTGAACTGCTGCGCTCTGGGGTTGCTGACAGTCTCGGCTCGGGGGTTGTGCTGGCCGGCGGCACCTCATTGCTCGAAGGTACGCAGGAATTGGCCGAACGCATCTTCAACCTGCCGGTGCGCCGTGGTCTGCCGATCAATCTCAAGGGTATGCCGGAAGAACTGATGAAGCCGATGTATACCACGGCAGCAGGTCTCCTGCTTCACGCAGCGGACGGACGCGGTCATGGTAACGGACTCGCGCGATACGGCAGGTGGGGCCGCCTCCGCTCGCGCGTAACCGACTGGGTGAGGGATTTCTTTTGAGCCAGCCAAACAGGATTGATGGCGATAGTGGGTGGAGCAATTCGGATGAAAGCGGCGGAGGTGAAGCCATGATCGAATTGATCGAAAACGTTGATACGGGAGCGCGGATTAAAGTAATCGGGGCTGGTGGTTGCGGCGGTAACGCAGTCAATCACATGATTGCGTCGGGCCTGCAAAACGTCGATTTTATCGCGGTCAATACCGACTCGCAGGCCTTGCAGAATAATAACGCGGCCCACCGGCTGCCGATCGGACAAATGCTCACGCGCGGACGCGGTACCGGCGGCAACCCTGAAATCGGGCGCAAGGCTGCGCTTGAAGATGAGGATCGCCTGCGGGAGGCGCTGGCCGAAGCCGAAATGGTATTCGTCACCGCCGGGATGGGCGGCGGCACCGGCACCGGTTCGGCACCGGTTATCGCGCGTATCGCGCGCGAGAGCGGCGCGCTTACGGTCGGAGTGGTCACCAAGCCCTTCCAATTCGAGGGGCGCAAGCGCATGGGCCAGGCCGACGAAGGGGTCCGCGAACTGAAGAATGCGGTTGACACATTGATTACGATTCCTAACCAGCGGTTGTTGTCAATCGCCAGCCGAACGACCTCGCTGAAAGAGGCATTCCAGAAGGCTGATGACGTGCTGCTGCAGGCCGTCCGCGGTATTTCCGAACTGGTCACCGTCCACGGACTAATCAATCTGGACTTTGCCGACGTGCGTTCGATAATGGCGGAGATGGGAATGGCAATGATGGGGGCAGCCCGCGCATCCGGCGAAAATCGCGCAGTCGAGGCCGCCCAGCGCGCTATTTCCAGTCCGCTGTTGGAGGACGTTTCGATCAAAGGAGCGCGCGGCCTGCTGATCAACGTCACCGGCGGTCCTGATATGTCGCTGTACGAAGTTAACGAGGCCGCCAGTCTGATCCAGGAAGAGGCCCACGAAGACGCCAACATTATCTTCGGCGCGGTGATCGACGAACAGGTTGCCGACGAAATCCATGTAACCGTCATCGCTACCGGATTTGGCGAACGCGAGCACGAATGGCATTCCTCGCGTTATTCATCTTCGGGCACGCCAGTCACGGCTCCGGTGCAGGCCGCGCCCACTCGGCCTGTAGAACTGCAACCGCAGCCGATGGCGATGCCGGTACCGCCGGCACCGCTGCCCTCGCAAAGCCAGATGTTTCACGGCAAGCCGGTCAGGCGGCTCGGCATGATTATCGACGAGAGCAGCCTCGATATCCCAGCCTTCAAGCGGCGAAACAACCAGCAGGCCGGCCCAACCCGTCTCGGCCAGGACGGCCTTGAAAATGACGACAAGCTCGACATCCCGGCATTTCTGCGCAAGCAGCCGAATTAATCAGGGAGGCCGGCGGGCGTTTTTCGTGTTAAATCTGGCAGCAGAAGTTCTACGTCACGGCTGGACTACCGCGGCGATCTCGTCCACTGCTGAAGGCCCCATTGCCTTATAGAGCCTCTGCGCGTTCTCCCAGAGGATCTTGTGCCGGACCGACTCTTCACAGTCGGAGAGACCACCCTTGATCCTGGCATGCACTTCCTCTATTCGCGCGGTGAGGATTTTGCCGTGACCGAGCCGTCCTATCTGAGCGGCATGCGAGATTGCCTCGGTCCCGCATCCGCTCTGTTCGACCAGCAACGATTGACTGGCGTTGATTTCCATTGAGTGTGTTGGTTCTGAAATTCATTCGATGCCAAAAATCGACGCCCTGCCCAACTACCGCTTTCCAAGTTCGACTGCCCGCGCGGATCAGATTGATGAAGCGTCCTCGCACGGCCCGAATGGGTCTGACTTTCGTTGTGAGACGCTGACCGGTTATCAGGCCGCTGAAGACCGGGCACGGGCCATGGCTAAAATGTTGCCAGCCTTTTCATTGCCTCATTGCCCTGGATGGGGTCGTCCCGCGGATCCAAGGGAGTCACGGAACCGCTGCGATCGTCGCGGCTGAAAGTCTGCTTACATCGCACGCAGTAGTAGAGGTGCTGCTGCTCATTTGGCCGGGCGAATCGTACAGTTCTGCTGCGGTCGCCTTACTTTCGTTCAGACCGACCAGCGACTGCGCAATTCGAGCGCCGACGTGTGTGCAAATCGCCGCTCAGCGCGTCGGAATCGGCCAATATAGCCGCGACAAGTACCCCGAGCGCTGATTTCCATCAGTTATTGGTTACTCTCCTGAGACCATGACCGCGGGACATTACTTTTGCATCGACGACACCAGTCTCTCGATCGGTTCCTGGCTGACTCTGACAAAGCCGATTTCCGGCCGGTTCAAATCGAGCGTGGTGTAAATCGTGAAGCTCACGAGTAGGACAAAACATAGCACCCCATTCAGGTCTGAGCTTCCGGAAAACCCCTGGCTGCGCCCCATCAAAATCGTCGTGACGATGGTAGATATAAATAGAAGGGCCACGATGGTGCCGGGAAGACGATCTCTAACGGCGGCCAACCGCGCTGCCTGATTGCTGGTTACCGCATTTAGCGTATTGATCAATGGTACCGCGATTGGCGTGCCGCCGGATAATGCTTGCTCAACCAACATAGTCATTTGCAGGTGCATTTGCTGAAACTCGGCGAGAGCACTCTCAAGGTCAAAAGTTTCTATCGGTTGGCGGGTCAACCTAAGCCGCTGTTCGGCGTATCCCTGTATGACAGCCTGCAGTTTGGTTCGTGTCGGCTCTTTGAGCAGCGTCGCGCAGGTATAGAAGTCGCCAATCGCATTGCTGTCCTGAACGACAGCGATACGCCGCTGGTCGTGCTTGCTCATCGAGGTTCCGAACGCGAAGGCTAGCAACAGGCCCAAGAGAGCCATGCTCGCTCCATCAAACTGCGGCGTAGTGCCGTTCCTAATGTGCGACCTGCGACCCAGCTTGATTCCGATACGCCACGCTCCCAGCATTAGTATTGCCAGGATCACGCTTACGACCGCGGGATCCTGTACGTAGCCTATTTGTTCCATCTTCATTTCCTGCACAATCCGGACTGATCTACTATAAGTCAACTTCTTCCAGTCAGTGCTGAATAGCAGCCAACGGTTTCAACGACAAAGTTTCTTGGGGCTATTGTCAAGCTGACATCGGCAAGAAAACTCTTTGCTAGTCTAGTATGGCGTCCCGGAAATACCTTTGCAGGCATGTGAACCTCCGGCGCCTGTCATTCTCGCGCGTGGCTGCCGCGCGAAGAATCCCGAGGCTCCGACGGACGGGTCGGTAGCAGTTACACCGCCCAAGGAATCCGGGATTCCTCGGTGCGCCACGAAAGGCGCTGTTGTCCAGTGGACGAAAGTTCCACCCTAGCAATTGTCGGTACGGCTGGGTAGCTACCTGGACGGACGTGCGAAAATCGCATGGACGAAGCTCCGGGAACAAAGGACCACGTAGGTGGTTCGAGCAAATCGGTGGGCTGCAACAAAAGTGAAGCCTGAGCAAGCCTCGATAGTGCAGACGTGGAAGCCGACCCTCTCGAGGAAAGGGGAAGGCCGTCGCGGTTTGGGGTATCAACCGACCCATGCACCCAAGTCGTTCCACCGGGGTAGTGGGCGCAGCACGCCGAGAAGGATAGCAGGGCAACGTGGGAGGTCCGGGCGGGGCGGGAGTAGCGTCCCGCTAGCCAGCCAGAGGGCGGCGAATCACCCAGCCCGGAATTCGGAGAGGCCTACAGTACCGCCGAAGCCGGGTAATGCCGGCAGAGGGAAGGGGCCTTACTTTGGAAGTGCTTCGGAAGCAGGGAAGGAGCGGAGATTGGTGTGAGCCTGACAACTCCGGACAAGATTCGGCAACTGCAGAAGAAGCTGTACCTCAAGGCCAAGCAGGAACCTGACTACCGCTTCTACCTGCTCTACGACAAGGTCTACCGCGAGGACATCCTGAGCCATGCGTGGCAGCTGGTGCGCGAGCACAACGGCGCCTCAGGTGTGGACGGGGTGAGTTGCGAGAACATCGAGGCGCAGGGCATGGCGGAGTGGCTGGCAGGAATCAGAAAGGAGCTGCACGAACAGACGTACAAGCCTGACCCGGTACGGCGGGTGATGATTCCCAAGCGCGGCGGCGGTGAGCGGCCGCTCGGTATTCCGACGGTCAGCGCATAGTGCGTGGCCGTCCAATACCGATTCGGATTCGATTGTTGTAACCCATCCATTTCATCCTCTTGCTGGGCGGCGGCTGCGAATATTGTTCGAGCGGCGCCGGGCTAGCGGGCGGCTCTACGTGTGCGAAGGGGTGGCCGAAGCGAACACGGTGACCTGGTGGAGGATTGGACCGATCGCGGCGAGCCACCGGCGCAACGGGTGCTGACCTATGAGCGGCTAGCCGAACTGGTTAAGACGATGAGCGCGATCAGGGGTGGTTGACATGCGCGCCGCAGCGGATATAATCTTGTGTAGGATTCATACACAAGAAGAAGCTGATGATGAAAGATCTCCGCAAGCTCAGCGTGGCTCAGTTACGCGCCCGGCGCCGGCGGCTCAGCACAGCGCTGCGCAACCCGGAGACGACAGTGTTGGGTTCGTTGGTGACGCAGGGGCGGCGTTGTGGCAGGGAGGGATGTCGATGCGCGGAGGGGGAGCTGCACGGACCATACGTCTATATAACCTTGCGCAAGCCGCGCGGTCGCAGCGGGCTGCTCTACGTGCCAGCCGAGCTTGCCGAATTGGTGCGCGAACGCATCGAGCTGACCGCGCAGCTGCAGGCGACGCTGGCAGAGATCTCCGAGATCAATCTGGAGCTGCTAAGCCGCCGCCAGCTGGACTGAGCAATCACAATCATGGCGGGGAGGCGGGAGCGGGTGGTGATCGTGGCCAACATGGTCGAGGCCGCGCTGGCGGGAGGAGCGGCCGATGACCGCCGCCGGCAAGATCACGCGCGACGCATCTGGAGCGGCTGGCGGTGGTCTATGTGCGCCAGTCCAGCATGGCCCAAGTGCGCGAGCACACCGAGTCGACCGCCCGCCAATACGCGCTGGCGCAGGAGGCGGCGCGGCTGGGGTGGCCGGCAGTGCGAATCTCGGTAATCGATGCCGACCTGGGGATCTCGGGTCGCACCGCATCAGCTCGCTCGGGGTTCAAGGAGTTGGTGGGCCGAGTCTGTGTCGGCGAGGTGGGAGCGATCCTTGGGCTCGAGGTCTCGCGCCTGGCGCGGAGTTCAGCCGACCTGCAGCGTTTGCTCGAATTGTGTGCTTTGACCGAAACCTTGATCATCGACAGCGATGGAATCTACGACCTGGGCTCTTTCAACGACCGCTTGCTCTTGGGTCTGAAGGGCACCATGAGCGAGGCGGAATTGCATTTACTCGCGGGCCGCCTGCAGGGCGCCAAGCTTGCGGCTGCCCAACGAGGCGAGCTGCGTTTCCCCTTGCCGGTGGGCTACGTCTGTGACGACGATGGGCGCACGGTGATTGATCCAGACGAAGAGGTGCGCGCGGCGGTCGCCGCCGTGTTCGCCAACTTCGAAGCGAAAGGCTCGGCCTACGCGGTGGTGGCGGCGTTGGCAGGGCGCCGTTTCCCAACCCGTGCCTACGGCGGAGTTTGGGCAGGCGCAGGTTCGCTGGGGGCGTCTGACGCATGGGCGGGTGTTGCAATTGCTGTACAATCCTTCTTATGCCGGGGCCTATGTTTTCGGCCGCTATCGCTCGCGGCGCGCGGTAGATCCAGACGGCACGATACGGCTCAAAACCGCCGAGCTGACGCGCGAACAATGGCAGGTGCTGATCCGCGATCACCACCCCGCCTACATTACGTGGGAGACCTTCGTGGCCAATAACGATCGTCTGGCGGCTAACTGTAACTGTCAGGGCGCGCGTCCGGTGCGCGAGGGATGTGCGTTACTGCAGGGCATCATCTTGTGCGGCGGCTGCGGGCGCGCGATGTCGGCCACATATTCTGGTGGCAAGCCGATCTACGACTGCATACACAGCCGCCACGACCATGTCGCGACGGCAAAGTGCCGTTCGGTTTTGGCAGAGGTAGTCGATCGGGTGGTGGGTAAGCGATTACTCGAGGTGCTTGCGCCCGAGGAGATTGCGCTGGCGTTGGCAGCAGCTGACGAGGTCACGGCGCGCAAGGCTAACCACAATCGTGCCCTGGAGCTGCGGGTCGAGCGAACGCGCTATGAAGCCGCGCGGGCAGAGCGCGCTTTCCATCATTGCGATCCCGACAACCGTTTAGTGGCTCGCAGTCTGGAGGGGCGCTGGGAGGAAAAGCTGCGCGACCTTGCCGAGGCCGAACGTGAGCTTGCTTGTCAGATGAACCAACCCGACTTGCCCTCGCGCGCAGAGCTTGAGGCTCTCGCCACAGATTTTCCGCAGCTATGGACCGCGCTCACCACCACGGACAAAGACCGCAAGCGCTTACTGCGCACGCTTATCGGCGATGTCACTATCATCTCGGAGCCTTCCAGCATGCAGTTGCGCATCGGCATCCGCTGGCGCTCGGGGGCGAGCGAAGAGTTAGTGACGCGTCGACCGCACTCGTCTCCGCAAGCACGACGTACATCGCCAAGCGCAATCGAGCTTGCCAGAAGTCTCGGCCCGACTCGAAGCGACGCCGAGATCGCCGCAGAGCTCAACCGAGCCGGCTTAAAAACCGGGACCGGGCAGCACTTCGATGCTTCAAAGGTGAGTTGGATGCGCTATGCCTACGGCATTGAGCGGCGACGACTGCTCGCCGCGGGCGAGTTAAGCGTCAAACAGGTGGCCACCCACCTCGGCATCGCCCCGAATGCGGTCTATGACTGGATCGGTCGCGGTCAACTTGCCGTGCGCCGAGTTGCCAGTGGCAAGTTATGCGTGCCGTTCACGTCAGAAGTCGAACAAACATTGCGACAACGAATTGCCAACTCTAAGCGGATAAGACTTCGAACCCAAAATGCCGCTGTAGGAGGCGCAGTATGAAGTCACCGTCCCGACGGTACGTGACCGAGTGGTGCAAACCGCGGCCAAGCTGGTGCTGGAGCCCATCTTTGAAGCTGACTTCGAGCCGAACGCCTATGGTTACCGGCCGGAGCGCAGCGCCAAAGATGCGGTGCAAGAGGTCCATCGTGGCCTGCGTGACGGGTACTGGGAGGTGGTAGATGCCGACCTCAGCCGGTACTTCGACACGATTCCACACGCCGAACTAGTGCAAAGCCTGGCGCGGCGGATAGCGGACGGAAAGCTGTTGAGACTGATTAAACTGTGGCTGACCGCCGAGGTGGAAGAGCGCGATGAAGACGGCAGGGTACATCGAAGCGGCGGCCAGCGCAGCCGACAGGGCACCCCGCAAGGGGGCGTAATTAGTCCGCTGCTCGCGAATCTGTACATGAACCGTTTCCTCAAGCACTGGCGGCGGCAAGGCAAGGGCGAGCAGTTTCGCGCCCGGCTCATAAACTACGCCGACGACTTCGTGATTTTAAGCGCGGGGCGTGCGGCGGAGGCCTTGGAGTGGACTACCAAGGTGATGGCGGGACTCAAACTGAACCTGAACCCGGTGAAGACCAGCATCAAGGATGGCGGGCGGGAGCGCTTCGATTTCCTAGGCTACAGCTTTGGCCCGGAGCGATTGCGCCTACCGCGCTCAGGGTGGTATCTGGCAGCGTGTCCATCCAAGCGCAGCCTTGCGCAACTGCGGGCCAGCGTGGCGGAAGTGCTATGCCGGACCAACGTGGCGCCGTGGGCGGAAATAGTGACGCCGCTCAATCGCAAGCTACGCGGCTGGGCCAACTACTTCAGCTACGGCACCACCTGGCAGAGCTATTGGGCGGCGGATTGGTACGTCTGTGACCGCGTGCGCGGCTTTCTGCAACGGCGTCACAAGGTGCCGACGCGCGGCACCCGGCGCTTCTCGGACCAGTACATTTACAGCCGCCTGGGTGTACTAAGTCTGCGCGCGCTGCGGACGCGAACTGCGTGAACCTTTTGGTGAATTCCATCGGAGAGCCGGATGCAGCAAATCTGCACGTCCGGTTCGATGAGCGGGGAGCGGAAACGGAGCGATGGTCTGGATTGAGACACCGGCGTTGGGCGAAAGCCGCCGGCCACAGCAAATCCCCAGACCTAAGGCGACCGCGCTGCTCCTCGACTCTACCGCGGCAGCCACACGCGAGAATGACAGAATCCGGCGGCAAGGTAAAAGACAACCGACCCAATATCGTGAAGTTACCTGCGGGACACTACACTAGTTTGATCGGTTCGAATGAAGGTCTGTACTTGAGCTCTATTCTGCATATCGCGAAGAATCGAGGCCGGCCGCATTTTCTGAAGTGTGGCCGGATCATTGTTTATGTGTCGATCCTGGTTGCGGCCCTTCGGAGCGTCGCACTGGGTGCCGCGCTAGGGCTGTATGAAACGGGGGCACCAGATCTCGGCACCGCGAGCGCCGGACGAGCCGCGATGGCGGCAGACGCTTCGACTGGTGCCGCCAACCCAGCCGGGATGACATTGCTGGACCGATCCCAACTGCTTTGGGCCTCCGGTGTCCTCCTTCCCTCGGTTGACTTCGACAGTTGCCCCGGAAACGACAACCGAGGGCAGTGGCGTCGGCAACGCCGGGGTGTTTATGCCCGTAGGGGCGTTCTTCTACGCCCACAAGTTCTCCGAGCGCGTATGGCTCGGCGTAGCGGCCTTTTCAGATTACGGTCTTGCTGGAAACTACGGGCAAAGAGTGGGTTGGACGCTATTACATAACCCGGGCAGCACTTTTTACTGGCAAGGTCGCCCCCTCAATCGCTTATAAGGTGAACAATTGGCTGTCAGTGGGAGCAGGTTTCAGCTTTGCGGTCGGGCGGCTCACGTTCCAATCAAAGATTAACAACGCGCTTCCGCGCTTGGGGGATGGCGGCTTCTCGCTCGAGTCCTGGGACGAAGCGTTCGGTGGTAAGGCCGGCATATTGCTCAGGCCGCTTCCGAAACTTCGCATCGGGCTCACCTATCAGTCACCGGAGTACTATAAGTTTGGCTTTCAACCGCATCTTACCCATCTCGGTCCGGGCCTCGGAGCTATCAGCAAGCGAATCGGCGGAGCACAATTTAATGTCCCTTTAACTGAACCGCAGCAGGTGATGGCGAGTGCGGTCTACCAGATCCTACCGAACTTCAGCGTGATGGGTAATGTCGGATGGCAGAATTGGACCGAGTTCGGACAGTTTCCGGTCGGCATCTCGGCGAGAAGCCAACGGACGGTCAGCGCCAATCTGCATTTCTCGAATACGTGCCAGATCGCGATCGGACAGCAATTTCGGTTTGCCGAGAAATGGCTGTGGTCGGCCGGGTTTGCCTATGACAGTTCGCCGGTTTCGAAAGCGAACCGTAATGCCGTCCTTCCTATCGATCGCCAACTGCGATACGGCACCGGTCTCCAGTACGAGATCAATCGTGATGTGACCGCCGGTGCGGCATGGGAATTTCTTGACGCGGGCCCTGCACCGTTTAGTAATCGCCGCGGTCCGCTCGCTGGAACGCTGCAAGGGCATTTCTCGACTAACTATCTTAACTTCCTGGCACTCAATGTCATCTGGAAATTCTAGAACCGGGCGCGGCAGTCCGCGCATGACGATGGTTAGTCGGTTCCAATTTTCCGCAGCGAAGTGCCTGAAAATGACGTAGAGAATCATGACCCTGAAAAGCGAGCGCTCCCTGCAAGCGGATGAGATGCGGATAGCATAATTGCGGATGCGCGCGGAACACGCCCGATTCGGAATCAAGCCAGGAGCAAATCGCCGCCGTGCACAAGAGCGCCATCGCGCGGTTGACGGGTGACCACGTTACGGCGATCCTGGGCGGAGGCCGCGAAGAACAGTAGCAACGGCCCTGCGCCCATTTACCATTCAAGGATAATCCCATCGGAAGAACTGCGGGGAGCAATCCATCGGCATTTCGCGCCGCATAGGCATAGTGCTCTGCTCATCGCGATCATAGCAGCGTTCGCGGTGCGCCCACTGATCGGCGACATCGGAGCCAGCGCCGCCCTATTCGGCGTTGCTTTGGTGCTCCTGCTGCTTGTGGCCCTCTACAACATCAACGTCGATGAATTGGTGGGTGAAAGAGCCCGCCTACTGGCCCAAGGCAGGAGGCGGCGAATCATCGGTTGGGTTCTCGCCAGCCTGGCCGCGGCGGAACGAATAGCGATGATCTTTGTGCACAACCGGACGCTGGACCTGGCGGGTACGACTAGCTGGCTGCTATTCATCCTGTTTGTCACCTTGAGCCAGTTGCGCAGTGTCCTGAAGCGAGAGAGGTCACCGGCGAGACCATCTGCATGGCGATCTCGGTCTACCTTTTGTTCGGCGTTACCTGGGGCTTCCTCTACGCGGTCATGGTTCAGCTGCATCCCGACTCCTTTTAGGTCGAGTGCAATTGAAACCATAGCCCAGCGCGTATCGCCTTCGTCCCCACGAGCACGCGCATGAGACCAAAGTACAATAGCGGTCGTTGCCCGATTCTGATTTCATCTAGGTCGCTGAATAAAGTCTCGAGCAATTCCATTGGTTGTCAGGATCCAACAAAGAGTGAGAGATACGGCGATTGTGCCAAAGCCTGGATTTCGAGCCTTCGCGACAACTAAGAAGGCAAGATGCTGATGTATCAGATCGGCGCCGTCGCGCTGGGACTCGTGGCTGGGTGTGCCACGACCTCGTCAAGCACTTGGCCGTCGTGGACGAACCGCGACCAGGCGTCATGCGGTCGCAGGTCGCAATCACTCATTCATCAGTGGCAACCCCTGTCTTGCGGACGATCTGGGTCGTGATTCCCAAGCCCGGCCGCTGAATAAAGTCACCGAGCTCGTCATGGATGAGATTCCCAACAAGGTCGTGCAGAGTACCAGCAATCGACCCACGAGTAGTTGTGGCAGCGGCGGGCCAGCCGCATTCACCGCAGGAACAGGAAGCCATACAACATTGTGCGGCGATCTGCAGATGCGTTTGGCCTTCATCCACGGAGTCGCGGCGCCCATCGTCAACAAGATGTTCGTATGCGGGCTGACCCCTGATCGTTATAGAGCGTGAAGCGAATGGAATTGTGGATCAGCAACCATAGTCAATGAAGGTGTTAAGATGAACCTGAAACTTGCAACCTCTACTTGCATGGCCGCGATGGGAGCCGCGTTGGCCTTGACCACAGTATTGGCCGCCGACGCAGCTCCAACGGATACGCAAGCCGCTCCGCCCGTCCACGCTGCTCCGCTCCCCAAAGTTGACCCGCTCGCCGACCAGCTTCTGACCAAGACTTGCAAGGTTTTGGGATCGGCCGATGCCTTCAGCTTTCACGCGGAGGTGCTATTCGACCAGGTGCTCCCGTCCAATGTGAAGGTTCAGTTCGCCGGTGCGATTGATTTTGCGCTCCAGCGACCAGACGAACTCGCAATCGATTACCATAGCGATCTCGGCGGCAAGCAACTCTGGTACCGGAAGGACACTTTGACGCTCTTCGATCGTCCGCAGCTAATGTATGCCAGCCTAACGGTACCCGACTCGATCGACTCGATGCTCGATCGAGTGGAGCAAATGCACCATCTCAGGTTTCCGCTTTCGAACTTCGCGTACAGCGATCCGTGCCTGCGAATCCAAAAACAGATTATCTTTGGCACCGACGTAGGCGTGAATGATGTTAACGGCGTCGCGTGTGATCATCTCGCATTCTCATCCAGCTCGATCGATCTGCAACTTTGGCTCGACCGCTCCGGCAAAGCAGTTCCGCTAAAAATGGTGATCAACTACCGAACCGAGCCGGGGTCACCAGAATATATTGCCTTTCTTTCCAATTGGAAATTTCCAAAACAAATTCCGGATAGTCGCTTTCGCAGTCAATTTCCCAAGGACGCGAAACGCATCGAATTTCTGAAAGTTAAGGAGCCACAACCATGAAGAGTACGCTAGGTTCGCGCATTGCCATGAGATTTGCGTTAAGTGTCTTCGTTCTCGCCGCCGCAGGCGCCCTCGCGATTGTACCTAATGCGATGGCAAGGTTCGGCGGAGGCGGCGGAGGTCGCTTCGGTGGCGGTGGAGGAGGATTCCACCGCGGTTCCGCCTCTGATGGGTTCGACCGCGGCAGCTTTGGCCATTCCGGGCGGCCGAGCAGCGGCGAACATTCGTCAAGCGCCTCAGAAAGTTATTCCGGGCAGCATCCGAGTAGCTCCGGCAATTCTCCATACAAATCCGGAAACACGTACAACTCATACAACAAGCCGCCCTCAGAATCCGGAAGTACCTATGGCTCTTCTAGTTCTTCGAAGGAGAGCGCGGATTACAACACTTACAATCAAAATAAAACGGCCCAGCAGCAGTCGAAATACAATGAAGCAAACACCCTGCAGGGAAACCAGGAGCACTCTGAGGAGGCGATGCAAACCAATAGGATGAATACGGTCAACAGCAATGTGGGTAAGACCAACTGGAATGGTGGGGGTGGCGGCTCGAACAACGGCGGTTCAAGTACCGGCGAGGCGCTTGGTGCCGCCGCGCTCGGTTCGGTCGGCGGGATGGCAGTCGGCTCGATGATGACATCGGCGGCGCAGGCTAAAGCCCCGCCTCCGAATCCTTATGGCTACTATCCACCTCCGCCTCCACCGGCAGGTTACCAACCTTACTACAACGGCAGCCAGGTGGTTTATGCTCCACCGCAACCGTACTAGATGTCCTGGATAGCGGCGACCAATAACGAGTGTTGAGGCAATAGAGAGGTGAACATCGGCAAGCCTGATCACCTTCCCGTTTCGACAAAGAGAACGCACCATTCCCCGTTTCACCGCAAGCACGAGTGTTAAGTCTAATCAAAGTGGCCACCACAGGCACCTACCATTCGTCGGTTCGGCGCAAAGTGCAGCCCAGCTGACAGATTCGGCCTAAGGACAGTTTGAGGCTTGGGCGGACAAGCAAATGGGCGGCGCATCCTTAAAGGGTGTGGACGTGTTTTGGTGGGGCGATGCTGAGAACGCAATGGACTACTGGATAAACGGACTTGACCAGCATCCGGTCGCACTGGGCATGGAGCAACGAACCGGTACAAAGATGGAGGAATCTGATGCTTGGTTCCAAGAAACCCAACATCATCATGATCATGGGCGACGACATCGGCTGGCTCCAACATCGGCGTGTCTAACCAGGGCATTATGGCGGGCCGCACGCCGAACCTCGACCAGCTCGCCGCGGAAGGCATGCGGTTTCACCGATTATGCAGAGGCCAGCTGCACCGCGGGACGGGCGAACTTCATTACCGGCGAATTGCCTATCCGCACGGGCCTGACGACAGTCGGGCAGGCGGGCGCGCCGCTGGGGATTCCTGATGCGGCCGTCACGATCGCGACGGTGCTGAAGTCGATGGACACGCCACTGGCCAGTTCGGGAAGAACCACCTTGGCGACAGAAATCAGTTCCTGCCCACGGTGCACGGTTTCGACGAATTCTTCGGCTACCTGTACCACCTCGATGCGATGGAGGACCCGTGCCATCGCAACTATCCGCAGGCGCTGCGCGACAGGGTCGGACCCAGGAACATGATCCATGCATGGGCGACCGATACGGACGATGCAACTGTACAGCCGCGCTGGGGAAAGATCGGCAAGCAGAAAATTGAAGACGCCGGTCAACTCTGTCCTGAGCGGATGAAGACAGTGGATGACGAGATTCTCGACAACGCGCTCAAGTTCATCGACAAGGCAAGAAAGGACGGCAAGCCTTTCTTCCTGTGGCTCAACCCGACCCGGATGCACGTCATCACGCATCTCTCGGACAAGTACGAAAATATGCGCACATCGGAAAACGGCTGGAGCATCGAGGAAGCTGGGATGGCGCAGCTGGATGATATCGTCGGCACCGTCATGAAGTATGTGAAAGACAACTGCTTGGATAACAACACAATCATCGCCTTCAGCACTGACAATGGCGCCGAGAACTTCACTTGGCCCGATGGTGGGCAGACTCCATTTGCCGGCGGCAAGGGAACGGCGCTGGAAGGTGGCTTTCGCGTACCCGCAATCATTCGCTGGCAGGGCAAGGTGCCGGCGGGCAAGATCGAAAACGGCATCGTTTCCGGGCTCGACTGGTTCCCGACTTTCGTAGCCGCGGCAGGCTACCAGGGTGATATCGCCGCGGACCTCCGGAAGGGCAAGGAATTCGGCGGCCGCACCTACAAAGTACACCTCGACGGCTACAACCAGATGGACATGCTAACCGGCAAAGGCCCGTCGAAGCGCCACGAGATTTTCTACCTCACCGAAACCACGCTGGGTGCGGTGCAGATCGATGACTACAAGTACCGCTTCACCGATCAGCCAAACGGCTGGCTTGGCGCCACTCAAAAGGTCGATTGGCCAATCCTGGTCAATCTACGTCTGGACCCCTACGAGCGGACAGGAATGTACAACGGCAAGGATAATGGGTCGATAGCCGATTATAACTGGTTTGCATACGAGTTCTGGCGCTTCGTGTTCGTGCAGCAGGAGGTGGCACAAGCCGTTCAAACCCTGATCGAGTTTCCCCCGATGCAGAAGGGCGCTAGCTTCAATATGGCGGCGGTTAAGGAACAGATACAGAATGCGGTCGCAGCGCATACCGGCGAATAGAGCATTGTCAAACCCGATCGGAGGTAGTCCAATGTAAATCAACACTCAGGCTTGAAGGCGGAAAAGATTGCGAAGCGCGCGATTTCGGCGATTAGCAGTGCTAGGGCTGCTATCACTCGGTGGATGCTACTCTTCAGGCGGGCGCCGAGTAACGTGCAGACTCCACAATTACATTCCGAATGTCTGGACGCTAAAGGCCGAAAGCCAAGGGGGGTCCTGAGCCACGGCAGTGAGCGCACGGCATTTGCGCTCGCCCTCTACACAGTCCCTGGAGAAGTCGGTGAAACGCATGCCTTCGTTGGCAAGACTGTCGAGGTTCGGCGTGCGGCCCGCCATCATGCCCTGGTTGTAAACGCCGATGTTGGACCATCCGATGTCGTCGCCCATGATGAAGATAATGTTGGGCCTTTTATCCTGCGCCAGGGCCTGCGTGGCCAACCTGGGCAAGCAAACCAGCAGCAGGGCGGCGGCAAGTCCAACAGCTTCGGGGCAGTCCGAAGTGTCATACGGCCTCCTTTTGGCTGTTCTTCAATTTACCGCCCGACAAACCCCTGGTGTCGGTGCGGCAGTGAATCACACTTAACAGCGGCAGTGAATCAGACTTGAAAACGGAAATCTTGGCTCAGTAATGGTGGCCTCATCTTTCGCACAGCAGTAGCAATAGAGCAGCTCCGTCGCTTACGCCGTATTTGGGCGCTTGAAGAACAGACGAGTTAGCGCCCCCTTTCCCATTGCGTGACTGATCTCCTCCATAGCCAGATACATCGCGATAATCATGCAGCCTAATATGAGCAGCGCGAGGAAGCGATCGAAGTGAGCGTTCGCCTTCACTGTCGCGAGACCCTCGCGCAGGCTGTCTGTCTGATGCCAGGCACGCACAAGTCGCTCGCCGAATTCGAAGAGAATTACTGCCATGGCATAAATAACTGTCTTGAATGCCACGACGAGCGCCCGCGGGTACCTGCTCTCGCTGCGCCTTCGTTCAGCCATTTCCATCAGCAGGACAATCTTGCCGAGGACCAGCGCCCCAATCGCGGCCCGCGCGAAGGCGTAAAACCGTATCGAATACTGCAAGGCGAGGAGCTTCACCGCTACAAATATCAACATCAGCGCGATGAAGAAAAACAACACCGGCGGCAACATCTCCCAGAACAAACCCGTGAGGCGTCTGCCTACAGTGAGCGGAACGGCTATCAGGCGCTGTTGTAGCTTATCAGGCATAGTTCAACCCTCGTATGCGTCTTTGCCTCAGCCGAGCGCAAGCGCCAGCCCTTGATAGCGCCTTTACTATCTCCAGGCCAAATCCTGCCAGAAAGTTCTACTCCCGCCAGTCTCGCCAAAGGAAAGCTCACGCGCCAGCGGCGTGCGTTGCGCTGCGCCCAGGCGGAAGAGGTCTAGTAGATCGGTTGAGCGACGTTGCGTAAAGACCCGATTTTGAAACGAGAGCCGAGTTTCCTCAAGCTTCTTTCAGAACTTGGAAAATTCCGATATAGGACTAAGGTGCAATAGCGTTAGCTTCCCTCCTTTGGCTTATATCTCTATGTTCCGCCGGCGATCAGTGGTTCAGCGGCACGGTTTTATCTGCGAATTGCGTGGAATAGGGAATTTCCCAAGACGCTCATGACCACCCGCGAGCGTGCCATGCCCGGGGTGATCGTTAGCAATAGTGGTACGGAACTGACTAGTGTTGCCGTTCTCAAGTGGCGTTTCCGCCGCGCTTGAGCAGGGGCGTTTACCCCGGAGAGTTTGCAGACTAGCAAGATGACGGTCCGCCGGAGCAGGGTTCGGGCGACACGGCTGCCCCCCTTGTTCCACCGTCCGCCTAAGGGCATACATTAAACCGCCCTCTCTAATTATAACCGCGGAGTCCGTGGGGAGCAGGTCACAACGTGAAGTCTGGTTCGAGCCGAATACCGCATATGACTTTCATTTCCTATCATCAGCCGCGTCGGCCATATTTTCTGAAGCACGGTCGGATCATTGTCAATCTGTCGATTCTGGTAGCGATGCTTCAAGGCGTCGCGCGGGGGGCCGCGCTAGAGCTGTACGAGACGGGGGCGCCTGACCTCGGCACGGCGAGCGCCGGACGCGCCGCGATGGCGGCGGACGCTTCGACTGCGGCTGCCAATCCCGCCGGGATGACGCTACTCGACCGATCTCAATTGTTAGGCGCATCTGGGGCAGTCCTTCCCTCGACTAACTTCGACGTTGCCCCACAAACGACCACCAAGGGCACTGCAGGCGGCAATGCCGGGGTGTTTATCCCGCTGGGGGCGTTCTTCTATGTCTACAAGCTCTCCGAGCGGGTGCGGCTCGGCGTGGCGGTCTATTCAGATTATGGTCTGGCCGGCAACTACAGCACGCAGTGGGTCGGACGCTATTACATAAGCAGCGCGGCACTCTTTACCGGCAAGGGCGCCCCCTCAATTGCCTATAGGGTCAACGAATGGCTGTCACTCGGAGCAGGTTTCAGCTTTGCGGTCGGGCGCCTGACGTTCCAATCAAAGATTAACAATGCTCTTCCCCGCCTGGGGGATGGGGGCCTCTCGCTGGAGTCATGGGACGAAGCGTTCGGCGGTAACGCCGGCATCCTGCTCACACCGATTCGGAAACTTCGCATCGGACTTACCTATCAGTCACCGGAGTATTTCAAGTTTGGCTTTCGGCCGTTCCTCACGGATCTCGGTCCGGGTCTGCGAGCCATCAGCAAGCGAATCGGCGGAGCACAATTCAATGTCCCTTTGACCGAGCCGCAGCAAGTCATGGCAAGTGCGGTCTACAAGGTCCTGCCAAACTTCAGCCTGCTGGGTAACGTCGGATGGCAGAATTGGACTGAGTTCGGAGAGTTTCCGGTCGGCATCTCGGCGAAAAACCAGACGACGGTTAACGCCAATCTGCATTTCTCGAATACGTGGCAGATCGCCATCGGGCAGCAATATCGGATAGCTGAGAAATGGCTGTGGTCCGCCGGGTTCGCCTATGATAGTGCGCCCGTTTCGAAAGCGAACCGTAACGCCGTCCTTCCTATCGATCGCCAACTGCGGTACGGCACCGGTATCCAATATGAGCTCAATCGTAATATAACGGCCGGCGCCGCGTGGGAGTTCATGGACGCAGGGCCCGGTCCGTTCAGTAATCGCCGCGGGCCACTCGCTGGAACGCTGCAAGGGCACTACTCGACGAATTATCTTAACTTCCTGGCACTCAATATCAGGTGGAAATTCTAAGAATCGGGCGCGGCAGTCCGCCCATGACGATAGTTCAGCCGGTCCCAATTTTCCGCAGCGAGGCCGTGAAAATCACGCAGGGAATGATGACCATGAGAAGCGAGCGCTCCAGCCAAGCGGATGAGATGCGGATAGCATGATTGCGGATGCGTTCGGAACCCGACGAGCGACCCCGGTTTTTGATCAAGCAGGAGCAAATCGCCGCCGTGCACTACCGCGCTCTCGCGCGGTCGAATGGTGACCACGCCACGGTGATCCGGGCGGAGGCGGCGAAGAGCAACGGCCGTGCGCCCATGCACCATTCAAGGATAATCCCATTGGAAGAATTGCGGAGAGCAATCCATCGACATTTCGCGCCGCGTAGGCACAGCGCGCTGCTCATCGCGATCGTAGCGACGTTCGCGGTGCGTCCTCTGATCGGCGACACCGGAGCGGGCATCGTCATATTCGGCGTTGCTTTGGTGCTCCTGCTGCTTGTGGCCCTCTACAACATCAACGTCGATGAATTGGTGGGTGAAAGAGGCCGCCTGCTGGCCCAAGGCAGGAGGCGGCGAATCATCGGTTGGGCGCTCGCCAGCGCGGCCGCAGCGGAACGACTAGCCATCATCTTTGTGCAGAACCGGACGCTGGACCTGGTGGGTACGACTTGTTTGCTGCTATTCATCCTGTTTGTCACCTTGAGCCAATTACGCAGTGTTCTGAGGCAGAGAGAGGTCACCGGCGAAACCATCTGCATGGCAATCTCGGTCTACCTTTTGCTCGGCATTGCCTGGGGGTTTCTGTACAGCATCATGTTCCAACTGCATCCCGACTCCTTTGGGGGCCTCGCGGCAGGCATCCGAACGAGTTTCTGCACATTTTTCCGCTGCTCGGCTACTTCAGCCTGACGACGCTCTCCACCATCGGATTTGGCGACATCACTCCACTGACTCTACAAGCGCGCTACGCGGCGGTCGCCGAAGGTATCACCGGCCAATTTTATCTGGCGATCCTGGTCGCTCGACTGGTGGGATTGCAGATGAGCCGATCCGCCCGTCGGGACTCAGAAAATCGAGGTTAATCGCAACTCGCGCGGCTTTGACGCTGATGGTGAACTAAGCATGAGTGCATTGGCAATCGGTTCGATCGTCTTTATCTGCGTCTTCGGCGGTGCGCTCCTCGGTATGTTTCTTCGCTCCATACTGCCAGAGCATCATGTGAGCTCGGAATCAAAGGATGCGGTCAAAGTTGGGATCGGACTGATCGCTACGATGGCGGCGCTGGTCCTCGGCCTGCTGGTCGCTACTGCAAAGGCTTCCTATGACACCAAGAGCAACGAGCTTACGGAGATGTCCGCCAACACCGTGATGCTGGACCGGATGCTGGCGCACTATGGCCCCGAGACCAGGACCATTCGCGAGCTGCTACGCCGCGCCGGTGCGCGCTCGCTTGAGGTGCTCTGGCCGCAGAACGGCCAAGCTCCGCGGCTGGAACCTGCGGGCGGGGCCGAGGTTCTCTACGACGCGATTGAGGCGCTTTCACCAAAGAACGATGCCCAGCGCGCACTCCAGAGCCAGGCGCTCAATCTCACGCTCGATATCGGCAAGATGCGCTGGCTGCTGTTCGAGCAATCGGGCAGTTCGATCTCCACGCCCTTTCTGATCGTGCTGGTTTTCTGGCTCACTATTATTTTTATGAGCTTCGGCCTGTTTGCGCCGCATAACGTTACTGTCATCGCCACTCTACTGGTCTGCGCGCTATCGGTCTCGGGTGCGATTTTCCTGATCCTCCAGTTGGACCGGCCCTTCGAAGGATTGATTCGTATTTCGAGCGCCCCGGTCCAAAATGCCCTGGCTCATCTCGGGAAGTAGGCACCGTTGTTTGCTGGCAGCTGCGGCGGACATTTCTCGGCAAGCTTTGCTCCCGAGAGGCCCGCGAGTGACAGCGCGGTCGGCAGGAAATCGGTCGAAGTCGAACAGACCACCAGACTTGCCGAGAGAGATGATGCCCTTCGCTGAGCCGACGCGGGAATTCGAATGGCGCCTTCCCCGCTCGATCGCTTGTAGCCGCGCAATGGCGTGACACATGCGTCGCTCTGCCACTTGGACCGATGGCACCTCGGGAAGTGGTAGCGAAAAGGACCAGCGAGAGAGCAATCCGGGCGGAGATGCAGATATAGGATCATAGGAGACGGGAAGATAGAGTGGCGGCTCTCAGTCTGCTGGATGAGCATCGGACCTAAGCCAGCAAGGAGGAATTGATAAATGTGGAATGACCTCGCCGAAGGAGTGATATGGGGTGTCGCGGCTGCCGGGCTCGCGCTGCTCTTGGTGCTTTCGGGGTGCTCGACCACGGTACAGAGCACCCCGGAGGCCGCTCAGGCCTTGGAGTCCGGCGGACCTATGCCACCGGCGGTTACTGGATTTTTCGGAAGTGACGCGTCGAAATTGGCGCCTGGACCCGAGGGCGGCGCGGCGCTCGCCTACGTCAATCAGAACGCGCAATGGAGCAAATACACCAAGATCCAACTACTGCCAGTTGAGTTCTGGGCCGCAGCCGATTCGAAGGTCTCCGCGTCTAACCAGCAGCTACTGACCACATATTTCTACAACAAATTGAAAGAGGATCTCGGGCAGAATTTCACGCTCATCGATCAGTCCGGCCCCGACGTTCTGACGCTGCGGGTGGCGTTGATGGACGCGACCACCGCGGTCCCGGGATTGCGCAGTGTCTCGGTTATCGTTCCGCAGGCACGCATCCTTAACGGGCTACAGTCCCTGGCCACCGGCAGCTACGCGTTCGTCGGATCGGCCGAGGCCGAGATGAAGGCCACCGACTCGATTACTGGCGAAATGTTGGCTGGCGCGGTCGATCAGCGCGCGGGGGGCATGGGGATCAAGGGTGCAGAGTCATTTCAATGGGGCGACACTGAAAACGCGATGGACTACTGGGCGCAGAAGATCACCAGCCGCTTGCTACAATTGCAGGGCAAGGCCCCTGCGTAGAGCTGAATCAAAAGGCAATCTGCGAGCGAAAACATCGAGGAAACCAGGGCTGCTGCCGCTACTCCATAATGAGGCGCGCCGCGAACGATGACTCACTCTTGAGCCAGCTCGCAGCCCTACCTAAACCTTACCGCCGAACTCTGCTTAGACGATGGCTTTGCTCTTCGCTTAGACAACGCGGACATGTCTAACGGATCAATGTCGAGTTTAATAAGCCCGATAACGTACTCGCTCCAGCCGGCTGTTGTTCATTTGAATTTATCAGGGCGGTCGCCTGATTACATATTAGCGCCTGCCTTGCGCCGTCCGTTCTCGTTGAAGAAACGTGACTCGCTTAGGCTGCGAGCTCCTCGAACTCTGTGAGCGAATCATGTTGCGAAGGATCACTTTGAAAATGCTTGGCTTTTTCGTCTCGAAAAGTAGTTTTTGCCAAGTCGCTCGCAAGCTCGCGATGTTGCTCGTAGCCTCACTGGTGATGGGGCCTGATTCGCTCTCCCTGGCTCAAACACCGGCATCCCTGCAAGCGCAGGAAGAACAATTGGAGCGGGAGTTCACAGACCCGCTTACGACCCTGCCACAGGTCATCGTCAGGGATAGTTACACGCCCGCCAATTATGGACTTTGCACGCCACTAGCATGCGTCAGGGATGATGAGACCAACCAGTTCATCCTTCGACCATTGATCCCGCGCATACCACCTAACACATTGCTTCCGCTTACGCAGTTGCTTCGGCCGACATTCGCACTAGTCACGATACCGAGCTCCCGAGGTGGAACTCGGACCGAGTTCGGTGACTTGCCGCTATTCGATATCGCAGTTCTGCCGTGGCCAGACAGAAAGAAAACCGGGCTCTTGGTCGGTATTGGCCCGACCTTTGTCTTTCCCACCGCCACGTCTAAAAGCGCCGGCCAAGGTGCATGGCAGGCAGGCCCGGCGCTCGGCGCCATTTACACCGGGGTTCCGGGTCTGCTGGTTGGCTTCATTGCTCAGAACCCCATCTCCTTCGCCTACACCTCGCCGAATCGACCACCTCAAAACACCTTTCAGTTTCAACCCGTTGTTGCGTTGCACTTGTGGGACAAATGGTACCTGCGATCGGCGGAAGCGGACTGGACGATGGGTTGGCACCGGCATTCCCCAACAATGTTGCCGCTGAGCCTCGGAATCGGCCGAACCCTGGTGCGTCCGGGGCTGCCTCCGATGAGTCTCTTCGTTACGGGACAGTGGATGGCGTATCGGCAATTCGCTCCGATCGCACCTCAGACGACAATAAACTTCGGGGTGACGGTCGCGTTCCCGCAGTTTAGAGATTACTGGTAGCGCTAAACTTAGCGAATCAATGAAGCTGTTTAACCGTGACCATCGCTGCGGACGAGACACCGTTATAGATCGGCTAAAAAGCTCCGAGGGATGCTGCCGCTACTCTACAACCTGACGTGGCCGAGGTTCCCGGTCAGGTTGCGCCGCATAGGCAGGGCGCCATTGCTAGCGGGTTGAGTTGCATGCGGCCGATTGATCGGCAAACTCAGGCTCAGGACATACTTCGCATTGCTGCGCCGAGCCGACGAAGATCTGGTGGGGGGGTGAAAGAGACCGCTGTTTGACGATCCTGGTACTTCGCTCTTGAGGTTACAAATAGAGTCTATCCGTAGGCAGCACACCGAGTGCCAGCCCGGCTCCGAGCTAAGGCAACGATTTTGATAATGCCGCCCCACGCGGCTGAGGTTCAGCGCTTGAGCAGACTCGCGTGCTCGTCCAACCGTCGTCTCTGCTTAGCCTGGCCTCCCCGCATTCGCTTCGACACGCGGAGATTTTATTGAGCAATGCTCGAATTTAACAAGCAGGGTTAAGAAAATTGCCCATGTTGGTAATGTTAGGTCAGCCGAATTAGAGCAGCCGTCCGATCCCTACATACTACTGCTCGCTTCGGTGCGAATTGCCGCGGCGATATCGCTGCTCAATTTGGCAATCGCCCGGCTGTGCGCCGCGGCGAGCGCGTCGAAGCCTTCGCCTTGCACTGTTTCCCGGGCTATCGTGCGCCCCGACCGCGTCTTTCCGCCCGCGGCACTGCGCACCGCCCAAACCGCGTCAACTAAAGCCGCCTCACCCTTAACCGATTCGAAGCGCTGGACATTGATTGTCACCATATAGGCTGGGTTCAAGTCGGCCAGGGGTGCGGTGGTAACGTTCGGGGTGGCGAGCAGCACGCTCAAGTCACCGGCGACAGTTCGCGCGATACTGTCATCGAGCGGCGCAGTCCCAGCGATCGAATTCTTCAACCTCGACGCGGTTGGGCGCGACCTGAACTACGAACTCGGGCCGATCCACCGCGGCGGGCACCGATACTGGTCCGACCATCACCGACGGTTTGCACGGACGGCGCGCCATTCGGTGTCGCGGCAGAGTCGAGCCTATAGAAGCGCGACGGAGAAGTTCCACAGGCCGTCAGTGCAGTTGCGACCAGCACGATTAGGAGCAGACGCGCCATGCGGAAAAGCATCATTGCGCCTCTCCTCGCTTGCCGCGCAAGAGCGCATCGGGATGTTGCTCGAGATAATCAGTGAGAACTCGCACGGATCGCGCGGCGCGCCTGAGTTCCTGCAGCGTCTGGCCGACCTCCTGGATCTGTTCCGAACTCGGCTCGACCAGGCCATTGGCCGTGTTTAGCGTAGAGGTCGCGCTATTGAGTGTAGTGCTCGCGCTCTCAAGAGTGGCGCGCGCGCTCACGAGCGTCAGATCAAGATCCGACAGAGACTTTTGCAGATTGTCGCCGATCTGCTGCAACGGCATTTTGTCGAGTTTTTTAACCACATCGCCGAGACCCGCCTCGACCGCTTCGAGTTGCCCCGGCGTGGTTGGCAGTTGCGGTGGATTCTGCGACCAGTCCACCGCTGCGGGAGCCACGCCTGAGAAAAAATCGAACGCGACGAAGGCCGACCCGGTTAGCAGGTTCCCCGTCCTTAGCTGCGCGCGAACTCCATCAGCCACTAACGAATCGATAACTTTTCGGCGAATGGCGGCGAGATCCGCCCCCTGCCTAAGATCAAGGAGCTTGACGCCGAGTCTTTGGGCGTCAAGCTCGATAATCACTGGCACCGAAAATTTGAGCCTTTTAACGTCGATCTGGGCACGAATATCCACGACATCTCCAACCTTGATGCCACGCAGTTCAACTGGCGCGCCTGGCGCGAGTCCGCGCACCGATTCGTTGAAGATAAGTTCGAAGGTCTGTGGGTTTCGGGGCGGCGGCTCGTAGGCCTGAGCGCGGGTAACATAGAGGGGGAATACCGAATTCGCGTCTGCGGCCGGCAGGATCGATCCGTTTGCCGGGGTCTCGAAGGCGACGCCACCGATCAATATCGAGAGGAGCGACTGGGTCTGCACGCTGAGGCCGCTAGCCGAAAGCTGCAAATCGACTCCGCTGGCTTGCCAGAAGCGCGTGTTCGGGGAGACGTACTGATCGTAGGGAGCCTTGACGAAGATCTTAACAGTGAAGCGCCGGCCATCCTTGTCGAGTACATATGATGCGATCTCGCCGACCTGCAGTCGCCGGAAGAAAACCGGCGTACCGATATCGAGTGAACCCAGGTCGGCGGTCTTCAACACAAAGAAACGTCCAGGGACGTCCCCGGTCACGATCGGCGGAGTTTCGAGCGCCACGAAATCGCGCTTCTCGTGCTTCGAGGTTCCAATCTCTATCCCGAGATACGCACCGGAGATTAGGGTACCCAAGCCCGTTACGTTGGCTCCGGAGATTCGCGGGCGCACGACCCAGAATTTCGTATCTTCGAGCAGGAAGTCTTCGGTCTTGGGCGCCATCTGCGCCGTCGCCAGCACATGCCGTCGATCGGGTGAAAGCTCAATCGACGTCAGCGTGCCGATCTCGACGCCCTTGTATTCGATTTTAGTTTTGCCGGCTTCGAGTCCGTCCGCCGACCCGAAGACTATCGTGATCTTCGGTCCCTCGCTCTCGATTCTCGTAACCGCTACCCAGGTGCCGACCAACGCCGCCACAATCGGGATCACCCAGACCAGAGAAATCCGCGTCCGGCTCCTGGACAGCGTTCGCGACTCAGGAACCGGAGATGACTGTATACGCTCATCAGGCATGTCGAGCCTCCATCGCACTCGCCGCATCCCAGATCAATCGCGGGTCGAATGACTCTACCGCTAGCATCGTCAGCACTACGACCGCAGCGAAAAAAACCAGCCCCGGCCCCGGTTCCACCGCCATCAGCGGCTGCAACTGCACCAGGGCGGCGGTGAAGGTATCAACAAACACGTCGACCATGGACCATCGTCCGATGAACTCCACCATACGGTAGAGGCGGGTACGCTGCTCATTGCTTTTCACCGAGCCGCGCTGTACAGCAATCAGCAAATATGCCAAGAGCCAGGATCTTCGCACTGGGAATCATGATGCTCGCCACCAGCACGATCAGCGAGAGCGGCCATCCCGTCGGCGACCACAGCAGCACCACCCCTTGCAGTATCGTGTCGGATGAGGCACCGGCCGCAGTAGTCGTCGTCAGCACGGGCAAAACGTTCGCCGGTACGTAGCAGATTGCCGCGGCGATCAGGAACGCCCAGGTCCGTTCTAGGCTGGCACGCTTGCGGAACTCGAGCATCTCGCCGCATCGCGGGCATCTCCCTTCCTCGTGCTCCCGGGTACCGGACGCGACAGCAGGCCGCAGATGTCGCAGCCCTGCAGCCCTTGCTGCATCGCGGTTAAAGCCCCGGCGCCCATAAGTCGTTCTCTATGATCGGGCGTCCACTGCGCGGTCCCTTGTGCCAGCTTCCGCCCATTGAATTTTTTCCCAAACTTCGCGGGGTTCGAAGCTCGCCTGCATCGCCGCGAGCACGACAATCAGCGCCCCTAGCACGAAGAGCGCCGTACCTGGTATGACGGTCGCGTAGTCCGCGATCTTTACCAGCGCCACCAGCACACCGAGCATCATCACCTCGATCATGCTCCAGGTTTGCGTTGTCCCGTGATGGCGCAGCAACGTCCCTGCCCATCTGGGAGCGGGTTGGCGGCGGGTTCCAAGCACGATTGCCAGCATTAGAACAATCTGTAGCGCCGGCGCGACGATCGCGGTAAACAACACCAGTATCGCCACAGCCACTTGCCCCACTTGCCACAAATGCTCCGCGCCTCCGATCACCGTAGTCGCAGCTTCGCGCCCGACAACCGTAAGCCCAAGCATCGGTACTGCGTTCGCTACCAAATAGAGCAGTGCTGCAGTGACTGCTAGTGCGAGAGTGCGATTCAACGAATCCTCGCGCCGTCGCCATAATTCCTCATTGCAGCGGGGGCATCGCGCAGAGGCTGCGGACGCAAGATTCGGCAAGTGCTGCAATAGATCGCAGTGGGGGCACGCGATCAGCGAACGATCAGCGACCGCCTGGTTATAGTGTTCATCAGGCATTTACGGGATCATTCCGCATTCGAACAGCTTGTTCGCGATGGGTGCGGCTACTCTGTCAATGAACGCCCGGCGCATCTCCGGGTCGTCGCGCAGCAGCTCAATCGCTTGCTGCTCCTCCGGCTCGGGCCGCTTCTCTATCGAGGGAAATCACGACCGCGTCAGTCAAAGTGACAACAATGGTTTCACCAATCTGCACCTGGTCCAGCATCTCAGGATTCGCAACGTCGACCACCTCGACCACGCCGTCCGGGCCCTTAATCGAAACCGCCTTGTCATTCTTATCGATGCTGTCGACCGTGACCGCGAATTGATACTGACTGCCAAGCGCCGCGCCGGGTGTCTGCCCAGGCGCTGCGCTGACGATGCCTTCGGTCAATGACGGCGCAGGCCGGCGACTGCCCCGGCGCCAGCTTCTGAACAGTGGCGATTTCGTAGAACTTCGCGACGAACGGCTCGCCTGGCTTAGCCGCGGCCAGGTTGTACGGATTGTACACGTGCACGGTCGCCTGCTTGCCGTCGGCACCCTGAAGCGTAACAAGCTTCTTATCCTGATTCACCGAAACGATCCGGCCGTGAACCACGATCACAGAAGCGGTTCCCGCGGCAACCACATTTCCCGGCGGGGGCTGCGCATCAGCGACGGCCGGGCTCACGGCAGATGCTTGCCCACTAGTTCCGGTTGCGCCGCCCTGTGCACGAGAGCAAGCGTACCCGGTCGCGACTAGCAGAGCGAAAACTATCGCCCTTGACAATGCACGTATCGAAAACGATCTATTGCGCACGACATTCACCAACATTGTTGTAATCTCGCTACTGATGAAGAACCGCATCAGGGGCTCTCCCTTGTAGTACTGCTTCAGTGTTCCTTTTACCCATACCGAGGCAGTTCCGTATATTGGACTTTGGTTCAATCCTTTTCAGATCGAATTCTGCTGAATTGACCCCACCTCTGCCATCACCGTCTTGTGGCGCTCCTCATGCTTCTGGACTTCGACCGGCGGCGGCATGACGTTGAGCACGATGTTGTCAATCATGCCGTAGAATTTGTTGTCGCTTAATGGACACTCGTGGAGTTTGGGCAAGCGGTAAAGCGTGTTTTAGCTGTTCCTCGGGGTTCGCCTGTAGCTAAAGTTTGCCCATCACCATTCTCTCAACTGGGGCAAGGCGATAGTCATTCCAAAGTTCCCTGTCGTCTGATGGGTGATTGTGGCCTGCACCCGGAAAACACCCACGTTTTGAGAGGAGACGGATAGATGAGGCGGAGCAGGTTCGGGGAGGAGCAGATCATCGCAATCTTGCGCGAGCAGGAAGCGCGGGCGCTGCGACCAGCGAAGTGTATTGGCGCCATTGGGATCTCAGACGCGACCTTGTACATCTATGGACGGCTCCCCCATGGCAAGAAGGTTCGGGTTCTGTTCTGACGAAAATCGATTGCAAACATCCATCCGGCGTCGCGCTTAGTGGTGCGCCCACCGCTCACACTCTGCTCGGCAAATGGTCGGCCTCGAGGCTTTGAAAGATATCCTCGTCTTACGAGGCCATTATGCTGATACGGCTGAGTCGGGCTCTGAAGCCCTCGAAAAAATCGGATCAGCTTTCGGCCTGCGATATTGTCCTGTGCGATTTGGCAATGCTGGAAATGAACGGCTGAGAGGTCGCGCACATTGTGTTGCAAACCAACCCGAACCGGAATTTCTACATCTGGAACGGCACAATTCAAACAACGGGCGGAAAAGAGCCATACCACTATGACCAGGATGTGAAATAGGCCGTGATCTTACGGTGAATCGTACCATCGCCAGTCACTTTGGCCGTCAGCGATTCTGCGAACCTGCAGCTGTAGCGCTAAAGAGAAAGAGCAGTACCGGGAGGTGCCAGTTGCCTGTGACCGATTCGTTCTCTTTTAACAATTGCTTTGACATCTGGCGTCCGTATAGAAACGGACCTGATGCTGATGCGTCGTCTACCAAATAGTAGCTTTTTGTCCCTACCCGCTCAGGCGATATCTTAACAGCCTGGCGCCATGGGGCATATTCTACGGGAAAATTCGTGAGGCCGTGAACTCCTGTACTCGGCTCAGAAACACTCGCTAGTAGCAACTCGCGGTACCCACCGTTGTCGGTGCGATTTCCGGAAGCAGCAGGGCCGGCTTGCTTGCATATCCCAATATTCGCACAAGGATTCGCTACTTCCTCTGCAGCAATCCGAAGGGGACCGTACGGCGCCGAATCTACCATACCGATCACAAGATGTGGAGCGCTATTGGACGTCGCCCCTTCAAGTGACCACGCGGTTGAGTCTGCAGTCATTCTCGACGCGGTTGGAGGTGCTTCTTGCACGTGAGAATCGGCTGACGCCCACCATACACTCGCGCAGACGACGATCATCGCCAAGGCACACACACTACGCAAAGATCTACGTGGTACTTCAACTCTCGACATTTCGGATTCTCCAGATAATCAGATCATATGACCAGTCTCGCGCATATCCCGCTGCGTGTTCTCAATTTCCGGCGCCAACACGAGTAACACCAAAGTCCTCTGTTCTCAGGTCCGTCGTGGCGCAACAACCGGTTGGTGTGTTGGTTAAGCTTGCCGGTGGGGTTCAGCCAATAGGGACTGTCTCAAGCTGGCGAAGATGGTGCTTGACCGTTCACGACGAAAGCATTGACAGTTGTGGACATTTACCTTGACAATTCGCGACATAGAAAGCCGGGCCGTCGCGCCGATGCTGCCGAGCAGTCCGACGCTCCCGAAATCGAGGAAGCAAGTCAGCGCGTCGGGCCTCTCGCGGAAATTCCTAGTCTCCTTCGCGATCTTGGCGTCGACCCGCCGAAGTCCAGGCCAGCGCCGGCCTTGACACAGAGGCCCTCGACATTCTTGGAGAACCGGATCCCATACGTTGCGTCAGAGTTCGCGACTCCGGCAGGGGCATCGAATCGGAAGTCATACCTCGGCTGTTCAATGCCTTTCTCACAACGAAGCTTCAAGGGACCGGTATGATCGCTCTGCCAAATCACACTTCAACTACAGCCGTGGCTAGATGCTGTCTTGTAACAATTCTTGCCGTTGGGGCTCCTATATACACCCTTACCATTTTTGGTCTTGGCTCTCCCGCCTCTGCTCGTCTGCGTCGTAGCGATTCCATTCTGGCTCCTTTCTGAGTCCCAGGCGTGGCCAGTATTGGCGTTAAATCCCCCGGCCTGCGCTCCATTGCTGCACTCGACGCGGCCATACTCGTTAGTGGTGCACTTAGCGAACGCGCTCGTTGAAAACACTATCAATGTCAGTATTATCAGTGGAATACGCATTACAATCTCCTACCATAAGGGGCTAAAACAATTATTGGCCGAGCTCTGGTCAAAGGTGGTTAGTAGACCTGACTCTAGGCGCTGTGCTTACTTTTATGCAATGCGCAATCCGTTCTCTGCGTAACCGAAGGAGTCGAAAAGAGTACGGCTAGGGGTAGGCTTATTCAGAGGATCACACAGGGCCCAACAGATTGACGAAATCATGGGGCGGAGGCCAATTGAGTAGCAAGACTATCGGCACGCGGCATGCCGGCCTAGAATTCCGGTGTTTAGCGTCATGCGCATGGCCGATCCCTTGACGAAGGTGATGAGCGAACCTAGCGCAGCTCAAAACTACTTTCTCCGACTAAACCGCTTCGACCGCATCGAGCGGGATGTGTGAAGTCTCCGGCATTCTCAACGGGCTCGGGTCGGCCGTGGGGGCGCCCACCGGACGGCCATCTTTCGCCGCAGCGTAATGTCGCGTGCGTTGACGCTGGGGCATCCCATTCCAATTCGCGCCTAGCAGCGCACCGTAACGCGGCGTGATTGTCGTAAGTCTTCTACAGAGCCGTCTTTAGTTAAGATCCGGGAATTGCTCATTTTCCTTAACGCTCAAGGGCAATGAGTTATGGCTGATAGCCGCGCTTCGTCTCAGGCCGCCGCAGGTCTCCTTGCAGCTCCGGCCGCGTCGGCGAGAAATCGTGTCGGCGCCGCAAAAGCCGTCCGACGAGCCGGTATTTCACGCGTTAAACGAAGAGTCTAGCACGAAGGACACCTTGCCTCAGCGTGGCATCAAGATGGCGTTGTCCGCGCAAAAAAAACGGCCGCGTAATTAGGCAGTCTAAATTGCTATTACCGCCGGACGAAGTCCTCTGATTGCTCACGTTCAGGATGTGGCCGAAATAGAATGCGCAATTGAGCGGTTGAGTCGTTCGGATCATTTTGTTTTGGTGTTTGCCCGACGGAGCTATTGACGAAAAATCATCGCGACGAGTGCAAGTATTCCGAGAATCGAGATCAACGCCGCAACTAGCACCGCCAGGGAACGCTGCTTGCCGGCGTATTGCGCGCCGAGTGCGCGGATGTTCTGGCGGTGTTCCAGAGTTGCCAGCAGCAGTGAGACGAGCCCGATGCTCACCAGCATGAATGCGAACTCGCGCGGTCCGATAAGCCGATTCTGCCGTTGGCGGCCTGGGGCTTCGAGCTGAAAGAATTTGTAAACACTGAAGCCGAAAGTGATCAGCGAAGTCGCTGTCCTGATCCACGACATCATCGTTCGTTCGAATGCAGCGCGTGTTCGATCGAAGGCGAGTCTGGTCGAGATATCAAGCTGTGGTGCGCTTTTCGTGATCTGCCCAGCCATCTGAATAGCCATCGTCAGGCCCCGCTTTACTACATGCGGCTGGAACTCGTCATCTCAGTTCTTCGGCATGTTCGCCAGCGCCTCGCGATTCGGTTCACCGGACCCCGAAGCAGCAGATATGGCATCAACGCCAGGATCGCTGCCACGATCACAGCCTCCTCAGGATAAAACCAGCGGAGTTCGATGATCTGGTAAACGAAGTCTATGATGATGGCGATGACAAAGACCTTGGCAACGTCTTTCCAGCCTTCCTGGAGCAGTTCTCGCCGATTGATCGGATCGCTGAGAATGGCCCAGCCATAAGGAACGCGGCCTTGCCGGGCATCCTTCCACCCGGCGCGAAGCGCAAAAAAGGCGGCCACTGTCGGTTGGAGAACCAGCCGGAAAGTCAGCGATCCGCCAATCCGCCCAATCAGATTCATCCACAAGCGATCGAGCATTACATCCAAGGCTCTCTCAGTCCATCGAAAACTGGCCGGTCGTCGCACTGCCGGCTGCTTTGGGAGAATCGAAAAACAGTCTCCAAAGCTCTCCCTTGCCCATGCGTTTGTCGATCTCGAACAAGGCGAAGTAAATTGCAAACACGAGGCTGATTCCAAGTGCCCAAGCGAGCAACCGATACCAACTCGCTTGATCGATCAAGTATCGGATCGCCCCGTCGAAATCATTTTTGCGCCGCAGCGCTTCGACGAATCGTTCCATATAGCCCAGCAGCAGTGTGATCGAGCAATAAAGGAAGGTCTTAACGGCGACTGCGATGATCCGGCGAATCTGCTCAAGACGGCGCGCAAGAGACGTCTCGTCAAGTATGAGCACCGCCTTGGCAGCTACCAGAGCGCCGACTACGGCCTTGGAAAGTGCCGTCATTTCGATGGAAAAGTTCGCAAGCGCCAGCTTGATGATCAGGAGCAAAAGCAGGAATCCAACCACAAAGAAGAGAAATACCGGCCAAGCCGCGACGAACTCACGACGCAGGAAGTTGCCGATTGAAGCAGATATGCGAAACGCATTGTCCAATGTAGGCCCTCGTTTCCCGCGCCGGACACAGCACCTTCGCTTTTCGTCGATGAACGGCGGTTGGTTAGTGATTAGCGCCGCCGCTCGCATCCTCCAATGTCCGCAGCACTGCATCCAAGTTGAAGGAGGCCGGCTTCTGACGCGGCGGGAACTTCTGGAAGTTCTCGATCTGTTGGGCTACCAACGCCTGCATGGCGTAAATGATGTAGACGTGGGAGATCATCCAGTCCCAGTAGGTGTTCGAGTTCTCGTCGGCCCGCTCGAACGGGTCGCGGCGCAAATGGAAGATTTTTGGGGCCCGCAGGTGAACGAATGGTTCGAGCCAGCACTGCAGCGTCTTGGCGCGTTGCTCCATCAGCACCACTTTCCAGTCGTGCATGCGAATGGCCAGAATGTCGCCGTCGTCACTGATGTAGAAGAAGGACTCCCTTGGGCTTTCCTTCACCTCGCCGCTCAGGTACGCCAACATGTTGAAGCCGTCGAGGTGGACCTTATAGGTCCTGTCGCCGACCCGGTGGCCATTGAGGAGCTTCTCCTTGATGTCCGGTTCTCCGGCGGCGGCGAGGAATGTTGGCAGCCAATCCTGGTGAGTGACGATGCCATTCACCACTGAGCCTGCCTTGATCTTGCCCGGCCAGCGCACGAAGGCCGGCACGCGCCAACCACCCTCCCAGTTGGTGTTCTTCTCGGACCGAAACGGGGTGATGCCGGCATCTGGCCAACTGTTGTAGTGGGGGCCGTTATCGGTCGAGTACATGACGATCGTATCATCGGCGATGCCCAGCTCGTCGAGCTTGTCTAGCATTCTGCCGATGTTCTCGTCGTGGGCGACCATCACGTCGTTGTAGTCTCCCTGACCGCTCTTGCCCCTATGCTTCTCGGCGGGGTGGGTCCGAAAATGCATAGCGGTGGTGTTGTACCATAGGAAGAAGGGCGTATCTGCCTTGTGCGCCTCGCCGATGAAGCGCAGCGCATGTTCCGTCACTTCATCGTCGATGGTTTCCATCCGTTTCCTGGTCAGCGGCCCGGTGTCCTCAATCTTTTGCCCGCCCTTGCCGTCGGCCCAGCAGTGGAGCACGCCCCGCGGCCCAAAGCGCTTCTTGAACTCGGGATTCTTGGGATAATCGGGGTCCTCCGGTTCCTCTTCCGCGTTGAGGTGGTAGAGGTTGCCGAAGAATTCGTCGAAGCCATGTATCGTCGGCAGGAATTCGTCCTTGTCACCCAAGTGGTTTTTGCCGAACTGGCCGGTGGCGTAGCCATGCGGCTTGAGCAACTCTGCCATTGTCGGATCCTCCGCGCGCAGACCAATGTCGGCCCCAGGCATACCGACCTTAGTGAGGCCCGTACGGATCGGATTCTGGCCAGTGATGAATGCGGCGCGGCCGGCGGTGCAGCTCTGCTGAGCGTAGTAGTCGGTGAAGGCGACGCCTTCGTTGGCCACACGGTCGATGCTGGGCGTGCGGTAGCCCATCTGTCCGCGGCTATTGTAGCTGATGTTCCACCAGCCAATGTCGTCGCCCTGGAGGATAAGGATGTTCGGCTTGCCTCGCCTACTCATTTCAAGCTCCCTTCGGTTAGCCTGCTAGTTTCAGATCAATCTCTTCGGTCGTGAACTTCGATGGCACCTCTCCTTTGCGGATGGAAGTGTTGCAGTTCCTTCATATTTTGTGCCCAATGCTTAACCTCCCACGTCTTGAGCTTCCTGCGAGCAGTGCCGAAATTGCCGACTTTTTGTCCTGTGCCCACGTCGCGTGGGTGAGCGACAAGCCGATGATCGCGCAGATCGAGGGCACGGCGCCGAAATACGTCATTTTCCAGGCAAGCATTAGAACTTCACTCCTAAGCGCGATTTCTCAGTGTTCTTTTTCAATTGGCAGCTTGCCGTTGCGGCCGTATGCTGGACGCCCAAGGTCACCAGCCGTTGATCGAGTCCGTTGGCCCAGTAGTTCATTACATTCTCCGCATCGCCCCACTGAAATACGTCGATATTTTTTATGGAAGCGCCGCCCATGCGTTGGTCAGCCCAGGCTGCGAGTAACTGGCCCGAGACCGAATCTGTCAATTTCGCCTCTCCAGTGGCGGAACCGACGAAAGCATAGGTGCCCGTAGCAGCCATCTTGATCAGACTAAGCGCACGTGCCTGCGGCACCACTACAGAAACTGAGCGCAATCCCGGAACGGCCGAGGTGGCATCACTCAGCGCAATCGACAGCTTCGCCACGCCGGGACCCGGCTCATCGACTACGGTGAAATTCTTGCTGAAGTCCGTTTGCAAAACGTTGTAGAAATAGTCGCACAGCTTCTGCTGGTCTGCTGAAGAGACCTTAGAATCGTCATCTGCCCAGAAGGTGACTGGCGCGATCATGATCTTGCTGTACGAGGTGAAGTTGGCGTTCGGGTTGGTGTAGGCGAGCATCGCCTGTTGCCCAGAACCCGGCGCACCCGGCTGAAGCAGCGAATAGTCGCTGCCCAGAAATCCGCTGGGCGGCGGGGGTGCTGGTGTCTCGCCCTGCGCGCGCTGAATAATGTTGGGTGCGGGCGCGGCTGTTTGTGCGCAACCGGCTAGTAACCATCCAACCAACGTGGCGGATAGCAGACCAATCGCGAGTTTCATGCTTCTGTTGCTGTGATTCATCTTATCCTCCCTAATGTTCGTCTCACTTCACTTCGCTCCGTCGAGGGGCCAGAGCCGCTGATACATTTCGCTTGTTCCCGACCGATACGGAGAATCGTTCAAAAACTGATTCAAACTAAAGCTGTGAGCCTTCCTGGAGGGTCCAGCCATTCGTCGTCAATTGCTGCCGCGCCAGCGGCGTCATTTTGCCCGTAATCCAAAGCACCCGATTTTGCATACCGAGCAACTGGGGATTGGTTGCGAAGCCCGCGATGCGCTGCGTCCACGACACGTAATCGACCGGGGCGGGCATGATCGCCGTGCCATTCTGATCGCGCGCAACCAGCACACCGGGAACCCGAATTCTAGTGATAGGACTCCGCTGCTGGCTCCATTGATCGAGCATGTGCAGCGAAGTCACCAGGAAGCGCGCCTGGTACTCGGTCATCACGTTGCCCAGAGCGACTGCCGCAGCGCGGCGACCTGGAACCTGGCCGAGAGCTTCGAGATCTTTGACAGCGCTAACCTGTAAGCTCAGCGGAATCGCAGTATTGCTGGAGAAGGCGACAATCTCTTGCTGTGACAGTCCTATGTTCTTCAGTCTCTTCTGAACGAGCAGAATGAGATCTGCTTTCGGTGTTTGATAGACGAGATCGTCGGTGAACTCCACGCTCGTGATGATCATTGAGCCCGGCACCGCCATCATCGCCGCATCGACCGTCATGCGGGCCGAGAACATGACCCACGCGACCTTATTCAGTTTCTTCGTGAGAATCGGATCGGAAGTGTAAGGATCGACGTGTAATTTTCTCGCGAGATCCCGGCGGACCTGGTCGTAGCCCAAAGCGGTGAGCGTGGCGTTGCCGGCCTCACCTGCGGCTTGCCCGCTCCCGAAGGAATTGGAGGCCGTCGAAGTTATTTCTTTTGCGCCGAGACTGACGCGGCCGAACAATTGCCCGACTCCACTCGGCAGCCCCGTGACGGTGTCCATTGGATGCATGACCATGTTTGCGGCGTCGGTTACCGGTCGCTCCGCGCTCGAAGCCAGAGTTTTGGCGAACACACCAGTCTCACTTATGTTCTCCAATTGTGCGATCGCAGGTATCTCGGAGAGGCGTATCTTCAACATATCGAGGCTTTCTATGTAGTAAGTGCCAGCGTCGCCGCGAAATACGCTAGCGTCGGCCACAATGCTGTATTGACCCATCGCGCCGTTAGTCGGTACTTGCGGCTGAACCGAAAATCCCGGTCCCGAAAGCGCACTCGCCGGCAGAAGATCAGCCGCGTTTACGACGGGCGGCTCTTCGTACTGGCCTTCCGCCGCGCCGGGTTGGGCTGGCTGGACGCTCGTCATTGGCGGTGGAGGCGGCGGTGCTGGATTTGCACTTGCGGCCTGCTGCACTTGCTGCGGCTGAGACGCCGTGGTTTGAGCACAGCTCGACAGGAAGACGGAAGTCAGTAGCAATCCCAGGGAGCCGACGGCGAGTTTACTGATTATGCTTGGCATCGTTAATCGTCCTTTTCGCAACAGTTCATCTTGTCTCTGAAACACAGGCGCCTTGGCCTTAGTCCGAGCTGAGTGTTGTCATCGGCGCACGACGGAGCTTCGCGGCCATTCCTAGTGCCTCGCTCAGATGCTTTATTGATTGGGCGATCTGCGCACTTAGCGTGTTGACAGCGTCGCTGAGCGCCTCGGAACCGGCAATATCGGTGGGTGACAACTGCGCTGGCGATATTACTTTCCGTCGCAAACAACTCCGCTCACTTTTTCCATCCTTGATGATCCACCTCGCTTTCAGCGCGGAGCGGTGGCCGCATCGGTGTCGAAACGATGCACTTGCATCGACCTGATAGTCCATTTGTGGCGACCGTACCATGGAAAGAGCACAAGCAGATTGCGAACACCTGCGGGAAGACAGTGCGATTGTTCGATACCCGGGTCATAAAAAACTCTGCCTGACGTCGGGAGCAGCCATACCTATCGCATAATGGCTGCGCGGCCGCCGCGAGCATATTGCACTATGGTGCTATTGGGTTTTTTGCTCGAACGCGAGATTTTTCGAGGAGAGGGCGAGGTGGTAGCTGTTTTGAAAGCGTTGTCTCGTGATTCGACGCAAAGCGCCGACCCGAAATCTCTTCACGTTCTTCCTTGCTGATTTGCTCGACCCCAAGCTGATCGGCGATTCTGACCAAGTGCGCTACAGATTCGGCATCCTGTTTTTCCATCACCTGTCGCCGATGCGCTTTGATGGTACGCTCCGTAGCGCCAAGCTTATGAGCGATTTGTTTGTTGAGAAGCCCCGCCGTAACAAGCACGAAAACCTCGCGCTCGCGCGGAGTTAGCAGCTGATATTTCCCTTGCAACGCCTCCAACTCATCCCGTTCGAGTTTTGCGGCTTGGGTCCGCTTGATTGCGCGCCTAATGGCCGCGAATAGCTTCTCTTCTGCGACCGGCTTTTCGAGAAAATCCACTGCTCCGGCCTTCATCGCGTCCACGCTGTCGGCGATTTCTGCGTGTCCAGTGAGAAAGATAACCGAAACATGCGGAAGCATTTGCGTGATTTGCCGCTGAAGTTCGATACCGCTCAGGCCCGGCATCCGGAGGTCGATGATCGCGCAGGCCAGGTGCCCAAAGGCGCGGTCAGCTAAAAAATCATTCGCCGAAGCAAACTGGATTACCTGATAGCCCTCGGATTTTACCAGGCGGCCCAATGACTCTCTGAAGGCGCGGTCATCATCGATTACGGCAACCACGGTGCTCGAATTCATGCCATTTCCCAAAATTAATTACATACCTGACTGCTAGATTGATTAGACTGGCAACGTAAACTCGATTGCGGCGCCGGGCCCCAGCCTCTCTGCCGCCCATATCCGGCCGCCATTCTTCTCAATTACTGAACGAGCAATCGCCAGGCCCATCCCGGTCCCCTTGGGCTTGGTTGTGACGAAAGCATTGAATAGCCGGGCCATGATTTGGGGGTCGATGCCCTTACCTGTGTCCCGCACTCTGACATGCACCTCAGCCGAGTCGTGGTCGGCGCCGATCTCCACCTCACGCGCGCCTTCCGAACTGTCCGCGATCGAGTCGAACGCGTTGAGAACGAGATTCATCAAGACCTGGATCAGTCCCTGGCGGTTGCCGGTGACGCGCGGCAGAGAAGATGGCACTTTCAAGCGCAAAGAGATGCCCCGCGCCTTCGCGTCGTTTCGGAGCACGCGCTCGACATCGAGAAGCAACTCTCTGAGATCGATCGAGCCTTTTCCCTCTATAACTGGGTGAAAAGCTTCGCGTGTGTGACGGACTATATCGGTTGCGCGGCCAACATCGCGGATAATTCCCTCCACCGCGTCCTTCAGGTCCTCTACATCAAGAGGCTTAGTGTTCAGCAGCCGCCGCGCGGCCTGGGCGTTGTTAAGTATTGCTCCTAGCGGCTGATTTAGTTCATGCGACAGCGACGCTGTTACTTCCGCCATCGGCACGAGCCGAAGAACATTCTGGCTCTCTTCCCGAAGCTTGCGGATAACAGCCTGGGACTGTTGTCGTTCGAGCGCAATACCTAAAATCTCCGTAATACGCGTCAGCCGTTGGATTGTCTGTGCGGTCCACGAGCGTGTCACAATCGAAGTAAAATTTACCGCTCCCGCTATTACACCACCGATTCTGAGTGGGACGGTTACGATCGCTTTGCCACCATGCTTATGCGCCTGTTGAAGATCTCTGGAAGCCGCAGAAGGCGCGTGATTAACATCGTCGAGAACGATCATTTCGCCGGACAGGATGTTCGCTTTCACCCAAGGATAATTTTCGGTTGCCTCGGAGAGGACGTTGGGAGTTACACCGCGTTGCACCCATTGGTGGGTTGCTTTGAGTTGCCCATCAGTCGGATCGGGTTGTACCAGGGTCACTTTGTGAATGCCCAGCGCCACGGCGAGACGCTGCAACCATCTCTCGATTTCCGAGTCGATTTCGCCCGCTAATACCCGAATAAAGGCAGCAGATGCTTCCGATAGGAGCTTGTCGAATTGCAGTGCAGCGTAATTCTGGACAACATCATCCGGGGGTTCGCTTACCACCGTGCGTATTCTTGTTGGTTCGCCTCAGCGGGATTGACAGATATCCGGAGAGGAGAAGTGCGCGCCTCGCTATGGCGCTATAAGCAGTCCTTCGGCGGGTCTTGCCAACTCAGGTGCAAGTCTACCAAATGGCAAACGGCGCCACTCAGCAAATCATGGACTTCGCGACCCACGCGGACAGCGGCAAAATGCCAGGCGCCGCTCTGACGGCGCCCGCCGGCGCTGCCGCCGGTGGAGCCGCTGCGGCTGCCTCCCTAGGCATGAACCTCGCCGCGGGAGCGGGGAAAACCTACACCTCCGCAATGTCAGTGATGGCGCAGCGCAGCGCGAAGCAGGCGGTTGCCTACATGTCTAAGTATTTTGCGAGTCAAGAGTGGATTCCCCAGACTATGGTGCAAACTGCAGATGCGGGTTCGTCGAGCTTCTAAGTGTTACTTGTAAACATGCTTAGTAACTATTCACGAGAAGCATTCGCGACTAGTAATGCAACGTGCCTCGCCGCCGCAACTCTCATGGTCTCTTGCGTGCCTGTGACTACACTCTTCGGCGGTCCCACGCGAGCATAGCATGGGGATTGGCCTGGGCTCGAATGAATTGGTCGGCGGCCAGCCAGCCTTTGTCTGCAAAACCTGTTTGACTATTGCCGCGGTTCAGGCAACGGCTTCGTCCAGACCGGAACTCTAAGGTGGGGCCTCTCGGCCCAGCATGCCTCAGTCCAAACTGAGCTGGCAATGGGTTGCATAGGCGTCATCTTCCGTTACTCGGCGGCCAGCGAGTGCGCGTCTTCATCCTTCGCTGGGGCATCCCTGGGGGACATAGGCTCCCCTATTGCGAGTTTGTCGCAACCATATGACAGTGCAACACCGCCGTCTATCTATGTCCCAGCTTTGCGCGGTTTCGAAAGAAGTATAATGCATCGCATTTTGCCTACACACCCTTCCCTTTCAGACCGAGATACCGCATCCGAGCATTGACCCCGGAAAAATACTATGAGTGGTCACAGCTTTGACGCGGGTTCCAGCCATTCGCGCGCGGCTTTTTCCAGAACCGACTGGGCTTCCTCCGGCGTATGTGGCGCGCGCAGGCTGGTTATCACGAATTCCTCTACGCCGGCATCGCGGTAGCGCTTCAGGTCGTCGGTCGTAATCGGCTTACCTGAATTGGAGACCGCCAATTCAACGTCCGAACGTTTACGCCCGTTGGCCCGCAGCTGTTCCTCGATGCGGCCAATCTTGGCTGCGGCTTCATCCGGAGTCAGATTGAACCCGATCCATCCGTTGCCGTATTCGGCGACGCGCCGCAGCGCCGGACCGCTCTCGCCGCCGAAGAACACCGGCAACGCCGCTCCGCGCGGCGGCTTTGGATTGGAGCGCACCTTTTCAAAATTGACGAATTCGCCATGGTAGCTGCTCAGGGGTTCGCTCCACAGCCGACGCATCGCCTCGATATACTCACGCGTACGCTGCGCGCGCCGTTCCCATGAAATACCGAGCGCGCGAAACTCCTCCTCCAGCCACCCGACCCCAACACCCAGCGTGAACCGGCCTTCGCTGAGGCAATCCAACGTCGCAATCACCTTGGCCAAAACCAATGGATTATGCTCTGGGACGAGGCAGATGGCGGTGCCGAGGCGGATTCTCTCAGTCACCGATGCGAGGGTGCACAGCGTCAGAAAGGGATCCGCAATTGGCGCATCAGTCGGCGCCGGGAACTTGCCTTGCGCCGAGTACGGATAGTGCGACTGGTACTGATCGACGAGGACCACGTGCTCGGGTGCCCACAGGGTCGAGAACCCCAGCCGTTCAGCATGGGTGGCAAAAGCCTTCATCACGCTCATACCCTTCACGCGTCCAAAAACAACTGCCATAAGACCGACCTTCATGATTCACGCTCCTCCCAAATGCTTGTAACGAAAAAAATGGCCGACCGGAAAGCCTGTCCTACTCCGGAAATGGATGTGATGCTCTAAGGCCCGTTCCACTGTTCCTGGAGCGGCCGGATTTGCTAAATGTGGTGACATTAGGACGATCGTCGGCCCATAGTACTCGACGAGCAGGAGGACAACGATGGATTTCGGCATCTTTTACGAGATCCAGGTCAACAGCCCGCTAAAACATCGCGAGCGTGAATATCAGGTTTTCCACGATGTGCTCAAGCAGGTGGACCTGGCGGAACAGGCTGGCTTCAGCCATTTCTGGACGGTGGAGCATCACTTTCAAACCGGCTTTGCCCATTCCTCCGCGCCTGAAGTGCTATATGGCGCGATCTCGCAGCGCACCAGCGTTATCCGTATCGGCCACGCGGTGGTGCTGCTTCCTTTTCCCTACAATCATCCGGTGCGGATCGCTGAACGCGTCGCGACGCTGGACATCCTGAGCAACGGCCGAGTCGAGGTCGGCACCGGGCGCTCCGCGACCCAGGTCGAGCTCGGGGGTTTCGGCATCCCCTATAAGGAGACACGGGCGCGCTGGGAAGAGGCCCTCGATATCATCACCTCTATTTGGAAGAGCACAGACGGCACTTTTTCATATAAGGGGAAATACTTCGATATTCCGGAACGCAACGTCGTCCCGATGCCAATCCAGAAGCCGCATCCGCCGATGTGGGTGGCGTGCACCGGCGAAGACACGCACGAACTTGCAGGCAAGCTCGGCCTGGGTTTGCTCTCGTTCACGCTGCTGGTCAGCCCGGAGAAGTTGGGCCGCCGCGTTAAGGCATACCGCAACGCGATCAAAACGGCCAAACCCTATGGTGCCTTCGTTAACAACAAGGCGGGCGCCTTCGCGATGGTGCATCTGGCTGACACCGATAAGCAGGCGCGCGACGAGGCCGAACGTTCGTTCATGTCGTATGTCAACACGACCTTGCGGGTTAACTCGGCGGTTATCGAGGCCAGGAAGACCGGCATCGATCCGAGTGATCCGGCGCGCGGAACTGTCCCCGACCTGCCTAGTCAATACGAGGGACTCGATCCGAGCAAGGTCACCATCGATTCACTGATCGAGCATGGAATGTGTATCTGCGGTAGCCCTGACACTGCGATAAAGCAGCTCGAACGTTTGCAGGAAGCGGCACAGTTGGATCAGTTCCTGGCGATGATGCAGTTCTGGGCAATCCCGCACGAACGGACGATGCACGCGATCGAGCTATTCGGCAAACATGTAATTCCACATTTTCGCAACACGGTTCCGCGAGTCGAATCAGCCGCCGCAGCCGCTGACTGATATCGCACGGATCCAAGCAGCGCAGTGGCGAAGAACGGAGCAGCGGCATCGAATGCATTATATGTAAGAAACCCGTTCCCTCGATTCGGGAGGCGGGGTGCAGTGGCTAAGCCTCCGCACATCCCGCCCCTCGGTAAACACCTAGTCGAACTTGGCGCTCATCTGCGCCGTGCCGGAATCATCGCCGATAGTGAGCATTACTGGCACAGGGCTAGTGGTAGTGCTGTTCAGGATGCTCTCGATTCGATTAGCGAGTAAGACATAGCTGCCCGTGTGCTGGTGAAAATGATGAACACGCAGAGGAAGATACCCTTGCTTGCAGAGCTTACAGGTCGCCCATTGCGAGAATAGCGCGGTGATCAAGCCGCATTGAATTGATCAATGAGCAATTGGCGAGTGCAGACATAAACAGTCAGGGCGGTGAAAAAAATGGGAAGGCTGGATGGCAAGGTTGCCTTGATAACTGGGGCGGGCGGCGGACAAGGGCGCGCCGCCGCCTTGATGTTTGCCAAAGAGGGTGCGCGAGTCGTGGTCAGCGACGTGAAAGTCGAAGGGGGCAACGAAACCGTCCAAATGGTGCGTGCGGCCGGCGGGCAGGCCGAATTTATCGCCAGCGACGTGTCCAAAGCCGCTCAGGTCGAAGCGGCTGTGCAATGCGCGGTCAGACACTATGGCGCGCTACACATCATGTACAACAACGCCGCCGTGCTTCATCGCAAAGACGCGCCAGTCACGAGAGGAAATCGCAGCGCATTGTCAGCAAGTGGTGCATGCCGATCGCATACGCATTGGGGGGAAGGGATCGCCGGAGCATCTCAGCGAGCCGCTTCGCCTGCTCCTGAGCCTGGTCCGGGTAACCTAAAATCCCGCAAGCAGTGACCAGATAGCCGGTACAATTGAGGAGGGCCAGAGCGACACTCGGGTCGGCAATTATCAAATCCTGGGTATACTGACCAATCCCCACGGCTCGTTCGAGGTGTTGGCGGGCCGCAGGATATTCCCCTTTCTCCGCGGCCAGCAGCCCCGAGCTAAAATTCGCGCAGAAAATCTCAAACTCGCCCGAAGTCTGCTCCGCCAATTCCAACGCCTGGTGGGCGAACGTCCCAGCTTTGTCCAGACTCGTGGCCGAACGATAGTAAAAGAACAAATGAACGAGCACCGCGGCGAGCAGTCGCGCGTCACCCGCCTCTTCACAGAGCTCCCGTAGGCGCTCCGAGTTTAGTAGAATCTCGGGCGAGATGAGAGAGTGGACCGCGATGAACGGTCCCATTAGCGCCCTCCGTATGGCAAGTTCATGCGTATCACGAGTCTTACCGGCGTCCAATTTTCCGAGGAACTCCAGCGCGCTGTTGAGTTGCTCGATAGCTTCTTCGTAGAAGGCTCGCACTGCAGCCTGTTCGCCCGCCCGCCGCAAATATTCGATGGCCTTGACGGTATTGTTACTGCGTCGATAGTGACGCGCGAGGTCTTTCAAATAGTCGTCGAGCCGATCGGCGAACAACGACTCCATTGCTCGAGTGATCCGCTCATGCAACAGCTTGCGGTGTTCGATCAGAAGCGAGTTGTAGGCAACCTCCTGGGTCAGTGCATGCTTGAAGATGTATTCGACATCGCCCGCCGCCGGCTGCTCATGGACGAATTCGGCGCTCTGCAAATGGGCGAGCGCCGCTTCAAGTTGCGACTCTGAGCAACCGGCCACCTGCCGTGCCAGCCGCAAAGGAAACTCACGCCCGATGGCCGCAAGGGTTTGTAGCAGCTCTTTTTCTTCACGCGGCAACCGATCGATGCGCGCGGCCAACATCCCTTGGACCGTAGTTGGAATGCTCGTGTGCGAAAACCGACGTGCCAGCTTAACCTGACCGTTGCCGACTAACACGCCTTCTTCGAACAGCGCTTTAACGATCTCCTCGATAAAGAACGGATTACCCTCCGTTCCACTGCGATCGTCTGTTCACCGGCGCCAACTCGGGCGCGTCGCCGAGCAGAGCCGTCAGCATTTGGTCCGCACTTTCGGGCCCAGCGGGTCGAGCCTAAGCAGCGTATAGTAACTCCGATTGCCCCATTCGTGCCGGTACTCCGGGCGATAATTCACCAGCAACAGCACGCGTGCACTGGCGATGTCTCGCGAGCAATCGAGCAAGCTTGAGTGTCTGCATCAATCCAGTGAAGGTCTTCGAAAATCACGATCAGCGGCTGGTTGCGGCTCTCGCGCAACAATACGCGTTTGATTGCATCGAACGTCCGCCGCCGCCGGATCTGCGCGTCCATTTGCCAGGGGAGCACCGCTTTCAGCAACTCCCAGCAGCGCATAAAGATAGGGCAGGGTATCTTCAGGGCGCGGTCCAGAATCACTATCTGCCCAACGACTTTTTCGCGTCGCTGCCGGGCGCCGTCTTCTGGAACGATGCGGAAGTAGTCGTGCAGCAATTCGATGACCGGCAGATAGGCCGAGGCCTTGCCGTGCGAAACCGAGTAGCCTTCCAGCAATAGAGTGCCGGTTTGGGAAACCGCCTTGAACTCATGAAACAGCCGCGACTTGCCCACTCCCGGTTCGCCCATTGCGGCGACAATCTGCCCGTGCCCGCTACCGCCAGATCGAGCGGCATGCTTCATCTGTTTGAACTCGCGCTCGCGACTGACGAACTTGGTCAGCCCGCGCCCCGCCGAGCGTTGCAACCGCGTGCGCAGCGGTCCCAGCCCCGTCACCTCGTAAATATTGACCGGCTCGCTGACGCCTTTGACTCTGGTTGCGCCCAGCGGCTTCAGGATGAAATAGCCTTCGCACAGCTTGCGGGTATGCTCACTAACCGCAATTGAACCGACTGGCGCCGCGTCTGCATCCTTGCGGCAAGGCCGGTGGAATGTCCGATCGGCGTGTATTCGGCATGACCCGCGCCGGTCTGGATCGAGCGCACCACCACTTCGCCGGTATTGACTCCGACGCGGCCCTGGATCGGCTTGCCGCCCTCGGCCGCACTTTCGCTGAATAGCGTTTCAGCTCCTCCTGCATCCGCAGCGCCGCATAGAGCGCCCGTTGCGGATGGTCCTCATGCGCGAGCGGCGCGCCGAACAGCGCGAAGATGCCGTCGCCGGTGGATTGCACGACATAGCCGTCGTAGAGCTGCACCGCCTCGATCATCAGCTTCAGCGCCGGGTCGATAATTGTGCGTGCTTCCTCGGGATCGAGGTCCTCCATCAACTCGGTCGAGCCTTTGATATCGGCGAACAGCGCCGTCACCGTCTTGCGCTCGCCGTCGAGCACCGTCGAAGCGTCTGGCTGTTCGGGCCCGACACGGATCTCGGGAGAAGGAGGCTGGATCGCTGGTGCCTTAACTGAACCGGCTTGAACCTTACCGGCTAATGCGACCCCGCAATTACCGCAAAACTTCTCTGTGGGCTCGTTCTCGGCACCACACGATGCGCACCGAGCGTTCAGCGGCGCGCCGCACTCTCCACAGAACTCGCGACCGTCGCGGTTGTCACTTCCGCATTTCGCGCAGCGCATATCTTTCCTGATTGCCGCTCAGGCATTCTCTGGAAGTGGCACAGGCTTTAGCCTGTGATGTTCTTAATAAACAACCACTTATAGCCGTCCGAGTGATTTACCAGACCCCGCTTGACCGGATTCTGCCTGAGGTATTCGAGTTTCTCCTCCAGTTCCGCAGCATGCCGGATAATTGTGATCGCAACTCTCATCACGCCAGACCGATTCCGGAGTTGAAGGTCGCTTATTGCGCATGGTGCTCAGCTAAGGCCAGCTGGTGTCGCCTTCGGACACAGGCTAAAGCCTGTGCCACTTAAGAGCAGAGCGTCGAGCTTCCGGCTCATAGGGTGTTCAACTGGTCGAGGAGCGCCTTGGCGTCCTTGAGGTCGCGCCAGTGGAGCGGCTGCCGCGCGGCGCGAGCACACTAGTGCAGCGTAGCGGAACGAGCGAACGAGTCTGCGAGTCGCGTCCAAAAGAAGCGTTCTGCGAGCTGCGTCAGGATTCTCAGTTGAGTCTCATCGATAAGAGCCTTGGCCTCTTTGAGATCGAGCGTGTCGAAGCCTTCGGTGAACCAGTTGTAGATTTCGCTGAGCATCGTGCGGGCCTCGTTGCGACGGCCCTGTTTTGTGAGCAGCCGCGCCAGGCTCATCGTCGCACGCAGCTCAAACGACTTGGCGCTCTGCTTGCGCGCACTCGGTCGAGCCCTTGATGTCGGCGAATAGCGCCGTCACCGTCTTGCGCTCGCCGTCGATTGCTTCGGACGCGCGCCATCGGCGGTGACTATGATTTGCGATTTAAGCGAAGCAACGGTCGTGGAGGCAGCGGCTTTTGTGGGGCCAATTGCAGTCCCACATTTCTTGCAAAATCGCGCCCCCGGACTCACCGATGCTCTGCACGCCGGGCAAATCAACTCCAGCTTCGTTCCGCATTCTTCGCAGAACGAGGCGTCATCGGGGTTATCGTGGTTGCAGGACGGACAGCACATCGGGTCTCCTGTGGTCCCCGGTAAAAAGCACAACCCTGAGCGGACGGCGGAAAGAGCTCGGCGCTCTTAGAGCGCGCTGCGGAGTGGCCGATCAACAGTGCTCAGTATTTTTAAACACACTCCGTACCAGATTGGTAGCCTGACCCCGGGCGGGGTTTGTCACCCAGTTACCAAGTTGCATGGCATAAAAGCGATGCATATTCCTCGACGGGTCCGAGCGCGTCAGCCGGATCATTTGGCCGCCTCCTGCGACAAGGCGCGCCAGAGCGTATGGCGACTGACCTCAAGCTCTTCGGCGACCTGGACTTTGGTGTAATCGCCGGAACGCAACAGCGCGCGCGCCTTCTTCAGATCGCCTTCGTTCAGCGCCTTGGGCCTGCCGCCAACTCGTCCCCGCCGGCGAGCGGCCTTGAGCCCGGCGTTGACCCGCTGGCGCAATATGTCGCGCTCAAATTCCGCCAGGGCGGCGAAGATATGAAAGGTCAGCTTGCCGCTCGGCGTCGTGGTGTTGATGTTCTCCGTGAGGGAATGCAACTCGACGCCGCGCCCGTTGAGCAGAACGGTCGTGTCGATAAGCTGGCGGAGGGACCGTGCCAAGCGATCCAGCTTCCAGACGATGACGACGTCGCCCTTGCGGGCGTTGTCGAGGAGCTTCATCAGCTCCGGCCGCTCGGCCTTGGCACCAGAGGCCTTCTCCTGATAGACGCGGGTGCACTTGGCGCCCTTGAGCGCATCCATCTGCAGATGGGTTTCCTGGGCATCGGTCGAGACGCGCGCGTAGCCAATTTTCATGGTGCAAAAACCAGGAAGAACCGTTCATTATGCACCATATCTTTTGCACCATAGTTTTGCAACTGTTTTTTGGCATCTTCTGAGCGTTTCCGGGGTGGCGTGCCCGCGAGGTGCAAAAACAGAGGTTATTGCACCTTGGTTTCCACCGCGTCATGGCTATAGTCTGGACCATGCCCCGCCGCTCCATTCTGTCATCCGCCGCGCGTGACAGTCTTTTCGTCTTGCCGGACACGCAAGATGAGATCATACGGTACTACACGCTGACCGAGTCCGACCTCGCGATCACCAACCAGCACAGAGGTGGCGCCAATCGACAAAGGGATCGTGCTGGCAACGGCTCTGATCCAGAGCCTTCGCAGTCAGGCAATCCTTCTGCCGTCCATCAACGTTATCGAACGGATTTGCGCTATCGTGCCTCCGGACTCACTTTGGTGACAGCCGCCATCGTGCTGTGGAACACCATCTATCTGGAACGGGCGATCCAAGCGATCAGGGATCATGGCCAGCCCGTCGATGAGAATCTATTGCAACACGTGTCGCCGCTGGGATGGGAGCATATCAACCTGACCGGCGATTACGTCTGGCGGCAGGATCGGAGGGTGGAAACAGGGAAATTCAGGCCTCTTCGAGCGTTCACCTCGCCTTAGCGTACTTTATATTCCGTTTCGTGAGGCGACCCCAAGTAGTGTCTGCTCGCTGCCGAACACCAAGCACCGACTTGTGATGACAATGCGGTTGGACCGTTGCTCGCCGGCCGTTCAGTGAAGGCGGTTGGTAACCAGGCAGGTGCGTCCTCGGCTTGAACATAGGTCAGGAACACGCGGTCGATGGTGGAAGAAAACCCCCCGCGATTCCCGTGATAGTAGTCTATCAGTCAGTGCCGCGGCACTGGGAGGCGTGGTAAAGTCTGGCCTTGAGCCGCTTTAGCATGCGATTTTTACGCAGGCGCCAAATCAGGCCGGCCGTTGCAAACCATACGAGCGTTGCGCTGAGCAGAACGGTCGAGGACCTATATCTGCCAGCAAAACGTCCGACGAAGATTGCAAACCCAAATAATCCAATGCTTCCGATTGCTGCGCCGGCTGCCTCGAGAGCCGCAGCCTCGCGGCCCCGAATACTCCCATGGAGTCCCGCTGAGTGTTTTTTTTCAATTTCGTGCTTTTCAACCAGGGTTACGCTCGCGGGAAAAATCGCCGGGAACGCAAGGAAAAGACCTCCTGCTGCGGCTCCATATCTGTTCGCAATTAATCCTGTCACCGCGGTGATGATGCCGCCCAGCAAAAATCTGATCGCATATTCAAACGCCGTCGTTCGGCGTACGCTGGAGACATCGATTGAGACCCGCATGCTTGCTATACTCAGGCCAGTAGCCAGCCAATAGCTACACCCAGCCAAAGCAGGGTGAATAGCGCGCTCGCCAGCAAGCGCGGGCATCCTGAACCGCATCAACACGTAACTGACGCAGTTCGCATAGATAAATAGCGCGATCACGCCGCCGATCATCGCGCGTGCTTCGGCGGCCGCGAATATTGCTCCTTTGCTGTAGATCGTGAGGGGCAGCGTTGCGAGTGCGACCGAAGGTGCGGCTCCAAAAAGACCTGCGAAACTTTTGGGTTTAAGGATATCGCCTATAATCGCGAAAGCCGAAACGATCGATCCGCCAACGACAAATCGAATAGCAACATCGCTCATCATGGCGATCCCACATGTTCTCTCCAGCGGACGGGGTGAAAGCTAAAATTTCAGCAATATCGCGCAGTTTTGTTGGAAATGCTGCAGGGGCTTTTCGAGCTTAGATTATCACGCGCAGGCTGGACATCAGCGCCGAATAGTTCCGATCTGATTCAGATTTAACTGCAAATGACGTCGAGGACAAGATACGAAAGCGGACGGGCTTTGTCCGACCAACTTAGTTTATTTCTCACTTCCGGATATTCCTTCGGTATTCGTCCATCACGGCACTTACCACGCCGTTCGGTGACCTTCTCCGGATACCCTGCTGCGAGTCTATTCTAAGGGATCCCGGTTGATGTCGCCCATCTTCAAAGACAATCCGCGTTCCGACCTCCCGAGGGACGGAATAGCGCACTGTGTTCCTACGGAAACCGGAGAGGCGATACTCTGCCAAAGGGCCTAAAATGGGGCATTTCTATGCAGGCGCGTTACGACTTCTCGAACGCAGCAAACTATTCTCGACATGGCAGCGCGTGCGAGCAGGCTCGTGTTCTGCTTTTGTTTTCTGCCCCAGTGTGGATCCCAGACGTTATATCGCTGCCAAATACTTCGCGAGTATCAAAATGCTATCGTCGGCACGCCGCATTTCCGATTAGCGGTCATGCCAATGATACCAACGACCATCATGCCACCCGCAGGCGTTGGGAGCGTCTTTTCAGTCGTCGCCGTTGTTGTTGTTGTGATTCTTGCCAATCTCGTGCCCCACCACCGCGCCGCCCGCTCCGCCCACAAGCGCACCCAACCATGGATGACCGACCGTGGAACCGACCAGCGCGCCGCCTCCAGCACCTACGCCGGCTCCAATGCCCGTATCGGAACAACCTGCAATGCCAGTCAACAGAAACACCGCAAGTAGAAGCGTCGGTAATCGCCTCGATGTCATCTCACCTCTCCTGATGTCGTGTGCTTAAAAATGCTAGTCGTGTAACTGATCTCAGAGCGGAAATCATTCGAGCTTCAAACTGCAGACGCCGAGTGTGAATCGCCCATCACTCACCGCATGAGTTTCAGCAATTGCCGGGCCGAGAGTTAATGGTGCCAAGCGGACGATGACTTATCTGGACGAACCTCGAACACTGTCGATCCTCGGTGTTGGGAGCGAGGAAACAGGAAATATTAAAACCGATTCTCTTCTGAGACTGCAGCGTGTAGACTCCGGCTTCTCGAACAAATGCGTCAACCCGACGTTTGCGGCAGCTTCTTCTGCTTAGTGCGCTTTCCGTTGCTGGGGTCGTTTAAGACTGGCAGCGCCCTGGCGTCCCACGAAGGATGTTCGACCTCCACCGGAGACAGTTCTCGCGATGAGTTATCGCGATGAGTTATCGTAAGACAGACCGCGACACAGGCGCTGCAGCCAAACCTTTTCATCAGAACACGAGAACACCGCTGCTCACGGTGCTAAACGCTAGAACCAATTGGGATGATGCTCATGCACCCATTTCGCATGGTGTTCTTTCCACCAGTCGCGGTCATGCCAATGATGGTGTTCATCCCAATCACCGTTCCTAGCCCATTCCGGGTGATGCGCTCGGACCCAATCCGGATGATTCTCGAGCCACCAGCCACTTGGGTGCCAATCGCGATGCGCGTCGTAATCACCCCAGCCGTGGTGATGCTCGTCGGCGTGCACAAAAGTCGGCACTCCCGAGAGGAATCCCGCTATCACCGCACTCGTCACAAATACTCGCCATTTCATAGCTGTACCTCATGAGTTAATGTCTGCACGATTTCGTTCGAGAAGTGTTGTACATTTGTCTCCTGGTTCCATGGCAGGCTTCGCGCCAGCACATTTTCCCAATCTTTTTCACCTCAGGATCTTTCGGGAGCAAAAAATGAGCCTAGCCTCGAAAGATTTCGAATGACGTTCAGACTGCAGCCTTGTTCGCCTCTTCAGCACCGCAAGGCCGTCGTCGCCGTGACAAGCAGCGCGTTCCCAGCAGGGGATGGGGCGTAAAATCCCCGGAAGGCAATGCAAGTGACAGTTCAGTTTGGCTAGCGGCAAGGTTTTTAACGTTTGAGAAGAGCAGGCGCAAGGCGGGCAGGAGAATCCGAGTGCATTGCTCCGCGCCCACTCACTAGTAAGGCCCGCTGCGCTGCGCATCGAATTCTTGCAGCGTCGCCCTCGTCGGCACTCACGAGCCGCCCTCCCAAATACGAACGGAGTATGCGTCAACTGCTATCTCTATGGTTCCTATTTTCCTCGTGGATATACTATGCGCTCGTTGCTGATAAATAACGGATTTGAACAGTCATCGGCCAAGCTTGATTGGGCACCCACGGTAAACGCACGGCGTAACGACCTCAACCCCAGTCCGGTAGATTTGTCGGGAGGAACCGGTTGAGCCTGTTATCCTTGACCTGCTCAGTCCAGGTTCTGTTTGGCGACGAAGCCGGATTGGCCTTTCATCGGACCTTCTATAACCTCGACTACCGCGCCATTCTCATCGCTGGACACGACCTTGACAGGTGTTTGATCGTCGAGCTCGCGGGCGCTGAATTTGTTGCGGACCTCACCAGCCATGCCCTCCACGCCCCCTTGTTGCCTCTCGTGCGACACGTCTAAATAGGTGTGCTCGTCAGCATAGAGGGGGACGGAGTGCTGGTTACCGGTCACGACCAGCTTATGAGTCAGCACCGGCTTCTGACATGCCGCGATTAGTGCCACAGCGCTGCCAATCGCTAAAAGTGCAAGGATACGCCGGATCATCATTAGTCAAATCTCCTTCACATTCGAGTGAGCGCTGAGCGCCAGATATAATCGGCAACCATCGCGGTCAGCGCGCCGCCGCTTCGCTCTGCAATTCTCTTGGTCCTCTGTGATTCAGGATCTCCAGCGACCGCTTGGGTTCTCGATGTAGGTTGAGACGCATTCTATGTGCCAAGCGGCGGCAGTAAAAACGTCGTGCACTCTATTGCGCTGGCAAGGCTTTCAGCGAGGGCTAGATCATCCCAATGCGCACAACGCCCTCCTTCGGGGACCGACTTACCTAACACAGCAGCATCGATCCCAGGAACGCGACGTTTTACAACTGCCACAGCAACTATGACGGCCCGGAGGTATTGGAGCTGACGCGGCTGCGGCAACTCAAGGATGAGAACCGCGGGCTCGCTCCTGGGCAGTGAGAGGCAAACGAGGCAACCGGTGACGATTCTCAGCGGCGCAGGCGACCGTCCAGGTCCACACGCGTCCTCAAAATGTGTAATTCCTCGGCGGTCGGCGGTTCGGTATTGGCGATGGAATCGGGAATAACCAGTTCGAAGCCGGTCGCTTGTTTCACCGTCTCAACGCCGATGCCGGGGTGTACTGATTTGAGCCGCATCCGTTTTGAATCTTCGGCAAAGTCCATGATACATAATGGCGTAATACAGTATTTCGGGCCGCCGCCGGGAATACCCATTCGGCGGCGAGCATCAGCGCCGCCGCCGCCCCATCCGTAGGCGCTGATGTAGTCGCATTGGTTGACGAACAGGCGTGGACTATGATTATTGAGAACGATGTAATAGCGGCCCACATGTGTGCTTAAGGTTGGCGTGCCGACCGAACCGGGTCCACGAAACTTGAGCCGCCGGTAGTCCGGACCGACACCAATCAAATTAGTATTGCCATAAGCATCGACCTGAATGCCGCCGATGAAAAACACATTGTTCGACCAATCTTTGATGCGGTCGAAGCGATGGCCTGTATCACTAAATGATTCCGCCCATCGCGCCACGCGGCTGTCCCATCCAAACGCCGGCATCGGAATTGTCTCCAGATGTGCGACGTTCATCCGCACGCCAAGGAACACGAGTTCCATATTGGGACCGTGAGTAAGATGAGCCAGGCGCACGGCCGCCTCAGCCACCGGTGTGGCGACGCCCACGCGCAGTACCTCGCCATCGCGCAGGTCGCGTGCAAGATAGATCGCCATCAGTTCGGGAATTGAGTAATCATTCGGCATGATTTGAAATTCCGTTAAGATTTCCCATCCTTGTGGCCGAAATTGATGCCATTCTCTTCTGCCTGGCGACCGCCCGCGAAGAATGCCGGCTTTATTGAGTTTTTCAAAGGCGGGGATTTTTCGTTCGTCGGCCACCACGGGAATAGCAAATCCCAAGGCGCTATTTTTCAATATTCATGCAACGACAGAAGCCGCTTTATACCGATCTCCTCAAGATAGTCTGCATGCGTTACCGGACGGCGGCAGTAGCGATCGAGATACGCTGCCATGGCGTCGCGTTTGCCCGCGGCGAAATCCGAGGAGGCGGAACTGTACTCACGCAGATGCTCGTTGTCCTGTGAATGAAAGCCCCGCGAGTAGAAGGGATGAGCGCCGAAGGGCGCGCGCACTATCGCGTCGGCCGCTGGAATTGTTGTCTTCCATGGATCGGCACGCACCTGTTCGTTCGAGATGATCCGTTCGACTTGAACGATCGTGCGATCGGCCGCCCGATGCATAAAAAGATCTATCCATCCCGGCCCACCGTGATGCTGCACGTTGCCATAGGAGTCGGCGGTTGCTGCATGCAGGATTGTCACATCAGGTTTGATGGCGGGGACTGCGAGGAGAGTCTCGCCATTGATTGGATCCTTAAAAACCTTAAGTTCAGGATTCACCTCAGGCAGCGAAGTGCCGACGCCGCCACGCCACGGCAGGAACGGCAGCATCTGCGCAGCCGCCTGGAATCCAGCGCATAGAATTCCCTCTTCACATTCCCATACTTCGATCTCTCCACGCTCGGCCGCGCGGCGGAAGGCCGGCATGACGGGATTTCCGAACCCGCCTCCGGCATAATAGCTCATCACCTTGCGGGCGCATCCTGCCGCAACCAGCAGATCAAGTGAAAAGCCAGCATCGACTATCGTCAGGTTCTTCACGCTGCGGCGGATCATCTGGCGTACAAGTGCCATCGGCGTTGGCTGCCCGATGGCCACCGTCATTCCGTCAGCGATCCAGCTTGCAGCCTCGACTTCATCGATGATCCGCTCGGCCCGTTTGATGTTCATCGAACCGTGGCCTCCACCGAATAGCCTAGTGTGGTTCGAATCATTCGGTTCGGCAAGGACATGATCGGCTTGCGGTGTCGGCAGTCGAACGCCTGCACGCCACCCCGCTCTATCCGCAGACCTCAGCGGGCTTCGCTGCGCGGAGTCGCAGCTTCGTCGCGCAGACCTTCCCAGCGGTCGATAATCCGGCTGACAATCCGCGGATGGCGGTGCTCGAAGTAAGCAATAATCGCCGTGAGTGCGACGATATTACCACCAATTATGTTCCACCAGCCGATCTCTTCGATCGCGGTATTGTCCAGGAACGTAACGAATGCGACGAAGCACAGTTCGAACCAGACGAACAGAACCAGTTCGCCCAGCGCCACTACCGGCTCGCGCTCCGAGGCAACCATCAGGATTGACGACGCGATCCCAAACATGATGAAGGCAAAAAAGTGCAGGACGGTATAGCCAAGAACCATGGCCGTAGTGACGGCCACGCTTCCGGGCTGGTGCATGGCGTTGAAAACGATTGCACCCAGCAGCGCCGGCGTATGGAACGGATGGCCGCGGGCAAGGTCGTAAATCAGGAACCAAACCGCGATAATGACCCCGCCGATAAGTCCTGACACGACCCCTTCGCGCGCTACGCCGGTCCATTGACCCATTATATTTTGCGCCAGCACCGGCTGCCGCCAAAGGAAAAAGCCGAGCATGCCGGCGGTCGCCATCAGGTTCCCGGCAATTATCTTCCACCATGGCATTGCAGCGGCGGCCGCCGGTCCGGCCAGCATTATCAGCGCGATAAAGAACACTTCGAAGGCAATGGTGAAAATCAACAGCGTGCCGAAAAGTTCGGGATGGCGCTCCGCTCCGGCGATCAGGAGCGCGCCGATGGCGCCGAGCACGGCAAAGACGGCAAAATGGGCGAGCGTGTATTCCGCGACGAGCGTCCATGCAGTGCCGTTGAGTGCCACCGGAGTGCGCAAACCATGGAGTAGGGCGGCCGCCAGCAAGGCAGGCGTCTGCAGCGGATGGCCATTGGCCGCATCGAAGATCAAGAACCACAGCGCGATTATGGCCCCGCCCAGCAACCCGGCCATCACGCCGTCCGCGATAATTCGTCCCTTTGATTGTTGCATCGGATCCTCCGTTTGATGCGGAGTCAGGAAACCCAACCGCGCTCTTGCGGGCCTGCGCCATTGGTCAGGCACCGTGCTTCTATGGGTGGAATCGAAACCTTCCTAAGGACTTTAAATAAGTCTTTCCGATCTAACTCGCAAGCGCAAACCATAAGTCTTGCTAAGTGCAGCCACAAGTACGTCTAATGTTACGCCGGCGTATGTGGCCTCTCTACTAGTTACCCCACGGTGCCAAAATTCCGTTTAGTCGAAGCGTCAATCTCGACCAGCAACCTCGAATGCAGCCCGGTGGCTGGATTTGATTGCGGACAGCGCGCTAAAATCGCCGGACAATGGATCCCCAAGAGATTAAGCGATTAATCGAGCTCGGCTTACCTGGGGCGTACGTTGAGGTGCGTGACACTACAGGTGGCGGTGACCATTTTGAGGCCATCGTCGTGAATGATTCGTTTGAAGGTAAAGGGCTCGTCGAACGCCATCAGACCGTTTATGCGACGCTAGGAGACGCCATGAGAGCGCGGATTCATGCACTGTCGCTTACAACACTGACCCCTGTGCAGTATTCGAATAGGAGGTAATGACAATGTCCGAGGTGATCGAGCGCATCCAGTCAGCGATTAGGAGCAACCGGATCTGCATTTTCATGAAGGGTAACCGCAATTTCCCGATGTGCGGATTTTCCGCGGCCACCGTCCAGATCTTCGAGCAACTCGCTGCACCCTATGGAACGGTGGACGTGCTGAGCGATCCTGAGTTACGCGAGGAGATAAAGCTCTACAGCAATTGGCCGACCATTCCTCAGGTATATATTGACGGGAAATTCGTGGGCGGCTGCGATATCGTACGCGAGCTTTATGAGACCGGCGAATTACAGGACCTGGTCAAATCGGCTTTGAGTCAATCTGCATAGCCTTGTAGGGGAGGCTCTCAAGCCGTTCCTCTTCCTCAGGTATTTGTGGATACTCAGGTTTTTGTGGATACCAGGAAGGCGGCTGGAGAGCCTCTACAATTTAAGCAGCACGCCGGGCCGCACTTATTCCAGCAGTCCTAGTGCGCCCATCGACGCTTAGAAGTCCAGGCCCCCTTCCTGCCAGCAACAAGAGACCGCCCATCATCGAGATGTTTTTCAAGTACATAATTTGCTGAATCTGGGCGGCTGTTGCCTGATGTTGCTGGAGGGCTTGGTAATAGCCCGCGACGTGAAAAATCAGGGTCACCGGAATAAGCCAGAGAAAGATAACTAGTGCGGCTAAACGCGCCTGTAGACCGGCCATCACGAGCAATCCGCAACCCAGCTCAACCGCGATGCTGAGATACAGCGCGGGATAAACAAGGTTCGAGGAAATTCCTGCGTGCACCATGTAACCCGCCGTGCCGCTGATGTTCATCACCTTGTTCAAACCGGACAGCACGAAAATCAGCGCCAACAGAATTCGCCCCACCAACGCCGCCACATCTCGCAACGACTCCATAGCAGGTCCTCCAGCGCCGCCCGATGCTGGTCGTGCGGCGCATGCTTGTTAGAAGCACAATATCGACTAGAAACATGATGAATCATTAGGCTTTGTCAACCTCGCAAAGCCTTTACAGCTTCATGGAACCGCTCAGAAGCATCGCTTAGGGGCCGAGAAATCGACGTTATAGAATTGAGCGGGATTGGCGCGCAACAGCTGGTCGCCAACCTCGCCGGGGAAACGTTTCAGTTTTTCACGCAATTCATTCAGAGCGCCTGGATAGAGACAGTCGAAATGAGGATAGTCGGCGCCCCACAGAATATTCCGGCCGAGGCCATGGTCGACCACGTACTGCAAGGTGGTCTCGTCGGCGTCGTAGGCGATCCAGCATTGCCGCCCGAAATAGTAGGAGGGTTGCTCCTTCATCCATGGCACCAGCTTGCCCATTTTCTCGTAATGGCCGTCGAGCCGGTCGAGCCAGTAGAGAATCCATCCCGAGCCCGCTTCGAGGAAGGAGACCCGCAGCTTCGGATGACGCGCTAGCACTCCGCCGCACACGATATCCATTGAGGCCATCTCCTGCTCGAGCGGATGACAAATGATATGGCTGAAGAACAGATCATTATTCGGATAGCGGTCGCAAGCGACACTGGAAATCGTATCTATCGCGAAACTGCCATGGACCGAGATAGGAAGGTTCATATCCTCGGCGGCACTCCAGAAGCGCTCGTAAGCGGGATTGTTAAGTCGCCGCCGACTATATGGAGTGGGGCGGATCGTGGCTCCGCATAATCCCATCTGTGCGATATTTTTGAGTTCAGCAGTTGCTAGTCCAACGTCCTGCAGTGGCACCGTTCCAACCCCATACAGCCGTGTGGGCGCGACCTTGCAGAAATCCGCAACCCATCGGTTATACGCGTTGCACGTAGCCGCGGCCAATTCAGGATCTCTAATTCCGGCATAAAGCAATCCTATCGTCGGATAGAGCACGCTGGCGGCGAGTCCCTCAGTGTCGAGCACCTGTAAGCGCGCATGAGGATCTTTGGCGCCGGCTGGCACGTCATCCCATTTTGTACGGAGCGTTTTGTCGAGGTCGCTAAGGCCGTTCGGGTATCCCCGCGGCCGCAATGGGCAGTTCGTCGAAGACGCGGCCTTCAATTTTTATACAAGCGATGCCATTGGATTCGACCACCTGCGGAACGAGTTCCCGATACTTGGCGGCCACGTATTCTGTAATCTCGTTGGGTTCAAGCAGGTGTGAATCCGAATCTACATAAGTATCCATGACACGACCTCGCGCGGACTTAAGCAACTCCGGCCAACTTAATCGTCAAAGGAAATCCCTAGAGCATTTGGGTCGCGTTTTGCAAGGCATTCAGAGCCAGTGGAAATGTTGCGCTCGCAACCGTGAAAAGAACTGTAGGAATCGTCGGGGCCAGCGGGGTGGCCACAGGATAGCCCGAATTTTGCACATCACAAGGTCACCCGAAATTTCGGGCATTTAACAGCAGATTGGTGGTCAAGGTGTATTTCCGGGTTTATTCCACCGATCATTGGCAAAGGAGTTGTAATTATGTCTTTGGTTGAGAAATCGACTACCGTAAACGTCCCCGTCAGAACTGCATACAACCAATGGACCCAGTTCGAGGAGTTTCCGAAATTCATGGAGGGCGTAGTTTCAGTTCAGCAACTCGATGCTAAGCAAATGCGCTGGCATACCAACATTAGCGGCGTTGACAAGGAGTTTGTCACTGAGATTACCGAGCAGATTCCAGACACACGTATCGCTTGGTGTACCAGAAGCGGCGAACGACATGCCGGGGTTGTCACCTTCCATCGCATCGACGATCACCAGAGTAGGATCATGTTGCAGATGGAATACGAGCCGCACGGCGCCGTCGAGAAGCTGGGCGACATCGTAGGTATGTTTTCCAGGCACGTCCAGCGGGACTTGGAGCGCTTCAAGGAATTCATCGAACGCCGCGGAAGTGAAACCGGCGCTTGGCGGGGTGAGATAAATCGTCCCGCATAATTAATTGGCAACGGACCGTCAGCTTAATAGCTGAAAACCTCTTAATAGCTGAAAACCCTCTGCACGGACGCGGAACGCATCCTGTCGAGGTGGGAGCGTCACTGAAACTGTTGTTGAAAGGCATGTGTTGCTCAAGTTATCGTAACGGCCAATCCACCTCGGCAGGATCGTTCTATGGCTCTTTGGAAAACGGATCAAACTTTTTATCCGTCGCCGCGCATGGCGATGCAAGCCCCGCGCGAGCGCCTTGCCTATGTCGCTGTCTTCAATCCCGATGCCTCAGACGGCCGCCACGACGCAATTTGCGTGCTCGATGCGGATCCGAAGTCGCCCAGCTACAGTCAAGTCGTTGGCCGCGTCGACATGCCGTATGCTGGCGACGAATTGCATCATTTCGGCTGGAACGCATGCAGCGCGGCGTTGTGTCCCTACGCTCCTCACCCACACGTTGAGCGCCGCTACCTGATAGTGCCCGGTCTACGCTCGTCGCGTATCCATGTCATTGACACTAAACCGGAGCCGCGGAGCCCACAAATCGTCAAGATAATCGAACCGGAAGAACTTGCCGCACGCACTGGGTACAGCCGTCCGCATACGATCCACTGCGGCCCCGATGCCATCTACGTCAGCGCCCTGGGAGCGCCAGGGGGCGAAGGCCCCGGAGGGCTCTTCCTCCTCGACCATGAAAGCTTCGACGTGCTCGGCCGCTGGGAAGTCGATCGCGGTCCGCAATATCTCGCCTACGATTTCTGGTGGCACCTTGGCTACGACATCGCGGTAACCAGCGAATGGGGTACGCCGAATATGATCGAGCATGGAGTGCAGCCTGACCTGCTGCTGGGCGGTAAATACGGCCATATGCTCCATCTTTGGGATTTGCGTAAGCGCCGCCACCTTCAATCGCTCGACCTTGGCCCGGAATATCAAATGGCGTTGGAACTGCGACCTGCACATGACCCAACTCGTGCTTATGGCTTTGTCGGCGTGGTTATTTCAAATAAAGATCTTTCAGCGTCAATCTGGCTGTGGCATCGCAACAACGGCAACTGGGGGACGCAAAAAATCATCGATATCCCTGCCGAGCCTGCCGACCCTGAACAACTGCCGCCGGCGTTGAAACCGTTCAAGGCGGTGCCGCCGCTGGTCACGGATATAAATCTGAGTCTCGACGACCGCTTTCTCTACGTAGCATGCTTCGGAACCGGCGATCTTCAGCAATGGGACGTGAGCGATCCGTTCCGGCCGAAGCTGAGAGGCAAGGTTCGGCTTGGCGGCATTGTCTCGCATGCGCCGCATCCCAAAGTCGGCGCATTAAACGGCGGCTCGCAAATGCTCGAGTTGAGCCGTGACGGCCGCCGCATTTACTTGAGCAATTCCCTGTATGGCGCTTGGGATGCGCAATTCTTTCCTGAAGGCATCCGCGGCTGGGTCACTATAGTCAATGCTAATCCAAATGGTGGGCTCGATATCGATCCGCAGTTCTTCGTACCCTTTGCAGGTGAGCGCGCCCATCAGGTGCGGCTCGAAGGCGGCGACTCTTCATCGGACTCGTATTGCTATCCATGAATGGATTGTGGCCGTGGGTGGCCGTCGCGATGCTCGGCGCTTACCACGGTTTCGATCCATCAATGGGATGGCTGTTCGCGGTGGCACTGGGATTACAAGAGCGGCGCCGCGCTAAAGTAATTGCGGCGCTGTTTCCAATCGCAATTGGCCATCTGCTCTCAGTGGCGTTGATCGTGGGTTTGATCGCGGCGGCAATGAAACCGGCGTTCGGATGGTTGCGGCCAGTCGGTGCGGCGACACTCATCGCATTTGGGTTATTTCGCTTGTGGCGTCCGCGAGCGCATCCACGATGGGTCGCGATGCGGGTAAACTCGGCTGAGCTTGCTGCCTGGTCCTTTCTGATGGCGACGGCGCACGGCGCCGGCCTGATGCTTTTTCCGATACTGGTTGACCTGCACTCCGCCTCAATCTCGGCGCATACTCATCAAGCAATGACTATGGCGACACCTATCCACGCGACGCTCGGCGTCGCGCAGACCGCCGCAATCGTGCTGCTCCACACCAGCGCGATGCTGCTGGTGATGGGAACGGTCGCTTTTGCCGTTTACGAATGGGTCGGCCTTCAAATTTTGCGCAGCGCCTGGATCAATCTCGACGCGATATGGGCAAGCGCGCTGGTAGCCGCCGGCGCCCTGTCTTTCGTGATTTAGTTAGGACGTACGAAATGAGGGCATCACCTCTCGCGCGAACAGCTCCAATGACCTTGTCGCCTTCTTCGGATCGAGGCCGGGGAGTTGAGTTGCCATGATCAGATGCGTGCAGCGGAAATTTTTGCGGAACAGCTCGAGCTTTCGAAAAACTTGGGCTGGCGTCCCGATCATCGCCGCTTCGGCAAACGAAGACTGGCGCAGTTCGCTTGGTGATTTGAACGGGAACACTGCGGTATCACCCGGCGCGTCATTAGCCTCGGCCAGAATCCGGCCGTAAAATTCCATCATCGCGAAAATGTGATCCTGAGTATCCTCCCACGCCTGATCCTCGGTTTCGGACAGATAAACCATACGCAATTGTGCAATCGCGAACTCCTCCGGATTTCGCCCAGCGTTGCGCAATTCATCCAAATACCAGGGTGCCGGATCAGGCCCGATCGTCGCGAGCAGATTACAGCCCAGCCTCGCGACGCGGCGAGTGGCCTTTTCCGTCCGCGCGCCAATCCAAAGCGGGATGCACGGCTGCTGTACAGGGCGGGGCTGTAACGTCATGTCGCGCACCTGGGTGAATTTGCCCTGGTAAGTCACCTGTTCGACGGTCCAAAGTTTTCTAATCAGTTCAACGCCCTCAGCAAACCGCGCTGAACGCTCCTCGCGCTTCATGCACAGGGCATTAAATTCCCTGTAGGAGTAACCCTGCCCGACGCCCAAATCGAAACGGCCATTCGACCATATGTTGACACATGTCGCATCCTCGGCGATTCGCACTGGATGCTGAAACGGGAGCAACAGCACGAATGTTCCGATTCTTATCCGCTGCGTGCGGGTGGCTATAGCGGCGGCCGTCGGCAATAGCGAGGGATTATAGCCATCATCGGTAAAATGATGTTCGGTTAACCAGACGTTGTCGTATCCGAGTTCCTCGGCGCGGACAGTCTGTTCGAGCAGGGCGTTGTACAGTTGAGGGAATGGCCTCCGCCACGGAAGTGGATTGCGGAAATCCAACATGAACCCGAATTTCATCTGCTGCTCCTCTTGAGGCGGAGATGGAATACGTACTTAGCGCGGTCTATTCTCCCGCGTCCCGCGCATTTCACTCAGATCGCCGGAAATGTATAGCAGGAGCGTCCAGAAACTTCGCGACCATCGCGATAAGGCAACTGCGATTATTACCGCGAAAAGACTCGCGCATGCCAGTTGAGCAATGGCGGAGGCCCCGAGAAGAACCAGAAGGGCCCAAGCAACGAGCCCAGCGGCAGTAGCAATTGAGAAATCGACCACCCCTGGACCGAGCCATTCGCCCTCACTTTTCCAGAAAACAACTCCACATGCCGGACAGGTTATCTTCATGCGAAAACGCGAATCGAAAATTGGACCAAGTCCACACTTGGGGCATCGCAGCGCCAGTGCTCGGCCTATCAGTTTCCAGCCAGAGATACGTTCATGGCCGCCTGTTCCGCTGCTTCGAAGCGGACTTCTCTCCCATGCCATTCCAATGATTAAATACGCGCCCATCAGCGAAAGCAGGACAATTACACCAAGGGCACCCAGAATAGCCAGGGCGACTTCACCGTTAGAAGTCATTCAATTTCATCTTCTCACGTTCACGTTGGCAAGCGAGCGGAATTCCCCCCCGAATTCGGCCAGAAGCTAATGTTTTTCGCGGTTTCTTCGAACCGTGATCTTCCTATTGTCGGGTCCACACTTTGCCTGCGACGGGGATAAGGTAGCTGAGCGGACCGACTTCAGCACGAGCAGCAGCTCTGTTCGGAATCAGGAAAACCGAAGAGAGGTTACGCTTTGTTGCACGGGCAGCAAACAACTGTTATCAACCCTGAAACTGCATTAAGCGGGCGTCGATTTTTGCTCTCTGCGCGTCGAGGAGGGCCCCATGCCGGCCAGGTTGTTTGCAACCGTAAATTCTTGTTGTTGCCGGCATCTGGATCCGTGCGGCTAAGGCAGCGAGCTCGACAAGCCCGTCCCAAACCCGGCCCAGCGGCTGAACCGCAGTCTACAAGCCAGGTGGGCTTCCGCGAGAAACTTTTACGCGTGGCTCTGCCACGAGACATGATCAGTTGGTGTTCAAGAATCCTGTCAAGGGGGAAAACGCTCGACGCGAACGACCCGCGGTTGCGTGCTCTGGAAGCCTATATCCTGGCACAGCGCAAGGGTGCTCGGCTCGCCTATGGACATTAAGGAAACGACGTGGCGTTCTGAAAGCTAATACTCAAAGTGGAGAGAAATCCATCATGCGCATCGCGGTCGGCGGTTATCTGGTCGTGGCTAACAGCTTCGCTACCCAAACTACCGGTTTGGAACAATTTCAACGTTCGGATCTTTCCGGTGACGAGTTGATAAACAAAATGGGTCGCGGTGATAGTGCCATCGCGGGATTTCTGCGCGGGGCGCAGGAACAGGGTTGGGAGGTCGCCCCGCTCCATTACTTCTTCCCCGGACTGGCAGGCAAGAATACCGACGAAGGTCATCAGTGGGCCAAGGAAACCATCATCAACAGCCTGCGCAAAGCCCAGCCGGTCGATGGCGTGTTTCTGCAACTCCACGGGACCGCGGCTTCCGAGAGCATCGCTGACTGCGACGGCGATCTGTTGCGAGCGCTTCGCGGCGTGGTTGGCGATCGGGTTCCCGTGATCGCCTCACTGGACGGTCACGCCAACGTTAGTCAATTGATGGCAAGCCAGGCGACTATGCTGATCGGCGTCAAGACCAATCCGCATTACGATTTCGCAGCCGTGGGACAGCAGGCCGCTCGGGTCATGGCGGGCATCCTCGATGGCTCACTGCAGCCGGCCATGGCATGGGCACAGCCGGAGCTGGTGGCGCCCCTACAAAAGCTTTACGTCGCACCAGGCTGGCCGATGGACCACCTGATGCGGCTCGCGCGCAATCGCGCTGCCGCTAACGCTCGCGTGCTGGATATCTCTCTGCTCGGGGGCTTCTTCGTTTCTGATCGGCTGGAGACTGGGCCTAGTGTGGTGGCCACCACCAATCGGGAGGCGAGCCTGGGACGCGAGATTGCCGATGAGATCAAGGAAGCATGCTGGGCAAGGCGCCGGGAGTTTCTCACCGATATGGTCTCCGTGGCTGACGCCGTTCGTGAGGCTATCGCGACCGATGAGAATCCGGTGGTTCTCGGCGATTTAGCCGATAGTGGTGGCGCGGGCACGCCCGGTGACGGAACCGCGATTTTGGCCGAGCTGGTCAGACAAAGAGCTCATGATGCGGTTGTCGGCAACATCGCAGACCCTGCCGCGGTACAACAGGCGATAGCGGCCGGGGTCGGCAAGCAGGTTGCGCTGACCGTGGGCGGCAAGGTCAACCGTTTTCATGGTGATCCGGTGTCGATCAGCGGGCGCGTGCGCGTTATCCATAACGGCATCTATACTGCGTCAACGAAATTCAATTTCGGCACTTACCATCGCGGACCTACCGTAGTGATCGACTGCGGCGGCATCGAGGTGATTCTTACTTCGCGTCCATGCCTGGTCTTTGAGCCCAACCATTTCCGCAGCCTCGGGATCGAACCTGCGGAGCGCAAGATCCTCGTTTGCAAGGCTGAACTGCAGCATCGGGCCGGGATGGCAACGGTCGCCCGCACGTTCATCGACGTCAACGCGCCAGGTCTCGCCACTCAGGACCTGCGGCGCCTGCCGTTCAAAGAGATTCGCCGCCCGGTCTTCCCGCTGGACGATATCTGAGGAACAGCGAGCAGAGCTCGCTCTCCAAAACACGACGCAGGAAAAGAGAATGCGGAGACCTCGCAGTTTTCGGGCTTTGCGCATTGCGCTTCGACGCCTGTGCTCAAAAGTGGAATAAATTTTTTACAGCGTTTTGTAACATTGGAAGCCAGGACCGCGATGTATTGTCGTTTTCGGGTACGTCCTTTAGAATTTTAGCAAGCATTTATACTGTCATACATTGCTGATATCGCCGACAAGACTGTTTTGAGAAAACCGGCACATTCTTTGATCAGCTTATCTTCAGGCCAATCGTTATCAGTGGAAAACTGACTCCGATAGGGACAGAGGTTCTCGTTTTCAGGACATTGACTACCGCGTCTGCCGGCTTCCAGAGCTTCCAGATTGGGTTTGGCTTAGCAACCGTGGGTGAGCTGGAAGACATGAATAGGGACCGCATCCGCCTAATTGGGCGTGTTCAATCTGGGCGTGTTCAATCTGGTTGACTCACTAACACCTTAGGTAACAGGGAAAGTCATGGGATAGGCGAAAGCCAATCGATTTTAAAGAACGCAACGGCAGTATCTTCCGCATTAGCCGATTGCACATCGAAGGTCCGTTGCACAGCCGCCCTTCAGAAAAGTCTAGCCGCTTCCGGTGACACTCGGTTTCGCGAGCTTAGTCCAGGTAGCTACTTGCTCTTTTCAGGACCCGAAGATGAAAAGCAAAGGTGTCTTGATCGTTGGAGGCGCCGGTTTCATCGGTTCACATCTGGCCGACCATTTATTGGCTGAAGGCCACTTCGTCCGAATTCTCGATGAGCTCGATCCGCAAGTGCATGGTCCTATCACTCTGCCCTCACACCTTTGAGGAGTGAGAGTCATTTAGCCGAATAGACCATCAAGATCGCCGCGGTCATTTAGCCAAATTACGCGCACCCCAGCCGCATCCCAGCGCAGCACGGCTATCGAGCAGGGACTGATTTCGATTTGGGCGTAGCGGTCGCTGGAAAGCCCGAGACTCTGCAGGACAGCTATGCGAATGATTTCGGCGTGGGTTATAGCGATTATGAACTTCGCCTGACAATCTTCAGTCCATCTTTGAAGTTGCGCGATTATTCGTCGCTCCACCTGTTCGATCGTCTCTCCCCCCGGAATCTGTGCGCGAGTTGAAACTGCGCCAGGCTGGATCACGCTCGAGTTCCGCAAAGCTGCATCCGGTCCATCGACCATAATCGATTTCGTTGATCGACTCCGCAATTTGAATTGAAAGCGCCGGTTGTTCTCCTATAAGCGCAGCGGTTTGGATGGTGCGCCTGAGCGGACTACTCCACAATCCGCTAATTGGTAGACGACGCAGATGCCGCGCCAGCCTGGCGGCTCGTTCCAATCCTCGGCCGCTGAGTCCCACTTCGTCGTTTGCGGCCGAGCAGTATGTCGCGCGGCGCCGCGGCCTCAGCATGCCGGACCAGCAAAAGAGTTGTCATACGAATGCCACTTGCGAACCGTTGGTCTTGAGCCTAGCAGACTAAGAGTGGAGCGTGGCAGCGAGTCGGGCGTTCGGGCAAACCGCGGCTTTGTGAAGGTCGCCGCTCTTATCTCATCGAAACCCGCAAGATAAGAGCCGCTCCAGTCGTACCAGGCTCGTCGATACACTTGCCGACAAGCTCGATTCCCGGCTAATCGAAGATATTTCCGGAGATTTCGATGGCCCCCAAAGAACGGCTCGGTTCCTGGCATGCCTATGACGTCGCGGTCGAACGCGACACGATGATCCCTGTCCGCGACGGCGTGCGGCTCGCAACTGACATTTATTTCCCGTCGTCAGTCGGTCTCCGTGCGCCCGGGCGCTTTCCGGCATTGGTCGAGCGCACCCCTTACGATAAGGATGCGGCCCGCTTCGTCTTGCCGGCTCGATTCTTCGCGCAACACGGATACGTTGTATTGATGCAGGACGTTCGCGGCCGCGGTCATTCTGAGGGTGACTGGTATCCGTTCGCGCACGAGGCGCCTGACGGTTACGACACGATCGAGTGGGCCGGCACGCAACCGTGGTGCACCGGCAAGGTCGGCACCATGGGGCACTTCATACATGGCAGCGGCGCAGAGCGCCGCCGCGACGCTCAATCCGCCCCATCTGGCCGCGATGTTCGTGACCGAGGGACCATCGGACTATTACTCATGCTCGATGCGGCACAACGGTGCGCTGGAGCAGCGTTTCCTCATCTATGCCTTTCATATGGCGATCACCAGTAAAGAGGCGCGTGGTGATCCCGGCCTACGCATCACGCTGAAGGAAGCCCGCAATAACATCAATTATTGGCTCAAGCGCCTGCCGCTCAAGAAGGGCGTAACGCCGCTACGCAGGTTGCCGACGTACGAACGCTGGGTGCTCGACCTGCAAACCCGCGCCGTCCGTGACGAATACTGGCAAGAGCGTGGCTACGCGATTCGCGACCATTACCAACAGCATTCCGACGTCCCCACGACCTATTTCGGCTCCTGGTATGATTCTTATGCGCGCGCAACCAGCGATAACTTCATCGCGCTGAGCGCCCTCAAGCGAAGCCCCCACCGGCTGATCATGGGTCCATGGCTGCATGGCGTGCGCGCCGACGAGGAATGGGCAGGCGACGTCTACTTAGGTCCGGATGCGATCGATTCGTACGACAGCCTGCGCCTGCGATGGTTCGACCAATGGATCAAGCAACTCGATACCGGCATGATGGACGAATCGGCAGTGCGGATCTTTGTGATGGGCACTGGCAGCGGCCGCAAAATATACGACGTACTAGGCGCGGCGGGCCGCATTGATCATGGCGGATATTGGCGTTCCGAGCGCGAATGGCCCTTGGCGCGGGCTCGCAATACATCCTTTTATCTGCATGCTGGCGGCGAACTTTCAACCCAGAAGCCGGAAGTGCGATTCGCTGCAACCACCTATCGGTTCGACCCGCACGACCCGGTGCCCACTGTCGGCGGCAATATCTCGGTCGGATTCGAGATCATGCCCGGCGGTGGATTCGACCAACGCGGCGGGGCAAGCCTCTCAGCTGCCATCAAAGCACTTGATCCGCTGCCTCTCGCCGCACGCTCCGACGTGGTTGTGTTTCAGACCGAGCCGCTGCAACGCGACCTCGAAGTCACTGGTCCAATCACCGTCAGTCTGTGGGTATCGTCGTCCGCCCCCGATACCGACTTCACTGTCAAGCTGATCGACGTGTATCCCACTAGTGCCGATTATCCAGATGGATACGCGTTGAACCTCACAGACTCGATCATGCGCGCGCGATTCCGCGACTCGTTCACCAAACCGGAGCTGATGGCGCCAAATGAGGTCTACCAGCTGAGGTTCCCGCTTTATCCAACGAGCAACGTCTTCAAGGAGGGCCATCGAATCCGCGTTGACATTTCTTCATCGAATTTCCCTCGCTTCGACGTTAATCCAAACACCGGCGGACCGTTAGGCGAGCCGGGCGGCATAATCGTGGCCGATAACACTATTCACCACGATAATGACCGTCCCTCCCATATTGTGCTGCCGGTCATCAACGTTTAGCTGCGATTCGCGCTACCGATTTACGCTGGAGGAAGCAGTCGTTAAAACCACGACGGCTCAGTTATTCGTCCAATCGCCCGCTCGCGGCGACTATCCCTCTCCCTCGGGTTGCGGAGGAGCTAAGGTGATGATGACCGGCCGGAGATGCTATTGATGACCGGGTACGGAATCAGCGTGACGGTGCAATCATGGAATATCGATATCTCCTCGTTCAGCGCCAGGCGGCGATTTGCCGCCTAACTCTCAATCGCCCCGAACGGCTGAACGCGCTCAACGTGCGTGTCGGCGTCGAATTGCTGGATGCGCTTGAGGAATGCGATCGTGATGCGGAGGTTCGCGTCGTAGTGCTGACCGGAGCCGGACGCGCATTCTGCGCCGGCGACGACCTTCGTGGCATGTCGGAACCGGGAGAGCCCGACCGCCGTTTCGCCGATCCGATCAAGCAGTATGTTCAGGGCGAGGGCCGATGGCCTCTGATAATCGCGTCGATGCGAGCGCTATCCAAGCCGGTCATCGCCATGATCAATGGTCATGCGCATGGTGCCGGCTTCAATCTCGCGTTGGGCTGCGACTTGCGCGTAATAGCAGACAACGCGACGATGTCGATTCCATTTTCAAAACGCGGCATCGGCACCGGCACCAATCTTTTGCAGCAGTTCGTCGGGCTCGGCAAAGCAATGGAATGGGCACTGCTCGCGCCGGTGCTCTCAGCACAAGAGGCAGAACGCTGGGGCCTGGTGAACCGGGTCGTCGCGCTGGAACGGCTGGAGCAAGAGACGATGAGCATCGCGCGCGAACTGGCGGAGGGGCCGACGCTGGTCCTCGCCTACACCAAGTCGGCGATTGTGAACGGTTGGGAAGCGCCCCCGGGAGTCGCCTATCGTCATCAAGGCGAGGCCGTCACTCAGTCTCAGCAGACCGAAGATTTAGCCGAGGGCATCCGCGCCTTCCGCGAAAAACGTTCGCCGCGATTTCGTGGACGCTAGAGTATTACGTGCACGTACAGCGACTGCCTGCAACTTTCTTCCAGGAGTGTTACTTCATTCACTTCATTCCACGGTAACGGCAGGACTGTGCTAGGTTTGGTCCGGAGAATCGCTGCCGGAGGTCAGGCTTATGACTGAGTCAGAACAACTTCTGGCGATCGAAGAAATCAAGCAGCTCAAGGCCCGGTATTTCCGCTGTATGGACACCAAAGACTGGGCGGGTTTCGAGGCCGTATTTGCGCCCAACGCTACGGCCGATTATACGCCGCCCGGAGGTAATTCGGCCGATTGGTCAACCTCCGGACGGGCCAACATCGTGACGTTCGTCCGCAAAACAGTCGAACCGGCGATCACTGTTCATCACGGCCATATGCCCGAGGTCGAAGTGACTTCCCCGACGACAGGACGCGGCATCTTTGCGATGGAGGATCTGATTTGGTGGCCGGAAGGATCACGTCACAGGACCCTGCACGGATGGGGTCATTATCATGAGACCTATGAGAAGATCGATGGAAAGTGGCTAATCAAGACACTCCGATTAACTCGCTTGCGCGTCGATCAGGCTTGAATGGAACGGACGTATTGCAGATAGCGGGATAGGTTCTGCCTGTCGTCGCCACAGCACGGGCAAAAGCCTGCGGCCACTCTATGGTGAAAAAATGGACTTTGAAGTGACTTATACCGAAGAGCAGCAGCGTTTCCGCGCTGAGGTGCGCGCCTGGTTCGAGGCCAATGTGCCGGCGGGCATTACCCGTGAACCAGCATCGGCCGCCGAATCGAACGAAAATTATCAGCTGAGACGCGAGTTGGGCCGAAAACTCGGCGGCAAAGGTTGGCTCTTCCCTACTGCGCCCAAGCAGTATGGTGGTGGCGGACTCGACGTGGACCACGCAATCATCCTCGAAGAGGAAGCCGATCGATGCGATCTTTCGCTGCCGCCGTTTTACGACAGTGGCGCGACGATGGGCGCCCCCACTATCGCGGTGTGGGGGACGGAAGAGCAGAAGGAGGCTTTTCTCCGGCCCATCTACCGCGGCGACGTGCGTGTATGGCAGTTGCTGTCAGAGCCAAGCGCAGGTTCCGATCTGGCGGGCGTTAAAATGCGCGCCATCCGTGAGGGCGACGAATACGTCCTCAACGGCCAGAAAATATTTATCGGCAGCGCCAATGGAACTGACTGGATGTGGACGCTCGCGGTCACTGATCCCGACGCTGAGCGCCACAAAAACCTGGGCTGGTTCATGGTTGATGCGAGCCTGCCGGGCATCACTGTTCAGCCGATGGAACTACTGGGCAGCGGAGGAGGCGGAGGCGAGCACGGCCATAAGAACACCATCTTCTTTGAAGACGTGCGCGTTCCCGCAATCTGCCTGGTCGGCGGCGAAAATAACGGCTGGAAGGTTGCCTCGACCCATCTTGAACTGGAGCACGGCGGCGGCGGTCATGTCGGCCGCAATCGCCTATGGGAGGGATTACTCAGTTATTGCCAGAAGAACTATCGTGATGGCCAGCCTCTGACTGCGCACCAGGACGTCCGCGACCTCCTGGCCGATATCTATATCAGGGGCGAGGTTGGGCGCCTTTTCGGATTGCGTAACTTCTGGTTAACTTATGCCAAGCAGCCAAAATCATACGAAGGTCCGCAGGCCTCGCTGTATTACAAGTACGCGGGACTCTGGATGGCAAGCGCAATACTCGAGGCGGTCGGAGCGGCGGCACTGACTACTGACCCGCGCTGGGGCTCAGATGAAGGATTCCTGGAAGGCCAGCAGCGCAATGGGATTGTGGCCGTGCATCCCGGCGGGACTGCTGACATTCAGAAGGTCGAAATGGCGCGGCGGATTGGGATCGGACGGACCACCCGCCAGGCAGCCGGCAAGATCGTATAACGCGAGTCCAGGAGAGTTCGGCCATGGATCTGTCGCTAAACGAACACCAGCGGATGCTTGAACAAAGCGTCCGCAGCTTTATGGAGCGCCGCGCGGCGCGGAGCAAAATTGTTGGGCTACAAGGATCCGAACTTGGCTACGAGCCGGAGATGTGGAAAACCATCGCCGAGCTAGGCTGGCTTGGCCTGCTCATCCCGGAACGGTACGGCGGTAGTGGTGCATCGCTGACCGATGCGGCCGTACTTTATCAGGAGTTCGGCCGTGGTCCGTTGCCAGGGCCGTTTTTCAGCTCCGGCGTCCTGAGCGCGATGGTACTTCTCGAAGCTGGCACCGAGGAGCAGCGTCGCCGCTGCCTGCCTGCGATCGTGCGTGGCGAGCAGATCTTCTCCGTCGCAATCACTGAGCCCGAACGCTCATGGGGACCGCAGGGCATCGCACTGGCGGCTGAGCGCCACGGTGATCGCTACCGGCTTAACGGCGTCAAGCTGTTTGTCAGTGATGCGGCCGCAGCGACCCATCTCATTGTCGCGGTGCGTACCGGACCTGCGCTCAATGCCACCAGTCTCCTACTGCTCGATAAACGTTCCAAAGGCGTCTCCGTACGCCTCCTCCCTGGCTTTATTGGTTGGCAGGCTGAAGTTCTTTTCGATGACGTTGAGATTCCAGTTGAGGGATTGCTCTCCACGCGTGAGAACCAAGGTTGGGTAGCGTTGACCAGCGCAATGCAACGTGCACTGCCAATATTATGTGCATATCAAGTCGGTAGTTCTCAAGCTATCTTTGAAATGTCCGTGGAATATAGCCAGACGCGAGTTCAGTTTGGTGTTCCCATCGGCCGTTTCCAACGGGTGCAGGATCATATCATTCGATTAGTGAATCACCTCGATGCGGCGCGATGGGCCACCTGGGAAGCAATCTGGAAACTGGATGCGAGACGGCCAGCAGTTGCAAGCGTGCACCTGGCCAAGGCGGTTACCGCTGAAGCGCATATTGAGGCGTGCAACGCCGCCCATGAAGTTCACGCTGGAATTGGATCGTCGCTCGAATACGGACTGGTGCCGCACACCCAACTATCACGCACGCTATTCAACTATCTCGGTGATCCGAAATGGCATAAGCGGCAAATGGCTGCCGCGTTGGACTGGTGAGCGTTGAACTCGACTAAAATGCCGCATGCGAGCTGGATGGTGCCGAGATTGTCGATCCGTATCAACAGCCTTTACACTGCATTGTGGGCTGCGGTGTGCTCCATTGTGACTAGTTTAGCTTATTGTCGATTAACCGTCTCTTAGCGCCCTGGGCCAGGCCCCGATGCACCGAGCCCTCTAGAACGGTTGGGTAACTTTGCCATTATTCCTGACCCCGCCACGCATTTTGGCGGCGAGTTCTTCGGCTTGCTGCAGTTGTGCTTCCACCCGTTCAACTCTTTCTCGGATTGCGCGAGCGGATGAGCGCAATTCTCGCAGTTCGGGATAAGCGCAGTCGTTATCGCTGGATTGAGCGCGACGTTGGGCAGAATGCCGAATCTCTTCGGCCATACGTTGAACGTATGCTTTTAAAAATAGCTGCCCGTTCCAGCATTGCAGATGAGCGCAGCGCTCGCCGTTGACCACCCAAACGCGGCGATTCCACCAGTGGATCGGTTGCGAGCACTCATCGCAAGGGGTTGTTCTAATGCGGCACAGTACATCACGCGCGCCTAGCTCGAGAAACCGCCAGGCGTTAAGAACGAAATTCGCGCGCCTGCTGGCGCCCACAATGGAATCCTGAGTCACAAAAACAAAACTCGTGTCGGGCAGTGCCCTCTCACTCGCGAGCGAGCGGGAGCATGCGCTTTTCGCACCATCAAAGCTCTAGTCGTGTAAACGGCTAATTGAGAATCATCCCAGGTAATGAAAAAGAGGTCCCAATCTGTTCTTACCCGATCTTACCCGATACGAAAGAAAAAGTTAGCTGTTTTGATTTGACGACGATCTCGAGCCCGACGAGCGATCAAAGCGCCGAAGAGCCTGGCTCAAAAACTCCGACATTTCCCGATCAACCACTTCTCGAGCCTGCTTGGCAAGCTCGACAGTACAGGTATGCGCTGTCTCAGCAATTCGCTTCTCCGCCCGCCCCACGACTTCTTGCCATGCCTGCTCGATTCGCGATTGAAAAACCCCGACGGCTTCCTCCATACGCTGTTTGAGCTCGGTGCCGAGGCTCTCGCCAAGATGTTGGATGTTACTGCTTATCTGTTGCGCGTTTTTGGCTAACTCGCCGAGCTGTCTTTCAGCCTCCTTTTGCAAGTCTCCCAGCAGGCTCTGCTCGCGCAGTCGTAGTCCATCTGCGGCGGCGGTGGACATTTGATCCAATTGCTTTCGGTTCTCGGCAACGGCCACGGCGAGGTCCTGCTCAATGCTGCGCTGTCGTTGCTTCGCGGTCGCGAGCGCCTGATCGAGACGCGCTGCTAATCGAGCGCCAGCTTCGACGTCGAAGTTCTGGAGCATCATCGCCATCTCGCTATTAACGCGGTTCTGGATCTCTTTTTCAAAACCAGCCAAACACGCATCCACTGCTTGTGAAGCCCTCAGTTGTGAGTCCTCCAAAAGCGTGTGAATTACGCGCCAACTGCGCTCGTGGATCTTCTCGGTCTCCGCCAGTAACCTGTCAAGCTCAGCACGCGAAGCCTCCAGCACCTCGGTCAGGCCGCCGGATTGCTTCGTCTTCTCCGCCTTCGGTGTTGACGCTGGCGAGGAATCGCTTACGCTGGCTCTCTGGGTGCCGGAATCAGCCGCACCGTTAATCTTCGGCGAGACCCCTCCCGCCTCGGTTCCCGCGGGCTGAGATTGAACGGTTTTCGGGATCGACGCGCCACGCGGTGTTTGAGCTGAGTATTTTTCGTCCATGACTCTCCTGGAAAGCGGAGCATTATTTCTGAATCAGATCTGTTTCAAAAGGCGAGAGGCCAAACTCTACTTCAAGGTGTTTTCCTCAGCAGCCTCTGCTCGGCGTGCACGTTCGACCCTTTGTTTGGCGTCTTTATTGTCGGGTGCAAAGCCTATCGCTCTGGAGAAGCTGCTCAGTGCTTTGTCGTAGTCACCGATGTTCATATACGCATCACCTAGTCTAATTTCATAGGCGGCCATATCCTGGAACTTTTCTTCCGACTGTTTATCGTTCGATGTGTAGGCAATTGCACTTGAGAAGCTGCGGAGCGCTTTATCATAGTCGCCGAAATTCATGTACGCGTCACCGAGTCTAATCTGATAGGCGGCCATCTCCTCCGTGTGTCTACTGCGATCTCGTGCAGCGACGTCCGCTCCGCGGACGGCTGTTGGGTGACTTGCTGTTGTCTGTTGTGGCACTGGTGAAGAGGTCGACACACGGTGCGGTACCGCAATCGGTGAAAGTTGCTCGGTTACGTGATCCATCTTAGCAATGGCTTCCCCCGAATGGCTTCCAGTATTGTTCAGCACGACTGTCGTCGGCGCGGCGGGAGCGTGCCTGTACCGCGCTTGTTAGGCGCACAGCAACCGTATCGTGTGTTATCATCTGTCCTGGTGTTGCTGAGAGCAGCGCCGAAGCTGGCGGCGATGCGATCCGTGATAGTCGAACCGTCTTTCGATCGCGGGCTGGCTCCGACGCCGGATCTGCTGTAGCGTCGCTTGCGAAGCCGTTGCTGCGAATTCCGTTCGCCATTGGGGCGTGGGCCGGATTTGGCAACCGTTGAGGTTGCGCATCGTGGAGGACAGCATAATGGAGGGGAATGGCAAACGGCGCCGTTATTTCAGCGGTAGCGTGTTTTGCGGCGTGCGTCTTAGTAGCGCTTCGATACCAAAGACCTGCCACCGTGAGGACCAGCGCGAGAACTATACAGGCTAGCGCAGCCGTTCGACGGTTAAGTAAATGCGCAGTCGCCGTAATGTGCGATTGCGAAGCAGACATATCGACATAATATTCGTTTGAGATGGAGTCTTTTTTCGTGCTCGCACTATCGGGACGGCGACCCTCCGATTTGGCAGGGTCTCGCAGAAGATTTAAGCAAATCTCGTTAATCGCTGACGGTCTCCCAGTACTCCTCTCCGCAATCGACGCGCTCGTGCTGGCCGTGAACGGCCGGTTGCCTCTCCATCCAACCAGGCGCAGCCGGTAATCAATGTAGCTTTCTACTTCTGCAGCCGTTAAGGGAGAGAGCGGCACGCGCCGAATCTCGTCTGCGAACTCCGAACGTTGAAACTCCTCGCCAACCTCGGGGGAAACGGCGATGACTACTCTTAGCACCCGTGTTTCGAACGATTCGAGACATGCGAGATGACGGAGTATTTCCAGAGCGCACCCTGCGCCGTTTTGGTCATAATCGAGGAGCAGTATGAAAGGGTCTTCGACTTCCGATGCACCGGTAAGTATCTCGTCAACTCGCACCCACATCCCAGGCAAATCATCGCTCGCTGCCGTGCCACCGATTTCAGTGAGCAGTTTGCGCAACACATCCGGGCCCCTCTGGTGGCCGGCAGAAACGAAGAGAGTACGGCCGTCTTGCCTGCGGCGTTCAAAATGGCGTAACAGCGTCGTCTTCCCGAGCCCCGGCTCTGCGGTAAGCATCAGGATGCGATTGCCGTACTCTAAGCCGTAATATAGTGCCCCAAGTGCTTCGCGAAACGATGAACTCAGGTACGGATAGTGTGCAGCGGCAGTCTGGCCGAACGGGTTATCATGCAGCTCAGAGAGGTTGAAGGAAAGTTGATTCTCCAAGATTTCCGCCTCCTTCACTGAACTTCGAGAGAGTCGACCACGGGCCAACTTGGACAGCAGGGCGGAATTCAGATTCGCACGACGTCACCAATGGGGCCAACGGTCGACATGATCACTTTGGAATCGCTACACGCTAAGTGAACTTACGGTTCGGTTACGAAGACGCGGGCGCGCGTTTGCTACGTTCGTTAACTCCCGGATCACGTGAGCCGTCGCAGATGCTCTACTGCATGACCTCCGCAAGTCCAGCCGGTGTAGAGTATGCGACAAAGTTCCTGTATTGGGCGGGAATATCGAAGTGCTACTAATACATCACGGCCGTCTCTGCTCTGTGTGGAAGCATTCGTCCGGTGGCGATTTTCGAGGTCCCAAGCTGTCGACGTAAACGCCCCTGGAACGCCTCCAAGCAACCGTGTATTGACTATTCGCTGAGCCAATAAAGCCATCTTCCAAAAACGCATATTCTTATCGTACGCGTCTTCCCATAACGCATAGTAATTTCTGAGTCTTCGGAGATTACGGGTCTGTCACAGCAATAACCCGCCCGCTGGCTCGGAATGCGCGCACATCGATAACGTCAACGTCGCGCAACTGCCAATTTCGCCAGGGGGCTTTGGCCACCCCAAGCGCATGTAATAAACTTGCTGGAAAGTTGCCGACCAACGTGCGTAATCGCCGGTCAGTGCAAGAATTTGCTTATGCTCCAGAAACTTTGCGGCGAACGAGCTTAACCCACCGTAATGTACTCCACCTGCCTGCAACCTGACCAAATCGGTTTCCGATAACGTCTTGCTTGCTGCTGTGCTTGCGAACCCGCGCCAAACCATCAAAAGCGGCAAAATAATGGAAATCAGGAGTTTCTGTCTCAATTCAGCCCCCCGGGAACGCCAGACGGCGTTCCAGCATCGATACTGGTGACCTAAGCTGTGACTTCTAGGCTGACCGGCCTCTACGAGTCAATAGTGCCGATGGGCATCTTTTACTGTGCTGAACCGTGAACCATCGGGCAGAGGCGAGTGGAATTGCTCAAGTGTTGCTGATAACTACCGGTTAATTGGCAAAATTTGTCGTGTACGCGCTAACAAAAGCCCCTAGCAGCCCCCGTGCAATCGATTGCAGTCTGACTTTCGCAAATGCAGAGTGCAACTTCATCAGCGAAAAACGAAATCTTGGCTTCCTTGAACTGGCACCTGTGGTACCATCCGCGCGTGCAAAAGGGAAACCCCATCCTGGATAGGACGAGCATGTGGGCTAAAGGAACACGGTGGAGTTTATCCGCCGCGGAGGCCGATAGCGGCCCATGACGCTGCGTGGGGCGATTTCGGGGTTTGGTGCGGTAGCCGCGCGCGCACATCTGCCTGGATGGCTGTCGCGGCGCGGGATCAGTATCGTCGCGATCCATGATCCGGTTGCGGCGCGGCGCCATCACGCTATCAACCTGATCAAGAACGTTAGAGTCTATGATGATCTTGAGTTGATGCTGGATGGCGAAGCGCTGGACTTCCTCGATATCGCGAGTCCCCCGGCTTTTCACGCCACTGCGGCGAAACTTGCCCTTGAAGCAAATGTCAACGTGATCGTCGAAAAACCGCTATGCCTTAATACCGGCGAATTGGCGCAACTGTCGAGCTTGGCGGCGCACAATGACCGTTTATTGCTATGTGTCCACAACTGGAAGTATTCCCCAGCCTACCGGCGCGCACATGAGCTGATTTCCGCCGGTTGACTGGGGCAGGTTCAGTACGTCTCGCTGATTCGCATGCGCTGTGGGCCGGCCGGGAGGGATCCGAACGCGGCTGGGGGCGGCTGGCGCTTGGATTCGAAAAAGGGCGGGGGAATTCTCATCGACCATGGCTGGCATGCCTTCTACCTGGCGCATTGGCTCATGGGCAGCGATGAACCCTTATCCGTCTCCAGCTATCTTCGGTTCGACCGGGATAGCGGAGTCAACGATTTCGCCGATTTGAGAATTGCGTTCCCGGGCGATCGAATGGTCAACGTACTACTGACGTGGGACGCACCGGTTCGGCGAACGACAGCGATAATCGTTGGCACGGCAGGGCTGCTCGAAATCGAAAGCGGAAAGATCGTTCTGACCGAGCGATCGGGGCGGTTCGACGATTGTTCAGTAAATGACGCCGCCGAAGACTCTTATCATGCTCGATGGTTTATGGCGGCTGCGGCTGATTATGAGCAAGTTCTGAATCATGGCCCCCGCGCTGACCTGGCTAGAGTGAACCTCCGTGAGGCCGCGACTGCCTTGACATTGACCGTCGCCGCAGAGCGCTCCGCCGCTCAAGATGGCCGTGCCGTGGTGCTCAATTTTTCCGGATAGCGGCGAATAACCAGCAACTTTAGGCGCTGTTGACTTTCTGCTCGGCACGGTTAAACTGCGAATTGACCGCGAGGTTAGCGGCGATGTTTGTCGAAACTGCCCTTGGTCCCCGGCACCTCCGTGAGTGCAGGGCGTATCGAGGGAGCCTCGGAAACCGACCGCACCGGTTGAGCACGAAGTGATGACCGAGGGCGAATCGCGCTCGGGTTCTGGCGAATCCCACGCCCAGGATTCCCGCGACGAGATCCTAAAGGCGGCGACCGATTTGTTTGCGACGCGCGGTTTTCATGAGACCTCGATGGCGGAGGTGGCACGGGGGGCGGGGGTTAGCAAGGCGCTGATTTTTTGGCATTTTAAGAGTAAAGAGGAACTGTTTGTTGCGGTTCTCGGCAAGCTGCTGGAGCCCTACGTCATTGATTTCGCTGAAGAAGCCGGTGCACTGGACGAGAAAGCTCAACTGCTAAAGCTCATCGAATCTTACCTGCTGTTCGTTCGTGAAAACGCCAGCTCCATTCGATTTTTCGTCGCTCAGATACTCCACGATGAAAAAACCAAAGATTCGCTGTCTAACCAGGTGCTGGCGCTTTATGAGGGGTACAGAACCCTGGTGACGGATTTAATCGGCCGGGCTCAGGCCAAGGGCATGTGCGCATGTGGCTTTCCGCCGACAGCCGCTGCGGCATTTTTGCTCGCTACGCTTAATGGCTTGTTGCTCGCGCATATGTTTCTCGGCAGCAGGTCCACCGACCTCGAAACCGGGATGAACATGCTTCGACAATGGCTATTCGGCGATACGCCTGAATTTGAGGCAGGCGTGCGAACCTCATAGTCCGGATAGGTAGCCAGGAGTCTGTGATTCATGCGGATGCCGCTCAGACAAATGCTCGATCTGGGCCGCTATATGCGGCTGAAGAAGCGTAACGGTGAAAAATATTTTCCGCTCGTGCTGATGCTGGAGCCATTGCATGCATGCAACCTCGCATGCGTCGGCTGCGGCCGGATCGTCGAATACAAAGACACTATTCGCGATCAAATGCCGCTGGATGAAGCGCTAGCATCGGCATCCGAGGCCGGTGCTCCGATCGTCTCGATCTGCGGCGGCGAGCCGCTAATGTATAAACATATCGTGCCTCTGACGACTGCTCTGCTCGGCGACAAGCGGCACGTGATGATCTGCACCAATGCACTGCTACTGGAGAGATTCGTAAAGCACGTTCCGCCCAGTCCATACCTGAGCTTCAACATTCATCTCGATGGCATGCGTGAGACGCACGATAGTATCGTCGACCGCAAAGGCGTCTTCGATGTTTGCGTGCGGATGATTAAGCTGCTCAAGAGCAAGGGTTACCGGGTGCAGACCAATTCGACCATTTACCGCGAAACCAGCGCAGAAGAGATGGAAGAGCTTATCAAGTTTTTAGATGACCTGGGTGTTGATGGTATGTTGCTGACCCCCGGGTATCACTACCAGGTGCTCGAAAACGATATCTATCTCAAAAACGAGGAGATGCCCCGCAAATTCAAACGAGTGCGCGATCTTGCACACGATTACAAGATCATCAACACGCCGATCTACCTCGATTATCTGATTGGCGAACGCAACCTGTTATGCAGTCCATGGACGACAGTGACGCGAAATCCGCAGGGATGGAAAGGTCCCTGCTATCTCATCACTAATGGTCATTACCCAACGTTTGCAAAATTGCATGAGGCGACGGATTGGGAGTTTTACCGCACCAAGCAGGATATCCGCTGCCGTGATTGCAAGCTCCATTCGGGCTTCGAGGGCACGGTTGCGCTGGATTTTGGCAAAAGTCTGAAGGATTCGTGGCGCATGGTGCGCCATTACATGGCCTGAAGGAGAGGGCTCGCGCTCCTGGGATCCGGTATCTCCGAATCAAGATCGGATCGTCAAAGTAAACCTTTGACTAGGCGAGGTGCGGCGGGAACGTGCCCGAAGGAAGTATCGCATCAGCAGAGCGATGTCGAGGGGTTGATGCCGCAGCCTAAATCTCCATCCGAATCGAGCATGGCCGTCGACGAAGCTACCGTTGTCAGCAGCGCGCCGCCGTTCGGCCTCAACCGTTATCTGCAAGAGCGTGGAGCGCTGATCGAGCAACATTTGGCAGTCAGTGTCGCCGAATGTGATGGTCCTGCCAATCGCCTCATCGAGTCCATGCGCTATAGCCTGATGGCCGGCGGGAAGCGGTTGCGCCCGATTCTGGCCCTCGCCGCCTGCGAGGCGGTGGGTGGCCAAGTTGAGGCCGCACTCGGCTATGCCTGTGCACTTGAGATGATCCATACCTATTCGTTAGTTCACGACGATCTGCCGTGCATGGACGACGATGATCTTCGGCGTGGCCGTCCTACCAACCACAAAGTATTTGGCGAAGCAATCGCGACGCTGGCAGGTGACGGACTGCTCACTGACGCGTTTGGGTTGATTGCTCGTTGCGTGAAGTCTGCGGGAATCCCGGCTGAAGTGGTAGTCGACACGATTGCCGAACTGGCTGACGCTTGCGGTTCCGCGGGCATGGTTGGCGGTCAGGTTCTCGATTTAATGGCCGAGGGTCAGCCGCTGACGCAGCGAGAACTCGAACACCTGCATAGTAGAAAAACAGGTGCTTTGTTCGTCGCCTCCGTTTGTGGCGGAGCACGGCTAGGCGGGGCCAAGTCGGTCCAGCTTCAGTCGTTGCGCGACTATGCAGGTGCTCTGGGGCTCGCATTTCAGGTCACCGACGACCTGCTCGACGTCGAGCAGACAACCGGCCATCTGGGGAAGCGCACGCAGAAAGACCACAAGCGCGGCAAGGCTACTTATCCGTCGATCGTAGGAATCGAGCGGTCACGTGCACTCGCCCATGAACTCGCCCGCCATGCGTGCGAGGCGCTTGCGAGTTTTGACAGCCGCGCAGATCCGCTGCGAATGCTTGCGGGTTTCGCCGTGGAGCGCAACTTGTGAAGGCGCCAGCGCCCGTTGCGAAGACCACACCGGATTTAGTCTCGATAGAACACGTACGCCAGGCGGTCCTGGTTGAACCCGGCCGACTGGAGATGCGCGAGGTGGTGCTGCCACATCCGGGGCCAGGCGAGGTGCTGCTGCAAATCAAATGTGCCTTGACCTGTGGCACGGATTTGAAGGCGTATCGCCGTGGCCATCCAATGTGGCGCCTGCCCGCTCCATTTGGCCATGAGTTTGCTGGCATCGTCGCGGAAATCGGGCCTGAGGTTGAGAAATTTCGTCCGGGTGACGCGTTGATGGCAGCTCCAACAGCACCCTGTGGCGAATGCTTTTACTGCCGCCGCGGACAGGAGAACCTTTGTCCGCAGGCGATGGAAAAGATGGTGTTGGGTGGCTATGCCGATTACCTGCTCGTGGGCTCTCACGTAATTTCGCGTAATGCCTTCCACAAGCCGGCTTGCCTGCCGTTCGAAGAAGCAGCTTTGCTGGAGCCGCTCGCCTGTGTCGTCCATGCCCAGGAACTTGCGCGTCCGGAACCTTTTGAAAGTGTCCTGATAATTGGTGCGGGGCCATTCGGTCTGCTGCATATGTTGGCGCTACGAGTCCTGGGCGTGCGCGAAGTCGTAATCGCCGGGCGCGGCGCGCTGCGTTTGGAATGGGCCCGCCGGCTTGGAGCTGATCACGTTGTTGACGTATGCCAGACCGGCGTTGAAGAGGTCATCGCGCAGATCAATGGCGGTTTTGGGCCAGACCTGATCATCGAATGCACCGGGCAAGTCGCGGGATGGGCGGACGGGTTCGCGCGGGTCCGCCGCGGCGGCAGGGTGGTGTTCTTTGGCGGGTGTCCCTCGAATACGACGCTCGCGGTTGACACTCACCGGATGCATTACGACAACCTGACGCTGCTCGCGCCGTTTCATTTCCGCCCGCGCGATGTGCGGCGAGCTTTCGACCTGTTGTGCGCGCGCAAGCTCGGCGCAGGACGCATTGTCAATGCGCGGCGGCCACTCTGCGAACTAGCCGAGGTGTTCGCGATGTTGGAACGCGGTACCGTTCTAAAATGCGCGGTGATTCCATGAAACGGGGACACGCTTTGCCGCCTGTTCTCTGTTGTCGTTTTCAAGGCGAGGTTCCTTCGACCCGCGGGCAAGCTCCGATTTATGGATGACGTAGTGGTAACCAGTCGGGACGGGGCGGCTGCGGTTGCGCCTCGTGACGAATTCCGCGCAAAGCTGGGATTCGCTATAGAACGGGCACAGCGATGGCTGCTTGACCGGCAGCATCCCGAGGGTTACTGGCAGGCAGCGCTCGAAGCCAATGGGGAGATGAATGCCGAATTCATCATTTTCAACCGCTTCATGGGCGTGGAGCCCGATCCTGCGCTCGACGCCAAGCTAAAGAAGTATTTGCTCGACATTCAAAATCTCGACGGTTCCTGGACCTTGTTTCCTGGCGGCGAAGGTAACTTGTCCACGACCGTCGAGGTATATTTTGCATTGAAACTGGCTGGTATGCGGGCGGGTGATGAGCCGATGATGCAGTGCCGGCGTTGGGTTCTGGCCCAGGGAGGCATTGCACGGGCCGGAACACTGGCGCGCTTCTACCTCGCGGCGATGAATCAGGTGCCTTGGAATTCAACGCCGGCGCTGCCGGTCGAGATTGCCCTGCTGCCGTCCTGGTTCCCCGTGAACATGTACGAACTTTCGTCATGGGCACGCGGCACGCTGTTCGCGCTGATGGTGATGCAGGCGCAAAAGCCTGTAGCCACGCTCGACTGGCGTCAGGGTATACTTGAACTCTATGTGCAACCGCCGCATTTCACGAAGTTCAAAATGCCAAGGGGCGCTCGTCTGCTATCGCTGCGCAATGCGCTGCTGCTGACGGATAGGTTATTGCGGTATTACGACCGAAATCATTGGCCTAATCTGCGCACACGCGCGCTTCGCTATGCCGAACACTGGCTGTTGGAGCATCAGGACGCCAACGGTTCCTGGGGCGGAATTCAGCCATGTTATCTGCTCACTCCGATGGCGCTCAAAGCCCTCGGATATCGCAATGACAATCCGGTAATCGTTAAAGCGCTTGCCGCAGTTAGAGAATTGATCTGGGAGCTGGGCGACTCGATTCTCTACCAGCCATGCGTTTCGCCCAATTGGGACACAGCGCTCGCCGCGAAAGCGCTGCTCGATTCGGGAATGCCTAGCGAGCATCCGGCGCTGCGCGACGCGAGCAAATGGCTAATCACCCATCAGGTTTTCAAGCAGCGCCATTGCGGCCTACCTGCTCCTCGAAGGGGTGTTGGAGATTATCTTGGCATTGCAAATTCAACCGACTCGCGCGTGGGGCTGGCTGCTCTTTGACGGGATACTCACCCTGATCCTTGCCCTGATGATTTGGAAAGCGTGGCCGGCCGGTTCCGAACTCGTGGTCGCGATACTCGTCGGAATCAGCATGCTCTTCAGCGGAATTTCGCGTCTGATGCTCAGCCTTGCGGCGCGTCATTTGACGGCATGACAGATACGGCTGATTCGCCCGTTGCGAGGGCGGCGGCGAAAAGGGCGCTGCTATGGGGTCCGCGCGAAATTATTATCGACGAAACTCTCTGGCGTCGTGTGTGGGCGAATCGAGCCTTCTACGTCCACCCGTATGAACGCCCTTGGGTGCGCAGGGTCGGGCGTCGCATCGAACACCACCCGATCCACCATCACTAGCCAGAGCAACACGAGGCTCAAAGGCACAGATTTCTACGCTTAAGGGTGTTTAAACCGAGCGGCAACGTTTCGCGTCTAATGCTCAGTCTTGCGGCGCGTCATTTAGCGACTGGAAACTCCCTGCAGTTTCAGTCTCTTCACCCAGCGAGAGGACTGAAGCAATGGACGACTACGAATGTCCGAAGTGCAAGCGCAAAGCTGTAACCGTGAAGTACCGCGAACGGCGGAGATTGAAGACGCCGCCCGTATGGATGATGGAGTACCGCTGCCCTCGTGGACACAAGTGGAAGCGTGTCATGAGCCCCGGTAAAACATAGGAAGATAAGCCAAACGACCGGGCATAACATTCAGGGCATCGCCGGCCCCATCGCATCGCCGTCTGGATGAATGGCGACGCTTGTGGATGAACTGGACACCGTGGTGCAGACCGCGGTGCTCCAGGACTGATCGACCAACCGTCCAATCAGCATTGCTTACCTCGAACGTCTCAATGGCTGTATGATGCTTTTCGTCGCAAGAAGTCGTGAGGAGTGCCATGACTAAGCTCTTGATCACTTGTCTCATTTGCACCGTTCTTCCCTTCTCCGCCACGCTTGCTGGTCAGCAAGGGGGCGCGCCCAAGTCCGACAGTAATTCGAAACCAGCGGACAAAAACAGCGCTGCCTACTCCCCAGGCGCGGCGGCGAAAGCGCAATTTATGCGTGAGAGCGGCTATAGAAATGGCAGACCCGGATACGTGGTCGCTTACAGAAAGCCGCTCGCTTGCGGCGGGACCGACGATACAAGCAATCTGCTGTGGCTAACAGTCGCCGAGGCCAAGGCAAAAGAGAAAACGGAGCGCAAAGGCTGCAAATGATTCGAACCTGCATCAGGGCGCTAGATTCAAATGCTTGCCAATTCCTTCTCGTCAAGCCAACGTCTTAGCCGCTTTAAGGTAAGCTAAAATTGGGATTACCAAGTGAACACGTTTCGAATCGCCCTCGCCAACATCCGGTTCCCGGCGACTCCCGAGGAGTCGGTCACGTTGGCCGAACAAGCCATCGCTCAAGCGTCCATCGAGCGCGCCGGCATCATCTGCTTTCCGGAATGCTTCATTCCCGGCTACCGAGGAATGGGGAAGACGGTGCCGCCCCCCGACCCTGCGTTCCTCGAACGCGCCTGGTCCGCCATTGCAGCGGCCGCCGCGAAGGCAAACCTCGCGGTTGTTCTCGGCACCGAACGCGTCGTCGATGGCGCCCTGTTGATCACCGCACTGGTCATCAATCGAGACGGAACGATCGCCGGTTTCCAGGACAAAGTCCAACTCGACCCCTCCGAGGAGGGTACCTATTCGCCCGGTTCCGGGAGGCGGGTTTTCCAAACCGGTCCGCTGACATTTGGTGTCGCGATCTGCCATGAGGGTTGGCGCTATCCGGAAACGGTCCGCTGGGCCGCCCGGCACGGCGCACACATCGTGTTCCACCCTCATTTCCACGAAGCCGAGCCCGGCGGTTACCGGCCCTCGAGTTTCGCCGATCCTGCGAACTCATTCCATGAGAAAGCAGTCTTGTGCCGCGCCGCCGAGAACACCTGCTATTTCGCAACTGTAAACTGTGCCAGCGCCGGGTCGCCGACCACTTCGGCGGTGGTGCGGCCCGACGGGACGCTGCTCAGCTACCAGCCATACGGCAAAGAAGGGTTGCTCATCGCGGACATCGACATCACTGCGGCCACAGGCCTCCTCGCGGCGCGCTGCAAATCTGCCTAGAGGTCCACGGCCGTCAACACAAATCTTAGCGGTGGGGGTTACGACTCCGGTCCCTGAACACGTCAAAGCGCGTGATGGTGTACCCGAGGGCGGCTCCCAGGAAAACGTCGGAAG
>CAVWAA010000014.1:0-111043 GCA_963752805.1 Binataceae bacterium (SeqCode)
AAGCCATTTGTCGAAAAAGCATTCCGACACCCAATCCTTCGCTGAACTCCCGGGTTCCCAGCGGCACGCGGCCTGTGCGTGCAATAGGGCCGCTGGCCAGTTTCCGCGATAGAAATCGACTAGGCTCAGTTGGGTCTCGGAGTTAACCGCCCAAAACGCGAACTGCGTGGTTTGGTCTGATTTGAGCACCTCCTGGAGAATGGTTTCGAGCTTGGCAAGATCGGGTGCGTTACCAAATTCGGCCCATGCGTCCACGGTGCGGCGTAGCGCGATCGGGAACGATTGGCCGGTCTTTTTAGCCAACGGTTCAAGCTCGTTCGCGACGCGCGCCGCCTCTTGTGTCCGTCCCAGATAGATTAGCGCCGGGTATAGAGCTCGCAGCTGTACGGCGCGATACCACGTGGCACCGTCCGATCCGCCCATTTGTCCGCACTCAAACCCGTCGCCAACCGCCTCCCGGAGTCGAAAGAAGTGAAAATTGATTAGCGATCGAGCACCGATGAGTCTGGCCACAAGCTTCGGAGCCGCCAGGTGCGATGCGAGTCCTAGCGCTTCCTCCAGCGCCGCGTGTGCCGGTTCATAACCTTCAGCCCAAGCCAGCACGTGGCTCAATCCATCGAGAAGACGGACCCGGCGACGTAACGTCTCTTTCAAGGTAAGCGAGCCCGCGACGGGCGATTTCGATGGCATCCTGGAAGCGGCCAGCAAAGATGAGAGCATCGGTCAACGTGCTGAAACTCTTGCCGATCAAGTCGCGGTCGCCGACCCCGATGGAGGCCTCAAGGGATTCACGCCAATTCGCGAGAGCCGCCTCCCATCGTTCAAGGCCGGTCTCCGCCGTGACAAGGTTCGCCAAGAGATCGGCCTTTTCTTTTGCGCTGATGACAGCCTGATTCGACCGGGCGATCTGAAAGCTGGATCGCGCTTCCCCAAATGCGGCAGCGCCGAGTGCGGTGTTGCCGGCCAGGATCAGAGTGCGGACCAGCTTCTGCTCGTCAGCAAACGATCCTGCCTTGATGAGATGATTAACCATCTCGCCGGCGCGCTCCCTGGTGGCCTGGGGATAAAGCCGCTCAATCGCGGCGGCTACCCTCGCGTGCATCCGCTGTTGGCGGGGTGCTGAAATTCCGGCAAGCAGCGTCTGTCGCACAAGTTCATGTCGAAAGGTAAACGGCCTCTCCGGCCCCTGGGAGCTTGGCACGATTATTCCCATCCGCTGCGCTCTCTCGAGAACGGTGAAGAGTTCGTCAACGTCGATTTGGCTGACCTCTGTCAGGAGTTGAAAGCTGAAACTGCGCCCGGTCACTGCGGCGGCCGCCAGCGCACGTTTCTCATTCTCGTCGAGCCGCTCCAGGCGGCCGCTGATGATCAGTCGAACGTTATCCGGAACGTCGATTTCGTCGATCTTGATGTCTTTGCGGAGCTGGCCGGCTGTATCGAAGACTTCCTCTTCGACCAGATGCCTGTACACCTCCTCGACGAAGAATGGATACCCCTGGCTTTCCTCAAAGATAAGGCTCAGAAGACTTTCCGGGAGCTTCGCGCTGGCTTTAGCCCGTGTAACATCTGCCCGACGGCGTCTTTGGATAGACCGCCCAGCTTTTGCGGACGCACACCCATCCGAATCAGTTCTTCCACAGTCCTCACCAACGCCGGATTATCGTCCGAATATCCGCTGCGGTAGGTCACGATAACCAGAACAGGGAGTTGGGCGACGCGATTGGCCAGATGAATTAAAAGGGCCAGTGTCGATTCGTCGGCCCAATGAAGATCTTCAAGAACAAATAACCGCGGACGGGTTCGGGCCGCGTGGGCTAGCGCCTCTGAAAAGCTTTGGAAAAGGTAGCGGCGCTGTTGCGCAGCCGGCAGTTCCTGCGGTTTCGGAAGATCGGGGAAAATGCGCCGAAGGCTTGGAGCGATCTGAGCGATTTCTGCTGCATTGGGCCCGATCTGCCGACGGAAGTCATCCAGGCTCGCCGCCTGCGCCAAATTGCTTTTCGATGATCTCGGCGAACGGGAGGTAGAGAAAAGGTTCGTCTCTTTCGTAGCAACGCCCGACGGAGCATCGGAAGTCAAGGCGCGATGCGTACTCCGCCATCTCCATCGCGAGGCGGGTCTTACCTACACCGGGTCCATCCCAGAGCATGACAATCGATCCGTGGCCGGTTCGCGCACGATCGATGACCGCGCGAATCGCGCTACCTTCAGATTCTCGCCCCACGAACGCAGTTCGTTCCGCCAGCAAGAACGGCGAAACCCCGAGCACCACCGGTGCTGCCTGCGGATGATCGGCACGCGCAGGAGGGGGAACGCCACTTGCGGCTGGCTGCTCTGCCGCCTCGATAGTCGGACCTGCGTCCGTGGCAGAGAATTCCCATGCAATCGGAGAAACGGGGTTAGGCTGGTAGGAGCAGAAGGTCCCGGTCCTGATGCATCTCGAGAAGATATCCCCCACCGCGGCATCGCTGTGCGCGATTCTTTCCAGCGCCTACTTGATCGTCTTGGCGGCGCTCTGCCGGGCCCGTTCCGAAGCTGAGCCGGCCCGGCGACCACGTCCACCCAGTCCCACGGCGCGCGAAAGTTCCCTGGTTAGCGCATCGATCTCCCGTTCCACCCGTAGGCCGCGCTCGACGTCTCCCCGCTGCTTGGCTTGGTCCAATTCCTCTCGCAATTCGGAAAGGCGGCGCCGGTAGGCAGACTTGGCTCGCTCGTCCAGCATCTCGCCTGCGTCGCCGAGCCTCGTGATATTGATCCCTGCATTTTAGAGCTCGCTATCGCTGCGGGGAGATCCCAGCATCCGCTGTTTGGCTTCGTCATCATCGTCATCATCGCGCTGGCCTGCGATTCCCCCTGCCAGATCGAGCACGTGGAATTCGGCCGCGGGATGACGCAGCAGATGGGCGAGGTACCCGAGTCCCTTAGAGTCCTTCAGACGAAAGGCTTTCCCACCAAAGCCTACGGTTCAATACTCGCCCTCTTTGCGGAAAATCCCATTTACTGAGGAACGGGAATCTGTTGCCCCATCGGCGAAACCGGCCGGGGAAGAGGCACCGCTCCGAGTCTCGCTTGGCATGGGAATTTCTCTAGGCCGTCAGGAAAAAAACAGGCCCGATTACTAAGCACGTTGGCGTTTTTGGACCTTACACCGGCGACAATCGAGCGCACAACCTTGGAGCCGTCACTTTTCACGCTTTTGAATCGGAACAATCGCTCTCCATCGAGGGACGCTCTCCATCGGGGGACTTTCAACTGAATTTTCGGAGAGGTTGATATGCCCGACATCCTCGCCGCGCGCGCCCAGATGGGCATGTCGCTCGCGTTCCACATCGTATTTGCCTGCGTGGGGGTTGCGATGCCACTGCTGATGGTCATCGCCGAGTGGCTTTATCTCAAAACCGGCGACGACGTCTATTACACGCTGGCTCGGCGATGGGCTGTCGGGACGGCCATCATGTTCGCCGTAGGTGCGGTGTCCGGCACCGTGCTTTCCTTCGAGCTTGGCCTTTTGTGGCCACCCTTTATGAAATGGGCTGGGCCAATTATCGGCATGCCATTCTCACTGGAAGGATTCGCATTCTTTACTGAGGCGGTCTTTCTCGGAATTTGTATGTATGGATGGCACCGCGTTCGCCCCGTGCGCATCTCGCTGCTGGCGTCTGGTCGCGCTCAGCGGAATGGCCTCCGCCGTCTTTGTTGTGATCGCCAATGCATGGATGAACACGCCCGTTGGTTTCAAGCTCGTTGCTGGTAAGCCGGTAGACATCGATCCACTTGCCGCGTTTATCAATCCAGCGGCGTTTCACGAGACGATTCACATGACCATCGCCGCTTATGCTGCGACTGGCTTTGCCGTCGCCGGAATACACGCGTTCATGCTTCTTCGCGACCGCACGAATCCGTTCCACCAGAAGGCGCTCGCGATCGCATTTGCTGTTGGCTCGCTGGCGGCTCTTGCGCAACCGCTCTCGGGGGACTTGGCTGCGCGCGAGGTCGCGCGGCTTCAGCCGATCAAAATGGCAGCATTCGAGGGACTGTTCGAAACCAAACGAGGAGCACCGCTTGCTATCGGCGGGATTCCCGACGTGAAGGCAGGTCGCTTGCGATATGCGATCGAGCTGCCCGACATGCTCAGCCTGATGACGTATCACGACCCCCATGCACTCGTGCGAGGGCTTGATTCGTTCCCCCGGAGCGACTGACCAAGTCCGCTGACCGCGGTGCATCTAGCGTTTCAAGTGATGGTAGGCGCGGGTTTCGCGATGGTGGCGCTCGCCCTTTGGGCAGGATGGCTACTATGGCGGCGCGGTACCATATACGACACTGCCTGGTTTCTTCGCGCGTTAGTGGCAGCGTCGCCGCTTGGAGTTATCGCGGTCGAGGCCGGCTGGACCGTTACCGAAGTCGGCCGCCAGCCATGGGTGATCTATGGTGTGATGCGAACCGCTGACGCGGTTACGCCGATGCCTGGATTGGCCGCGACGTTTGTCCTTTTCTCAGTTCTTTACATCTTCCTCGCAATCACAGTCGCTTACCTGCTCCGGCGCCAGGTGGTGCAGAGCCCCAGACTAGAGGAGGTCGCCGCACTCGCGGCGGCGGGCCGCTGATGAGTTCCTTACCGCTTTTGTTCGTCGGTGGTGTGCTGCTGATTTCGCTCACGATCTACGTATTGACGGGCGGCGCGGACTATGGCGGTGGCGTCTGGGACTTACTGGCGACGGGTCCGCGGAAATTGAAGCAGCGAGAGTTCATCGAGCACGCCATCGGACCGATATGGGAGGCCGATCACGTCTGGCTCATCCTGGTTGTCGTGATCCTATTTACCGGTTTTCCCGCGGCCTTCGCCGCGGTCATGACCTCTCTGAACCTGCCGATTACGTTGATGCTGGTCGGCATCGTGCTGCGTGGATCGGCTTTCAGTTTCCGTAGCTATGGGACCAGAGATGCGCACGCACGACGGGAGTGGGGTCGGATATTCTCGATTGCCAGCCTGATCACGCCGCTTCTGCTGGACGTCACGATCGGCGCGATCGCCTCGGGCAGGCTCCCTGAGACACCGCACCACTTTAGCGATTTCGTAACGCCGTGGTTGAAGCCGTTCTGCCTTTCGGTCGGGATCTTTGCACTGGTGCTGTTCGCCTACTTTCTGCAACATACGCCACGTGTGAACTCGATGATCCGGACGGGGAACTGTGCGAGGATTTCCGCGTACGTGCGATTGCCAGCGCAATCGCTGCCGGCGTGATGGCCGGTGCAGTCCTGCTGCTCTCAATCGATGGCGCACCTCGCATCTGGCAGTGCTTGATCCATCGAGTCTGGATCTGGCCGCTGATCTGGACCACTGCCGTTCTGGCATTGGCGGCATTCTATGCTCTCCGGACGCGGCGCTACAAAATCGCGCGCGTCTGCGCGGCCGGCGAAATTACTCTGATCCTATTGGGATGGGCCTTCGCACAATTCCCTTATTTGGTAGTGCCCGATATCACGATTTACATGGGTCTGCGCCCCCCATCACGATCAAGCTGCTGGCCGCAGCGCTTTTGGTTGGCTCGGTGCTGCTGTTGCCGTCGTACAGATACCTACTGGCTGTGTTCAAGGACCAAGACCGGGGGCAATTCGGGTATTCGGATCAGCACACGAACGCACAGCCGCGGGTCGTAATCCTCGGCGGCGGATTCGGTGGACTCGCAGCCGCGCGGGCGTTGAGCCACGAACTGGTGCAAATCACTTTAGTAGATCGGCGTAACCATCATCTGTTTCAGTCGCTGCTGTATCAGGTCGCGACCGCCGCACTTGCCCCGAGCGACATTGCACTGGCGATTCGGCGAATCATGCGAGGCAGTCGGCGCGTCAGCGTGATCCTGGACGAGGCTACGTCAATCGACGTGGCAGGCAAAAGGGTCGTTATGCGCGATAGTGAGCTCGAGTATGACTATCTGATCGTTGCCACAGGTGCGACCCATTCTTACTTCGGTCACCACAACTGGGCCGAGGCCGCGCCGGGGCTCAAAACGCTGGAACACGCAACGGAAATTCGTCGGCGGGTGCTACTCGCCTATGAAGCGGCGGAAAGAGAAGACGACCTGCAAGCGCAGCGCTGCTGGCTCACCTTCGTGATTGTTGGCGGAGGACCAACAGGGGTCGAACTCGCTGGGGCTTTGGCCGAGATATCTCATCGAGTGCTCAGTCGCGACTTTCGCCGAATCCGATCAGAGGGAGCACGAATCGTCCTGGTCGAAGCGGCATCGCGTGTACTACCAGCTATGTCAGTAGAGTCCTCACGGAACGCCGAGCGGCAACTCAAGCGTATCGGTGTGGAACTGATGCTCAATACGATGGTAACCGGCATCGACGATGCCGGCGTGATGAACGGGCGAGGGAAAATCGCGAGTCACACCGCGATCTGGGCCGCGGAGTCGCGGCGTCGCCGCTTGGACTTTCGCTTGGAGCGCCGACCGACAAGGCCGGGCGCGTGATCGTCAACCAGGATCTCTCGGTACCGAACGCGCCGGATGTTTTCGTGATTGGCGATTTGGCTGCAGTCACGTCCGAGGGTAAGTCCGTACCCGGAGTTGCGCCGGCCGCCGCTCAGGAAGGGCACCACGCCGCGCGCAACGTCATTCGCGTCATTCGCGGTGAGGGCGTCAAGCCATTTCGCTACCGTGACAAGGGCACGCTTGCGAGCATCGGGCGCGGCGCCGCAGTTGCCGATCTCGGGAGAATCAGACTGTCGGGCCCTCTCGCGTGGATAACCTGGCTAGGCGTGCACATCCTGTATCTGATCGGTTTTCGCAACCGTTTTATCGTTATGGCCGAGTGGGCCTGGCTCTATCTGTGGAACGAGCGCGGCGCGAGGCTCATCACGGGAGATGTCGAGCCGCTGCTCAATAGCGCATCCCGGACCAACTAATAAACAGTCTAATAGCTAATAAGACCGGCTGCCCGCCGCGCGAGCCGGCGATCACATTGTCGATAGCGGTCGCCTGGAATTCCACGCCAGGAAAGTCGCCGACGACGGGGGCAACGATCCGATCACCAATCGCATGAGCGGTCAGCCCAATGAGTACAGCTTTGTGCGCAAGTGCAGAGGCAGGCGCTCGGTGATCGACGACATCTGCAATCGAGACCCGAGGTATCGCGCCCGGCTTGCCCGAAAATGCACCATCATCTCGCCTAGCTGATCGACAGGAATTTTCCGTGTGCCGATTTCGAGACTGCTGACCCCATCGGCATCGAAGCGCAGAATCAAGGGCGGGCGGCCGAGGTACGCATCAGCCATCGCGAGAAACAGTGGCACGCAATAGCGCCCGTCGAACCTGATGACCGCGGGCTCGGATCGCGCAGTCCCATCAGAGTACTCGTCGATATCGACGTATGCCGTGCCGCGGGCAGCGGCGTTCAGAGGCTGAATCGGCGGTAGATAACCATCGCCGATATAAGTTTGTTGCCGTGCGCCGGGTCCCTTGAGCGTCATATTGTAGGGGAGTGGCGGCGGCTAAATTAACTTTGTGCGGAACCAAGCCAGTTCAGGTCCAGTCGCTTCGTGGAACATATGGCTCCGGAAGAAATATCCAAAGTAGGTCGAGCCCTGCTGCTGCATAGCGTGCGCGAACGCCAGGTCATCGCTACCGCTCAACGCGCGGCGCACAACACGCTCGTCAATCCCGGCTTTTTCCAGGCGGCGCGCAAGATTTTCCTGTTCGGCGTCGGCTGGATCGCGCTCGCTGAAGGCGACGTCAAAGCCAACGACGGTCGCGTTATAGCCGCGCAAGGCACTCACCAGACGCGCTTCCACGCTGCGCGGCCATGGGAACCGGCCTAGACTCAGCAATACTCTTGTCGTCGATAGTGGCGATTACGACATTACCGGTCGGCTTGCGCAGATCGCCGCGATAAAGCCGCAAATCCGAAGCCTTAAGCTCCGCCCACTCGAACGCGCTGGGATAATATTGCTTCAGTGAAGTAACCGCAGCGATCGTAATTAGCCCGATGGCGATCGTGAATGCGCGCGTCCAGCGTTGGTTTGTAACCCCCCGCATTCACTTCACCGGCTTGATATTAAGGTCGATTCCTTCAAGTTTTCGCTGGCAACGAACGCTTAATCCAATTACTAATCTGCGGCTGTTAACAACGCAAATTTATCAGGACGAATGATGGCTGATAAGTTGCGAAGCGCTAAGGCTGCTCGCCGTTAGCGCGCGTGGCTCTGGCTACATCGATGGAGTGATAGGTGTCTTCGATGGGGGGAGGACTACTGCTGCTGAACCCTCCCGCTCCAGCATAGCCCCCCAGAACTCCACCGCTGATGACTGCGACACCGCCCAGTGAAGCCGCCGCGATCGTCGCAGCGCTCAAGCCTGCTGTCGCAGTTCCAGCCCCGATTGCAGCAAGCGAGGCGGCGGGCAACACTGCAAATCCGCATGGAACGGTGGTCTTCTGCCCAGAATGAAGCTCTATGGTCGGGGAGCTTGGGTTCGCCAGACTGCTAACGGCGACGATACCGTCATAGTCCAACACGTCGCTAAATTCTTTGCAGCCGTTGAACCCCGGGCGGCTCGTATTATTCGTATAGTAGGTATCGTAGGCTTCAGCCGCGCCGCGTGCGGAAGCGACTGCGTTAGGAGTATGCACTTCGTAATTGGGCGCCGTGCCGGCGGCAACTCTCACTAGCGACCTCACGAGCCCGCCGAGCAAAGTAACGCTAGTGCGGGCGCGAGTGCCGTTCGGGTTAAGCAAGTTCTCCGATATGAGCAAAGTGCACGATTCCGTCAGTTCGAGCTGGGAATTGTCGATGAGCGCTACCATTAGGCGACCGGTCGGACTGGTGTCTAGGCGATCGCCAACGTCTACCGGCGCGGAGTAAGCGGCGCCGAAACTTCTCACACCGCGCGTTATAGTGGCTGAGCCATTCAGCGCGATAATCGTGCCCGCCACAATTTGGGCATGCACCGAAGGAGCGGCGAGAACCAGCAGCAGAATAGATGACGTAACCAATACTCGACCGGTGGAGCTGAGAAAGCTGTGGTTCGACAATACTCTATCCGGGGAGCTTGGCTTACAACCGCTTTATTGCACTTCGCGTTGATTTAGTCAAATTCTGTGAATCCGAGGATGGCGCGATTCGCACGGCCTGCTACTTCCATTGTCGAATTCGGTTAGACAGCTTCTTACGCCGCCAGAATCTCCTTGGCCCGTTGCAGATCCGAAGCAATCTGAGCGGCCAGCGCCTGTGCCGACTCGAATTTGCGTTCGGGCCGGATTCGCTCGGCGATTTCCAACCTTACCTCGCGACCATAGATATCGCGGTCAAAATCGAATATGTGCGCCTCGATGCTACGTTGCGGTTCGCCGAATGTCGGCCGCATTCCGATATTCGTAATTGACTGATACGAGCCCTCTTCCATCACAACCCGCGTCGCATAAACACCATCTGGCGGCAAACATTCGGTGCGGCTTTGGATATTCGCAGTCGGAAATCCAATGGTGCGACCGCGTTCCCGTCCATGCACGACCGGCCCGCGCAGGAAATGAGCACGGCCGAGCAAACTCGCCGTGCGCTTCATGTCCCCTGCGGTTATCATTTCGCGCACTTGCGTCGAACTGACGACGATTCCGTCACGCTCGACCGGGCCGACCACGGTTGTCTCGAAGCCTAACTCGCGGCCGAGCTGCCGCATCACGTCGGCGTTGCCGGCCCGTGCGTGACCGAAGCTCACGTTGTGGCCGATAACGACCACGCGTGCGCCGATGCGGCGGCGCAGATACTCGCGCACGAAGTCTTCGGGCGACAGCATACTGAGTTCGCGCGAGAAGGTCAGCACGATCACGCCCTGCAGCCCGTAGCTGCGCAGCAATTCGTGTTTGTCTTCGGGTGTCAGGATCAATCGCGGGGCACGGTTGGGGTTTAGGACTTTAGCCGGCAGTGGATCAAAGGTGACCGCCAAAGCACTGCCACCCACCGCGTGAGCGCGCTCGATAGCGGCCGTTAGGATTGTCTGGTGGCCGACATGGACTCCGTCGAAGTTGCCCAGCGCAACAACAGGAAAGGGATACTGCCCAAGTGAGTTGAGGTCGCGAATTATCTCCATCGCAGATCATAGTCGCATGTGCGAATCCTGAGCGCCATGCGCTCGCTGTTCGCTGACAAAATGGAAGCCCTGCCCAACGTGTGCTCAGCCGCTCTATCCCAGTCCCTGTTCAACCGCTTAGGAGGCCAGGGTCTGCATCATTGATTTCGCCATTGGCGCCTCTGGCGAGTCGGGCAGGTCGCTGAGCAATTTCTGCAACGTCAGGCGCGCATCGATGCGGTCGTTAATTTTCATAAAAGCCTGGGCTTCACGTAACAGCGCGGCACTCGCAAAATGGCCTTTGGGGAAACGCATCGTCTGATCATTGAATTGCAGTATTGCTTGATCGTACTTGCCCATCTCATAAAGCGCATTGGCGGCGAAGAATTCCGCTGGCTCGCTCAGACTCGATTTGGGATAACGCCGCTGAAGCATCTGCAATTGGTCGAGCGCCTGCGAGTACTTATTTGCCTTCAGCTGAACCAACCCCGCACGGTATAGCTTCTCGCCTGGGTCGTCGTGTGACGCAGTGAGTTCCTGGTCCATCATTGCGCGCCACGATGGTGCGTTCGCCGCGGCCGTGGACGCAGCAGACCCGGAGTCAGGAGGCACCGTTGCGGCCTCACCCCCCGAAGCTTCTCCTCCTCCAGTACCGGGAGTTGCCTGGGACTCGCTGGGCACTTCCGAGTTTGGTGAAGCGGCAGGCGGCACAGTCGCCGCACCTGCTTGGGCGGAGTTAGTCTGCGACTCAAGTTTATTCAGCCGCTGTTCCATCGACGCGAGCTGATTGCCACCGCCAGCCGAAACTGAACCGTTATGCTCGATTTCAGAGACGCGATCTTCGAGCCGCTGAACCTTTTCCTGCAGAGAATCAATCTGCTGCTGGTTGTTGGCCACCATTCCACGCAAGGCAAACTGGTCTGCCTGGACTTGCTGGCTGTCGGCATTCGGCGCGCATCCCGTCAATCCGGTGTTGACCAGGCTGCCCACGACCAGCAGCAGCGGCAGACGCAGGAGGCCATGAAGTTTCATTCGGTAACAGCGAAATGGTCGCGGCGATTTTCCGTCCAGCAGTCTTCGGTATGTTCGGTGCACAGGGGCAGCTCCTTGCCATAGCTGATGGTTGACATGCGGTCGCCCGCGATCCCCAGCGTCTGCAGATACTCTTTGGCTGCCTGCGCGCGCTTGGCGCCGAGAGCAATATTGTATTCCTCAGAGCCACGTTCGTCGCAATGGCCTTCGATCTGAACGCGGCGGTCTGGATTTTTCTGCATCCAGTCGGCGTTGCTGTGCAGAATCTCACTATCCTGCTGGCGGACAGTGTAGTCATTATAATCGAAATGGATGTCGCCCAGCGGCCCTTGTTCGCCGCTACCCAGTTGGCCTTTCTGGAATCGACTGAGTGAACTTCCGCCAGCACCGCCCATGCCTTCCTGACCGAGGCCGCCAGGGTTAGAACCGGGACCGCCCTCCCCCGCGCCAGGCGACTTCTTTGACGAACAGCCCGCGACTGCGAGCGCAAAAATTGCTGCGGTCAGTCCAATCCTCCGCGCAATTTTGCTCAATTCAACTACCGAGCCACCAGGACCATGATGGATTCGAAGCATTACCTTCTCCTTCCGTTAATGGGGCAATGACGCGGCCGTCTGCCGCGAACATCAGATAAATGCGGGATTCGCCTTCACGCGTCGAGCTGAAAGCGAGATAACGGCCGTCCGGCGACCACGACGGCCATTCGTTGGAACCTTCCTCGGTAAGTCGGTGGCCGCCGCTGCCGTCGAGGTTGATGACGAAGATGTTGATGATACCGCCGGAACGGCTCTCGTAGGCGATTTTCTTGCAATCCGGCGAAAATGCCGGTGCCGTATTGTAGTCGCCTTGATAGGTCAGGCGTTGCGCCCCGGCTCCGGCCACCTTCATCAGATAAATCTGAGGAGTCCCCGAGCGATCGGAAGTAAAAGCGAGCTGACTGCCATCGCGGCATACTGACGGGCTGACGTTGATGGCACTGTTGTCGGTTAAGGCGCGGATTTGGTTGCCGGATTCATCCAGTAAATAAAGGTTGGTGTGTCCAGCGCGGGCGAACGCGCCAACGACTTGGCCATCCGGGGTGAGCGTCCCCCCAACGGCCATCCCCAGCGGTGGCGCGATGCGCGTCTCGACCCCGTGAGTCAGATCGACGAGGTAAAGCTCGGGGCTTAGCGTCTTATACGAAAGATAAAGGAGATGATGGCCGGTCTTGTCGAAGCTCGGGAATAGATTGATCGTCGGATTATCGGTGACCCGGTAAAGCATGCCGCCGTCAAGCCACGACGTATAGATCTCTTTGAATCTCCCGCCGCGGGTCGACACGAACGCGAGCTTGGTGTCGAACGGCCCGCGCTTACCGGTCACAGCTTCAAGCACAGCATCGGCGAAGCGTCGGGCCATTTCGCTGACCTCGTTCGGTTCGCCGGTAAACCGCTTGCCCATCATGCGCCGCTGCTCCCCGACATCAAACAGCAACGCCTCTAGTGTGATTTTGCCGGCTTGGCGCGTCACCGATCCTTTAACCAGGAATTCCGCGTTGATCGAACGCCAGTCGCCAAAATTAAACTGGCCGATGTCGTATCCCGAGGTTTGCGGATCTTCGATATAAGCTTGCGAATCGATGACTCGGAAAAAGCTCGAAAGTTTGAGGTCGCGGGTCAGCGTCGTATCGAATACTCGGGAGACGTTATGCCCGCCATCGCCACCGAGGTCCTTGAGTCCCGACACTGCTATGGGATAAAGCTGCCCGGCACCGACGATTTGAATCGGAGGGAGTTTGCCGGGCAAATTGCCCTGCGCAAGCGCCCGGTTCGGTCCCGCTCCAATGAGTAACGCCATCACCACAACCGCGTGGATCTTCATCATTGCGCCTTCAGAGCACGTCCGGAGAAGTGAACTAGCCGCCGCTTTCATCGGCGTTCTCAAGCGCGCCCAGGTTAAAAATCACTGGCACCCCATCGGCAAACTGAGCGCGATATTTCTCCGGCGGCGGCGGAAACGGTGCCGCCAATCTGATCGCACGAACCACCGAATCGTCGAAAGCTGGATCCTTCGATGCATCGCTAATCCGGACCGCATTGAGCGAGCCGTCGGCGTTTATGCCAACCGTGACGGTAGCGGTCAGCTTGGGATTCTTGGCCGCGAAGTTCCATGCATCTTGTATCCTTTTCTTCACAGTCTGACAGTAGAGCAGAAACTCGGCGCTCTGCAGGATCCCGGCACTTCCTGTGCCGGCGCCGACGCCGTAGCCGCGACCCTCGGTTTCCCGGCTTGCCAGCACCGGACCGCCGTTTTCGCGATTACGGGCGGCTTCCTCCTTCATCTGTTTAAGATGATCGGCCAGCAGCTTTTCATGCAGCTTCCGCATCTCCTGCCCCACATTCGGAGTCGGCTTCGGCGTGGCTTCAGCCAATTCCCTGGTTTGCGCTGCTTTCGGCTTCTGTCGTCGAGCATGAGGAGTGGGCGTAGGTGTCGGCCTGGCCTGCTCGTGCTTTTTCGGACGCCGAGTAGGGACCGGCGATGGTTGCGGTGACGGCGGTGCAGGTGTCGGCGTTGGCGTCCTCACCGGTGTCGGCGTCGGTGAATGGGTTGCGTTCAACGCGATCGCATTCTTGTCATTGTCGGGCGGTGGTGGCGGTGGCGTTGTTATCGATGTTGGCGCTTCATGATGGACCATCTTTTGCGCCACCGCATGATGCTCATCCGGCTCCTGACTGAGCCGCGGCAGATGGGTACCGAGATCGCCAGCCGGTAGCGCGTCAACAATTTTAACGGTATATGAGGCCGGCGGCGGTTTGGACGAAAGCAAACCCGGGAGCACGACGAGAACTACAAAAAAGAAGAGAGCGTGGCCGAGCGCCGAAACAACGATCGCCGCAATGTAGCCCCATCGCGATGCGCGGTCATCGCGGCTAAGGACTGGCGTTGACACGTTGCGACCCGCCCCCGCTCGCCACCGGCGCCGGCATCTCAGTAACCATGCCAACGTTCTCGATCCCCGCCGCCTTAATCGCCGCCATCGTGTGGATTACCACGCCGTATGGCACCTGATCATCTGCTCGTACGAAAACTTCGCGGTCCGGCCGCTCGCGCCCAATCGCCGCTAATTTCACTGATAAGGCGGTCTGCGACATCCGAGTGTCGTTCAGATAAATTTGGCTATCGCGCGTGATCGAGACGATAAATTGTTCTTCTTTACCGGGAAGTGCTGCAGCCTTCACCTTCGGCAGGCTCACTTGCACGCCCTGCTGAATAATCGGCGCAGTCACCATAAAAATAATCAGCAGCACTAGCATCACGTCAACCAGGGGAGTGACGTTTATCTGCGAGACCAGTGAACCGCGCTGTCCAGGCTCAAACGCCATTTTTCAACTATCCCGCATATGCCGCGGCTTCATTATACCAGCGCCGCGTCCGCAGCCTCCCTCATACTGGCTCTACGGCGAGCCCGGCGATTTATTTGCCCTTCCGGCAGCATCGTTCGGGAAGAGCGGCGCTCGCTACGAGAGAAAATGACGTTCGGCAATGTTAAGGAATTCAGCAATGAAGTTATCAATCTCAGTCGCTAGCACACGCACTCGCGTCGTCAGGAAGTTGTAGAACATCTGCGCCGGAATCGCCGCCACCAATCCCACTGCGGTGGTGATAAGCGCCTCGGCAATACCTGGCGCAACCGCTTGAATATTTGACGTGTGAGCAGCCGACAAGCCGAGGAAAGCCGTCATGATTCCCCATACAGTGCCGAACAAACCGATGAATGGACAGGTCGAGCCGGTGGTGGCGAGAAAAGTGATACCCGCTTCGAGCTTGGTGAGCTCGACGTTTTCCTGACGCTTCATCGCGCGCGTAACGTTGTCGACCCCACCTAAATCGGTCGAAAAGCCGCTTTCAGCGCCGACCGCCTGTCGCTTGGCGCGCGTCAGTTGCAGCAGTTCCTGGTAACCTGCGCGGAAAACCTGCGCAATTGGACTGCGCTTAAGGCCAACGCCGGCAGAATGGATCGCAGCGAGATTCTTCGATTCCCAGAAAATTGTGATGAAGCGCTCAGACTCGCGTGCGCGCCCGGGAGATCTGCACAAATTTGTGCAGAATAATACCCCAACTGCCAATGGAAAAGCCGATCAACAGGATCAGGACAACCTGGACCACGGGTCCCGTGCCGAGCAGCATATCGACCACGCCAATCCCGCCAGCGCCGCTCACCTGCTCACCTCCGCTATACAAAATTGCCCTTGCGGAAATGCTGATTATTATTCGTATCGAATTCAATTGAGTCAATTTTGCAGCGTCCACACTTTCGGGAGGTTTCCCAGGCTGAGGCCATCAACATGTAGACGAACTCGGTGCTTAACCGATGCCGCGTTGTTTGCATCAATTGTCCGCTAATCGTCCCACAAGACCCCCATCCTCTCCGACACTTCCAAGCCTATCGAGTTGCAAAAGATTTCGGGTATCCAACCAACCTACCGGCGTCGCTGAACCTCTTGTGTCAACGGCATCACCGTCTCCCAGGCGGAGCCGGTTCGGCTGAAAGCGGGAGGGCGTCCTCATGGCATCCAGCCCCAATTATGATAGCCTAAATGGCAAACATCATCCCGAAGCGGCCATTATAGGCATGCGGGCAGCCTCATAATTGCCAGTAAGACATGCTACCGCTCACTCCTGACCATGCGGGCCAACGGGACCAGCTATCGGGGGGAACGCGAGGAGGATTTATCAGTGGCAACCAGGATTGCGATTAATGGCTTTGGCCGCATCGGTCGCATGTTCCTTCGGGCGGCACTTCATCAGAAAGATTTGCATGTGGTCGCTGTCAACGACATCACCGACGCCCCTACTCTCGCCCATCTGCTCAAGTATGATTCCGTGCATGGCACGCTGCCTCACGCAGTCAAGGCCGAAGGGGACCAAATCATGCTCGACGGGCAAGCCTTCAAAGTCCTCGCCGAGCGCGACCCATCGAAGCTTCCATGGAAGCAGTTGGGTGTTCAAGTGGTGGTCGAGTCGACGGGACTGTTTACGGCGCGCGACAAGGCCGCGATGCATTTAAGCGCGGGCGCACGCAAAGTTGTTATCAGTGCTCCGGCTGAAGGCGCTGATATCACGCTCTGCCTGGGCGTCAATCAGAACGCTTACGAGCCGAAGCAACACGACGTCATCTCCAACGCTTCCTGCACCACTAATTGTCTCGCCCCGATTGCCAAGGTACTAAATGATAGCTTCGGCATCGTGCATGGCTTGATGACAACGGTTCATGCCTACACCCAGGACCAGATGCTCCAGGATGGGCCGCACAAGGACCTGCGTCGGGCCCGCGCCGCCGCAGTATCGATGGTCCCAACATCGACAGGTGCAGCAAGGGCAATCGGCTTGGTATTACCGGCACTCAATGGCAAGCTCGACGGCATCGCCGTGCGCGTTCCGCTCGACAACGTTTCACTGGTCGATCTCACCGCCACGGTTGAGCGTCAGTGCGATGAGAAATCGGTCAACGCCGCGATGAAGAAAGCCGCCGAAGACGAACTCAAGGGGATCCTCGAATACAGCGATGCGCCGTTGGTGTCGATCGATTTCAACAATAATCCCCATTCGTCCATCTACGACGCGCCGCTGACCAAGGTGATAGACCATAAGCTGGTCAAGGTGTTCTCCTGGTACGACAACGAATGGGGTTACTCGAATCGGCTCGCTGACGTCACCGCATACGTTGCCGCACGCTTATGATCAGCAAATCGGTATGCTGTCCAGCGCTGAGATGGTGAGAGCGGATGCCGATAATCCCTATTAGCGAAGTTTCTTTCGAGGGCAAAAAGGCCCTGGTCCGATGTGACTTCAACGTGCCGCTGGACAACGGACGAATTACCGACACTTCGCGCATCGATGCGAGTCTTGACACAGTTCGCCACATCCTGCGCCAGGGCGGCGCGGCGGTACTATGCTCCCATCTGGGGCGGCCCAAAGAGCGGACTGCCGAGTTAAGCCTCAAGCCGGTCGCAGAGTACCTGAGCAATGCGCTGGGAAAAAAGGTCGGGCTGGCCCCAGATTGCATCGGCGAGTTCACCGGTCGGATGGTGAGCGACCTCGCGCTCGGCGAGGCGTTGCTGCTGGAAAACCTGCGCTTTCATCCCGAAGAAGAAGCGAATAACCGCGATTTTTCCCATGAACTGGCACGGGGCAAGCAAGTCTATATCAACGATGCGTTCGGGACAGCCCATCGTGCCCATGCTTCAACGGTGGGGGTGACCCAATTCCTGCGCGAACGCGCGGCGGGTTTTCTGATGTTGCGGGAGCTGCAAGTCCTACAGGCAGTCACCCAGAATCCAGCTCATCCTTACATCCTGATTCTCGGCGGCGCCAAAGTTTCGGACAAGATCGGCGTGATCAAAACGATGCTAACGAGGGTCAACCTGATGCTTATCGGTGGCGCAATGGCCTACACGTTTATGAAGGCTCGCGGGCTCGCGGTAGGCAAATCACGCATCGAAGAAGACAAAGTCGACCTTGCGCGTGAGCTGTTCGCCATCGCAGCACAGCGCCATGTTCCCCTTGTGCTACCGGTTGACCATATTGTCGCAGCAACTCCAGCGCCGGAGGCGAGTATCCAAAGCGTAACCACTATCCCGGCTGACGAAATGGGCCTCGATATTGGCCCGCACACTATCACGGAGTTCATCCAACATTTATCCACGGCCCGAACGATTGTTTGGAACGGCCCGCTTGGTTTCTTTGAAATCCCGGTATTTGCGCAGGGCACGCTCAGAGTGGGGGAAGCCGTCGCGAACTTGAGCGGCGTAACCAGTCTGATTGGGGGCGGCGATACGTCAGCCGCGTTCGCCGGCCAACAATGGGCGAACAGATTTACACACATTTCGACCGGCGGTGGCGCCACGCTCGACTACCTCGAAGGGATTGAACTCCCTGGGGTCAAAGCTTTGGAAATCGGATAAGCCTCAAGGGTCGTCGCCGCGGCGGATCAAGGCTACAGGAAAACTGCCTCATCTATTGGCGCGAATCTAGACGCGCGCGCCCACAGCAGGCGGGACGCCTCCTCGGCAAGGCGGGTGCACGCCGGTTGGTGAAAAAATGCGTAAGCAACTCTTTGCAGGAAACTGGAAAATGAATCTCACTCCGCTTGAGGGGAGGACCTTAGTTGCGGCTCTACGGGCAGAACTTGACCCGCAGGCGGGGGCGCTTTCCCGCGATCGCGAGGTGCTGCTGGCACCCCCGTTCCTGACAATTCCAGCAGTATCGCAAGCGCTGGCGGGCTCCTCAATTCTGCTTGGAGCGCAGAACCTCCACTTTGAAACCAAAGGTGCATTTACCGGAGAGGTTTCCGCGCCGATGTTGCAGGTCTTTGGCGTCACCCACGTAATCATTGGACATTCCGAGCGCCGGCATATCTTCAAAGAGACGGACGACTTAATCGCCAAGCGCCTGGCAGGCGTGATTGCCAACCGGATGACGCCCATTCTTTGCATCGGCGAGACCCTGGAGCAACGCGAGCGGGGCGACACTCTGCGGGTAGTTCTCGGGCAGCTTCAAGCCGATTTAGCTGCGACCTCGGTGGAGAAATCGGCCCACCTTGTGGTGGCGTACGAACCCGTATGGGCAATCGGCACTGGACGCAACGCGACGCCTCAACAGGCACAGGAGGTTCATGCCGCTATTCGGGTTGCATTGCGCGATCATTTTGGCAACGAAAAGGGTGATGCAATCCGTATTCTCTATGGCGGCAGCGTTACCGCCGACAATATTGATTCGCTGATTGCAGAACGCGATATTGACGGTGCTCTGGTCGGCGGGGCAAGCTTAAAGGCTGAGTCGTTCGCGCGTATCGCGCGCGCAGGTATGGCTTGAGCGGCCTTGACGAAGGGTAGCAGAGTCCGAGAGAAGATATGTCATTCGTATGTTTGTGATTCTCCAAGAATGTCTGACGCACGACAAGTCGCGGAACGGAGCGGGCAAGTTTCGGTGTACTTTGAACATCGGGCCTGGATGCCTGGCGTAAGTTCAGTTGGAGACGCGGGATTCTGCGCGTACGGAATCACAGCAGAGGGTGCATTGCCGAGTTGCCCGATTAAAAAGAACTGATGATCACAGCTATTGTCGTTGTTCACATTGTCGTTTGCATCACGATGGTTATCGTTGTCCTGCTGCAGCAGGGCAAAGGAGCGGATGTGGGGGCGGTTTTCGGCGGTTCGAGTTCCACCGTTTTCGGGGCAAGCGGTGCGGGTAATTTTTTGACCAAAATTACCTGGGGATGTGCCGTGCTCTTTTTCTCGACCTCGATCTTTCTAGCGTATACGTCAACCCGGCGGGTAACCGGCAGCATTTTCGAAGGAAGAGGCAGTGTTACCTCGCAAACCCTACCGTCGAGCAAAGGTGGTCCGGTATCGGGAACACATCCGGCGGCTCCAGCCCCTGCCAGCAAGACCAAGTGAACGTTGCCGAAAGACCCGACAAGATCATCCGGACGGGATAAAGTCATCGCTCAGGCGCGGGTGGTGGAACAGGCAGACACGCGAGTTTGAGGGGCTCGTGGTAGAAATACCGTGCGGGTTCAAGTCCCGCCCCGCGCACCAAGCTTGGGCAAATTAAATGCATTCAGCGAAGGTCAGACTGCGCGAAATTCTTAAACGGACCTCGCTGCAATCACGCGATGAGCCCGTCTTTCGCCTCGCTTCCGGCAAGATGAGCCGGTACTACATCGATTGCAAGCAGGCACTTTCAGACCCGGAGGCACGCGCCTTGGTGGGTCAACTTATTCTCGAGCGAATCGGCGGCGCATCGTTCAACGCCGTCGGCGGGATGGAGTTAGGGGCGTATCCTATCGCAACATCGTTGTCCGATGCGATCTTCCGAGCCACGGGAGCAAAAGTCCAGGCATTTGTTGTTCGCAAGGAGCCCAAACAGCACGGGATTCAAGGAGTGATTGCCGGCAACGCAACACGAGGCGACAACGCCTTGATTGTCGATGACGTAGTGACTGCTGGGTCCTCAACGATAAAGGCGCTCACGGGAGCTAGGTCGGTAGGCTTGGTCGTCGACCGAGTCATCGTTCTAGTCGACCGCGAAGAGGAAGACGGACGCAAGAACATCGAGGAGCAAGGTGTATTGTTCGAGGCCTTGTTTACTCTTTCCGAGCTTTTGGATGGCCCTAATCAGGGTCGCAACTTCAGGTGCTGATCCTAGCCAATCTCCATCGCAACAGCCTGATCGTCCTATCACTGCTCGCTGACCAGCCGCTCTTTGAACAAGGTAGAGTATCAAATAGATTTGCGGCTAGGCTGTGCCTTTCTTGAGTCTACGACTTTGGCGGCAGCGTGGTCGCTTCTCCTGCGGCTTTCCATCCTGCAATCCCATCCGCCATAACGCTCACGTCTGTGTAACCGGCCTTGACCGCCCGACGGGCGGCTTCATGCGAGGCCATTCAATGGCGGTCGGCGCAGTAGAAAATAAGCGTAGCGTGCCTGTTGGGGGGCAGCACTGAAAGAGGATAATTCTGATCCGATGTCAGCAGTGTGGCACCTGGGATAACCCCGAACCTCTCGCGCGTCACGTCGATGTTCGCGTCGAAGACATGAACGTTGTTGCCACGCTTATCAAGCAGCGCCTTTAAATCAGCAACGTGGATCACCTTAAAGGTGTTGAGGTTCTGCTCCTCGCCACTGCCCAGCATTTGCGACAGACTAAAACCATAGCCAGGTGTGTTCGTTACGGCCACAATAGCGGCGAATAAAATTGTTACGACGACGATGCGACGACCCATTTATCGAAGCCTCTACACTACCGCTAGCATGATGATAAGCGCCTGCCAATCCGCTGTTTGGTGCGGAGCCGCAAGTTCAAAGTTGGACTTTGAAATGGAACCCTTGCGGACAAGTCGATGGGACTGGCACAGTTTATCGACCACTTAGCGACCGAGGACAATCAAGGATGGCTATGAGTGACGAGTCGCGCGCGCGCACGCGGAAAATCCCCAAGGGTCACCTGTACGATGATTTCGAGGTCGGCCAGGTCTTTTCGCATCATTGGGGGCGCACACTGAACGAAGGCGATAACTCGCTTTTCACGACTCTTACCCTCAGTTTCAATCCGCTCTACTTCAATGCGCCGTATGCGCGTGCGCACGGGCATCCGGGCATAGTGATTAATCCGATGCTGGTTTTTCTGACAGTATTTGGCCTCTCCGTCGAAGATCTCAGCGAGGCCGGCGGACTTTTCCTGGGCGTCGACCGACTGACGTTCCATCGGAGAGTTTACCCCGGCGATACTCTGACTGCACGCAGCACAGTGATCGACATGCGGGAATCGCAAAGCCGGCCCGGAAGTGGAATCGTGACCTGGCACACTGAGGGTTTCCTGCTCGACTCGGCTCTGGAGAACTCCAACGATCGCGAGCCGATCGTTGACTTCCGCCGTTCCAATCTAGTGCCAAAGCGAAGCTTTTCGTCGAACTAGCATGCGCCCCGCCAAGATGTAGTTGGTGAGGGTGGTCAGGGGTTGTCGGAGCTTAGCGTGCCCGTTGGCTGTATGCCGTTACCCATAAAGGTCGTCTAAAACCCATGAGCTACCTGACTGAAGAACGCACGATGATTCAGCAAACCGCCCGTGACTTCACCATGAACGAAGTCCTTCCGGTCGCCAACAAGCTTGACCCGGTTGAGGGCGAGATCCCGATGGAGTTACGCGCCAAGATGGCGGACCTCGGCTACTTTGGGATTTTGATTCCCGAAGAATACGGTGGGTTGGGGCTGGGCGCGCTCGAATACGCTTTAGTGACCGAGGAGCTGGCGCGCGGGTGGATGAGCGTCGCCAGCATCATCGCCCGCGGTAATGGGCTTTGGGGCGGAATCAGCGACGAACAACGCAAAATCTATTTTCCACGGATGGCCCGCGGCGAATTCCTCGGTGCGTTCTCACTCTCGGAGCCAGACGCCGGCTCCGACCTGGCCAACGTTTCATGCCGTGCGGCGCGGCAGGGCGATGAATGGGTGATTAATGGCACCAAGACCTGGTGCACATTCGCGGACGGCGCCGATTTTATCCAATTGTTCGCGCGCACTTCGATGCCCGACGAAAAGCGCCGCCACGTCGGCATCAGCCAGTTCATGATCGAAAAGGCCCGGGGCAAGCTGCCGCCGGGAGTCAGCGGTGCACCGATTCGCAAAATCGGCTACTTCGGTTGGAAGACTTGGGAATTGCACTTCGACAACTGCCGGATCCCCGCCTCCGCGCTGATGGGGCAGGAGGGACGGGGTTTTTATGCGATGATGTCCGGACTCGAAACAGCGCGAGTCCATACTGCCGCGCGGGCAATCGGGCTGGCGCGAGGCGCACTCGAAGATTCAATCACCTATTCGCAGCGGCGGGTGCAATTCAAACGGCCCATTGCCGAATTCCAGCATACGCGCTTCAAGCTCGCTGAGATGGCCGCGAATATCGAGGCCGCGCGGCAATTGATGTACTATGTCGCGGCGGAGATAGATAGTAAACGGCGATGCGATAAGGAAGCGTCGATGGTGAAGTTCTTTGCCTCTGAAATGGCAGAGCGGGTGACCAGTGACGCACTGCAGCTGCACGGTGGCTACGGCTATACTCGCGACTTGCCAATCGAGCGTTATTGGCGTGACGCCCGGCTGACCAAGATCTTTGAAGGAACCTCGCAGATTCAGCTTCGCATCATCTCGGATCGCCTGCTGGGAGGAGGAGAATGAGCACCGAGCTTTCTACGCTCACTGGCAAGAGCAATTTCTTCGAAGATTTCACCGTCTCCGACGTTTATGAACACGCAAGGGGCAAAACCGTTGAAGGCCTCGAAAACGTATTGATTACTAACTTGGTACTCAATACTGCGCAGGCGCACTTCAATGAAGATGTTGCTCAATCACTGGAACAGAAGCATCGGATTACCTTTGGCGGCGTGACGGCGTCGATCGTAATCGGGCTGGCGATGCAGGATACGGGCGAAAATGCGGTCGAAGAGGTGGGACTCGATCAGGTGCGCTTCCGCGCGCCCGTACTGCACGGCGATACGCTCTATGCGTTTACTGAAGTACTCAATAAGGAAGACGAGCCAGCCGATTCGCGTGGCCACAAAAACGTCGGCCTAGTCACTTTCCGCCATTGGGGCGTGAATCAACGCGGCGAAACCGTCTTCGAAGGCGAGCGCAGAGTATTACTAAAAAAGCGCGCGTTCGTCGCCGAAGACCTGAGCGCACGCGAAGAAAAACCCCCTGCTACAAAAACCAAGCCCCAGAGACGCAGGTTGTCACCTCCGAGGCCCACGTCTACGACGAATGCTAAAACACTCGTAGCCAAGCGCGCACGGGTGAAGACCAAGATGGCGCGCGGTTCAAAACCATCGCGGGCCAAGCCACGCCGCAGCCCGCGTTGATCGAGGTACCTCCGCAACCGCGGCGCGCGCAGACATCGGCGGGGAGGCAGGCTCAATAGCCGGTCTCCCCGCAAGTGTTGTTGAATGAACGGAGTGAACTCAGGGCTGAAGCTGTTTTTCTACCGACGCTCCGGCAGCGCCGCGGATGACCTCGGGACGCGGCGTTCCGAGCTTGCGCAGCACCGCTTCCATTTCGAAGTTCTCGATGATGTCTCCGGGCTTGACATCACCGAAATTCTCCAGGCCGATACCGCATTCATAGCCCGCCTGAACCTCGCGCGCATCGTCTTTGAAACGCCGGAGAGAGCCGATGCGGCCTTCCCACACCACGCGCCCATCGCGTACCAGCCGAGCCCGGGAGTTGCGCAGTATTCGTCCATCCAGCACCATCGCACCCGCAATGGTGTTGCCCTGAACCACAAAGGTCTGGCGGACCTCGGCCCGTCCGAGCGCTTTTTCGCGGTAGGTCGGGGCCAGCAGCCCTTCCATCGCCGCGCGGATATCGTTGATGACTTCGTAGATAATCGTATAGAGGCGGATATCGACGCCCTCTTTTTCAGCCAGCTGCGCCGCTTTTGGTTCAGGCCGCACGTTGAAGCCGATAACAATCGCCCCAGAAGCCGAGGCCAAGCTGACGTCAGTTTCGGAAATTGCGCCTACCGACTTGTGAATCAGCTCAAGCTTCACCTCGTTGGTGGACAGCCGTTGCAGGGAATCTGCCAACGCTTCCACTGAACCATTGACGTCGCCCTTGATAATAACGCGGAGTTCCTTAACTTCGCCGGCCGCCATGCGCTCGCTCAATTCTTCAAGCGAAACACGGCTGGTTTTTTGGAGTACACCTTCGCGAAGCTTGGAATGGCGGAACTCAGCAACCTGCCGCGCCTTGGCCTCTTCGGCGACCGCGATGAACGCGGTTCCCGGCTCAGGCACGCTCGACAGGCCAAAGATCTCGACCGGCGACGAAGGTCCCGCTTCGGTCACGCGCTGGCCCATATGGTTGAGCATCGCACGCACCCGGCCATAGGTGCTGCCGCAGACGAAAGGATCTCCTGAATGCAACGTGCCTTCCTGAATCAATACCGTCGCCACTGGGCCACGGCCGCGGTCCAGTTGTGATTCTACTACGGTACCGCGCGCGGAGCGATCGGGGTTGGCCTTCAACTCCATAAGGTCGGCCTGCAGCAGGATCATTTCGAGCAGGCGTTCGAGACCCTCACGGGTGCGCGCTGACACAGGTACTACAATCGTATCGCCGCCGTAATCCTCCGGAATCAAGCTCATTTCGGCAAGCTGCTGCTTGACGCGGTCGAGGTTCGCTTCGGGCCGGTCAACTTTATTAAGCGCGACGATTATTGGCACGCCAGCCGCTTTGGCATGGTTGACCGCTTCGACCGTCTGCGGCATCACGCCCTCGTCCGCGGCGACTACCAGTACCACAATATCGGTGACTTTGGCTCCGCGGGCGCGCATCGCCGTAAACGCCTCGTGGCCGGGTGTATCGACGAAGCTGATCTTGCGGCCGTTAATATCGACGCTGTAAGCGCCGATATGCTGGGTAATACCACCGGATTCACCTTCCGTGACGTTGGTATGACGAATCGCATCGAGTAGCGAAGTCTTGCCATGATCGACGTGGCCCATCACGGTAACCACTGGGGGACGCGGCAATGCCTCCCCAGGGACGGTTTCCTCCGGTTCTTCGATCGCTGATTCAGCATCGAAGGCAACGTTCTCGACACTGTAGCCAAATTCGCCCGCCACCAAGGTCGCGGTGTCAACGTCGAGCACTTGATTGAGGGTTGACATGACGCCGAGATCCATCAATTTTTTAATAATCTCAGCCGCCTTTACGCCCATATTGCGCGCCAGATCGCCCACAGTCACACCTTCAGTAATACGGACGATCCGCTTGGAAGCCCTCGGCGTAGTGATCTCAGTCTTGCGCTGTTCCTTACCCGGCAACGCCCGCCGCTTCTTGGGGACGCGCAGTCCGCGCATTTCGCGTTCGGCAGCCACATCGGGGACGCCCTTTTTGACGACCCTTTTCTTTTTAATCGCGCGTGCGCCCGGCTTGGATGTATCGGGCGGCGGTGCAAAAGCCTCGGGCATAGGCGCTGCCGCCGATGGGCCGAGGCGCCGTTCGGGTGGGCGCGGCGCGCCCACCGGCCGTTGACCGGTTGGAGGTGCTGGACGGGGGGCTGGAGCCGGTTTGCGCAAATCAATCTTGCCCAACACCTTGGGGCCTCGCGGACCATCATCAAGCGTCGGTGCCGCCGCATGCATACGGTTCGTCAGGTTAATCGCTCTGCCCGGTTCCTGCGGCCGATGCTCTGGACGCCGGGACGGTGCACCCGCACCCGGAGCAACATCGGAGCGGGGTGATGACGGGCCTGCACCCGGCGGTCGCTGCGAGACTGCCGAGGCGTCTCTCTGCTGTACTTCGCGCGCAATATTCGGCCCCTGACTTGCCCCAATCGCTTCGCGAACGCGCGTCGGCGGACGGGCAGGCTCAATCGGCGCTTGAGCTGGACGTTCATGGGTCTCAGCCATCTGCCGCCCTTCGAGTGATGCGCTTGGGACGGATCCGTTGATCGTGCGTACTGCCGACTCGCCGCCTTCAGACTCCACCCTCGCTTCCGGCTGGGGTTTGGTTTCCGGCGCGGCGATGGAACTCCGCGACGCTTCCAGGGGCGCCGCGTCCGATGCACGCTCGATCTTCGGTTCGGGAGCCTGATAAAGGTCAGGGGCAGGTTCGAACGCCGACCGCTCCGAGGGTAGCTCCGAAGTGGCTGCCGAAAGCGGCTGCTCGGACGCGACAGGACGTGGTTCCGGCTCCATTACGGGCAGTTCGGGAATTTCACCCTCGAGCGCGGGCGGCTCATCGAAAACCGGCGCTACGAATGCCGCCTCGGGTTGACTCGGAGCAGGTTCGAAGTGGAATGGTTCAGACTGTTCCTGAGCGGCAGGCACGGGCACCGGCTCTGAATGGCGGCGACGCACCACGTTGGCATTGAGACGCTTCTCGACTACGGTACCGGCGCTGGTTTCGACTACAGTCTCTCGCGGTATGGCCGCAGCGCGCTGGGCGCGCTCGTCGAGGTCGGCTTTGATCCGCTCGGTCTCTTCGGGGGAGAGCAAGCTCGATTCAGAATGGGCATGGACAAGGTGCAGGCGTGCACAACCGGCCAACAAGTCGTCAACCGTAACGCCCCATTCAGTTGCGAGTGTTTTTATCCGCTTTCGCGCCATTTCTTTTACTTTATTCAAGTGCGGCACTGCTATCCAGCCGCGCGTGGATCAGTTCTGCCAATTTGCGCCGCTCATCAGGGCTGATTTTTCGTTTCAGCGAACGCAATTCCCTGGCTTTATTATGAACAAAATTCGTTATACACCGATTGCGGTAATGGAGATAAGCTCCGCGTCCTAGCATCCGGCCTTCTTCATCCAGTGTTAACGTCTCGCCGCGGTCAACGAATCTCAGCATGTGCTCTTTGCTATCGCGCCTCATGCATCCAACGCAGGTGCGCTGCAGTCTGTCATTCGGCCTCTGCATCCTCGGCGTTCCCGTCTGAGGCGGCGGTCTCGATGGCAGTCACGGCCTGGGTGTCAGGTGTCGGTTCCACGATCGAATCGGGCGCAGGACTGGTCCCTGCCGAGTTATTCGCCATATCCGCCCGCCTGACCTGCTCGGCGCGTTTTTTTGCCACCCATTCGCGGGCAGCATGTATCACTTGTCGCGCGCGTTCGGGGCTAATCCCTTCGACTTCGAAATTGTTCTCGTTAGCATCTGCTAGTTGTTCGGCGGAACGAAAGCCCCATTGATAGAGCAACTCGGCGTTAATATCGCCGATCCCGGGGATTGCGTTCAGTGATGCGCGTGCCGTCCGCGCTTCTTCCTCGGCCTCGGAATCGCTGCGCACATCCAGCTTCCATCCGGACAGCCGATGCGCGAGGCGGACGTTCTGGCCGCGCTTGCCGATGGCTAGGGAGAGCTGGTCGTCCGGAACGATGACTTCCATGGCATGCTCGTCTTCGTCGATGATCACCTTCGATACTTTGGCGGGAGCCAGCGCCCGGCATACCAGCTCAGCCTGATCATCGGTCCACGGCACGATATCAATTTTTTCACCGCGCAGTTCCTGCACAACTGACTGCACTCGCGTCCCCTTCATGCCAACGCAAGCACCAACCGGGTCAACGTCACTATCCTTCGAATAGACAGCGACCTTGGCGCGTCCGCCAGGTTCGCGCGCACATTGCCGAATTTCGACGATGCCTTCATAGATCTCCGGTACTTCCTGCTCGAACAGCTTCATCAAGAACGAATTGGAAGTGCGTGAGAGCACGATCGACAGGCCCTTTTCGGACAGTTCGACCTCAAGGATAAGCGCGCGGATGCGGTCGCCTTGGCGATAACGCTCGTGCGGGATCTGTTCCTTTTCTGGCAGAATCGCTTCGGTGCGTCCCAGATTGACGATCATGTTCTTGCGCTCGAAGCGCTGAACGATGCCCGAAACGATCTCACTTTTTCGGTCCTTGAATTCGTTATAGATCTGCTTGCGCTCAGCGTCCCGGATGTGTTGAATCAAGTTCTGTTTCGCTGCCTGGGCGGCGATACGGCCCATCGTCGCCGTGTCGAGCTTGATCAGAATCTCGTCGCCGGGCTGGGCGTCAGGGTCGTACTTGCTATGTGCTTCATCGAGTTCGACCTCCGATGCGGGATTGGCGACTCGTTCGACCACGGTCTTTATCTCGAACAGTTCAACCTCGCCGACCTCATTATTGTAGCGCGATTCGATATTGCGCTCGGGCCCGAAAGTTCGACGGGCAGCCGAATGCATCATCTCTTCGACCGCACTGATCACGATGGTTTTGTCGATCCCTTTTTCTTTGGAGACCTGCTCGATAACTCGGTTCAGATCGACTGCCATATCGCCTCCGGTTGTCGCCAACCATTCTGAACGCTGCCGCTGCACATCTCATAGTTCCCGGCTGTCGTGCCCACGCCACGTCGCCCCTTACCCGGTTGCCCGCCCCGCCCGACGAACTGCAACTTTTCTCGAGTAGCGGATTGGTAGAGAGCCGACTTCAATCGAATTTGTGCTCGTAGTTAGCTCCCTGAATTTCGTTGAAAGCGAAAGCGCGCCGTTCGCGGCTCAACTCGTCCTCCAGCTCCACCCCATCGGGCCGCACTTCAACCAGAACGCCTTCGAAATTCTTGCGGCCGTCGCGCGGCCGATGAGTTCGAATTCGAACCCTTTGTCCCCGGTATGTCTCAAAATCTTTCAGCTTTGCCAAAGGACGATTAATGCCTGGTGACGACACTTCCAAGGTATACCGCCCCTCCACTGGATCGTAGACATCGAGCAGGTCGCCCAGAGTCGGGCTAAGGCGTTCGAGGTCGCTGAGCGTGATACCGCCGCCCGGTTTGTCCACCAGCAGCCGCAGCAACGAATTATGGCGCGTCCCTCTGCGGAACTCCACCGTTACCAGTTCAAATCCGAGCCGCTCAATGTGGGGCTCAAGTAACTCCGCCACTTTCCTCGCCAGCGGTTCAAGTTGCAAAACCATCACCGGCCATACCTCGGCGGTTCGCCTCCTGGTCGGGTAAAGAAACGCCGTGATGTCCTGGAGCAAGCGGCGAACGAACTAAAAAAAATGGGCAACCGCCCATGCCAAGACAGGATACCATTCAAGGCCCCTGCCATCAAGGCATCTCCCCGCGCAGACCAAACGCGTAGAGTTGCCGCAGACCGGAGCGACCATCAACCTCAGCTGGCTAAAGTGGGACGGGCAGCGCGAAGGCGCTGACGAGCTAACAGCGTCGGAGCCTATTCCTCGTCTTCGCGCAATTTCGCCAACGACGACAGATCTTCGAGCGTGCTGGTATCGCCCAGGGTCTGGTCGCCGGAAGCTATCTGCCGCAGCAGACGGCGCATAATTTTACCGCTGCGGGTCTTTGGCAGTATATCGGTAAACCGCAGATCGTCGGGACGCGCGAGTGCGCCGATTTCCCTGACGACATGTTGCTGTAACTCCTTGCGCAGCGAGTCGTCGCCCTTGCGGCCGCCTTCGAGGGTGACGAAGGCAAACACCGCCTGACCCTTCATCTGGTCGGGCCGGCCCACCACCGCCGCCTCAGCAACCATCGGGTGCGATACCAGCGCGCTTTCGATCTCCATCGTCCCTAGCCGATGACCGGAGACGTTAATGACATCATCCACCCGGCCCATAATCCAAAAATAATCGTCCTCGTCACGGCGGGCGCCGTCGCCGGTAAAGTACACGCCGTCGATTTGGCTAAAATATTGCTGCTGATAGCGCTCCGGGTCGCGAAATATCGTGCGCAACATCCCCGGCCACGGCCGCTTGATTACAAGAAACCCACCATGATTGGCGGCAACGGAACTGCCATCGCGCGACACCACATCGACTGCGATACCCGGCAGCGGGCGGGTGGCGGATCCAGGTTTGGTGGCAATTGCACCCGGCATCGGCGAAATCATGATGCCGCCGGTCTCGGTCTGCCACCACGTATCAACGATTGGGCAGCGGCCGCCACCGATTAGCTCGTGATACCAGATCCAGGCCTCCGGATTGATCGGTTCGCCAACCGTTCCCAACAAGCGCAAGCTCGACAGATCGTGTTTTTGGGGCCACGAATCACCCCATTTGATAAATGTGCGTATCGCAGTCGGCGCTGTGTAAAGGATATTAACTCGATATTTCTCGATTATCGACCACCAGCGATCTTCCTGGGGGAAATTGGGTGCTCCCTCGTACATCACAACAGTAGCACCGGCCGCCAGTGGACCATAGATTGAATAGCTGTGGCCGGTCACCCAGCCAATATCAGCCGTACACCAGTAAATATCGTCCTCTTTAAGATCAAACACCCACTGCATGGTCGCCAGGGTATGAGTAAGATATCCGCCGATAGTATGTACTACTCCTTTGGGTTTGCCGGTGGTCCCGGACGTGTAGAGTGTGAACAGGGTATGCTCCGAGTCGAGGCCGACCGGCTCACAACTGGTAGTCTGCGCCGCCACCAAGTCATGCCACCAGACGTCACGTCCCTCCCGCATTTCGACCGGGTCGCCGGTGCGGCGCAAAACGAGGCATTTTCTCACCGATGGACAGCGCTTTAATGCAAGATCGACATTTTCCTTGAGGTCAATTTTTTGGCCCCGCCGCCAGCCTGCATCAGTGGTGATGACAAGCTTCGCTTCGGCATCGTTGATGCGATCGACCAGGGCTTCCGCCGAAAAGCCGCCGAAAATCACCGAGTGAATCGCTCCAATTCGGGCGCACGCTAACATTGCGATAGCCGCCTCAGGCACCAGCGGCATGTAAATAGCGACCCGATCACCTTGATGCACGCCGAGATGTTTCAGTCCGTTGGCACATCGAGCAACCTCAGTGGCCAGCATCTGATAGGTGAGCACGCGTGAATCACCGGGTTCGCCTTCCCAAATCAACGCGGCCTTATTGCGGCGAGATCCCATCAGATGACGGTCAACACAGTTGTAGCAGGCATTCAGCTCGCCGCCTGCGAACCATTTGGCGAACGGCGGCTGCCATTCCAACACCCGCTCGAACGGTTTGAACCAATCGAGTTTGCGCGCCTGTTCGGCCCAAAATCCCTCCGGATCCTGCTCCGCCCGGCGGCAAAGCTCACCATGTTCGGCTTCACTCTTGACCCAGGCGTGGCGGCTAAAGTCTGCAAGCGGAGGAAACTTCCGGCCTTCGCGCAGGACAGATTCGATATCATGAGTAATGTCATTACCAGCCATTGTGATACGCACCTCGCAGACTCGTTTCCCTTGACTGTCCTCTCGGCTACGCTCGACGTTCCGACTCACCAGGAGTTTCGATCAGTTCATCCTCGACCTTGGCTCACCGTCTTCACGGCATCGCAGCCTGACATCTACACGCTCCCGCGAGCCTCGCGCATCTTGATCCTAAGATAAAGAGTAGCAGCATCGCCAATCTCGCGGCGATTGGAACGAACCGCACGGAGCTGCTGCAGCACCTCCGGCTCGATTGAGGGCATCAACTCAGCCGCCAGCTCAACCGCTCGCGCGGCCCATCGTAATGCCACCCGGCCTTCAAGCCCGCCGAAATCGTCGAAGAACCACGCGCAACTCGTCAGAGCAGCTTGGGCCGCACGTTCCATCTCAAACAGCCGCAGCAACTGCTCGCGAGCCGCTTCGTCCTTAGCCTGATGTCTGGAGAAAAATTCTTCCTGCACGGCCGCGGAAGGGTCGACGAACAGGCGCGCGGCCTCCTTGAGCACCATCCACGGATCCGCCACCAGCGGCGCCGCAAATCGATCGTACACCGTGTCGCAATGGCTTCGCACAAAATCCATCGTTGCGCGCAGCGGCCTCCGCCACTCCTGGTTGGTATTGGGCTCCATCCGGCAGCCGCAGTTCGAACGCCATCGCTCGACGCCATGAGCGCAGCTCCAGGCCGATGGCGAATCGATTTCGAAGGCTCCTGCCGCAGGATGGGTCGCCACGAATTCGCCACAATTTGTGAGAACGACGTCTCCGCGCTGTTCGAGGAGCTTGATCGCGCGCGCCAGTTCGGCGGCGGCGCTGCGCTTATGATGCCCGAAGGTTTCGCCGTCGGTCGCGACCAACAGCGCCTGCCCGGGAGCGAGCGCGAGGGCACTGTCAGTTAGCATTGCAGCGAAGCCCGCGCCGTCGCGCAGCATATCAGAGAAAGCGATGCTGCCCGAAATCGAGCGATCGAAGCGAAGGATGGCCAGCTTCAGATCGTCGCGCTGCCATAAAAAGGGACCGCTGTCGCGCCCCCCGCGGCCGAAACGCCCCTGGTCGTCACCCAACATTACGAAGCCGATCCCGGCGCGCGCGACGGCAGCCAGGGTGTCGGCGTCAACCGCGCATTCCGGCAGCCAGATACCTTCCGGCAGGCGGCCGAATCGTGCGACAAAGTCCTGGATTCCCCAGGCAATTTGAAGTTCACGCCCGCGCGGATCCAGCAGTGGCAGGATTGAATGGCTGTAGCCTTGCGCGATCGCATTGCCGTGCCCTTTGCCGCGCTCACGGCTCAACTCGTCCGCTCGCCGAATCGCCCGGTAAGCAGTCTTGCCATGGTTCTGTAACCACGAACAAAGAGTTGGACCGAAATTGAAACTCAATGCGTCATAATTACTGCGAACAAAGACGACCGTCCCCTCCATGATCTGCGCCCGTGCGTTAGCGTTGTAGCATTCGCTCAGAATGCGCTCGTTCCAGTTCGGGAACGGTGCGGCGCTCGTCTCGTTATTGATAATCCCGGTCCACGGACTTTCGCGCGGGGGTTGATAGAAATGCCCATGGATTATGAGGTAACGCGGTTCAGTCATCGAAGAATCAGCTTAACAGTCCCGCCGGTGAAAACAGTCACCGTTGATCGGTAGCCAATGGTATAGAGAGCGGCGAGCTGCGGCCTTTGAAATCAATATAGGAAGCGCAGAACGTCCAGTTGTGCCGTGCCACCGGACATTCTGGCGATCGCAAATCGCGCCATCAGTTCAGCTTCTGGCCCCTCTTCCCTACTACTAAGTTGCGTAAATCCGCGTAAGGCTCGTGGCGACGGAATAGGACTGCAATCCCTCTCCCTGACCAGGGGAGGTTAGGTGGGGGTTCTGCCGGCGGTACATAGTGGCCGTGCCGCCAGTATTTCCTTGGTGGAGTCATTTTTGTCGATGTATTCACAGGCAGCAGGCAGGCAACCCCCACCCTGCCCCGGTCAGGGGGAGGATCAAAGGCGCCCCGTCGTACAAACAACCCGAACATGCCAAGTCCAGAACCCAAACCCTTGTTGGCAAAATCATGCCACTAACCACTAGGTCGATATTTAGTCGAATACTCCCGTAAGATCAGTGCTGGAGTTACTCAAATCACTCCAGCGGTCACCTTCAATGTGCTCCAGGGCGCCGACTCTGAAGAGGGTATACGTTAGATGCGCGCGAGTCGCTGCGCTAGATGCGCGAGTCACCAGCTCAGCAGGAGGTATCCGATTGCACAGGAGGCTGCTACCCGGCGAGGACTGCGAAATTGCCGCGGACGGTGGTCTCCCCTTTTTGATTAGCGACTTCGACCTCGCCCTCAATCAGCTTTTCTCCGTTCTTTTCATTTTTGGCAGTCACCTTACCGCGGCAGGTAAGCGTGTCACCGGGCCACACCTGGCGTGCAAAGCGGACCTTAAAATGGCGCACGTTTCCCGCTCCAGCATAGTCAGTCAGACATCGCGACAGGCATCCGGCGGTCCACATACCCTGTGCGAAAACGGTGGGGATTCCCGAAGCCTCGACAAAAGTCTGATCATAATGCAGCGGGACGAAATCACCGGATGCGCCAGCGTAACGGACGAAGTCCGGACGCGACACGTTCTCGATTGTCACCACGGGGAGTAGATCCCCAATCTTGACTGACTCGTATTTTATTTTAGATGTCATAGAAATCACACCCGGCGCGAACAACGCCTCTTCCAGTGACGACGTGCTAAGGGCCTATCCTGCGACGGCCTGTCCGGTTTCGATTAGGGTGCTGCGGGCAACCGCGACTTTTTCGCCTTTCTGATTGTGGTATTCAATCTCGGTCACCATGAAAGTCATTTTGCCGCCGCGGCCACCTTCGCGTTCGTACACGTCGGCAACCCGTGCCGTTCCGGTGAGGACGTCGCCGACCAGGATTGGCTTATACAGCTCGAATTCCTGCTCGCCATGCAGAATCCGGCGTAGGTCGAATTGCACGGCCGGCATCGAGTCAGAATCCTGCCAAAACGCTGCGACCTGGAGAAACGTCGGCGGTACTGGAATCCCTCCGCATTCCTTCTTCGCCCGTTCCGGATCGAAGTAGGCCGGATTCGGATCGCGGATCGCACGGGCGAATTCCCTCACCTTGCTCCATTCGATCGGCATCCTGAACGGCTTGCCGGTTTTCCCTACAACGCTCTTGTCAATAGCCATCTGAGCCTCCGTTGACACAAGCGGGACGCGCGTCCTTAAAGCAAACAGGCGACGCCCGTCCTTAGAGATTGATACCCTGGGCGACCAGCTCGCGATTCCAGTTCGCATCACCAAACGTGAACTCTGACGACTTGGCCCGTTTGAAGTAGAGGTGCATATCATGGTCCCAGGTAAAGCCAATACCACCATGTAGCTGAATTCCTTCGGCCGACACGCGCCGGAACGCATCCGACGCGGCTGCCTTAGCCAGCGCCGCCGCCAACGGTGCTTCGGTGACTTCGTTGCTGACCGCCCAGGAGGCGTAATAGGCCGCCGACTTCGCGCCTTCCACGTCAATCATCATATTGGCGCACTTATGCTGAACGGCCTGGAAGCTACCAATCGGGCGGCCGAATTGAACTCGCACCTTCGCATAATCAACGGTCATGTCGAGCACTTTTTGTGCCCCGCCCATCATCTCGCCTGCCATCATCACTTTGCCACGGTCGATAATCTCTGACAGTGTGTTCCATCCACTGCCGGCCTCACCGACAACGTCGGCCGCATCCACCTTTACCCCACTAAATTTGACTTCGGACAGCTTGCGTGTCTGATCCATGGTGGTAAGCCGCGTGACATCGATTCCGGCGCGTTTACGTTCCAGCGCAAACAGCGTGATTCCGCGATTACCACTTCCCCCGGTGCGTGCCGCGACCAAGATGCAATCTGCGATGTGTCCATCATTGACGAACAGCTTGGTACCTTCGAGGATGTATCCGGCACCTTCGCTGCGCGCGGTCATCGCGACACCGTCGGCGCTCCACACGGCGGACGGCTCCAGGTAAGCAACCGTCGCGATCAATTCGCCCGAGGCGATTTTCGGCAATAGTGACGACTTATGGTTGTCACTGCCCGCACGTTTGATCGCTTCCGCGACCATCATCGTCCAGATAAACGGCGAAGGCAGCACGACGCGTCCCATCTCCTCCATAATCAGCACGAGGTCGACGTAGCTCAGACCGCCGCCACCGTACTCCTCAGGAATGACCAGGCCGAGCCACCCCAGTTCCGCCATCTTCTTCCATAGGGCAGGGTCGAAGCCACGCTCATCTTCCATTAGCTTGCGGACCACGGTCGATGGGCATTCCTTTTCAAGCAGCGCCCGTGCGCTCTGGCGTAGCATCTCCTGCTCTTCACTGAAGCCGAAATCCACGTGGTGCAACCTTCCTTTTAAGTCGTCGGCAGCACAAGTTTATGCTGGGTCGCGCCCGCGGCGACTGCGCAACCCCTTTCTGGGCGATTCGAATATCACGACCAGATCTGTCTCCACAAGAACCGCCGCTTCCCGATGGTTCATCGGAAAAGGTCAGTCAAGAGTTGGGCTTACGAGAAATTATAGGCCCATCTGCACTATTTCCGCGGGCCGGATGTTGCCGCCGTCGATTATAAGCGTCGCGCCGCTAATCCAACTGGCCGCCTCTGAGGCCAGGAAAACGCACGGGTAGGCCACATCTTCGACCGTGCCGAACCGGCCAAGCGCCCGCGAACGGAGCATCATTTGCTTGACCTCTTCATTCGGCCAAATACGCTCCGCCGCTCCTTCAGTGGTAACTGGTCCGGGGGCGATACAGTTGACACGGATTCCGTAGCGCCCCCATTCGCCGGCATGGGACTCGGTCAATTTGATCACGCCCGCCTTCGAAGCGGCATATGGTAGCATCGTGCTGGAGCCATGAACGCCGGAGGTTGAGGATAGATTTATAATGCATCCGCCGGCGTTTTGCGCGATAAATTGGCGCGCCGCGGCTTTCGAACAGAAGAAAGTTCCGTCCAGATTAATAGCGACCACCGCGCGCCATCCATTAGGCGAGAGATTCAGGCTGGGAGTGGTGATGCTGCCGCCATGATTGTTGATCATGACGTCCAGACGGCCATAGAGACGTACCGCCTCGGCTATCATCGCGTCACATTTCGTCGCATCGCGCACATCGACGACGAACATTTCGCATGTGCCGCCAAGTTTGCGGATTTCGTCACGCACCGGTTCAAGATGTGCGGCATTGCGGCTGGCGATCAGGACCGGCGCGCCGCGGACTGCGAATTCGCGAGCGATCGCGATACCTATTCCGGTGCCGCCCCCGGTTACCACGGTGATCTTACCCTCGACGCCGAATACGTCTTTCAAAGCGGGAACCTCCTGCGTTTTTCAGCGACCTGGCATGCGCGCCCGTCTCGGCTGCCCTGCTTCGCCCGGGCTTTCGCCTGACCAAGACGGCCGCACTGTCACGGCTGCGCTTGCACGCGCGCCGAGCTATATCGCGACAGGTTGGGCCGCTGGCCGCAAGCCATTCTGCTCGCGCAATACTGTTACTCTTCATCTATCTCAGAAGATGCGGAGCGCCAAACGCGATGGCACCTCAAACATGCCCGCCACACGGCGGAACAGGCTTCAGCCCGCGATTCGTCGCTTCACAATCTAACGAGCACAGCAAATAGCCCGTGCTGCCGGTCTGGCCGCAACACGCTAGGGTGCGTTGCTGTCACGTTGCACGCTTCAGTAATTCGGGTTCGAGCAGGAGTTTCTCGCGGAACAATATCTCCCATTCACTTCATCTATCATTCGACGAATAGCATTTCATACGGTTATCATTTTATGCGGCGCGTCGGCGCCGCGCGTTCTGCGTGGACTAATCCCCGAGTGACGGCGTTTTCACCGAAACGCCGCACCACCGCATCCAATGCATGGTTCAGGCGTCCCGCGCGCGATTCAAGCTCACGCCCCGAATCGAACAAGGTGAGCTGCTTCGCGTTTTCCCGCTCCAATTGATGGGCCTGAATGCCGGCGAGTCTCGCCCTCTCGCGCATTGAAACCCGGTCGAGCAGGCTGATTGCGGTTCGAGCGATTGCAGCACCGTCGTCGGTTGAGGCTGCGAGCGTGGTGGAGCGGGTAACCAGAGGGTAGCGGCCGCCGCCAAGAGGACGCGCCAATTTGAGTTTGAGGGTGACGGTTCGCGCGCGCACACGATCGGCGCGCAACCGCCGCCCCACAGCTTCGCCATGCGCGATGAGCAGGCGTCTAAGTTCCAGGGAGCGAAGCTCGAGATCACTGCTCGAAGGTGCTTTCCTCACCGTAAGATTTGCGCTGCCAGTCGGCGAGAACCCCGCGCGGATCATCGCCGTTGGCTAGTTGGTGCAGATGCGGTCCGAAGGAACCGAACATATGGCGCAACGCGGTGACATCGTGGCGGCCAAGGTCACCAATGGTCCTGATACCCGCTTGATTCATCCGCTCCAGAGTTACGCGACCAACACCCCATAGCCGCTCGACCGGCAGCGGTTTGAGGAAATCGCGCAGATAATCAATAGTAATCGCGAGCAAGCCGTCAGGTTTTGACAAGTCGCTCAAGATTTTTGCCGCCATTTTGGTCGGCGCGATTCCGACCGAAACCACCAGGCCAGTGCGCTCAAGCACGCGGCGTTTGAGTGCGCGTCCGGCATCGAGTGCGGTGCCGAATAGCCGCTCGGTACCGGTCAGATCGATAAACGCTTCGTCGAGCGAAAGCGGTTCGACCACCGGGCTGAAGGAGTCAAACACCTCGCGAACCAGACGCGATATTTCGACATACCGGCGCATCCGGCCGCGTACGAAAATCCCGTGGGGGCAAAGCTTGTGCGCCTCCATCGACGGCATGGCCGAGCGAATGCCGAATTTGCGCGCCTCATAGGAGGCCGAGGTTACCACGCCGCGCATCGAACTGCCGCCGACGATTACCGGTTTGCCGCGCAGTTCGGGATTATCCAGTTGTTCGACCGAAGCGTAGAAAGCGTCCATGTCTGCATGGGCTACGACGCGTTCCACTGTCGCCGAATCGAGTGCTGATGAATATTTCACTGAGGATGCGACGATCCCGAAAAAGATCCGATCCAATGCGTTAGCTTTATGCTGTGCGCTGAAAGTCAGAGAATATAGCTTCAGCGGCCGATTCGCCGGCTTGCACACAGTCCGGAATACCTACGCCGCGCAGAAACGCCCCAGCCAGAGCGAACCGGTAAAGCCGGGCAGTTTCACGCTCGATTGCGGCAACGCGCTGCAGGTGTCCGACCGCATATTGTGGCATTGAGCGCGGCCAGCGCCGTACATAGCTCAATGTCGCCACCGCTTTAACGCCCAACAAGGCGGCGAATTCCTCGCTTGCGGCAGCCAGTAGCTCGCTATCATCCAACGCCATCATCTCTTGTTGCAGGGCGCCGCCGAGAAACACTCGCGCCAGCACCATCCCGCTGGGTGCGCGCCCGCTGTACTTAAAACTGGAGAAGCTGCCGGCGATTATCTTGCGGCGTTCGACAGCCGGCACAACGAAGCCAAAGCTCTGCGGCACACTGGCAAAATCGGTTTCCCGAAATGCGACGTTTACGGTCGCCGCCGATGCGTATTCCAGTTCTTCCAGCATCGCGGCGAGAGTCTCACTATGCGGCCGCAGGAGGGGGGCCGCGGCATACGCCGGAATAGTGCAGACGATCGCGTCTGCCTCGACGCTCAGATCATCTTCCAGCCGAAGCCGCCATGCTCGTCGCCGCGTACGCGCTGCCGGGGTCTGGCGCTCCAAACCAGTGACGTGAGCGCGGCAGCGAACCGAATTGCCCAGCCGCATTGCCAGAGTATCGGTTAATTGGGCGATGCCGTTGGTGAAGCTGACGAACAGGCTCCAGCGCGCGCCGCTGGCTTCTCGCGCCGCTCGATTGAAGCGGGCCGTGGCTTTAAGCCCGCGGATAAGACTGCCATAGCGCCGCTCCATCTCGACGAATCGCGGCATCGTCGCCGCAACACTCAGCATCGCCGGGTCAGCAGTATAAATCCCGCCGGCCAGCGGCTGCGCGACTCGTTCGAGGACCTCGCGCCCCAGCCGCCGCCTGACGAAAGCTGCCAGGCTCTCATCACTACGGCGACGGCGGCGCGGAATCAGCGGTTCAGCTAGCATTCGCAATTTGCCGAACGGGCTGAAAAGCTTGCTTCGCAGCACTGGCCGAAGCAGCGCCGGCGCCATTAAGGAAAACCCGTCGGGAATCGGCACGAGCCTTCCGTTATGTACCACGTAAGTGCGCCGGAAGCGTTCCTGGGTGCCGATGATGTCCGCTTCGAGCCCGAGCCGCTTAACCAACCTGAGAGCCGACGGCTTTTCGGACAAAATCGAGTCGGCGCCAGTTTCGATTACGTAGCCGCCCGCGCGAATAGTTTCGAGTGCGCCACCTACTCGGGCGCAACTCTCCAGCAAAATCGTTTCGAGCGGCATTTCATGCGCTGCGGCAAGTTCGCGCAGACGATACGCCGCGGCAAGTCCGGTAATGCCTCCGCCGACAACCGCGACCCGCGGAATTTGGGAGAGTTGGGCGCTCATTGCTGCATCGGGTGTTAAGCGGCTCCGGAGGAGGCCCCAGATAGATACCGACCCGCGATTTTCGCGATCATTTCAATAAATTTCGGATGCTCACCTACCGTCGTCGCCCGCACCATTTCGACCCCCGCTTCGTGCGCGGCTTTTGCGGCCTCGATATCGAGGTCATACAGCACTTCGACATGGTCGCAGAGGAAACCGAGTGGAACTAGCACCACCTGACCGCCGGAAAACCGGGGCAGGAGATCCTTAACGTCGGGCTCCAGCCAAGGGTCGCGCGGGCTGCCGCTGCGGCTTTGAAACGCGATCGTCCAGCTAGCGCGTCCGAGGTGCTGAACGACTAACCGCGCGGACTGGTTCAACTGCTCGACATAGCCAGCTCGTCCGCCCATCGATACCGGAATACTATGAGCAGTAAAAACCAATTCGGCGCGCTCGCGGGTGCTTGCGTCGAGGCGTTCGAGTGCAGCACGCGCGCGATCCGCTACCGCTGCCACGAACGCAGGATCATCATGCCATGAAGGCGGGTATTCAATTTCGGCAGCATTCCATGCAAGCCGCTCACGCGCCAATTCGATCTCATCGAGATAGCGATCCCAGCTCGCCTCCGAACGATAAGCGGCGAGGACAAACCCGAGCGCGCGACGGATTCCGCGCTGCTTCAGGTCGCGCAATGCATCATCGAAAAAGGGCGGCATGTTACGAAACGCGGTGACGACCGGCGCACGCATCCCCATCCCTCGCAGCTTGTGCTGCAGCGCCGCCGCCTGCCGCATTGTGATTTCATTGTAGGGCGAGCGACCGCCGATTGCCTCATAATGCCGTACGACCGCTTCATAGCGTTCGCGCGAAACCGGTCTGCCCGCCAGCACCCGATCCAGGAATGGCCGCACCTCAGCCGCGGCGGTGGGGCCGCCAAACCCTATCAGCATTACGGCCTGACAACCGCCGTCTCTTCCGCGCATGTTCTTCTCTCAGAATCCCCCCAACCTTCCTCCCCCGAGGCACCGGGAGAGACGGGATTTCGCCGTCGCGCAGTGGATGCAAGATCCGGCCGCCCTTATCTCGCGCTCATCTCATGCACCATGTCGACGAGAGCAATTACATGGTCAACTGGCGTTTCCGGCAGGATGCCATGTCCCAGGTTGAAGATGTGGCCAGGCCGCCCGCCAGCGCGGTCGAGAATTTCGCGCGCCCGGCGTTTGATCTCCGGGATTTCCGCAAACAGCGCCACCGGATCAAGATTGCCCTGCACGCCGATGTCATAGCCGAGGCGATGCCACGCCTCGGCCAGGTCAACGCGCCAATCCAGCCCAATTACGTCGCCGCCTGCCTCGCGCATCAATTCGAGCAGAGTGCCGGTAACCGTGCCGAAATGGATAACCGGCACTCCGGGCGGCATCGCCGCAATCACGCGTCTGGTGTACGGCAGCACGAAACGGCGGTAATCGTCGGGACCGAGACTTCCGACCCAACTGTCAAAGAGTTGTAAGACGTCGGCGCCGGCCTCGACTTGCAGCTTGAGGTATTCAGCGGTAATTCGGGCGAGCAGTTCCATTATCTGGTGCCACACCGGCGGGTCGGTGTACATCAGGGTTTTCGTCGCCTGATATTGCCGTGAGGAGCCTCCTTCGACCAGATATGAAGCGAGGGTGAACGGTGCCCCGGCGAAGCCAATCAGCGGTGTACGCTTTGACAACGCGCGCCGCACAATTCTGATCGCCTCGGCGACGAAACCAAGTGATTCAGCAACGGGCACATCCAGCAGGTTCTGGACGTCGGCTTCCGTACGAACCGGACGTTCGATTATCGGTCCGTCGCCGCCTTCGTACTTGAGCCCTACACCCATCGGCAACAATGGCAACAGGATGTCGGCAAAAATTATCGCCGCATCTACGCCCAAACGCTCGACCGTGGTAACGGTAACTTCCGCAGCGAGGTCCGGTTGGCGGCACATCTCCAGAAACGGATGCCGGTCGCGCACGCGCCTATACTGCGGCAGATAACGCCCCGCCTGCCGCATCAGCCAAATCGGCGTGTACGGCACCGGTTCACGCCGGCAAGCGCGCATCAGTGGATGCTCCGCAAGTAGACTTGACTCGATCCTGTTTGCGGTTGCATCGCCGGGCTGCCGAACCTCGATAATCGCGGCTCTTTGGCTGCGCTTCTGTTGTAGGATTTTCGCGCCGCGAGCGGCCGCTTCCTTGATCAGATGGCCCAGTTTCGGATGCGCGGGCTCGAAATCAGGCTCGATGCCATGCGTGCGCAATTCCTGAGAGCACACAGGCCCAATCGAGCCGACCACGATCTCGCGCGTCCGGCGGCGGATTTCCGGCCCGACCCCGGCGGCATCCGCAAGCTGAATCAGATTTGTTACCTGCGCTGAACTGGTGAATAGTACGACATCGGCTTCGCCCTTGGCGATTGCGCAGGCCGCGGTGCGCAGCGGGCCGCGTTCTTCGGGCAGGCTCCAGCGGTAAACCGGTACTTCGAATACCAGCGCGCCGCGTGCTTCGAGCCCGGCAATCAAATCGTGATTCGAAATGCCGTATTCCTGTACCGCGACGCGTTTCGCGTCGAGCTGCACGGATTTGCTTAGCGACGAAAGAATTTCGCGCCAGGTGTTCGGTTCGGGAATTGTTAGTCTTGCCGCGAGTCCGAGTTCGCGAAGCGCCGCGACTGGCTTGGGTCCGCGTGCGACGGTCACCACTCCGGCCAGAGCTTTGACCAACTGTTCGCGCGTATAGCGGGTCTCCATCACGCGAAAGAGTTCGCGTACCCCCACGCCGGTCAGAAAAATGGCGAGGTCAATTTTCCCTGAAAGCAGTCTGGCGGCAAATTCAAACGCCGCGTGATTGTCCTGCAACGGTACTTCGCGCATCGCCGGCACGACGGCCGCACGTCCGCCAAATCGCTCGATGAGGCTGGCGGTCTCCACGGCCATTCGGCTCTCGAACGCAAATACACGCAGCCCGGCAAAGTCCGGAGCTGGTTCTTCGGTGCTGAGTCCCATTCGCGTCGCGGGCCCGAGCCCGCTATCACTTGTGCTTGAGAATATAGTTAATCCTTATACTACGGCTAGTAGTCTGGAGGGCTCGGATTCCAGACCTCGCAGGAGGAGTCTATTGATGCGCCACATATTCGTCGCAATCACCGTAATGCTCGCCGTGATGATTATGGCTGGCACGGGCGCCAACCCCGCGGAGGTCGAGCGCGCGCATGCCATACCGCAGTCACGAATACCTGGATATATCGCGGACGCCGTCAACTCGCCGGCGCGTCCCGCGGCCGACCGCAAACTCGACTCGTCACGCAAGCCCGAGCAGCTACTGGCGTTTTTCGGAATCAAGCCCGGTATGAAGGTCGCCGACTTGTGGGCCGGTGGCGGCTACACAACAGAACTGCTGGCGCGCACCGTCGGTCCCAACGGCAAGGTCTACTCACAAAATATGGAGTTCCCCGCGCGCTTCAAGAAGGCAGGGGAAATGTGGCAAGCGCGCGTCAAAGAACCCGGCATGTCCAACGTGGTCGAGATTACCAAGCCGTTCGACTCGCCGGACCTGTTGCCCGTGCCGCCAGGCTCACTCGACGCCGTGATCATCGATATGAATTACCATGACATGGTCGGACGCGGCTTCAATCGAGATAATGTTAACCACGCGGTATTCACCGCGCTGAAGCCCGGCGGTGTCTATGGTCTGGTCGATAACAGCGCGAAGCCTGGCACCGGTCCGAATGATGCCAATACGCTCCATCGTATAGATGAGAATTTCGAAGTAAGTGAAATCGAAAAGGCGGGCTTCCGGCTCGCCGCCAGTTCAGACGTCCTGCGTAATCCGAACGATCCGCGCACGCAGCCGTTCTGGAAAATAAATCACACCCAGGACCGCTTCGTGCTGAAATTCGTCAAACCGTGAAATGTCGCGCCTGCTCTATTGGGTAAATTCAATTGCGCTGGGCCAGCCTGGCTTCGACCGAGGCCAGCCGCTCGCGCAACTCGGCAATGTTATCGAGGCGCTTTATGTCCGAGCGGACCGCATCGAAACGCGCTTCGATCTCGTTCCGCATGGAGCGGAGGGTCTCTTCCAAATGCTTTTGAAGCGTATCGATCCGCCGGTCCATTCCATCCAGGCGGTGGTCCATTCCATCCAGGCGCTTGTCGATTCCATCCAGCCGGTGGTCGATTCCATCCAAACGCGCTTCGACATGCGTCAGGCGCTGGCTTATCTCCGATAGCTGCGGCGCGAGCCAGGTCTGGAGGGCAGTCCGAATCGCGCCGACGGCTACCTTCTCAGTCTCGCGAATGCCTTTTACCGCCATGCTCATTCCAGCTTACGCAAAATCGACTGCAGCGGATAGGTCTCCCTCTCTTAGCGAAGATGACACACACTCCCGGGTGAACTCAGCATGTCAACTCCCGATTAGTGCTGCCTTTGCAGGTGCACAAAATGGAAAGCCGCGCGAAATCTTTTGCGTACAATCTAATCGGATAGGCGCCGCGATTTACGAACGCCGGATGATACATGGGGAAAAGCACCAATCCTTCGACCTCTGCCGGTTTGCCTCGCCGTGGGATGAAAGGGGCGTCGCGGCCAGCCAGTTCCTTCCATGCCATACGGCCGAGACAGGCCACGACTCGAGGCCGTGCAATCGCAAATTCCGCCCATAGATGCTCCCGGCACTTGGCGATTTCGTCGGCAGTGGGGTCACGGTTGCGGCCGCCGGCATCACGCGGATTGCATCGCACAAGATTGGTGATGAAGACTCGCTCTATCCCTGACTGCTCAATCATCCGCCGCAGCAACTGCCCCGAACGATCGCCGCTGAACGGAATTCCGGTGCGGTCACCGCCCAGACGCCCCGGCGCGATGCCAACAAACACCACCTCGGCCGGCACCACCCCGTCGCCCGGGACCACGCGCGAGCGGCAACGGACCAATGCATCACAGCGCCTGCAGTCCTGCATCGAGGCGCGTAACCGCCGGAGCGCAATTTCGAGCCGATATTCGGCAGGCGTCGGTGACGCGGCACCGATCATCGCACCAGCGGAGCAGCCGCGCGATCAGAGCAATCCCTTTCCTTCGATGCCGCGTCCGAAGAGCCGATGAGCGAACACTTTTCTGAGCATGGCCCGACGATTCGGACCCTTCGGAACTTCATGGAACTTGCGCCACAGACATCGTCCACAAACCAGGAACAACTCGTTAGCGGGAATATCAGGCCATGGGACGCAGAACACGCCCTCTTCGTGCCGACAATACGCGCATGGGTCGATAAGGTGGGCTGCTCCGGGAAAAGTGGCTTCAATCAGGCCCAAGATCGTTCTCATCCCTTCCGTGGTTTCCGCTTCATACTGCGGATGATAGGAAGATTTGTCGCCGATTGAAAGAAGCCTCCAATGCGCGTGGTGTAGACGCCGCCGTTTACCTAAGCCTTGCCGCCAACGCTCTACAATTGCTCCTGCTCTTCGACGACCTGGAATTCAGCTTCGCCAAGCGCTTGCGCTTTCCTGCTTCCGTATCGCTCGTACAGCTCGAATAGAGCCGACTTGTGGGGTCGGACGCGACTAAGCGGGCATTTGTGGTAATCTTCGAGCGCCTCGTCGCAGTAGCCCATGCGGTTTTCACCGCATTTCGGTTGCAGGAACACAGCTATTTCGGGCAGTACCCGTTTGATCTCAGCCCGCATTAGCGCGACCATCCGTCGAATTTCCCATTGCGCGCGCACGCAAAGGCGCAGGTCGCAAATGTGCAGCATCTCGGCAAAGTTGACCATTACGTGAAAGTTGGTCGGCGCCGCGTTAGGAAGGATAAAGCGCGCGTCCTCGGCCGGGATACCGGCCTCAAGCGCCCGCCGGTAGAGTTCCGAGGTTTTCTGAAGCAGCCCGGCGAATTCGTCGTCCAATTTGGCCCGCGTCCACGATTCCGGCATTACATACGCCAGCCGTTCCTGCTTGAACTTGACATAGCGCTGGCTCTGTTGCTCGAAGCTGATACCGATACGATGGCGCACGAACTGATGCGAGAGTGAGCGCGAGACTCCGGCGATAGCAAACCAGAACACGACCTGTTCGAGTGGCGACGCATGGCCGGTTTTGAGCCGCTCACCGACGAATTCGCGGATCCGGTCATGACCGATCTTCTCCGCTTCGATCTTTTGCCAGATTTCGATCGGCGTGTCAGCCGAGTAGCAGGTCCGAAAAGCAGCGTAGAGCTTCTCTAGTGGCGCCCGCGCGTAATCGATAAGCTTTACCTGCATCGTCGCGTGAGTATTTTTGCCGGTTTCCACTGCTCCTCCCATCCATCATAGCATCTCAAGTTATTGCTACTCTGCCGTATCGGCTGGCGCTATCTTCCACGGCTTGGCCGGCTGAATGGCCATCAACAGATCCGCAAGACGCCCCCGACATTGCACGGACGCCTGCTTGATTGCATGATTCGCAGCGATGCGGGCGGCATATGATATTGCTTACTCGCTGTTCCGGCCGCTGCTGTTCAGGATTGACCCGGAGCAGGCTCATCGCCTGACCATCGCGTTGCTGAGACATGCGCCGCGACTCGGTCTCCGACGCGATCCCACCGAATTGCATACGTCGGCCTTCGGGCTGAGCTTTTCGAATCCGGTCGGGCTGGCGGCTGGAATGGATAAGGATGCCCTGGCGGTCAGGGCGTGGGAAAGGTTGGGCTTCGGCTTCGCCGAAATCGGAACGATCACGCCGAGGCCGCAGACCGGGAATCCGCGACCAAGAATTTGGCGGCTTCCAGAACGCCACGCGTTGGTCAATCACATGGGGTTCCCCGGCGACGGCATGGATCGGGTTGCCGCGCGCCTCGGGCAAATCCACGCAAAAATGAAAAGCATGCGAATCGGAGTGAATCTCGGGCCCAACCGCGATACACCATTGGAGCGGGTGCCAGAAGATTATGCGGCTTTAATCCGGCGAGTGGCAGCCAATTGCGAGTTCATCGTGGTCAATCTCTCTTCGCCTAATACGCCGGGCTTGCGAGACTTCCAGGCGCCGGACCGGATGCGTACGGTGGTGGAAGCTATTCGGCGGGCGTGCCGCGAAATCGGGAACGAGCGCCCCCTGTTGATAAAACTTGCGCCCGACCTGGAAACCATGATGATGGCGGAAATTTGCGCGGCCGCAATCGAACTCCGGCTCGCCGGAATTGTGGCGACCAATACAAGTCTCGATCATGCCGCACTGGGTGTGGTCTCGCCGTTCGACGGCGGCCTGAGCGGCGAACCCCTCAAGCTCCGCAGCCGCGAGGTCATCGCCAGCATTCATCGGTTGACGCGCGGCCGAATGCCGATAATTGGCGTGGGAGGGATCGCCAGTGCGGAGGACGCTTACGGCCATATCCAGGCCGGTGCCAGCCTGATCGAACTGTACACCGGCTTGATTTATCATGGTCCGGGGCTGGTACGCCGGATCACAACCGGGCTGTGCGACTTGCTGATGCGTGATGGATTTCGCTCTATTAACGAAGCGGTCGGCCGCGCTGTCAGTTGAGTTTACGCTCGTGAAGGAGACAAGCATGTCGGTGAGTGACGTGGAATTTCTGATTGGGCCCCAATGGCTTGCCACTCGAAGCGGCGATCCTACTGTCGTACTTGTTGACACACGGCCTCCCGCTGAATACTGGGCTGGACATCTTGAGGGTGCTCGCCATTTCGACCCCTTCCCGTTCCATCATGGGGATACCGGCGAAGCCGCCATGAACGAGTTCCGTGGTCAGCTTGCCTGGATTTTTTCGGCTATGGGTATTACCGGGCGCGAGACCGTGGTGTTTTATGAAAACGAGTCCGGAATGCGGGCGACTCGCGGCGCGTGGCTACTCGAATATATGGGACATCCGTCGGTGATGATGATCGACGGTGGCCTCAATCAACTGGCTGACAAGAAGCTTGTCACGAAACCCATCGCCGTCACTCCAAGCAATTTCCAGGGCACGCAGCAACCCGGCGCACTTGCCACCTATAAGTACATCGCTGATCACCTCGGCCATCAGGAGGTGCAGATCTTCGACGTTCGTAGCGACGAAGAATACTTCGGCGAACGCGTTCGCGCGCGCCGCGGCGGCGCGATTCCAGGAGCGATTCATCGTGACTGGAGGCACAATCTCGATGACCGCGGCGCCTTCAAGCCAGTGGAGCAACTCCGCGCGGAGTTCGAGCGGATGGGTTTAAGGCCCGAGCGCGAGATAATCCCTTATTGCCAGGGCGGCTATCGCTCAGCCAACGCGTATTATGCGCTGCGCCTCGCAGGCTACCCGCGAGTTCGTAATTACCTGGGCTCATGGGGCGAGTGGGGCAACCGGGAAGACCTGCCCATCGAAAAGCCCACCCGGCGCCGCATTCATAGTTAAGTTGACACCGCGCGCTGGCAGTTTCGCACTACCCGAGCATTACGGAGATAGATGCCACCGATTATCCTGCTCACCGGCTTCGCGCCTTTCGGCGACGAACGCAGCAATCCATCCTGGGAAGTGGCATCGCAGCTCGAAGGCCGTAAGTTTAACGGCCTGGCGGTGAAGTCGATGCGGTTGCCGGTCAATTGCCGCCGGGCGTCGCAGGCAGTGATTGACGCAATCACCACTCTCGCGCCGGCGGCGGTGGTCGGATTGGGACAAGCGGGCGGCCGCCCTGCCCTTTCATTGGAGAAGGTTGCGATAAACCTGGCGAACCCGCGTGCGGACCGCGAGCGCGACGGTAGCTTGCAAGCCAAGCCGGTAATTGCCCGTGGGCCGGATGCCTACTTTACACGGCTGCCGCTCGCCGCGATTCTGCGGGCGCTCAAACGCCACGATATTCCGGCGGCGCTCTCACTCAGCGCGGGAGTTTATGTCTGCAATACCGTGATGTACTCAGCGCTCCATACACTGCGGCGGCGCCGAACGCCGGCCGGCTTTATCCATCTGCCGTACGAAGCCGCTCAGGCCGCGCACCATCGTGCCGTCGCCAGCATGTCGCTCGGGACGATGACGGCTGGGGTCGAAATTGCGCTAGAAACGATTGCCCGCACGCTGTGAGTGATGCTTACCCAGGCTCACGCGACCACCTCGTTCGAACCGGCAAGTTCTCGGCTAAATCATGCTGTCCGTTGAATTTTGCAAAAGAATTCGCCTTAGGCCCAGTGATAGGCTGTGGCCGAAAATAGCCGCAACTCACACTCTTGACGTGGTGGCCACCAGGAGCTACCTTCCAGCTTTGTGAGGGCGGTTGGGCTTAAAGTACTTAAGAACAGGCTCAGCGAATACGTGCGTTTGGCTGCGAGTGGTGAAACGGTATTGATCACCGATCGCGATCGCGTCGTCGCTGAACTGATACCCCCGGCTCCAGGGCGGGGCCAGGCCGTCGATGACGCGGTGCTCGCGGAATTGGTGCGCGCTGGCTGTTTGACACCGCCGTTGCTCGGTCCCGGCGGTAGAGTACCTCGAAGTCCGGTGGCTCGGCTCGCAACCATACTCGAAGAGCTAGATCGCGACCGGTCTGATCGATGATCTACGTCGAAACGTCGGTCGCGCTAGCACAATTGCTGGCTGAAGATCGATGTCCACCCGAAAGTCTATGGAACACACCAGTCGTTTCGAGCCGATTGACGGAATACGAGGTGTGGACCCGAATCCACGCACGACGCCTTGGCGGCTCGCACAGCGAAGCTGTCCGCCTCCTGCTTGGGCGATTGAGTTGGCTTGAGCTTACTCCCACCGTCCTGGCGCGCGCCCTTGAGCCGTGGCCGGCGCCGCTGCGAACCCTCGACGCGTTGCACTTGGCGTCAATCGAATTTCTGCGGGCCCGAGCGCAGCCGATGCTTCTGGCGAGCTATGACGAGCGCATAGTAGCCGCCGCGCGCACTCTGAAAATACCCCTGTTCCAGTTGTGATGTAGACGCGACAGCTGCTGCACATCACCGGCAGTTTTTTGCCGGTCTGTATCCTGCCGCTTGCGCCGCCTGAGCATCGGCAAATTCGACGCGATTGCGTGGCGCGATTTTGTCGTAATAGCGGCAGCCGGGCCATTGGTAAATCATGCTGCGGCGATTGCCGACTACGGCGCCCGAAGGACCGGTTCCGCTCGCGATAAGCGGCCGCGACTGCGCCGCCCGCTGATTCCAATTCCGCAGATATTCGCCCGCGAGCGCAGGGTCGTGCAGCACCAACAGGTTCTCTGCGTTCCAGTGCTCGGCACTCCACGTGTAATTGAAGCTGCCGGTCAGAACCGTCTCGCCGTCAATCACCATCACCTTGTTATGCATCAGCCCCGGCACCGAATCGACCAGTACCGGTACTCCGGCGGACGCAAGACTGGCAACACGAAATGAATCGTTGCGGTCTTGATGGAGCTGGCCGCGATCGACGATGATACGCACATCGACCCCGCGCCGTTTTGCCCTTACCAGCGCGTTCACAATCTCTTGCAGCGTGAGCGTATACATCTGAACACGAATCGTCGTCCGTGCATCATTGATCGTTCGCAGCACGGCAATTAAGGGATCACAACTGCCCGTAACCGGCGGCGCAAAGCAGGCCTGAATTTCCGCACCGGGCGCTGGAACGGCGGCGATCAGCGCGAACAGGGCGATGGCGCTAAGCAGCAATGCTCGCCTCGGCCAACCGATTCGGCTCGCGCCCATCTAAAATCGAGTCACTCCGAGCGGGTGAGCATCGCACGGGCCTCGTCGGTGTAGACGCCAGGCGAGCTGTAAATGAAGAGCGGAGGCTCAACAATTGCCTCGATGCCGCCGCTTTTGCGCGCTTCCAGCAGGACGATCGTTGCTGCCTCTCCCGGCCTGGAATGAACGAAGCGCATTCGTTTCGGTTCGAGCGATCGTTGTTTCATCTCGGCGATTAGCTCGGCCGTCCTTGATGCGGTAAACACAATCGCCACCTTTCCGCCGTCGTTTGTGTAACGCGCGGCGGCCGCGATAAAGTCCGCCAGCGTCGCGCCGTCACCGCCACGCGCAACCCGCCGCTCCGCATCGGGACTCTCGCGTCCGCGCCGCGCAGCCCGGTACGGCGGATTCGCGACGACGTAGTCAAATGTGGCCGGCGTGAGTCCCGGAATAATCCTGCGAATGTCGGCACAAATTCCCGTCACTGCCCAAGTTCCATTCAAAGCGGCGTTTTGCGCGATCATCGCGGCAAGGCGGGGCTGAAGCTCGACCGCTACGACCTGATTGGGATGGTGCAGCGCGGCGATCATCACCGACACCACACCACATCCGGCGCCCAGCTCCAGAACCCGCGCGCGTTGACGCGGACAAGCGAAGCGCGCAAGCAGGATCGAATCGATCGCGAACCGATAGCCGCCGGTCGGCTGGACGATAGTAAGTGCGCCGCTTAGGATGGTGTCGACCGTTTGCGCCTGATTGATTGCCATGGATGCCGCCGAAAAAGGAGCCCGCTACGCTCGCGTCTTTCGCAAGGCCGGCGTACTGCTCGGTAAAGGCAGCATAGCGCGAGCAATTGAGGTGCTTGAAGAGGGCAAGTCACTCGCGGACAGATTGGGAGATGCGGGGATGGCGCGCCGGTTCGCCGCCGAAATTGTCCGCGCGAGTAGCCCGCCTGAATCGTCGGAATAGTATCACCCCAGTCGATCGCTGCGCGCCTGTGGGAAATCGTCTGATGTCTATGGCTATGCCTCCGGCTGGCCCGCCTCTGTCTTATTTCCACTAGCCTTGACGATTGGCAATTCGTACTTAACTTCATTTCAGACAGTCTGACAGCGCAGCGAATAATAAAGCGCGGATAGTCAAAAAGATAATTACACCGGGAACAGCCGGTAGGAGGCATTAGTATGGAAATCAGGTATGAAAGCTCGTTGCCGAACAACGGATGGTTGTTGGATAGGATGAACGGATTCTTCAAAGACTTTCAGCCGCAGGTACGGCAACCCGGCATTCGTCCGGCCGTTGATGTGGTCGAAGATAAGGATGGCTATCACTTCTACTTCGATCTGCCAGGGCTCAAGAATGATTCGGTCAACCTCCGGGTTGAGGATGGCACCCTCACCATGACCGCGGAGCGTAAGCGGCCCGAATGGCCGAAGGACACGTCGGTTCACTTCTCGGAGCGTCATTACGGTGGGATTCGCCGGAGTTTTGAGCTGCCCAAGGATGCGAGCCACGACCAGATCCACGCCAGTTATAAGGATGGCGTGCTCGAAGTAACGGTCGAGAAGCGGCCCGAAGCGCGGCCAGTGAAGATCCAGATCAACTGAAGCAATTTCGGCTCATCAACCAACGAGTTCGTGGGACGGCTCTCGGAGCCGTCCCCGGGTTCCGTTAATCAAATTCTTATCTGCCTTCCAGCACCATATCTACAAGCCCTGGCGATTCTGAGATAAGCTCCGCAAGCGAATGGTTCGTGTGTAGAGATATGTCATGATCGCATGACTGCCTTTTGCCAGCCGGAAAAGGATCAGAAAATAAATGGCCTCCTGGATAATAATCGGAATCATCGTGGTCGCCGCGCTCTATGCGACATTTGCGTATAACTCGCTGGTCAGGATGCGTAACTCGGTCGAAAATTCCTGGCGTCAGATCGACGTGCAGCTCAAGCGCCGCCATGACCTGATTCCGAACCTGGTCGAAGCGGTCAAGGGTTATATGCAGTTCGAGCGCGACACGCTTACCCAAGTGGTTGAGGCGCGTAATCGTGCAGTCGCGGCGCCCAGCCAGGAAGCGCGGCTCCAGGCTGAGAACCAGCTCACTGCTGGTCTTGGCCGGCTATTCGCGCTGATGGAAAATTATCCACAGCTTAAGTCCGACCAGAACGTACTCCAATTGCAGGAGCAGCTTACCACGACTGAAAATCAAATTGCCTTCGCACGGCAAGCCTATAACGATGCCGTGTTGGAACTCAACAATCGTATTGAGACTTTCCCGAGCAATATCATTGCCGATCATTTCGGCTTCCATCCGGGTGACTACTTCAAAGCGCCAGCCGAAGATCAGGCGTTACCCAAAGTTGATCTCTCATTGGGAACACCGCGCGCCTCATAGATTAGTCAATTGATTCCGATCCAATGACATCGAGGCACGCCGATTTTCGCGAATTGGAGCGCCGGAACCGTCACCAGACTGTCGCGCTGGTCATCGTGTTTCTGGTGCTCTTTTGCACCCTCGGCTTCGGCCTGGATTTCGTGATCGGCGCGGTTCGGCTCCAAGACGGCCATTTGGTGGGCTTTCCGATTCTCACAATCATTGCGCTTATTGTCGGTTCCGTTCAGTCGCTAATCTCGTATTACGGCGGCGCCGCGTTAGTACTAGCGTCGGCCCATGCACGCCGGCTCGCACCGGATTCGCCGAAGCACCAGATGGTGCTCGATGTCGTGCAGGAGATGGCACTGGCGTCGCGCATGCAGGCGCCGCGCGCCTACATTATCGACGACCCGGCGCCCAATGCGTTTGCTACCGGGCGCGATCCGCAGCATTCGGTCATCTGCGTCACCCAGGGATTGGTCGAGGAAATGGACCGCGAGGAATTGCAGGGTGTGCTCGGTCACGAAATGGCGCACATCCGCGATTATGACATTCGCACCATGATGATGATCGCGGTGTTGGTCGGTGGGGTCGCGATGCTGGCGGACTTCTTTATGCGATGGTCATTTTTTGGCGGCTTCGGCGCCCGAAACGATCGCGACAACAACGACAGCGGCGAGGCAGGAGTGATCATCGCAATCGCAGTATTCGTGCTGGCGATCCTGGCGCCCTTGTTTTCACAGCTAATCGCGATGGCGGTTTCGCGGCAACGCGAGTACCTGGCCGATGCGTCGTCGGTCGAGTTCACGCGTAATCCGCATGCACTACTGCGCGCGCTCGAACATATCGCGCGCACCGAATCGCCGCTGGCCAACGCCTCGCGTGGCACTGCCCATCTCTTTATCGTGAATCCGCTGGAAAGCGCCGGCGACGGCGGTGAGGGCTTCTTAGATAATCTGCTCTCGACTCATCCGCCGCTCTCGCGGCGAATTCAGCGCCTGCATGAATTGCTGGGCGAACCCCGCGAAAGCGCCATATCAGGTCCGGCCAGTGGCAGGCCATAGTTTCGACCGCCCTGAACCGTCGCCGATGTCATCATCAGACGAATTATCGGCCCGAGACTGCCAGGCTGCGGAGAAATCCGCAGCCCGGTCACGATGCGGCCCGCAGAAGATCAACGTGGCGACTGGTCTTCGGTCAGGCGCTTTGCAATTTGTTCGATCACCGCGTCGGCCTTGGCAAACGTCTCCTCCTGGGTCAGCGGAAAGATCGGATGCGGGATAAAAACGATATCGTACGACGGATAGCCGAGGTTGGTGTATTGAATACGGCCGGCCTCGCGGAACTCAGTGGTAGCTACATTCGCGGTCGGAACTCCCTGCTCTTCAAAATATGCGGTGTCGTGCGAACTGCACGACATGCAGGAGCCTCAACTGCTGGTCCCTTCCACAATCGCGTCGCAGGCCTCGATCAGCTCTTTTCGCACTTCGTCGTCGGCCGTACGCGCCGGACTCGGCTTGGCGCGCCGCACGAATTCGGCAACTCCATACCTGCTCTTAAGCACCTGTTCGACCCGATCCAGAAATACGGAGCCATTGGGAAATCCGATATCCAGAATACCGATGGTCTTGCCGCCAAGCGTATCGAGGCGTTTGGCCATCGGCTTGGGCGGCACCTCGCTTTCGAAGCCGACCGGATCCAGAATGTCGTCTGCCATCATGCTGCTCCTTCTTCTTAGCTCCTCTCAACCGGAGATCCACCGGCTGGTAGCCGGTGCCACTTCGGGTAGGCATTAATTCACGACCCGTTTTACTCCAGGCGAATCAACTTGCTGACCGGCGCGCTGCCGGCTAACTCCTCCGACACCCACCCGGGAATGACGGCTGAAAGACGTCCGGCGGTTCCTCCAGCGACAACCACGATGATCGTATCGGGCGAGCGGAACTTGCGAGCGCCGCCATCCGCGGTGGTCCATTTGGCAGCTCGCCCGCGCGGCGGCCCCAGGATACCCTGTGCGGGCTGCTGCCGCACGACCGTCTCGTATAGATAATTGCGGACGTCGCGCTTGGACCATCCATCGCGCGCGATGGTCTTGGCATGCTCGGGACTCAGCACCAGTACGGTATCGGACATCAATGGATACTCGCGGTAATTGTTGATGCCGCCGCCCATCGTGCCGCCGATGGTGGATACCAGCCGCTCCGCGGTGTTGCTGGCGAAGTCGGCGACTTGAAAGAAGCCGGTGCCGCCGAACAGTGTGATAACCGAATCCTCCTTCTTAAAGCCGCGCTCGACGTGCAGCGGCTCCCACGGTGAAGTTTCCTCATTTTCGGCGACCAGGAAACTGTACTGGCCGGGATGACCTAACGTCGCCTTGGTAACGCCGTGAGGCCTCGCGCCTCCGATGTTCATTGTGACCAGCCGCAGCGCCCGTCCGATGGTGGCGTTGGCGCGGAAACCATGACCGAGCGCGTTGTGGCCCGAGTTAAGCCCGATCTGATTGCGCACCGGGCCATTGATGATCGCCAGCGGTGCGCCTGACATCAGCGTGATACTTAGTCCATGCGCGCAGAAGGCGGTGTCGCACAGACCCTCGACTCCCGCCAGGACCACCGGAAAGTACTCGGGCTTGCAGCCGGCCATCACGGCGTTGATGGCGACCTTCTCGACCGTTGCCCGTCCCATCTGCGGACCGAGCAGGCCGATTAACTCGTCGCGCCGCCGCCAGGGCACCGATGCCAACATGCGGTCGACGCGCTCGCGGGTGGGCGGAACCACGGGCAACCCGTCAGTCACGCCGCGCTCGTACAGCATCTCAATCTGATCGCCTTGGGCGACGCCCATCGTCGCGGTCGCCATCGCAAACCTCCTGGCGCGGCATGCGAATATTAATCCGTCGCCACGCCTCCAATGGGATCTGCTTCTAAGCCATCACATAGACTCATAGGGCCCCAACAGTCAATTCGCCGCAGCTCCGCCCGCTAGCCCGCTGCCCGTGCCTCGCCCGCTCAGTCGCGGGAGAGGAGACTAGCGGAGCGGAGGCGGAGCGAGCTGACGAGTCTGCGAGGTGCGCAATCGCTTGTCGGATCACGCACCGCTCTGGCACAATCTTTACGCACGGCGGCCGATGGCCGCCCCATAAGCCGTAAATGCCGAGGTGGCGAAACGGCAGACGCAGTGGACTCAAAATCCACCGTCCGAAAGGACATGCGGGTTCAAGTCCCGCCCTCGGCACCAACAAAATCAAGGGTTTTTTGCTCACCTTCACCAACTGAGTCCCTAATCGTAACGTTTGCTTTGACCGTGCTTTGACTAATCCGAATGGACAGTTTTGGACAGTCGTCCCGCTTTGCCCAAAGCGGCGAGTTTGACCGCGGCCTCTTTGAGCGAGGCTTCGTCAGCGATCGCGTACCGCCGATAAATAGCCTCGGTTTCGTGGCCGACCATCGCCATTGCCGCCGACCGCGAGACGCCGGCACGCTCCAGATTTCGCACGGCGGTGCGGCGGAAGTCGTGCAGTATCCGACCCGGAACGCCAGCAACCGTACAGGCAGTTTTCCACGCCGCACGGCAGTCCCTGATCGGATTGCCGGCCCGATGGAACAGCCATGGGATAATCCGTCCCGTGTCCCGTTCAAGTGCCCGAGTGCGCTCAAGTTGGGTCCGCAACACGTCATCAAGCTCCGGCGTGAGCGGGAACATGCGGCCTGTGCGGTTCTTGGTCTCGCCCGGATCGAGCCTGAGCCAGCCGGCATTCAGATCCAGATGGTGCCTCTTCCGCGTGAGGATTTCAGAATGGACGCGCCAACCCGTGATGTACGCGGTTTGGACAACGGGCCTCAGGTCTTCAGGTAGATGGGCAAGGACAGCCCCGAACTGCTCATCGTCGAAAAAGCCCCGACGCACGTTATCTTCGTGCAAGAGCGTAATGTCCGGCCGAGCCGTCACCTTGCCCGCCTTTAGGGCGAGACGAAAAGCTCGGCGTAGCGCGGCCAACTCGCGGTTGATGGTGGCGTTGGCGGCGCGCTCCTCAAGGCGGTGCGCTACGTACGTGTCGATGCGGTCGGCGGTCACGTCGAAAGCACGGTCGAATCCGAAGAACTCGCGGAGATGGCGAAGCCGGGATAACAGCTTGTCAAGCGAGCGCCGCTCATTCGCCTTATAGTTGTCTACCAGTATCGTGAGCAGGTTCTCGAACGTGGTTCGCTCTGCGTCGGGAATAATCAGGCGGCCACTGCCGATTTCGGCGAGCTTGTGCTTGAGCAGCTTCAGCGCGTCGCCGCGTTTTTCGGAGTTGCTCGAAATCCGGTACTTGGTCCCGCGGTGCGAGTAGCTCACCCACCATGTCGGCGAGGTCCGGATTTCACCGCTTTTGCGGTCTTTAAACTTAGGTTGATAGACGAAACCGAGCCCCTTGTTACGCTTCATCGTCTGTCCCCTGCTTCTTGAGGTAGGCCGTGAGCGCCCGCGCGGTTAGTTCTTGCACGCTGGTTTTTTCTTTGAGCGCCCGGAACTTGAGCCGGTCGATTAGCTTTTCGGGAATCCGCACTGCGAATGTCTTCAATCCGGTTGCCTCCTTCCGTTTCATCAGAAGAGAGGTTAGCGCGGTGCTAGCATGTTTGCAAGCTAGCATGGACGGCGCGCGAGCCATTTATTCAGCGCGTTCTGAGAGCAGATATAAGAGCGTGGCCCGAGCTTGCGGATGAATGGCAAGGTAGCGCGATGGCGGTAGATCCATTTGGTCGAACGGTGCAGCCGCTTGGCGGTTTCCTCGATTGTAAGATTAGTATCGTCGGCCGGCGCGGCGGGCTCCGGTTGAGACTCATCGTTCCTGGCTTCTGCCAGTCGGGCGGCTACTGCGGCCAACACCGCCGGGGCATCGGCGGGATCGAGGTGGGCAATCGCGGCCATAAGGTCAGGGGTGGTCACTTGGGGTTCACTCTCGCCAGGTTACCACTCCATTGTCCGTTTGCTCTAAGCTATTGGAGTGTTTTTGAGCCAAGCGCATGTTGCCCAAGTCGTTTAAAACAAGGCCGATGCAGGTTGAACCCACCTTAGTGTGTTTCACCGTATAGCGAGTCTCAAGCATCTTTCGCAGTTCATTTTGAGTAACCGGCTTGTCGCGTTGTTCTTGACGCATAGCGTTAAACACATCGGTCAGACTGCACATCTTCCCACCGTCAGGCGGCGCGATGCGCTTGCAGTAAGTCCCGATGAAATGACCAAGTTCATCTTCTGCGTCTAAATAGTTACGGGAGTCGTCGCGTATGGAGACAGGAATGGTCAAGCCCTTCGTTCGCTTGCTATTGTCTTCTAACTTTTCCAACGCCCGTTGCGCGCCAAAAATGCCCCACCGGAGTATGCCCGCCCGTTCAGTAATCAGTTTTTCCTCTAGCTCTGGGTCTTGTTGTACGATGGCCGCCGGATCGTCTTGCGGATGGTTTTTGCAATAGTCCTGCCTGTTTTCGACGAAATGCATTTGATGTTGAATAAGTAACAGGCGCTCGGTTGAATGAACGTCAACCGTGCGAAACTGCGGACGATTATTGCTCGCGATATTGAGTTTGAGGACTGGATAGTACCCGAACTCGTCCTGCCTCATAAAGTTCGCTTTGATCGGATCACCCCCGCCCGATAACTCATTTAGGCGTGACTCGTTCCATAGCTTGCCACTGGATATCTCGCTACTGATGACCATGCGTTTGCCGCGTAGGCAAGCGAGTTCAGTGCGATGCGGCTCGACCAGGCGCTCCATGAGTAGTTCGCTTTTGATCGTGGTGGCGTAGTCGCCTAGGATTTCGCGCCACGTGCGGAACATTACGCCTTTGCCATTGCGACCGCGTCCGACGAAGAATGTGTAATGATGCCATTTCACCAAAGCAGTAGTGCAGTAACCCCACCATCGTTGTAAAAACTGAATCTTCTCGGTATCCGCATCTTTGTTGCTAGGTGAGAGCGGATAAGTTGTACGAAGAAAGTTCATCCAGGCCGGAATCTGCTCGACCAAGTCACGCTCAGTTGCGTCAAGCGGCGTGACCCCAGTACTCATAGTTATTAAGTCTTTTGGGTCTGGTGGTCGCAGTTTATTTAGGTGGTAGTCGAAAGTGCCGTCTGGCGTGCCAAATAGGAGCGGGTCGGTATCGAGTTGTTTGTGTTTTACGACGATCCGTGTATCTTCGCAGGCTTTTTTTATCACCGCGCGCGTGGTGGCATAGCTTTCGAGAGTCCGCACCAACTTCTTGGGAGCCTTGCCGGCCGCGTTAACACAAATAGGCGTAACCAGTTGGGCTAAGCGGTGCGCCTCGGGATCTGGTTCCCAAATCTGACCGTTCCAGAACAAATGTTGTCCTATGTCCACGACATACCGGAATGACTCGCCGTGTTTGGCGATAAGCTCGAAGGCCAACGCGGTCTCGGTAAAAGAGTGAGGAATCGTCTTGCCCGCGGAGCCGTTCGGTGTTGCACCGCCAACAGGTACTTGCGATTGTTGCGCAGTTCGGCTATATACACTTGGTGTTACTGAGTCGTCGGATCGCACTCCACGCCTCGTCCGTTTAGCTTGGCCCCTGGTTTGTCAGAACCGGGGCCTTTGCACTTTTTGGGGGCCACACAAAAACGTCCGGTCTCTCGATAAACGAGAATCACGCGAACCGGGCGTTGGTTGACGTTGCCGGACTTCGAGGTGCTATGCAGACGTGACAGCAGCGGCCGGCGGACTTTCCTTCTGCGCCGTCATGTTCGGGGGAACATGACGTTGCTCTTCTTCCCACCGGATCACGTCGGCTAGGCGATACCGCACGGCGCCGCGATGGCTCCGAGTATATTTAAGCCACGGCGGCCCAAATCCTCGCGTCCGCCAACCTTTGACGGTTGAGAGCTTGACCCCGAGACGGGCGGCTAACTGATTTTCGTCGAGATGGGATGACGGCAAGTCAATGTTAGCGCTCACAACATTCTGTTCGCGTGTCTTCATAGTCGCTAGCGTACCAGTCGATTTCCGCGCTAAGGCGCATTTAGTCGCCCTTACTGACGGTTCGGGATTTCGTCAAGGGATATAGTCTAGCGGGTTTATAAGCGGCTAAAATGGACTTCATAGCACTATCTTGCGCCGTCTTACTCGCAGTGTCTTTCTGAAGAAATATTTTCCGAGCTACTTGACGCGAGTTTTAGGGGCAAAAACCGCATATTTTGCCGATGGGCGGTTTTGCGGTCCCGCCCTGCAATCTAAACGAAACCCCTGTGGGACAAGGGTTTTACGCTTTTCGACGGGATACACTCGTTGCCATACTTTCAGAGCGTATCGCCGCCGAACGGGGTAAGTGCGAGGTGAGCGTAGCGTGCCGTAGGAGCAGTTTGAGGGCTCGACCGACAAGCGGCAGATTGAAGCCCTGTCCTGTGGCTTAAAGGAAACTGTCATCCGAATGTCCTCTTGTTATGACGGTCGGAAGTGCCAGAACCTCTCCGATTGGGGTTCTGTCACTTTTGTCAGTTCTGTCACTTACCCCTAGGGCCGGATTTTAGGTTACCTTGGCCGACCGGACGCCAGGGTATGTCGTCAATAAGGTTCCGGTTGAGCCCGGCGCCGGGGAAAAACCAATCGGGACTGAATCGCGGAATTAGCCAAGTTTATCAAAGGGAATCCGCGAAACCCCCTCGACTTCGAAAATCGGAGGCCGGGCAAGCGCCGATTCGTGAACAAAGTGTCTTTAAGACCGGCAAAGTGAAAGTCCGCCCCAAAGCACCCGCCTGCGCATCATTGGCCCACTGACGAAAATCGTCATCGGATGACGAAACCCGTCACCGGCAAAGCCCGCACAGATGTTGGACTTTTCGCGGAAACGAGCGCCCTGATGACGAAAATGACGATTTTTTCCTCCTATAACGGCTCTACATGTGCGGGCGTGTACGCCTATAGGTAAGGGAAAATCGTCACTTTCGTCACCGGAAATCCGGGTAAAAGCCGAAGAACTCACCAGTTATAAGATTATTCGGGAAATGACGGGTCTGGACTGAAAATGACGAAATGGCGATTTTGGTCTGGCGCTTAATCGTCAGATAGGTAGAGAAATGGTCTAATAGCACGGATGTCTATCCATTCGCGGGCGATGAGCAATCCGGATATGCGAGCCCGAAGGCTTTAACCCCCCGATAAGGGTGTGCGCGGTATTCCGCCCTCTCAGAAGGGCGACTCTCAAGCCCCCACGGATGCCATTGATGCCACCAGAATCGCGCCAGGACAGATTTTCGGGGTTGAGGAGGTGTGCAGGGGGGGGCAGGCAAAGCGCCTAGCACCGGCTACGGTGCCCCCGTGAACGAGAACCGGCAAGCGGGTAACGTGGTTGAGGGTTAACACGAGGGTGGGTGAGCGAATGCCAAATGCGGCAAAAAGGACGGCGCGGGAAGTCAACGCCCGAGAGCGGCAGAAGAAAGTCTTAGAACTGCGCTTGCGGGGTACCACGTACGCGGAGATCGGCAAGCATTTGGGGATTTCCGACGTGATGGTGCTCAAGCTTTATCGCCGCGCGCTTGCCGCCATACCCGCGGCCGAAGCCGCTCAAGAGCGCAAGTCGTCCCTTCAACGAATCGAATCCAACCAGCTCTTACTCAACTCGAAAATCCAAGCTCTGCGAGACTCTGATGAACCCGAGGACATAGATCGCATTTTGCGGCTCACTGATGGGATACGGCGATGGGAAGAGCGCCGCGCGGCACTGCTCGGCCTCGACATGCCTAAGCAGGTAGTCATTGAAGACCAAATGAGCATCCAACAAGTGCGCTCGATAATGGAAGCGGCGCGCGAGCGTCATCCGCCCGAAGAGGCGCCGCGATATGTCACGCCTGAAATCGAGCATGAGCCCATCCGCCAACTCGAAGCTCCACAAGAGCCAGAGCCCGCGGTCGATGCCGAGTATGTTGACATTCAGTCATTACGCGAGGCGGCCGCGGCGAAGCAAAAGCGCCTGGACGAAATCCACGAGTTTGAAGTGCTCGTGTCGAGCGGCAGGGCTATTCCGCCGCAACTTCATCCTTCCGGCAGGCCTTGGTTAGAAGGCGAGCGCCGGCTGCCGTGGCACCTCGTGCCAGGCTTTGAGCATCTGCCCAAGCAGGCAATCACGCTCACGAGTTCGCCGGTTCAACCTGATGAGCGGACAAAAGATTTTTATGGGCTCGGCTTCGGCTTGATCCGCTGATTGCCAACCTTACCCCGCACTCACGCCCGAAAAGCCCGTCAGTTAGCGGCTCCCAAGGGTCTTCGCTGACGTTCGTTCCAGCCGTTCCAGGCGTGCCATGAATACGGCATTCTGCTGCGCCAGCGCTGATCGCAGGATCTGATTCTGAGTCTTGAGTTCAGTCAGTGCCGCCTGCTGGTGCTGCATTTCGTTGAGCATCAACGGGATTAGTTCGCGATACTGGACTGACTCAATTTCACCCTTGTCGCCACGAACAACCAGTTCCGGGTAGACCTTCTACCTGTTCGGCGATCAATCCATACTGTCGTTGACTTGGATCTTGCCTATAGCGAAAAGTCACGGGATGGAGTTGCCATAGTTTATTACTGGTTTCATTCAATGGTTGAATGTCTTTCTTGTAACGAGCCGAAGACGGCAATACACCCAAGCGACCGCTGCTGCTGACTACCACGTCAGCGCCAGACATCGCCGTGCCAGAGATGCCCGCGATGTAGGTTGCAGTCTGGGTGCCCTGGGTTCCGAGGCGGATAGTATTATTGTCAGCAGAAGCTCCCGTCGAACCGACTTCGATATTGTTGCTGCCGGTAATGGTGTATCCACCGTTGAAACCGATGCCAATGTTACTATGACCATTGCCGTTGTGGAGGGCAGAATCTCCGACAGCGTGTTGTGGTAGCCGGTGGAGTTGCTGAAGAGCGCCTGAACCCCACTGGCCTCATTGCCATAGCCGGTGGTGTTGCTCTGGAGAGCGGCTACTCCATCGGCGGTATCATTGACACCCGTAGTGTTGAACAGTAGGGCGTTGTATCCGTTGGCGGTATTAAAGTTGCCAATGGTGTTTTGTTGGAGGGCGAAATATCCGCTAGCGGTATTGTAGTTGCCGGTAGTGTTATTACCGAGGGCTGCCCATCCGCTGGCGGTGTTATTGCTGCCGGTGGTGTTGCTCTCTAGGGACTGGCTACCGCTGGCGGCGTTCTCGGCCGGTGGTGTTAACGTTGAGAGCGAGCCATCCGCTGGGGGTGTTTCCGTTGCCGGTAGTGTTGCTCTGGAGGGCCTCAGCGCCAAACGCACTGTTGCCGTCGCCGCTCGTGTCGCTCTGGAGCGCTCCTTGCCCGAAGGCCGTGTTGTTTTGTGGTTGGGCGGCGGCTGTGCTGACCATTAGGAAAAGTGCAAGAGCGCATACTAAAGACTGCTTGGTAATCATTGATTGACTCCTATTGATTGACTCCTATTGATTGACTCCTATTAGCGATTGGCTATCGTCGTGGTTTGTTCCAACCGTTCCAGCCGCGCCTCTAATGCGCCGTTTTGCTCTGCCAGCGCGGCTCGCAACATCTGCTTTTAAGTTTTCAGTTCATTCACTACCACCGGCTGGTGCTGCATTTCGTTTTGCTGGTGCTGCATTTCGTTCGGCATCAAGGGGATTAACTCGCGATACTGGACTGACTCGATCTGGCCCTTGTTGCCACGAACTACTAACTCCGGATACAGCTTGGCTACTTGTTCGGCGATCAATCCGTATTGCCGTTCCCCTTGCGGGTCTTGCTTGTAGCGGAAAGTCACAGGATGGAGTTGCCCTAGTCCTTGACTGCGTTCGCCCATAGCCTGAATGTCTTCCTTGTAACGAGCCGAAGAAGGCAACACACCCAAGCGACCGCTGCTGCTTACCACCACATCGGCCCCGCTCATTGCAGTGCCAGAGATGCCAGCAATATAGGTTGCAGTCTGGGTGCCCTGGGTTCCGAGGCGGATAGTATTATTGTCAGAGGAAGTTCGCGACGAACCGACTTCGATATTGTTGCTGCCGGTGAGGTTGAAGCCGCCATTAAAACCAACGCCAATATTACTGTGGCCCGTAGTGTTGCTGTGGAGGGCGGAATCTCCGACAGCGGTATTGTGGAAGCCGGTGGTGTTGTTCAAAAGCGCATCAACCCCACTCGCCTCATTGCCATAGCCGGTAGTGTTGCTCTGGAGGGCGTCAACTCCATCGGCGGTATCATTGACGCCGGTGGTATTGTTGATGAGGGCAGAATAACCGCTGGCGGTATTGTAGTTGCCTGTGGTGTTGATAGCGAGGGCGGCGGCTCCCGTGGCAGTGTTGTAGTCGCCCGTAGTATTGTCCGTTAGGGCGTTAAGTCCACTGGCGGTGTTGTACGTGCCGGTGGTGTTGCTGAATAGAGCGTCAAACCCAAAAGCACTGTCGTAGTTTCCAGTTGTATTGTTCTGAAGTGCTCCCGCCCCATATGCCGTGTTGCCGTTTTGGGCGACGGCTGTGCCGACCGCACTTAGCAAGACCGCGCCGAGGGCGCATACTCGTAAAATCTGCTTTCTGCTAAACATTGCTCAAGTCCTCACTTGAACGACAGTATTAGGCGAAGCAAGACAAAAAGGCCAGCATTTCTAATAGACGGGGAACGCGAGATGTTACACTCTCGCCCGACTAGATCGCGCAAGTTCGAGAAATAGGAAGCTCGGCGTCGAATCGGTCCTGTCGCGGGTTCGTCCGAGGAGGAGTTCCTTGATATTAGTGCGTTAAGGCAGGCGGCACGCGGCGCGAGTTTCAAAAACCCCTGAACCGAACAGCCGCCAGTTCCGTGTACCCACGGTATGCCGCATGTTCTTATGCCCAAGGAACCCTTGAATATCGCGAGTGGCGCGACCCTCGTTGGCTAGGCGATAGCCTGTCGCATGGCGAAGCTGATGCGGGTGAACCGGAAACGGAATCCCGGCCGCCTCGCCCGCCGCGGCTACCACGCGATGAACACTGCGAGTGGACATCGGAGCGCCGCCTAGCGCCGTAAACACGAACGGACTCTCGCCCTGCTTGCGTTTCCACGCCTTCAATGCCCGCAACTCTTCGCCGTCGAAATAATGAATCGACGGGGAACCGTCCTTGACGCGTTCGACATGCAACGTACCGGCAGCGAAATCGAACTGCCCCCACTCTAAGAGGCTTAGTTCCTTTGCCCTGAAGCCGTGGCGAGCCGCTTCCCGAATAAGCAGGCTATCACGCAGCGCCATGCGCCAGCCGATCTTGCGAGCGGCGACAATCATCTTCTCGACTTCTGCCGGGGTTAGGTACTCGCGGACGCGGCTTGCCTTGTTCGGTTGCCGGGTTGGCGGTTGCGGACGTGTTGCCGAAAACGGACGTTGGGGGAACGGGATTACTACACCTAACATCGTGTGCGTGCCTCATGTTTTATGGTGGGCGCGATGTCTACCTGGCCGAAATGGGGCCAGAATCGGCAAGGTCTTGACGGAAGCGAGTGCGCGCGATGGTACGGTCGGAGCTGGTGCGCGGTAGAATCTCAGTTACTTCGCAGACGAACCGGTTGCGCAACTTGACGGTGATGATATCGTTCAGTACCTCAACTTCATTTTGGCCGAAAATCGAATGCTCATTTGATCACTCCGATGCCGATGAGAACGATTGCGACGGCGATGATGAGGAGCCAGAGCATGAGTAACTTGCCGAAGAGGTTGGTGATGCGCCAACTAAGGGGTAGTTTGGGCGAGGGTAGTGGGTCGAGCTGGTCGATGCCTGGTTGGTCGTGGAAAGACTCGGCTATAGCAAACTCACGCTCCCGCTGGAGCGCCCGAAGGTCTGCGCGCCGAAGTCCAACCCAATGGTAGCTGCACCGATACTCGCCGCGAGTCTGACACCACACCGCGGGCGCACCGCATATCGCGCAGTCGGGCTTGGCTTCGATTGGTTTTTCCATTGCTCTTCCTCAGGTGATGACCACGGGTTGGACTGCGAGGCGGTTGGAACACCCTCGCAGTTCGCCTCTGTCATGCCGCGACCGCGGCTTCCCCTTCGGTTTGATAATGAAAATGATCACAAGTTTTGCAATGGGAACAGGTGAGTAGGTTCCCGTCGCCATCCTCGGCGTGGTCGCTCGCCTTGCCGCCACAAGCACAGTGCATCAAAGCCTGGCGCGTATCGCCGTTGGCCTTGCGCCATGCGGCAAAGCGCTTTTCGCCGGCACGCTTTTGCTTCGCGGTGAGCCCCTTCCATCCGCGAAGGAATCGGTCATGCACGGCCGACGCGAACTCGCGCGCATCGTCGGAATCGATGCACTTGCCGTCCCGCCAGGGGTTTGGCCCGTACCGCGCTCTCGGTACTTTTTTTGAGACGGTTGTGACGGGCGGTTGCTTAAGCGCCATGTCGAGCTCGATCGCGGCTTGTGATGTTGGTTCGAGGGCGGTTAGCGCCCGCCTTGCCGCCAGTATTAGGATTTTCGTCTGTGTCGGATTCATAGATTTCTCCAGAAAGCGTTGAATCCCCACCGCCAACAAATCGCCTCGCCTGATTGCGGATGACAGGGATTTTGTTTCAGGGTTTGGCCGCGTTCGGCCGCGCTCCATCCCAGTTCGAAGGCGTTCATTTTGCCTCTCGGATGACGCGCCAATCGCGGCGTGGATACGTGTTCATCGGGTGCCTGCCGATTTGAGGATCTAAAATCACGCCTGCATCGGCCGCCACGAAATGCCCTACCCTGTCTGTAGGCTTGCGGATGATTAGCGCGCCGTCCGGATTCGGCATCGATGCGAGTGGCCGCCCATAGTGTCGGCGGCTTATCGCCACTTCGCGGCCAAGTCCTTTCATCGTGGCGACAAATCTCCCGACCGTCAGATACCGGCTCTTAGGATTCGGAACCGCGGCGAGCGCCGTCTCGTAGCTCACCCCCGCGAGCATCGCCGCGGTTGCTACCCCGCAGTCCGATCCGCCTCGTTGTTTTACGAGCGTCATTCGGTTGCTCGATTGGTTATGGACGCGCCGCACTTCAGGCATGTGACGATCTGCTTGACGATAGGGCCGCGTTCTGAGCGCCCGCGCTTGTGCGTTTCATAGGAATGTGTCGCGTAATGATCCGTCCCCGCGATGCACGGTTGCTCTTCGATTCCGTTTCGGATCTGACCATCTGAAAACCTCTACTTTGGTTTGGAGTTAGTATTTGATAAGGCCGTCGCTAATCGCCCGACACCGCGGACAAAGCGGATCGAGCGAGGTGCCGACAGTGGGCGCGCATACTCGCCTATCCCATTCCCAGGATGCGTGCGTGATAGTCGCGAGCAAGTGCGCTAGGGCTTCGTCTCGCGTCGGATAAAGCCCGCTCTGCCGGTCAACGCAGGGATAGCGCCTCGCGACCGCGCGATAGAGCAACGGGCCGGTACACGTCGATTCGTAGTCGATAACAAGTGCCATTTAGAACCTCAGGGTTAGACAGTTTCGCCGATGAACGGCGCATGAAAGTCGAGGGTGGCCACGCCATCCCTTCGTTACTGAAGGCCGCCCGCGTCCCGTTCGGGTAGTAGACGATGGCGACGGTGTAAATGTCATCGTGCGTTTTGGCAAACTGGTCATAGACCATTTGCGCCCCGAGGCGCTTAGCTTCTGTCGAGGTAGCGAACGTATCGTCGTAGACGGTATGAGTGCCGACACTGAGAGTGAGCCGATAGCCGATTTTCTTACGCATGGTGCCTCAATGAGGCAGAGCGCTCGCCCTGCCCCGGTTGGAGATGTTCAGGCGGCTTTGCGCAGTCCTTCAATGCTGTCGGGGAGCATCTCGCTATGGTCGGTCGGGCAAATAGGGAATCCGGCATCGAGCCACTTTTTTGAAACGCGCACTATGTATCCACACTCGGGGCAAGTAGCCTTCAACCATCTTGGCGTCTGTTTCGGTGCGCGCGTGGATAGACCCCCGGTGTTGAGCCTGCCGTGTGGAAGTTCCCCAACGGCGATTAGCATTGGTTCAATCTTTTCTATGAAGAGTGGCCCCGCTACTGTTGCCGTCATCTTCCCTACTAAGCCGAGCGCCTTGGCGACCTTGGCAAACTTCGGGCCGTGTTTACTGGTTATGCCGACTGCCGCGTGAACCAACTCGTGAGCCAATATACTCGCGATTTGACCGGGCATGGTCGCGGGACTCTCTACTAGATCGGGCCGGATGAATATTTCGAAGTGACCATCCGCAGAACAGAGATTGTCCCAACACTCTCCTATTCTATTCGAGCGCTTGCCCATCGATGTGAATCCCAGGGCGATGCGCAACTTTGCCGGTAAAGGTTTGTCGAGTGCAGTGAACCAAGGCTTCATGCGGTCGGCGAGGCGATTGAGCCAAGCCTCGTGGTTTTGGTCGTAGCCGATTGCGAGGGTCTTATATTCGAGCATCAGGGGCGTCGTGTTCATGATGTCAATATAACCATGATTGAATGGTAGAACTCAAGAATGATTGAATGGTAGTAAAACAGATGGCTTTTAGGCACAAAAAAAGGGGACTCCGAAGAATCCCCTGTTGAGAAGCGAAGCCGCCAATCCCTTCCCCGGATCTGGCGGCTCGCTCTACTCTACGGGACCATGTTCAACCTTTACGGCTATGGTCTTTGTCACTGCACATCACCTCCTCTTCGTCCGGTTGAGGCCGTTTCGCTAAGCTTCGATACGCTCTACCCGCTCGCCGCCATTGCCGACGTGCTCCCGCTTGCTAGCGCCGTTATGGATTAGGATGGTCCCATGCTCGGGGCTCTGCTTGACCACCTTGGAATAGGCCGTCATCGCTTGCATGTAGTTGTTACCGGCGTACATGGTGCCGAGCGTTCCAGTGATTACGTCGAAATATTGCCATGCTCGAACCGTACCATTAAAGAATGGCGTCAGCCAAGCATGGTGGAATGGTTAGTATAATCGGCGCTCGCCGTCATTAAGGCTCACCGCGCCTGGTTTGAACCGACATTAATGCTTGAAGCGTTTAGACCTTGGAGAATGGCAGAACATCTTGTCGGGTCGCCAACATTGGAGTCTACGCATTTTCGATAATCGTCGAGTAAAGCATTGACTGTCGATTGCGTGCGTATCCGTTCGCAGCGTGAGATCGGGCCTGGGAGTGCTTCTGCCTGGCAAGGGTCATTCTGCGTCATCCCCGCAATGCAACCTGAGAAAAGACAACTCGCAAGCGCGAGCGTAGCCGCGTGGTGTATATTCATCGCTTCCCCAAAGGGTTAAAGCTCTATGTTTGTGCGACTATCCCAAGACTCAAACGCCCAACCTTTCGCCTCACTATCGGTCTTGAATGTCGGCAAAGGCATACATTCACCAGGTTGCAAAGTTGAGCACGAACCGTCGCCAGCGCGCTCCCTTTTTGCCTTCTCGAACGGTGACGCGAATCTCCTCCGCGCACTTCGACGCACGTAGGCGAGGACACTCAAGAGGAGTTACTTTGACTCGTCTCGGCATTGCGTTTCACCCCATTTTTCCTAAAGGATTTTGGTTCAATCCTTCCGCGTAGACGGCACCGGCTTGAGTGGGGGCAATCCTTGAGCCGCCCTCTCGCGGTTGAGTGCGTTGAATACCAACTGCTGCACGCTCAGATCATTGGATATCGCCATGTCGTGGACCTCGCGCCAGGCCTCGCGGCTGAAGCGAATAGTCGTGGCGACTGTGTCACCGCCCGCGGATCGCGAGTGCCGGCGTTCCGGCTGTGCTACCGACACCTTTTCCGATGCCGCTGTCAGGCTTCCCTTCCGTTTCTTAGATGCTTCCATAGATACCTCCATAACTGGTTGATCTCCTCTGCCGCCTTACTCGACGGCGCAAACTCGGTGACCGCTTCCCCTGCCCCGAGTGCTCGTGCGAACGCTACCCGGTTCGAAATCGTCAACCGCGGCTCGACATCGCCCAGGCGGCTGAGCACTTGCCGCGCCTCGTTCGTCTCCGGTGCGCCCGGTCGGCTGCCGCGATATCGGGTAGGGCAGGGCGCACCGGGATAAGGATGAACGTGGCGAGCGCCGCCATGCAGTCTACGTCGCTGTCCGCTCGTGGTGCGCTATCGACGATAAGCAAATCGGCCGGCGGTGCGCTTGATGATGCCTGCCGGTTCGCCGGCGTGAACTCGCTGCACGTCATCCGTACTATCGCGCATCTTCTGCCAGGCGAGCGCGGTGCCTTGTTGCACATCAGCATCGCACAGCAGGGTAGTCATCCCGCTCGACCGCGCCGCTATCAGCAGATGAACGGATAAGCAGGCTCTTACCCGAGCCGCCCTTCATCGAAGTCACGAGCACTGTCTTGCTCATGGCGTGATGATAGTACGGCATTATGGCGTCATCCAATACTGGCGTGATTATAGGTACGGGAAGGACAAGGTCAGCGTTACCAGAGTCAGCGATATACCTGCGAGCAGTATCAACAGGGCGAGCCTTCCAACGGCGCGGGTTTTCCGGATGTTATAACGACCATGACGGGCGAGTTTCCGCAGCGATTAGAGCAGTTTTGTCACATAGAGAACATTTAACGGCCTGTGACCGACCACTAACGGCTGGTGTAGGATGTGTCAAACTGATACGTTTGGTGAGAGCCGGCGAATCACGCACACGCGCTCAGGCAACCCCCCCTGCCGGAGCGCGTGCTACAGGCTTTGATCGCCGGCGTTTCTCTGCCTCAGACCGTCACATTGTTGATCTATTCCGCGACATCTCGCAAGTCAGATTCTTCCTTTTGTGCAACACATATAGCTAAGTTATATTAACAGACTGTTAGCACTGCAAAACTGATTTTATGAAACATTGCGGGCTGCCCTCCAACGATTGGCAGAAAACCGCGCTTGCAGCTGAACGTGTGCTTATTCCGGTTTCCGCCGAATGGCCAAGACCGGGTGTAGCTCGATCGCATTCGGTGCCACGCGTTCTGACCGTGCTCGAAGTCGTACAAACCCGACACCAGTGGTCGTCAGCAGGCCTGGAATGGGCGTATTGGGCGCGGGCCACGTCGGCGTCTCGATGCGTGCGACCGTCGCTGGCATCGGTGTGCGAGTAGGCCGGAAGCGGCCGGACACGTATAGCACCGCGATGGCGCGGCCATCGCGCCGAGATCGAGCGCGGGGTTGCGCCGGATGATGCCCACTCGGTAGCCCCGCGAGCCCCATCAGCGCGTGCCGGCGGGACGATAGGTGCTGACGGCGATCAGAGCGAGGCAGAGGAGTAGCCCGACCGGGAACATAGAAAAAAAGAATCTTTTTTAGCATTTTTATAAAACGTGTATGCAGAACCTGTTACTTTCAGACACCTCGCGCGAATGCTCCCCCAAGCAGCGCTCGCCGAAATTCGATTGATAGGCCGGCCCCGGATACGGCCGACATAGGGGGAATTTGGACATGAGCCAATCCATTGTTCTCGTAATATTTGTGCTCGTGTTGGTAGCTCTGTTCATCGGCCTCTACAAATATTTCGCCCTGAAATCCGAAATGCGGGCGCTGCAATCATCGTTTGAAAGCAGGCTTCAACTTCAGTTCGAGCAGTGGAGACAAACTAGGGAGGTGCAGATCCACAATGACGCGGTTGAAAGAAGTAGACTGGTAACAATCGGCAAAGTCACTGAGCATGTAGCACCGTTCTTTCCTCAGTTCCATTACAATCCCAAGGACGCTCGTTTTATTGGATCGCCGCTAGACTTGCTGGTCTTCGATGGATTGGATGAGGGAAACCTGCGAAAAATCGTTTTTGTGGGGGTGAAAACAGGGGCAGATAATTTGAATGCTGACGAACGAAGTATCCAAAAGGCTATACAGCAAAAGCTAGTCGAGTTCGCGGTACTTCGTATCCTGCCCTCAGGAGCGCAATGGCAAGTCGGCTGATGGCAAGTCGGCTGATTGTAGAATGCTCTCACATCTTCATTTTCTCTTCGCAATGCCGGAAGGGGAATTATGCCGCAGTGAACTATCGTTACGGCGTCGCGATACAATCGTCGCGACAGGCGGTAGCCAGCACGGATCAGCCGTGCTGGCTTTCCTGCTGAGCCTGTTGCCCAGGCTGTACACCCGCATCTGCCCAATCCTAACGAACTGCCAAACGATGAGGACGCATTAGCTCACGAACCAAATTGCTATAGGTGTGATGCGGGTCTATATAAGCGCGCTCCACGGCATAAAAGACGTTGAACATTATCTTTCTCGATTCATCGTTACGTTTCTTCTCTCTGCGTGCGTTCTTCTCTTTCTCATTGTGATGAAAACTCTCGACACCCAAGCCCGCCTAAGCATGGTCACTGGTGGATGATTCAGAGCAAGCAAAAGCACGTCAGCAACCCCGCTTCAATTACAGTTCTCATTTATTTCCAAGGAGAACCCGGGCAAATATCGATCCAGATTAAATTGGGCGCGGCGTTCGTTGGTAAACGATGACTAATGCGGACATTAAAGCCATCGGCGTCAAACCAACGCGCGATTTGTTCTCCAGGTGCAAACCTTTCGTCCCAGTGAATCACCACCCCCGCCGTGCTTGTTGGTTCTATTGGATTTGGGCTCATCAACATTTGGAGGCCAAACCTCCGTATTGTCTAAGTCGCAGACCTTCGCCCCAGCAGAACCATGACCGGAACCGCCGTAATTCAATAACCACGAAAGCGTCTCGTGAAGATGGTTATCCGGGGGTGCAGTTATTTGTACCTTGCATGGTTTTGGAAGTGCGTCAAAAAGCTGAACAAACTCCACGCTGAGGATTGGTCCGATAGGACCAGCCCACGGACTTGGAGGCCAATTATGCCAATCCGCGGCTGACGGTGGAGTCACCGGTGATTCTTGGGCTGTTGATGTTTGTGCCGACGGTGCGGGCGTTGATTGGGCAACGCTAGTTATCGAACCTGTTGCATTTGCTTTGGATGCCGTAGTTTCCGGCGCTGGACGCGTTTCAGTAAGAGCCACATAAATCCAAATCATGCCAGCAAGGCACATCAATCCTAATGGAACAAAATTCCAGAATTCGCTTGAAAGAAATCGCGGCAGGTGAGACCGGAAAGTAGGCGCGCCCCTAAGTCCGGTCTCAATGGCCAAGATGATAGCTCCTATAACGAAGATCGTATTTCGAAGCGTGATAGCGTCCACGGCTTCGCAATCATGCTTCTAAACTCTCAAGAAGTCACGGATATGTGCTGTCCTAATTTCCCGGCCCGAGTCGAGAAGCCGCAAGCCGGTTAGGTTTAACATTTAGACCTTGACTATGGGTTGTATCTGCGAAACCCGCCTCATGAGAAGGTGTTCCAGGGTTTTCCAGAAATATGGTCGTGGTGTGGACTAGTATCAGTAGAACGACCATAGAAACCATTACGTACAATAGTATCGATGCGGCCATGGGTAGTGCATGCTCATCGATGACTACCGACTTGGCGTCTTCCCACAATGGCAGCACGTCCTTGACGGCGAACCAGATGCTCAGCGTTAGGAGTCCGCTGGACAGTGCGAGTTTACAAACTATTCTGCTAACGAAAGGTTTCAGGTCGTTCCATGCTCCTTTCCCAGGCTTTGCCTGGCGCACCAAATGTCCGTTGCAAAATCAAACTATGAAAATACCCCGCCATCGCAGATTGCGAGGTATCGCCTTCCAGGTATCGCCGCCGCTCTCGGCGAACTTTTCCCGCGCTCACATGGAACCGGATTTAGCAGCGATGGTTCTGGAGGCTCCTGGTCTATTTCTTTCCGATCTTAAACGGAGCCGACCCCTACGACTTAGAGGCCGTGCAATCGTGAAATACGGTTACGCTCGCGTCTCGACCGACGACCAGACCCCTGCCCTGCAACTCGCCGCCTTGAAGAAGGCCGGATGCAAAACCGTATTCAAGGATGATGGCATATCAGGCGCGACCACGAAGCGCCCCGCCTTGCTCCGCTGTTCAAGAAGCTCGAACCTGGCGACACCCTGATTGTATGGAAGCTCGCCCGATTAGGCCGCAGCTTGCGCGACCTGATAACAATGCTCGACGAACTCAAACAGCGCGGAGTTAAATTCCGTTCACTCACGGAGCACATCGACACCGACGCCCCGCCGTGCCATGTGGCAGATGATTGGCCTCTTGGCCGAGCTTGAGCGCAGCCTTATCAGCGAACGCACTCGCGCTGGGGTCAAAGCCGCCAAGCGCCGTGGAGTTCAATTTGGACGCAAGCGCAAACTTACCCCGCAGCAACTCGACCACGCCCGCGAACTGATTGAGAAAGGCGAACACAACCGCCAGGGCATAGCCGATCTGTTCAAAGTTGGGGTGGCGGCAGCAGCCGTTCGAAAATATACGGTAAGGACCCTCGGAAAGGGGTCCCTAGCGTAAGTTTTGGCACGAAAACCGCCGATTCAGGCCTTTTGCCGTTATTCGTTGCACGAAATCTTTGCGCGCAATCATATTGCGCCCTGCGAAGCAGTATGACGAGCCACATTTCACGCAACAAACTGGGGTCTATCGTGGGGGATCACATTGCGAAGAATGCGGCACGCCACTGGTGAATCGGGATCCGTTGTCGCCCGTATTTATTGGGCAATCGCGTAGCCCTGACCCCACGGCGAATCCTAAGAACCTGCCGGGAGAACATTGCGTACAACACGCTACCGTACAAATTCGCACGGATGCTGCTGCTACCCCAATCAGCAAGTCGAGTCGTTGACCCAACGACTGAAAGCGCTAAAGCGTGCGGATGAATTGTTCGACTCTGATCCAGCTGCGATTGCCGAGTTGCTTCAGACCAATATAGCTAATGGAAGCGGTACCGCTCGAGTTTGCGGAACCTTAGCTGATCTCTAAGTGGATTCGAACCGTTGAACCAGCTCACGGAAGCCACTGACGAACCGTTCGGCCGAGAAGAGCTCACTGGAGACGGCCAGGCAGCCACGCAGTTCTTTTTGTCGCTCGGGGTTGTCCATCGTCAGTTGAATTTTTTGGGCGGCATCTTCCACGGAAGTGTAGAGCAGGCGCTGCTCGCCGCTCAGGATCTGCACCGGACCTCCGCTGTTTGGAGCAAACACGATACAGCCTGCGCGCACCATCTCCGCCACTGCCATCCCGAAATGCTCCCCATCCATGGCATGTATGCCGTACCGATGCAGCGCAATGAGTTGCTCCAGGTCCTGCCGAGAAAGGTTTTCATGCATGCTGATCCACGAACAGTTCGCCTCAACACAAGACTCTGATCGTAGGCGCATACCGGTCATCATCGGGGGTTCCAATCACGTGCAAATGCAGCGTGCGGACCCTTGTCGCGCACCTTCGAGAGGATCTCGATGATCCTTTCCAGCCGTTTCTCCGGAGAGATCCGGCCGATGCAGACGAAACCGTCTTCGCGCCGCTCCCACGGGACGGCAGGAAAATCACCGACTACCGGCGGATACAGCGTGATAGTCTCTAGTTCGTGCAATGCGCGGGTTCGAGCTCCAATGAAATCCGAGTTCACGAGCTGAAAAGTTGCGCCGCATACGTTCCACCGAGAAATGAGTTATGCGCAAGCTTATCCAGCGGTACGCATCAACCACGAATGGCACTCGATGAAACCAGCGTAAATCTACCTCCGGCCGCATTGATAGCTTGGGATAATGAATGTATTGAATGCCGCGCGGGCCCACATCCACCTCGTTGTTGGCACTAATCACTACGTCGAACCGGGGAGCCAACCGCCTGCATCTCAGCAGCAGATAGCAGTCCTTGAAGAGGGCCATCGGCGTTGGTGTACGCCGCGCGATCGCATGCGCGAACCGCGGCATTAGACTGAGTTCAAAATCCGACGGGTGCAGCGAGGTCCCGTAAAATCGGTTTATCGCGTCCAGGCGTGGCGTTTCCCAAGTCAGCAGAGTGACTTGATGTCTGCCTTTTAAGGCTTCGATCATCCATACCGCAACACCGTTACCTCCGCCGGGAGGATTCACCGACGGCTGAACCATGAGCACGCGCTTCATAGCAGACGCCCCAACGGCACGACTCGCCCTCCGTCAACCATCCTGGTCGAAGGCCTCGAGCCGTTGCCAATTGATTTTCCACAATGCTACGCGTTCACCCGCGAAGCCGGTCTCCTCGTGGACCTTGCCGAAGAATTGCGCATCTCTGCCGTCTAGATACATTAGGCGACTGAACGTGGAGTGCATCAGTCTGGGTGTGGCTAGGCGAGCGCGCGTCCTTTGGACGTCAACCAGCAGAGCCAGCTCGGAAGTCTGCCGCGGGATTCGATACCTCTCGCACTCGGTCGGCGTCGCAATGATGATAGTGCCTGGAGTGAGTCTGTGTCTCCTTGGCGGCGTCGCCGCTGACGGCTTATCGTTGGTGATGGCGAGGCGGCTCGCCGCGGGGTCGTCTGAAATAAAGGTAACTTGTCTTAGTCTAACTGCATCACCGAGGTCTTCGTCGCCATCGCAAACCAGCTTCAAAGCGCCATTGTTGCGACGCACTTGCAGCCAGGCCGACTTCATAATACTGGTCTTTGGCGCGATAAACTCGGCTTCATCGCGCTGGGATTTAAGCGAAGTGGCGCGCTCGTACAACGAGCGGGCGTCGTCCAGGAGAATCGCCAAACTTCGAAACCAACTCGTTAGTGGCCTGTGCTTCGGGCATGAGGCGCGCGCGATTGACTACGTACGCGCGGCGAAAATCCCAATTCGCCAAATACCACCAGCCCGCCATCGGCTCCATCAGGTGGTTAGAAGTAGGTAGGAAGCAGGAGGGTCGCAATGCGTCGATCGCAGGATATCCGCCTGGGCCGGTGGGCTCAGCTTGTGCTGTGCCAGGTATGCCTGCGCTTGTCGACGGCCCATCCGCACCAATTCGGAGATCATCAGCTCAGCTTTAAGCTCGTCCACTCCGTACGACAACAGTTTGTCCGTAGGCACCCGCATGGGCCTTCGGCTTCTGGCGTGGCATCGGACCCGCAGTCCAGCATTCGCAACAGACCGGCGCTTTCCCGCTCAGATGGAGCGGCAAGCACTCGGGCAGTCCAATACGGAATATGAGTTCTCAAAGAGCCGCCATCGTTGTTGACACGGCGCTCCGCCGCGTACTTCGCCCAGTAGCCATAGTCCCACCAAGTGTTAACAATCGCATTGGGCGGCGACTGCTGGCGTAAAACCTTAACGTACTCCACCAGGCAGCGTTCATCTTGGGAAGATAGCTGCGTGCCGGCGAATAGCCCTGATGCATCGGCAAAATCAGAACCGCCGCCAAGGACCCCGAACAGCGCCGGACGCGTAATTCGGGCGGCGGCGGGCCAAGCGATGCAAACCCTGGCTCCGCCCATTGTTGCAGTCGCCCATGGCAACTCCAAAAGTAATGGCGAAAGGTGGAACCATCAGCATCACAAAGCGTGGCCCCTGGAACGACAAAAACAGAGCGCCGAGGAACCAGACAACAACGATGAGCCCGTGTCGAGGTCCTCCGGCAAGCTCCTAGAAAAAAGACTAATCAGAACCGCAGCGGCTAGGGGAGAAGCCAGCAGGATGAGCAGATCCAGCCGTCCTAGATGGGAGGCTGTTAGCAGGTACCAATAGAGATAGTTACCGCCAATCACAAGCGCAAAATGCGCGGCTTCCATCCCGCTTTCGGCACCAACAGCAGTAGCAAACCCAGCCAGCTCACGAAAAAGTAGACCGACGCTCCCATGTTTTCCGCGATAGCGCTGAGATTTTGAGGAACGACCTCGGCCACGGTGGAAAACACATCAGGCCACCAGGCAAGAGCTGAACTTGCCGACGCAATTGGAACGTGGCGAATAACGGTTTGATGAGGTCCAGCGGAAGTCTCGAGTATCCTTCTAATCCGGCCGCGCTCACGAAGAATCCTGCGCCGAGATAAAAGATCGCAGTGACCAGAGCCGTCCGCTTAAGGGCGGAGGGGCTCCATGGTCCCCCTGAATACCTGCTGACAAGCCACGCCGTGACCTGCAAGTAGCAGGGTCGCGGCCAGTCGCCAACATCACCACGGCATACGTAAAAGTCCACCCGGTCCACGTCACTGCGTGCAGTCCCGCGAACAGCCCCGCCAACATGGCTAAGCCAGCTTGGCGGCGCGGGCGAGATGCCCTAATCGCCTCGATGACCGCCCATATCATGAAAAGTGGCAGCACAAGGTTCCAAACATCATCGTCACTGCCGATGCTTCTTGCTAAAAAGAGCGGATTGAGCGCCACCAGCAACGCCGAACACAGACCCCCTAGGACTCCGCCTAGCCGGGCTCCTAGGGCGAAAGCTGGAAAGACACCGAGCGCGCCGACGATCACCGGAACCAGAAACGAGCTGAGCTCGAGGGGAAACGCCGGTTTCACTAGCGTGATCAGCCGATGAAGCTCGACAATCGCAGCGATATGAAGAGAGCGATTGTAGAGGTTCGAGCGGCCAACGGGAGCATTGGTCAGGCTATCCCGGCATTGCCCGTCAATTACGGCATCGCAGGTGGTTCCTGTGCGCAGGTAATTGCGCGCCATGCGAAGCCAGTGATAGCTGTCGAAATCGCCAAGGATAACGTGTTCCGAGCTGTCCGAGCCGCGATAGCTGAGCTCGGACTTAAGCTGCCCGGCGAGCCGATCTCGCTCCGCGATGAATTCACGGCGATGCTGTTGGCGCCAGCTATCGACCTGACGACGCAACTCAGCCGGCCGGCTCGCAACCGGGATGTCTGGCGCGAGGGTCGGCGCAATCACCCTTGCCTGCCGATACCAAACCTGCAAAGCGGCAATGTCTTTCAGCACGTCGGGTGACAAGGGCAGCAGCCGAATCCAGGCTACTAGCCCGGCCGTCGCAAGGATCAACGTCAAGTGGAGCGTTGTCGCTCGCGTAATTCGGGGCGATTGCAGAATCCCAGTATCGCCACTTCGGTGGTCACGATCGTGATGGACTAATGAGGCAGATGCCATCAGAGCGCTAACGAAGAATAGGATAATCGCGCCGGGCTGCGAAGCTCTCGTTTCGAGGAAAGGCGGGCGGGTTCCACGGAGCTCTCACCGCGAAGCTGGAATTGGCGCGTTATAGAAGACGGAGCGGGTTTGCATACAACTGTAAACCCGCTCCTGGTTTGACCGTCGAATCAGGTTCCGGCAGCCTAGCTAAACAACCTGTTCAGCCCACCTCAGAGCTCGCAGAAGGCTGAACTTATGTCAAGCGTATCGAACTGCGGCGACGGGACGTTAACGCACGCAGATTCGTTGCCCTGCTGCAGGGAAATCGCTAGAGCCATTGGGCCGGTGACGTAGCAGAGGTTCGCGTTTCCCTTCAGGGACAAGGACGCATGAACGGCCTTGTTCGAGTAAATGCTTGCCGGGACGTTTAGGTTGAAAATCGAATTATCAAACAACGTTGGTTCTTCGGCGAAAAATGCCGGAATGTTCGCCTGTAAGTAGTAGTTGGTCTGGTACCCAGTCGACACCTTACGGAGCGACCCGCCGGGGACAAGCCCAAACCACGCTACCGATTCGTTAAAATTGTCGCAGGTTCCAGGCGCCAAGGCCAATTCTATCGACTGGTTAAGCGCTTGTTGAAACCCAGCCGCATTGTATAGCGCCAGTTGCGCGTAGATTTGGTAGGAGTCGCTGTGGAAGAAGTCGTCCGGCTCGCAGCTTAGGCTGTTGTTGCTGAAACACAAAGCTGCCGTTTCATGAGTGATTTCTGCCTTGGCGTACCGAATGCTGAAATTCGAGGAGAGGTACTGCGCCAGACTCATACCCACCCCGCCCTTTATCGCTAGCGAGCCGACCGTCAGGAGCACGGATAAGGCCAATACCGCCGCACCTAATTTTCTCGTCATTTTCTCCTCCGCCCTGCCAAGCGATAGCCATGTATGGCTTTACTGCCCTGAGCGTTGCCGAAATTAACCCGACATCGAGAAAAAATCAAACTTGCGTCCGTTTCATAGACGTTTTCTCGCCTGAATATTCGCCTCGCAATCGGCTATAAGTATCCGACTTGCATCAGGCTTTGCAAAACGGCGGACTCCCTCAGATGCTTCGCGCCATGCCGTCGGATCACGCAGTAACCGGGCTATGGTTCCCAACAAATCATCTCGGCTCCAACGGTCCTCACTCTGCCAACCACCGCTAGTCACCCGCACAAACGCGGCAGCGTTGGAAAGCTGATGATTGTTCGCAGCCTTTGACAATGGCACGAGCAGTACAGGCATGCCGAGAACTGCCAACTCGGCCAGCGTCGCTGCACCGGCGCATGAGATGGCAATGTCCGCCTCTTGGTAAGCGTCAGCCATATTATCGATGAAAGGCACAACTGACGCCTGTAGGTGGCCACGTCCGTAGTCTCGGCGAACCCTCTCACAATCCTCTGATCCGCTCTGATGGAGCACGCTAAGCTTAAGGTCTGATGTGGCGAGTCGGCAGAGCAGAGAAGGAACCTGCCCATTAAGGAATGATGAACCTTGCGAGCCACCCGTCACGAGAATGCGAAAGGGTTGCCTCGCCGGTGGATGCCGGTCCTGAGTCGCCAGCGACCGGACGTCCGGCCGGACGGGGTTCCCGGTAACTAGCGTCCGCTCAGCGTGAAACTGTCCTGCGGCCGCCTCAAAGCCGAGGTAAACACGATCAACTAACCGGCCCAGCAATTTGTTGGCAAGCCCAGCAACAGCGTTCGATTCGTGGATAGCGGTAAACAAACCCAGACTGCGAGCCGCCATCATCGTCGGCACCGATGCGTATCCACCGAATCCGATGATCAGGTCAGGTTTTGACTCCATTAGCATGCGGCGGGCGCAAACAACAGCCCTCCCCAAACCGCCAATCGTCCGCAATTTCCCCCGCAGGCTTTGCCCCACTATGGGACTACTGTGAATGACCGACAGCGGATAGCCATAAAGTGGTACCAACTTTCCGTCAAAACCATCCCCAGCACCGAAGAACAATATTTCGAGTGAGGGTACTTCCTTCCGGTAAGCATCGGCGATCGCCAAGGCCGGGTAAACATGCCCCGCCGTGCCGCCGCAGACCAGCACTACACGCCGTGTAGTGTGAGGATACCTATAAAGATTCGATAAGGGTCGAACGCCGTTTTGCCGATGCCCCACCCTATCAACAAAATCCCGGCGTCGCGAGTCGGTATCTACCTCTATTGACGGCATAGCGCCAAACGTCTATCGAAGTCTTGGGCGATTATCAATCCGATCTGAGTAATTAGTGCAGAGATTGGTTAGCTGTGAACGCGATACGCGAGTCGCAGTGATCGTATTGGGCGATCTGGGCCGCAGTCCGCGCATGCAATATCACGTACTCGCGCTGGCTGAACATCAGGCCCAAGTCGATGTAGCCGCGTATGCGGGCACTGCGCCACTTGCAGCTCTCCGTGAGCATCCACGCATTCGCCTGCACCTGTTCGCTCCACCGGTTCTCTCGCAGCGGTCAGTTCTTCCCCGTGGCCTAATCTTGCTGATAGGGCTGCGGGTCTTTCAGGATTTGCTTCGATTTCTCTGGCTGATGAGTTGGCGGATACCCAAACCCGAGTTCATTCTGGTGCAGAATCCTCCTGCAATTCCTACCTTGCTGATCGGCCTGATCGTGGCCCGTGCGCGCTCGGCCAGGCTGGTTATCGATTGGCACAACTTCAGTTGCTCGATCCTCGGATTGAAGTTGAATCGATCGAATCCCATTTTGCCGATAGCGCGATGGTGTGAGGGAATCCTGGGGCGCCGGGGCGATGCGCACCTGTGCGTATCAGAAGCGATGCGCGCCGAACTCGCCGAGCATTGGGGAATTCACGGAGCGACCGTGCTCTACGACCACCCGGCCTCACATTTCGCGCCCGTGCCGCCTGACGCTGCGCAGGACTTATGGCGCCGCATCGGAGTCAAGCTCGGTTTTCACTACAGTGAACCGCGTCCTGCAACAATTGTCTATCCCACAAGTTGGACGGCAGATGAGGACTTTCCGCTGCTGCTTGAGGCTGCCAAAAGCTGCGACGAACTTATACACAGCCACGACCGGCGCGACCTCGAACACCCGTTTCCACACCTACTCATAGTAGTTACCGGCAAGGGACCGCTCCGTCAGAAGTACGAAGAGGAGATCGCCCGCCTACGCCTGACCAAGGTCCATTTGCGCACGCTTTGGTTGCCACCTGAGGATTACCCGCTGATACTGGGTGCCGCCGTCCTCGGCCTGTGCTGCCATCGTTCGTCGTCCGGTTTCGACTTGCCAATGAAGGTCGCGGATTTGATGGGCGCAGGTGTGCCGGTTCTGGCGCTGAATTATGGCGCGTGCCTCGCCGAGCGGCTGCATGAAGGTGAAAACGGCTTGCTGTTCGGGAGTGCCGAGCAGCTGGCGATTCAGCTTTACAAACTGTTTAAGAACTTCCCGGCAACGCCCTTCCTCAACAGGCTGCGTGACAACATTCGGCGGTCGCCGCCAACGAGCTGGAGTGATGGTTGGAAAGCTGCGGCCGCGCCGATATTCGGGTTGGGGTGAGACCTTCTTTCAGCATAGGGTTCATCCATCCTGACCTAGGCATCGGAGGGGCCGAACGCCTGGTGGTGGATGCAGCCACGCATCTCAGCCGAGCCGGTCATCGGGTCGTCTTGTTCACATCGCATCACGATCGAAGTCATTGTTTCGACGAAACCATTGACGGCAGCCTTGACGTCCGGGTGTATGGAGGGTTGATCCCGCTGCATGTCCGACAACGGCTGCGGGCGCCGTGCGCGATTGCCCGGATGCATTACCTGGCCGGGCGACTTGCCCTCGATAAGGAAGGGTTCGACCTAATTTTCTGCGATTTGGTGCCTCACGTGATCGCGGCGCTCCGTCTATTGACCCGGGCTAAGATCATTTTTTATTGCCACTTTCCCGACAAGTTCATGGCGCCAGGGCGCGAAGGATGGTATCGCTGGTATCGCACGCCCATCGATCGCCTGGAGGAAACCACTACCGGGATGGCTCACCGGGTTTTGGTGAACAGCAAGTTCACCGCCGTCGCCTTTCGACGTGCCTTTCCGAACTTGCGCGGCTGCCCGCTTGAAGTGATCTATCCCGGCGTCAACGTGCCTGACTACGCTTACAGCAATGTCGCGACCGGCCAAAATGGAGAGAAAGTTAGCATCATGTCAATCGCCCGTTACGAGCGAGGCAAAAACGTGCAACTGGCGATTGAAGCACTCGCGCTGCTCCGGGCGCAGTTGTCTTCGCAGGCATTTGACCGCATCGAGCTGGTAGTCGCCGGAGGATTCGACGGCCGCCTGGCAGAGCACAGAGAAACGATAGCAGAATTAGAAGCCCTGGCGAGGCAGCGAGGGCTGGGGCATCAGGTTGTGTTTTTGCGGTCGCTTCCTCAACAGGAGCTGCGGGCGCGCCTGGCAGTCTGTCGTTGCGTCGTCCATACCGCTACCCACGAACATTTTGGATATGTTCCGCTCGAAGCAATGGCCGCAGGCCGTCCGGTTGTGGTCGCGAATTGCGGCGGACCAGCCGAAACGGTGGTTGACGGCACGACCGGGTATCTTCGCCGGCCAACTCCCCAAGCTTTCGCCGACGCGCTAGCACGATTGATAACTGATACGGAGGCAGCGTCCGAGATGGGCCGTGCGGGTCGGACCCACGTCCAAGCGCACTTTTCTCGCCAGGCTTTCGGGATAAAGTTGGAGCGGCTGCTCGAAGAGGAATTGGCCAATGGTGAGCACGCCCAGCGCGGATGACATGAACCGGCTTCAGCAGAATTCTCGGACGTCGCTCGTCACGACGCTGCGCCAATGCGTCGCAATGTTGCCGGCAGCGATGCGGTGGCGATGGGCGATACTTGTCCCGCTCTCGCTGGTCACCGGGACGGTGGAGGCTGGGGCAGCGGCCGCCGTTTTCGCGCTAATTAAGATTATCGGCGACCCCGCTCAAATCAACCGGATACCGGTTGTAGCAACCGTCGCAGCCGCATTCCCTGCAGCCGTTCTCCGCACCAAGGTGTTGGTCTTTACCGGTCTGGTCGCGGTTTACTATGTGTTCAAAAACCTGTTGGTGATCGGCTCCCAATATTTGCGGCATAAAATAACCGGCGAATCGAGCGCGGCGCTCAAATCTACCATTTTCAAAAGTTACTTGAGGTCTCCGTACCCCTTTCACCTGGGCCGCAACACAGCTGATCTTATTTCGAAGACCAATTTCTGCGTTGAGATGGTATGCGATCAGGCGATGGCGGCGGCGATTAGCGCTGGATCCGAATTGCTGACTGCCAGTGCCATTACGGTCGTGCTGCTCGTCACCGCACCGCGGATAACTCTGATCGCTGGTACGCTTCTACTGTTAATGCTTGCCGTGTTCCTGCGCGTGACGCGCCGGATGGCGAGTGATCTCGGCAACGAGCGTCATCAACTCGAACGAGCCAGCCTGCAAACGCAGCAGGAGGCGTTGGGCGCGATAAAGGAAATCAAAGCCCTGGGCCGCGAAAACCTTTTCTCCGGCTGCTTCGATGGACACCAGCGCAGGGTACTCGAGCTCGGTTATCTCGGCAAAACGTTGGAGACAGTCACTCCACAAATAACCGAAACCATTTTCGTTTGCGGAGCGTTAGTCGTGGTTGCCCTGGTCAGTGGAACCGGACCAGCAGCAACTCCGCCGTTGCTCGCTCTGTTCGGCTACGCGGCGTTCCGCATCGTACCCGCTGTCAACCGAATTGGATGGCAGGTCACTCTGGTGCGCAGTGCGGCGAGGCCGATCGAATGTCTCTATGATGATTACCTGCTGGTGGCGCGCAAAGATCCGGTGCAAGAAATAGTACAGCGTCAGAATCTGCAGTTTCACGATTGCATCGAGCTCGATAATGTTTCGTACATTTTTGCTGGGGCTGATACCGCGGTGGTTCAGGACGTGAGTTTGGCCATCCGTCGTGGTGAATCGATCGGGATCGTTGGGACGACGGGCGCGGGCAAGACAACTTTGGTTGACCTGGTGGTCGGGTTGCTGGAACCTTCCTCAGGCCACATTCTTATCGATGGAAAGCCGCTGAAGGGCCAACTTTCCGGCTGGAAGCAAAGCGTTGGCTATGTTCCTCAATCCATCTTTCTGCTCGATGCCAGCCTGAGGCGCAATATCGCGCTAGGCATTGACGATGACGAGATAGAGGAACATCGGCTTCGGGCTGCGGTGCATTTGGCGCAACTCGACGGTTTCGTTGCGGGATTGCCGTACGGCCTCGACACGTCAGTTGGCGAACACGGTTGCCGCCTCTCTGGCGGCGAGCGCCAGCGCATCGGGATAGCCCGTGCTCTTTATTATGATCCGGTGCTGCTGGTCTTCGATGAAGCTACTTCGGCTCTGGACCACTTCACCGAGGCCGCCGTTAGCGAAGCTATCGAAGCTTTGCACGGCAAAAAGACCCTGCTGGTGGTGGCGCACCGCTTAAGTAGTGTGCGGCGTTGCGACCGGCTGATTTTTATGTCTCACGGGCGCATCATCGGTTCCGGCTCATACGATGAGCTGCTTCGCGCCCATCCGGAATTCGAACGGATAGCGCAGGAGAGTCTTCTGCTTGCCGAGAAAAAAGCCTGTGCGCCGGGTCGCTCTGAATATAATTAACACCTACAGAGCCATTACCATTCAATCTCATCATGATTACGCCTGTGATGACAAATAGGACAGGCTTTTCAATCCGTCGTTGTCCAAACATTGCCGCATTACTTCTCGGCCTAAGAACAACACTCGGGGATGGAGACGAAGAAGTACACAAAGAGCAGTCACTCCTTGAGGAGAAGGCATACAGAGACACATGGGGGCACGGAATCGAATCGTATTTATCGATGTTGGGGGCGCGTCTATCGATAGCGCGAGAAATGCTCACAGAAGATGGCAGCATTTATGTGCATATTGGGCCGAACATTAACCACCTGGTTCGTTCACTGATGGACGAAGTATTTGGGTGGGAACATTTCCAACGGGAGATCATCTGGCAGCGAGTTACTGCCCGCAGCCATGGCGACTACTACCCGGCCACTCATGATTACATTCTTTTCTACACGCGTTTCGGCGATCCTCGCTCAAGGCTCGTGCCCGCGCATCGATTCTAATCTCGCTGAAACGTCAATGCTTGCCCAACTCGGCTTGACAATAGCCCGAGGAGCCGATTCGCTGGCCACGATTTTGGAGACTAAGCACTGTTTCACAGATTTCGATTCGTGAAAGGGGAGGGGCTTCTCAATGTCAACAGGCCCCATCGAGTGGGACAAAGGTCGTCCCGTATCGCCAATACATCTTGGATCGGAAGCTAGTTCGGCGTCGCCGAAGAACCATGAAGACAGCGCTTACCGTATAAAATTACACGAATCTGCCCAGTACCCTTAATTCGCCTCCAAACTACATCTATTTCCGGCTCGGGGTCGTTTTGGAGCGGCGTGCGGTCCTCTGGAGCCTTGACGACGCCCAGCTGCTGAGTTCGGCCTAGGCGATCGATGAAGCCGGCGCAACCTGGCCATGGATCGACCCGAAGCTGTGCCGCGCCTCAAGCGGCTGCTGGAGTCCATCTCGACCGTCAACGCACCGCAGGTTCTCAAATTGCCGAAGACCATCCAGCTCGACCCAGCCGGTCCTGTTAGCCGCGATTCACGGGAAGCCGACTATCTGCTGACCGGCGACGCCAGACACTTCGGACATCTCTACGGAAAGCGCATCGAGGGCGTCCTGGTGCTGCGGCCGGCGCAGTATTTCGAGCGCCGGCGACGACCCTAAAGTGCCGGTTTCGCGCCACTCTTTCGGACTATTCTATTGACTGATAAATTCTGCTACCAGTCACAAACCCAGCGGCAATGCAGAGCAGAACGATAGACTCCTATTATAAGTCAGTAGAGCGATTAATCGCGGCGGTGCTCAAATCGCGCACGCCGCCGGCCAACCCTGGCTGGATGGTGACGTCCTTGACGCGTTCGCCGCGCAGCCACACTTCGCACCGCTGTTCGCGCAAGCCTTCGATATACTGGCGGCCAGTCCGCGCCGGCATGCCCAATGCTCCTTAGCTGGCTCTGCGCGCAGCGTCAGCATCCCAGGGGCCCGGAAAGCGTCCGAGCGTTAAAATGTCCCGCGCGAAAATCTGCTCCTTGCGCGGCCATTCGCTGGGCGGCAACTCGTAGGACACCTCGATTCCATTGCCGTCGGGATCGCTGAAGTAGATCCCGATTGAGATGCCGTGGTCGGAGACATTCTTGATAGCGATGCCTCGGTCCTTCAATCGCTGGTAGAGTTCCTTGAGGTCGTCGAGGCTTTGCATCATCCAAGCCATATGGTTGAGTCCGACCTCCCCCGGCTGCTGGCCGGGTGCGTCCTCGCCGACCTCGATCAACGCAACCTCGTGCGACTTGTCGAGGTCGGCCGACATGAACGCGGCCCTGCCGGGATAGAAGGCGTAGGTGTGCAGGCCGAGCAGGTCGCTGTACCACTTGTGGGAGCGCTCGACGTTGCGCACATAGATGTTGACATGACCCAGATGCTTCGGCTGGTAACTCATCGGTTTCCCTCCGTCAGGCCATCCGCCAGCGATCATCCGGCTTCGTTCAAATGATTGTCAACGACACCGGTCTCGCGCCGGCGAGAGCGGCGCTTCTAGTGCGTCACGCTATAGAACGAAACTCACGGTGGCGTGGCTTCGAGGTCGAGAATTGCCGCGCCCGATCTGATTGTCCCGAGGAAATCATTGCGAACGCGCGACGAGGAGCGACGCTATGTGGTTGATCGCGGTGTGGACGAAATGGCCCGACTCGGTCGTTCTTGCGGTTCGACAGCATCGCGGTATGTTGCGGCGTGGAGGGTTTCTTCATGTCGGCAAAGCTCAGTTCCAAAGACATCCGGAAGCGCATCGACCATCCGGTCATCGACGCCGACGGACATTGGCTCGAGTTCGGTCCCTCGATCACTGATTATTTGAAAGAGGTGGGCGGGCAGGGGGTCGCGGATGCATTCCGCCGCCGCGCCGGTTACGTACAGAAATCGCTTACCATGACGCCCGAAGAGCGTGCCCAGACCCGCCGAGCGCAGGAGGCTTTCTGGGGAGTACCCGCCAAAAACACGCTCGACCGCGCCACCGCACTGCTGCCACGTCTGCTCTATGATCGGCTTGATGAGTTTGGCTTCGATTTCACCGTCCTTTATCCTACCGCTGGTCTCGCGGTTGGTTACATCGCGGAGGACGAGCTCCGACGCTCAAGTTGCCGCGCATTTAACCTGTACATTGCACGCCAATTCGGCGAATTCAGCGAGCGTATGACACCTGCCGCGGCGATTCCCATGCACACGCCCGACGAGGCCATCGACGAATTGGAATATGTCGTTAAAGAACTTGGCCTGAAGGTAATCGCAATGACCAGCATGGTGCCGCGGCCGATCCAGGCGGTTCAGGCTAGCTCGTCCGAACTTGGACGGCTGACGACATGGCCTGACGTCTTCGGCATTGACAGCCCATACGATTACGACCCGGTGTGGGCGAAGTGCGTCGAACTTGGAGTGATGCCGACGTTTCACGGGGGCACGCGCGGCTCTGGATTTTCACCTCGCCGACAAATTTCGTCTTCAATCACATCGGGCACTTTGCCGTCGCAGGAGAGGCAGTTGCCAAAGGGCTGTTCCTGGGCGGCGTCACTCGCCGGTTCCCGACCCTCAAGTTCGCTTTTCTCGAGGGCGGCGTTGGTTGGGCATGTAACCTCTACGCGGACCTGATTGGGCATTGGAAGAAGCGCAACCGGCAAGCGCTTGAAGAAGTCAATCCAGCGAACCTCGATCTCACGCTAATGCACGAGCTGTTCGAACGGTTCGGTAGCAGCCAGTTAGCTGCCCGTCTGGATCGCAATTCGATGTTCGAAGGTCTCGGGGCGACCAGCACCGGAAACGTCAAGGACCTGGATGACTTCTCTGCTTGCGGGATCGAGCACCCGGAAGACATCCGAGAGATGTTCACGCGGAACTTTTACTTCGGATGTGAGGCCGACGATCCAATTAATGCGTGGGCATTTAATTCGAACGTTAATCCCTATCGTGCGCGACTCAGGACTCTGCTCGGCTCCGACATCGGCCACTTCGACGTGGTTAACATGAACGAGGTGCTCCAGGAAGCCTACGAATTGGTCGACGACGGCCTCATCACGGCGGCGGATTTCCGCGAGTTTGTGTTCACCAATCCGCTGCGCTTTTGGGCCGAGGGCAACCCTGATTTCTTCAAAGGCACGATTCTCGAAAGCAGAGCCGCTCACGAACTTCGTGAGCTATCGTCCGGTGTAGCACCTGCGATGCAGAATTAGCGCTCGTTAAGAGAAGATGCGCGACGGCTCATTGCGGGGCAGGACCGCGCTCGTCACTGGAGCAGACCGCGGGCTTGGACGCGCGATGGCTCTTGGTTTGGCGCGCGCCGGTGCCAACGTGACGATTACCGCCGCGCGCAACCAACACGAACTCGTACTACGTCTTGCTTGTATCTCAACTGAGATCCAAAATGGAGTGGGCGCGAGGAAAAAGACGGATGGCTGGTCAAACATCAATGCTGCACGTGCGCGTGAACGATAAGCTTAAGGCGGCGGCGGCGGAAAAACTCGCTCGCCTCGGCCTGTCTGTTTCGGATGCGGTGCGCATCCTGCTTACCCGTGTCGTCAAAGAGGGTGCTCTGCCAGCGGGTCTTACTGCCGATCCTGCAGCCTACGACACATGGTTTCGAGCGAAAGTGCAGGAGGCCCTGGCCGACAAGCGCCCAGCGGTTCCACATGACCAGGTCATGCGTGATGCACAAGCGTTGATCGACAAGAAGCGCCGTGCCCGTCGTTGAATGGCGGGAAACCGCCCGTGCCGATCTGTTCGCAATCGTTGATTACATCTCCGACGACAACCCGGAGGCCGCTCAGCAACTGAAGGACGATATTCAGGCCAAGGTGGCAACGCTGGCGGAACATCCTAAGCTCTATCGACTCGGCCGTGTGGCCGGCACCCGTGAAATGGTCGTCCGAAGAAACTACGTAGTAGTGTACGCCGAAGATGCCCGTGCGGTGACTATCTTACGTGTGTTGCACGCCGCGCAGCAGTGGCCACCGACCCCAGACTAAGCCATTTCGCGGTGGCAGCCGGCGCCGAGAAGGACCTCCACGCGGGAGATGGCGCACCGTGAAACCGCCACGCTTGGGACGCTCTTCTCAAAGATTCCGAAAAGTCATCAGCTTAAAGTACTACTTTAGAATTTGATGCGTTCCACTCATCGAGCGAAATCTCGTCCTTGGTCCGATCATAAAGCTTCGTAGTCCGGGGTGACTGATGCGCAGCGATCTGTTGCGCGTGCTCGAGCGTGCCACCGTTCTGGAGGTAGGCGGTAATCCCCGTCGCGCGAAAAGTATGGCAGCAGGTTGAGTAGGGGAGGCCGGCTCGCTTCATTGAATTCTTTACCGCGACCATCCGCAACCGCAACACCCGGATGGCGTACGCGCGAGCGGTAAAACGCTTCTCCGATTGGTGCGACGACCATCACCTCGGCTTGGAAGACATCGAGCCGATAGCGATCGCCGCGTATATCGAGGAGTTGAGCGCCGAAATTGCTAAGCCGAGCGTCAAGCAGCACCTGGCTGCGATCCGTCAGCTGTTCGATTACCTGGTCACGGGCGGCGTGCTGGTCGCCACCCCCGCCGGCTCGGTGCGCGGACCCAAGTTCGTGGTCACACGTGGTAAGACCCCGGTGCTGTCGGGCGCCGAGATGCGCCAACTACTGAAAACTATCGATACTGGAGAACTCATCGGCCTCCGTGACCGCGCCCTGCTCGGGCTTATGGGCTACACCTTCGCCCGCGTCCGTGCGGTCGTTACGCTCCGGGTGGAGGACTATTTCCAGCAGGGGTGCCGCTCCTGGCTCAGGCTTCATGAGAAAGGCGGCAAACGGCATGAGGTGCCCTGCCATCACAGCTTGGACGAATACCTTGACGCCTGGATCGCCGCCGCCGGCATTGGCGACGATAAGAAGGGGCCGCTATTCCGGACCTTTAAAAGGGGCGACAAGCTGACCGACAATGCCATGATACGCAGTGACGTGCTTTACATGATCAAACGGCGGGCCGAACCTACGGCCCGGATGATGGGAGCTGGATGAACCGAGAGGTTCACGTCCAGTTCTGGGAGGGCGTGGAGCTGAGATGCCCCGCGCTACTCGCCTACCTGAAGGCTTACCAGACCGTGGCCGAGGCACGGCATAGCATATCGCCGCCTACTTCGATTTCTATAACCGTGAGCGATTGCACCAGGCCTTGGGTTACCGCGCCCCGCGCCAGGTCTTCGCGGAAGCCATGCGGTTTACCAAGCTTCGGGGGAGAAAAACCGCTGGCGCCAATCGTGAGCTAGCGGCACAATGAGGCGTTAAACCCGGGCAGGATTTTGTACCTTAAGATCGACCGATCGCTGTCGCGATAATGGGGTCCGCCTCACTATCTGCGTCGGAGTGGGAGCTGAATTATTACAATCGTAGGGTCTAAATCTTGACGCCGAACGATCACCATCCGCCTAGATTCTTGGTCCACCGGCGGACCGACGCGATCAAGCGAGCCAGCCTGACAAGCTGGAAGTATGTGAACCTCCACGGTGCGTATAGTTTCCTGGATATCGGCGATGGGGTGGACCTGCAGGAAGTCGTCAATCTGCTGGAGGCGTCACGCGGCAGGGGGCCCGCGACGCCGGACTGAGGGTTTTTTATGGCAGAAATTGACTTTTCGCGGTTTTAGTCAAAAACCCCCACTTGGGCGGTGAGCACTAATGAGCCCCAGAGCCCCCCTACTGGACGCCACGCGTGAGCCCTCTCAAAGCCCCCAGTCTCCGCCAGCTTCGCCGCTACGCGATCGCGCGCAGCCTTTTCAAGGCCACCAGCCTGCCGCGGGCCATTGCGCGCCTGGGCTTTGTCCAGGCCGACCCGATGCGGGCGCCCGCTCGCGCCCAGGATCTGATCCTCGCGCAGCGCGTTAAGGACTATCGCGTCGGCGAGCTGGAGCGCCGCTACCCGCGCTTGGCGATCGAAGAGGCCTTCTTCGTCAACTACGGTTTCCTACCTCGCGAAGACCCTGGCCCTGCTGCATCCGCGCGGCGCTCCGCGCGCCTGGGACGCCAGGATGGAGGCGCACGCCCAGGAGGTGCTGGCCTTTGTGCGGCAGCATGGTCGCACCCACCCCAAGGACGTGCAGGCGTATTTCGACCATGGCCGCATCAAGCGCTGGGGCGGCGACCTGAATGCCAGCACGCATCTGCTGGAGGGCCTGCACTATCGCGGGCTGCTGCGCGTGGCGCGGCGCGAGGCTGGCACCCGGGTCTACCAGGCGATCGAGCACCCGCCGCTGGACGACAGCCCCGAGGCCCGGCTCGCGCGCGCCGGCCAGTTGCTGGACATGGTGGTGCAGCTCTACGCGCCGCTGCCTGCGGCCAGCCTGGGCTATCTGTGTGGACTGCTGCGCTATGGCGTGCCGCACCTGGCCGCCGAGGCGCGGCAGGTCCAAGAGCGCGCCGAATCCCGCTATGCCCATGCCCAGGTCGACGGACTGCTGTGGTTCTGGCCGCAGGGCGAGAAGCCCGTGGCCGCCCGGCAGCCGGTTGACGAAAGGCTACGCTTCCTCGCGCCCTTCGACCCCGTGGTTTGGGACCGACGGCGCTTCCAGTTGTTCTGGGGCTGGGAATACAAGTTGGAGGCCTATGTGCCGGCCCACCAGCGCCGCATGGGCCATTACGCGATGCCCATGCTATGGGGCGAGCAAATACTGGGCTGGGCCAATCTGAAGGTGGTAGATCGCCGGCTGCAGCACGAGCTGGGCTTCGCCGGCCCGCAGCCTCGCGGCAGCGCCTTTCAGCTGGCGCTGCACGAGGCATTGCAGCAGATGCAGGAGTTTCTGGAACTCTAGCACTCCAGCGGCTTCAATAAATACGGAGATGTCAGCAATCATATGAAACTCCCCCCTAATTATCATATGAAACTCCCCCCTCTGGAGCATGGAGGAGAGCGGAGCGATGGAAGAGCGAGGATCGGGTAGTTTCTCAGCCGAGGGAATCAGGCTCGGCGGAGGAGCGGATGTTAAGGGGGGATTTGGTGCGGGAGATCGTCGCGCGGAAAGAGCGTGGCGAAGGGGTCAAGCGGATTGCGCGCGAACTCGGGGTAGATCGCAAGACGGTCCGGCGCTGGCTCCGATTGGGCGCTTGGCAGCCGCGCCGGCCGCGACCTCGGCGGCGCCCAATCGATCAGTTCACCGAGTTCATCGCACAGCGCGGGCCGGAGGTGGGATGGAACGGTGTGGTGCTGCAGCGCGAGCTGGCGGGCCTGGGGTTCACCGGCAGCTACCAACAGCTGCAACGCTATCTCAAACCCTATCGAGCCCAGCGCAAATGGGCGGAACTGGCCACGGTGCGGTTCGAGACCGGACCGGGCGAGCAGGCGCAGGTCGACTACGGCCAGCTGCGGGTTTGGATTGGCGAGCAGCTGGAGACCGTCCATCTGTTCGTGCTGACGCTGGGTTATTCGCGGCGGCTGTTTACCTACGCGTATCGCAACGAAAAATTGGCGACCTTGCTCGACGGCCACGAGCGCGCCTTTCGCCACTTGGGCGGGATTACACTTACCTGTCTATATGATAACCCGCGCACGTTGGTGCTGGGCCGCAGCGAGAACCGGGTGGTGTGGCATCCATTGTTTGAGGATTTCGCGCGCTACTACGGGTTCACCCCGCACGCCTGCCAACCCTATCGCGCTCGCACCAAGGGCAAGGTCGAGAGCGGCGTGAAGTATGTCAAACGCAACGCGCTGGCCGGCCGGCGCTTCGCTTCGTGGGAGGAACTCAACGGCTGGCTCGAGCGCTGGAGCGGCGAGGTAGCCGATGTGCGTATCCACGGTACCACCCACGAACGGCCGCAGGATCGGTTTGCGCGCGAGCAGCTCACCCCGCTGGGCACCCGGCCGCCGTACCGATATGAACGGGTGCGCGTGCGGCGGGTGGCCAACGACGCCCTGGTCGCAGTAGGCGCGGCACGCTACTCAGTCCCGGCCGAGTACGTGGGCGCGCTGATCAGCGTGCAGGAGAGCGCCGAGCACTATGAGTTCTTCCATGAGGGCAAGCTGGTCGCGCGTCATCAGAAAGCGGTCCGCCACAGCGTGCTGATGGAACCGGCGCACTATGCCGGACTGTTGCGCGTCAATCGTGAAGCTGCATTGCCGCCAGCTCCGCGCTTCGATCCCAACTTCAGCCGGCTCGGTGAGGTGATGGTGCGAGATCTCGCGCTGTATGAGGCCGCCAGCCAAAGCAAAGGGGGTGATGCACAATGAGCACCCCACTACTCGAACGGCTGCAGCAGCATTGTCATCGGCTGAGGTTGTATCAGGTCGAGAAGGAACTTACCGCGCGCCTGGAACAGGCGGCTAAACGGGAGCTCTCGTACGCTGACTTCCTCGACGAACTGCTGGCCCTGGAGGTCGGCTCGAAAACCGAGAAGCATCACCAGATGCGCATCACGATGGCGCGCTTCCCGTTTCAGAAAACGCTCGAAAGCTTCGACTTCAAGTTCCAGCCTTCGATCGATGTCAAGCTGATGCGCGAGCTCGCGGGCGGCCGCTACATGGCCAGCGGCGATAACGTCTTGTTGCTGGGACCGCCCGGCGTCGGCAAGACTCATTTGGCGGTGGCACTCGGGATCAAGGCCTGCGGGCAGGGTGTGCGCACTTTGTTCATCACCGCCACTGCGCTGATTACCACGCTGGGCCGGGCCCTGGCTGAAGGCCGGCTGGAGGAACGCCTGAAGGTTCTTACTCAGCCGCAGTTGCTAATTGTCGATGAGATTGGTTATCTGCCGATCGACCGCCAGGGCGCCAACCTGTTCTTCCAGCTGGTGTCACGGCGTTATGAGCGCGGCTCAATCATCCTCACCAGCAACCAGAGTCTCGGGGCGTGGGGCGAGGTGTTCGGTGACGCCGTAATCGCCAGCGCCATCCTCGACCGCCTGCTGCATCATTCGATCACCGTCAATATCAAAGGTGAAAGCTTCAGACTGAAGGAGAAACTCAAGGCCGGGCTGCTCAAACCCAAACTCGACAGCACACTGCCCGCGTTGAGCCCAGGCCCTGGCTGAGGATGTCTCACGCGGAGTGGCGAGGGGGGCTCTCCCCCTCGCGCTCCCCCGCCAGACACCCAGCCGCAAGTGCGATGGTTAAACCAGTTCTTAAACCGGTGTCGTTTAGGACACCCATTAACCCAGAGGGGGGAATTTCAACTGATAAATGGGGGTGACTTTCGGGTGATTATTGACAGCTAGGACATAACCTCCGTTATGTCCTAGTACACGGCCCGCGTTGTGCTACTTAAAACATCTGTACGCAATATACGTCGCGACGACAGCGACGACGCCTTGGGCCAATCTACGAGCAGACATACTGCGCTCGCCTTGCATCTTCTCCCCATGAAGAACCGAGTCGATCAATACCGAGATAGCTGCCAGCACGCCAAAAAACGTCACCCAGACAAAACGCAAGAGCCACAAAGGCCATAACACCGTCTCAAATAGGAATAGCCGGAGATATGCAATCGGTCCTACCATTGCTCGTACCCTTATAAACTCAGGCTCATTCCGCATGATCCATAGGGTCCACAGAAAGTCGGGAATCCCCAGAATAAGAGCAGCTTTCAAGTATGCAACGAATAGATGTGTCAGCACGGCGAGCCAGCGCAGGAGCGCGCCGCTCATAAACCGCGTTAGCCTCTTCTTCACACTTTAAATATCCTTCATCAAGTTCCTTGGGGAATGCTTCCAAATCGGCAGATTGTGCCTCGTATTTAACGACCCATGCATAGTAGAACCAGATGGCCTTCTTCGCCAAATGTAGGGCTGGATACATCCCGCTACGGTCAGAATCCAAGTGCGCTACCCACTTGTCTCGATAACTACGCATGACCTGGATGTGACCTGAGAACGCCGCATCTTCCAATCCGAGGCATTTTAATAGACCAGCTTTAAAAGCGTACGGATCGGTGACGATCTTCCTCCAATAGTGTTTCGCTTTCTCGTCAGCAAAGAGCTTGCACCACTCAAGCACACACATATCCAGGAAATTGCCATTCACCTGACGCCAAAAATTTCCGTTCGCTATGTCAAGGAGATATTTATGCTCTTCACTCCATCCCGCGCGGTAATAAGCCATATTCCGCCCAAACGAACAGCACAAAGTCGCGATCCGGCGCAGTCTCTCTATTCGTGACATCAGAAAATGCCTCTGAGCGAGCGGCTTCCATGCATGCTGAGCAGCGGGCTGACCAGAGGTCCCTGTCCGCCCCGGCCCGAACGGGAAGCAGGACCGAAATCGCCACGCTTTGGACTTATATAGATAGAGACAAAGAATGCTTCTATAGCTCTCAGAGAGTGCTAAATGATATGGGAAAGTGCAACGACCATCGCCGTCAGACTATTCGTTTTTAAGCAGTCTGTGACTCTGCTTGGAGCCGAAGTGAAAGGGTCAGCACCGTCGAAGTCCTTCAAGGGTACTAAGCAGATTGATGGCCGGGGCGACCCGACCACGGTTCTGCCTCGCCCTTTCAAGGCTTTTAAGACTCATTCACTGGCAAGGAAAGACCGCGTGGCGGCCACCGCCCGTTCAAAAGTGCGACTTTCAGTGGATACAGCCAACGCGCTGTCGTTTTAGATAAAGCCGGCTTCGCGGAGCCAAAATTCCCGGCAGCTTTTTCGTTTGTCATAAATGCGGCTTTCGATGAAAACAATTCCTTCGACGGTCAAATTATAGCCGCCGGTTAGCCAATTTTTCTCCCAATAAGGTGAAGAGCCATAAGGTGGAACTCGAGCGTGATATCACGCTGCGCATTGCCGGTAATGTACCATCGAGAGCGCGTTCACTTTATCTTCATCAATTCGGCGTAACTCCCCCCATTCCGCGCGGCGGTAGTCTGCCTCTTTTTGGTCATGCTTCTTTTCGGCTTCGGCGATGTATAAAACATAATTGCGATCTATGCTTCGTAGCTCGTGTTTTGCTCGTTGCCATTGCGTCGCAATGCGGTCCCAGTAAAGTCGCTGGACGGCTTACCAGACTTTTCCCGTGCCTTGAAATCTGCCTGCCGCACTCTCACATTTAAACGGGAGGCTGAATTATGACTTGCCGACGCTGTTGGCTGCAGCGTCGTCTACCACCTGAGAAGCCGATTAAGCGACTGCAGCCGTTCCCGTAGGAACCTTAGGAACCTTTTCAACCGTCTATGAGGTGCCATGGGCACGTTATCTCGACTAACCGATGCCATAGTCCCGGCATTTGTAACGCCCCCTCGAGCCCCTCGATCGCAGTGCATGCTCTGACCGGGGAAAAGCGATAGAATCACTGCTCGGTGAGCGGACGCTCATGCGCTAAACGCGCGCTTAACGACGTTCACGCAACCATGATTGAAAACTCAAAACGCGCCGCTGCGAGGTGGCGTTCTAACGGATGGGAAAGCTGATGGCTGATGAGCTGGTCAAACCGGAAACGTTTTTCCTGTCACGCTTCGGGATGAACCAAAGCGCTCTGGAAGGAACCTTGGGCAGCGCGCTCGAGCGCAAGGCGGACTATGCCGATTTGTATTTCGAATATCGCAGCGCAGAGGGACTTGGCCTCGAGGAATCGATCGTCAATCACACCTCCAAAAGTGTCTCACATGGAGTGGGTGTGAGAGTTTGCGCCGAGGACCGCACCGGCTATGCCTACTCCGATGAGGTAACGTCTGATCGAATGCGGCTGGCGGCCGAGGCCGCCCGCGCGATCGCCGATTCACGCGGCGATCGCCCGGCTGCGGTGCAAGTGGGGCAACCGGTTCGCCGGCATGCGCTATACGAACTCGACAGTACGCCGCTTGAAGTTCCGCTCGAGGAACGTGCCAAACTGCTCAAGCAAATCGATGAGACAGCGCGAGCGTTCGATCCGAGAATCCGCAATGTAATCGCGTCATTTGCCGCCGAGCGCAAGCTGGTCATGATTGTCAACAGCGATGGACAGATTGCAGCCGATATTCAGCCGCTTTGCCGGCTCAACGTCTCGGTTATCGCAGAGGATGGTAAAAATCGCCAAATCGGCACGTACGGCGGTGGCGGACGGGTTGAATGGGATTATTTTTTTCAAGCCGATCGCTGGAGGGAATTCACTGTTCGCGCCGCGCGCCAGGCTATCATCAATCTCGATGCCGTCAACGCTCCGGCCGGGGAAATGACCGTGGTGCTGGGTCCTGGATGGCCTGGGATTCTTCTGCACGAGGCGATTGGGCATGGGCTGGAGGGTGATTTTAACCGCAAAGGGGTGTCTGCTTTCTCCAATCGCATCGGACAGCAGGTCGCCAGTACGCTGTGCACGGTGGTCGATGACGGTACGCTGCCTAACCGCCGCGGCAGTCTCAACGTCAACGACGAGGGAACTCTGACTTCACGCACGGTGCTGATCGAAAAGGGCGTCCTGCGGGGGTATCTGCAGGATCGGCTTAACGCCCGGCTGATGAAAATGACCCCCACCGGCAACGGCCGGCGCGAAAGCTTTGCCCATTCTCCGATGCCCCGCATGACCAACACGTTCATGCTGCCCGGTGAATCGACCGCAGACGAAATTATCCGCACGGTAAAGCAGGGTCTTTATGCAGTCAGCTTCGGCGGCGGCCAGGTCGATATCACGAATGGCAAGTTTGTCTTCTCGGCCAGCGAGGCCTACTTGATCGAAGACGGCCAGGTGACCCGCCCGGTTAAGGGCGCGACTCTTATCGGCAACGGCCCGGACGTCTTAACCCGTGTCTCGATGGTCGGCAATGACCTGTCGCTTGACTCCGGGATCGGCACCTGCGGCAAGGACGGCCAATCGGTACCAGTCGGGGTCGGCTTACCCACCATTCGACTCGATGGCATTACCGTCGGCGGAACTCGCGCCTGATGGCCGGAGGAAGACTGATGGATCAGCTTGATCCTGCGCTTGCTCAATGGGCCCTCGATGAGGCGCGGCGCCACGGCGCCAGTGCTGCCGAAGTCCTGCTGGTCAGCGCCGAGTCGATCGGAGCCGGGGTACGGTTGGGCGAAGTCGAAAAGCTTAAAAGCTCGCGCGAGCGGCGGCTCGGGATGCGGGTGTTTGTTGACCACGCCTCCGCCACCGCTTCGACTGCTGAAATGCAACGTGATTCGCTCGACGGGTTTATCCAAAACACGGTGGCAATGGCCCGCTTAACTGCGCCAGATCCATTCTCGGGTTTGCCTGACCCGAAGAGCCAGGCGCAGGACCTGCCGGACCTCGAACTCGCGGATTCAGAGCGCGGCATCGTGGGAGCCGAAGAGGCCCTGGGACTCGCGCGCACAGCTGAAAAGGCGGCACTGGGAGCCGATGCCCGCATTCGGAATTCGGAAGGCGGTGAATTTAATTCGGGCCTTTATTCTCTCCTGTTCGCCAACAGCAATGGGTTTGCCGGTGAATACTCGGCTACTTCCTTTAGTCTCGGGGCGGCGCCAATCGCGCAAAGCGAGGACGGGCGCATGCAGCAAGGTTATTGGTATACTGCCGGCCGCCATTTCAGAATGCTCGAGGATGCCGAAGCCGTCGGAAAGACCGCCGCCAGCCGTGCGCTCCGGCGGCTCGGTGCACGCAAGATTAAAACCACACGCGCGGCAGTTGTGTTCGATCCCGATATGGCAGCCTCGCTGTTGCGTGCGCTGGCCGGCGCCTCGTCAGGTCCCTCACTCTATAAAGGAGCTTCCTTCCTGGCCGGCAAACTGGGTGAGCAGATTATGTCGACCAACGTCACCATCCACGACGACGGACGTAGAAGAGCGGGGCTTGGCTCGAAACCATTCGATGGTGAGGGTCTGCCGACCAATCGCAAAAGCCTGGTGGAAAAGGGGATGCTGCTGACTTATTTGCTCGACTGTTATTCCGCGCGCAAGCTCAAGCTGCAGCCGACCGGCAATGCGTCTCGCGGCGTCGGCGAAATACCGGGCGTGAGTCCAACCAACTTCTACCTGGAGCCCGGGCAATACACCCCCGAGCAGATAATCGGGTCGGTGAAACGCGGTCTTTATGTGACCGAACTTATCGGTTTCGGCGTTAACGGCGTCACCGGAGATTATTCACGCGGTGCTGGCGGACTCTGGATCGAAGACGGTGAACCAGCTTACCCGGTCCAGGAGATTACGATTGCAGGCAATCTAAAAGAGATGTTCGTGTCGATCGAGATGATCGGCAACGACCTGAAATGGCGTTCGTCGATTGTCTCGCCAACGATCAAGATCGCCGAGATGATGATCGCAGGAGAATAGGTTTCCCCGTCATAGGATGCCGCGGGATGAAACATACTATCCGCGATGATGTGGAATCTACCGAGGGATGTCCGGTCGAAGGCGATTGAAATCACTAACGCACTGCTGGAAGAGGGCTATGATGAGGGCATGGCCATCCGCATCGCGACTGCAAAGGCCAAGCAAGGGGCGGAGCGCACCAGCGAGGAATAATGCAGAAGAGTCTTGAGTCCCAGGCAATCTTGTCCAATCTGCTTGTTAAGATAAGCATGTCCATGATTAGATTGCCCTAACTGATCTGATAGCAAAGGAGCGAGGTGAACGGCATGAAGTACAACGTCATCGACGCTGACGGACATGTGACGGAGCCGCCGAATCTTTGGGAAGAATATATGGATCCCAAGTTTCGTGACGGCTGTCCAAAACTGATCACGATTGAGGACGGGCACGAAATCCTGCGGCTCGAATACGACGACGCCATCGATCTCAGCCGCGGCAAACAGCGCATCACTTTCGGCGGGGTTGGCGCCTTCGGCGCACGCGATGGCTCAGTAAAGCCTAATGGACCCTATCTCCAGGGCCGCCAGGGCGGATTCGATCCTCACGCGCGCATCCCCGACATGGATGCCGAGGGAATCGATGCAGCATTCCTGTATCCCAGCCTGGGCCTGTTCTTCGGCTCAATAAAGAACCCGGAATTCGCTGCGGATGCGGCACGTGCGTACAATAGATGGCTGGCCGACTACTGCAAGCCGTATCCGGAGAGGCTGTTCGGCGCCGCGATGCTGCCGATGCAGTCGGTCGAACTGGCGGTCCAGGAGATGCGTTACGCCGCCAAGGAGCTAGGCTTTCACGCCGGCTTCATCCGTCCAAATCCATACAACGGCCGCACGTTGCACGATCCTGAATACGATCAACTGTGGCGGGAAGCGCAGGAAATCAACTTTTCCATCGGCATTCATGGCGGCTCCGAGAGTGGCCAGCCGACCGTTGCGATGGATCGCTTCACGCGCGGGCGGGCCGTGCGTCACGTCGTGGCTCATACCTTCGAGATGATGGCGGCGGCGACGAGCCTCATCATGTGTGGCGTATGTGACAGGTATCCGCGGCTTAAGATCGCCTTCCTGGAGTCTGGGGGTGGCTGGATGGCGGGCTGGCTCGATCGGATGGATCGCCATTTCGACGATGTCGGAATGAACGACACCGGGCTGAAGACGCGGCCGAGCGACATTTTCAAACGGCAGTGCTTTATTTCGTTCGAGCCGGTTGAAGGAACGCTGCCGCTGCTAGCTGACTATATTGGTTCAGACAATATCCTGTGGGCCACTGACTATCCGCATCTCGACGGTTTCCCCAATGCGCCGCAGATGATCAAAGCGATGGGAATGCCGCAGAAGACGCTGTGGAATGTAATGGCAGGCGGCGCAATGCGCTATTACAACATGCAGTAACCGGCCCTAAGTCGATTCTTATTCGCCCAGAATGACCGGCTCAAGCGAGTTATTCTGGGCGAGTCTTTACTGATGCTTGGAAAAATCGCGAAGGGTCGAATGCTGCTCGCGAGACGCTTGCGCGGAAGGACGTGCAATATCGGGCCGGCAGCTATCCGACGCGGGAACATGTTTCGCTCGGCACTGCTCTGGTAGGTTTTCGCCTATCGCGTTGGTAAGCAGTTCCGGACAACCCCGACTGGCCCATCTCCGTTATTTTGTCCTGGTATTCTCACTCTCAAAGTTCTTCGTATTCCTCTTCCACGCGCACTGACGCGCGAATATGGTCTGGAATATACTTTTCAAACCATTGCTTGAATCGACTAAACTGAAGCGGGTCCAACTCGAAGCTATAAAAGCCTTCTTGGTGTAGTCGCTGCTCGTTCGTCCCACTAACGGCCTGAAACCATCAGACTGCCACCGCTCGTGCACGCACGACGTAAGCATTGGGATCCATGGCCTAGTGGCCAAGATGCTTATCGAAGAACCTGGCCCAGTCGGTGAATACTTCTCCGGATTCCGGCGCATAGGGATTCAGGATGAAGTGGATGTGCGACATGCCCTCAAAGACGTTTAATTCAGCCTCTACATTGGATCGGCGTAGCTTGCGATGGGTTAAGACCGTGAGGCTGAGCAACAGGTCCCGTGTTCCGCTCGTGAGGACGGTGGGCGGGAAGCCATGGAAATCGCCATAAATTGGCGATAGATGCGGGTCCTTCAGATCATTGCCGTTTGCGTAAAGTCGTGCTGCACGGTTCAGATAACCACGATAACTGACGATAATGTTGTCAAGCCATTCGTTGGTTTTAAAAGTGTCTCCGGTTTCCGTCAAATCCGCCCATGGTGTGCCTATGGCTATCGCGGCTGGCAACGGTGAGTTCTCTTCCCTGGCGCGTAGGATCAGCGCAAGCGCCATGCCTGCACCGGCGGAGCTGCCGAAGAGCCCCAGCTTTTTCGGAACGTTTTTCTCGGCGATCGCCCTCCATACTTTCAGGCAATCGTCCAGGCCAGCGGGATATGGGTGATCGGGAGGCATCCGGTAATCGACTGAGATGATTTTGAAGCCGCCATACGCAGCCATCGACGTCGCTTCCATAGCTCCAGCTTCGCCTGGATTATAGATGTACCCACCGCCGTGAACATTCACGAGAAGGCGATTCTGGTTCTCGGCGCAATCACCTTCGGCGTCAGGATGAACACTTTGACGCCATCGATTGCGGTTGGCTCCGTGATGACGGCGAGTTTCTCCTGCATTTCCCGAGTTGCGGCTGCGGCCTCTTCCGCGAGCGTACTGATGAGCTTCTTCCAATGCGCCGCATCGCAAGCATTGGCATCCCATGCAGGGACCCGATATGGCGCAGCAATTGTCGTCTGTAGCGAGGGGCTTACAGTACGGGGCACGGGAATGCCGCGCCCAGGAACAAAGCGTGGACCCGCTTCCTTATTCGCCGCATTTGCGTTGCTTCGATCTGTTCCCAAGATGACTCTACGCCAGGCATATAGTCTAAACCCATTAATGGCTGCTTCTCTGTTGGGCCGGACAATTCAGTTACCTTCGAGGGCTGAGTTAGCTATGCCGGCAGACCAACCCGAATCAACCGGTACGATTTGTGCCTGTGATCCGGCGCGACTCGTCGGAGGCGAGGAGTAGTGCCGCTTGAGCTACGTCGTCGGGCTCGCCCATGCCGAGCAGATGTTTTTCGTCGGTGCGTGGATCGCCGGCCACGAATTTTTTCACTCGCTCGGTAAGGGTGGGGCCCGGCGCAAGTGCGTTGACCCGGATATGTTGCTTGGCGTATTCGATCGCCAGTGAACGAGTCAGCGACACGACGCCGCCTTTGGCCGCAGTGTATGCGTCGCGCCCGACCGAGCCGCGCAAAGCTACCACTGATGTGGTGTTGATCACCGAGCCGCCGCCGGCTCGGATCAACTCGGGAATACCGAAGCGGCAACACAGGAAGGTGCCGAACAGATCCAGCCGTTGCGCCCGCCACCATTCTTCGACCGATACCTCTGTGACACGGCCGTCATGCGCCGTGGAGCCGCCCGCGTTGTTATATAAAACGTCGAGCCTGCCCCACCGATCCGCGACCGACTTGATTGCCCGCTCGGCGCTCACCGGATCGGTCACGTCGGTCTCGACATAAACCGCATCGCCTCCGGCCTCGCAAGCCATCCGCACCGTTTCCTCGCTACCTGCGCGCGAGATATCGGCCACAGCTACCCGCGCGGATTCGCGCGCGAAAAGAACCGCCGCGGCTCGTCCGATTCCCGAGCCCGATCCGGTGATGAACGCGACCTTGTCCTTTAACCTGTCCATAAGTACCTCCGAAAAATTTCAATATCCTGGGTCCTTAGGACCGTTCATTGTCCTTACTCGTCCCATTCGAACTCTCAATTCCTGGGACCGGATGCTTTTCTCTGTCCGACTTAGAGGGCAGAGCCCTCTAAGTCGGAAGAGAGTTACTAATGATAAACATCAATATAGTCAGAGCTCACGATCGGTAGAGGGTCTTTACGTTTTCATGGAGCTTCATCGCGAACGGCGAGGCCGCATACTTGTCGGTTACGACTTCAATGTATGCGGCGCTATTCTCTTCTGCGGCGGCTTTCAGCGCCTTGTCAAATTCCCCGCACGTGGTAACGCGAGCCGTGAACCATCCTTCGCATCCAAGTGCGTGAGGAAGTTCAGAGTAACGCCATGACGCGAGATCGTTGTATGCAATATCCGGGTTCGTGCAGAGAAGTCGTTCGATCAGGTAGCCAGAGTTGTTGAGCACGAATAGGATCGGTTTCAGACCGCGACGTGCGAACTGACTAATCTCCTGTGCAGTCAGTTGATGTGAGCCTTCGCCGGTCACCAGAACCACACGGCGATTGGGGGCTGCTACTGCCGCGCCAAAGGAGGCTGGTGTTGCCCATCCAATCGAACCCCACAGGGTTTGATTGTGAAACGTCACACCTTTAGGCATCGGGGCAAATCCCAGTCCCATTGACGAAGACCCGGTCTCCGTGATGAGGATATCGTTAGGCTTCAGGAAATTCGCCCAGCGCGAATAAAGGGCGTCTACGGTGATCGGATCGCTGCCGCGGCCAGTAACGGCTCCAAGCGAGCCGGGCTTAAGGGACGGTTTTCCAGTGCGTTTTGTAACATGCCGCGTCAGTTCAGCAAGGATGTCTCTCATCTCGACGTTTGGATAGACCTTTGATCCAACCCGCGTATGATGATGACGGATATCGATGGTTCTCTCCGGGTCGAGGTGTGCGGTAAAGGCCCCTGTATTGAAGTCCGTCATCAGGGCGTCGATTACCAGAACGCATTCGCACGACTCCACGAACTCCCTCACAGATTCGTCCATAAGCCTGCCGTCATACATTCCTATGTACGCGGGCTGCTGCTCCTCAAGCACCGACTTGTCGCCAAACATCGTGGCGAACGGTAGCCAAGAAGCATCGACGAAGGACTGCAATTCCTCTCGGAGGCCTGCACGCACGGTCAAAATTCCGGGAAGGATGCATGCAGAACGCGCCTTTCCCAAAGCCGCTAAAATGGCATCGGAGGCTGACCTGAGAGCCTCAGGATCGCTAATTGGTGGATCCAGGGGCTGAGCTGTACTCACTACGCGTTGATTTGCGAGATCGGCCGGAAAGGCCATGTACATTTGGCCGTCGATGATGCAGTGCCTCCGCAATCAACCTCTCGGTCTCGTAGGCAACGTTCTGCGGTGTCAAGATTGCGCTCGCACACACTACCGGCTCGGCCATTTTGCGAAAAAGATCGAACTCACCGTTGCCAAGGGTATGATGGATAAGTGTACGAGCGGATTGGGTGGCCATGTTCGGCATGCCAACCAGGTGAAACACTGGTACGTGCTCAGTATACGCGCCGGCGATCGCATTGATCGCACTGAGTTCACCGACTCCATAGGTTGTGCTGACCGCGCCGACGCCATGGATACGTGCGTAACCATCGGCCGCATAACCCGCATTGAGCTCGTTGCAACAACCAACCCATTCGATTCCAGAAGAATTGACGACTGCATCATCCACGGGAAACGCGAAGTCGCCCGCAACGCCAAATACTTTCGATATACCGACGTCGTTAAGCCTCGACAGAACGTGTTCGATTACGGTTCTCGACGCTGCTTTTTGTGTTGGGGCTGACTCGCGCAATATTCCTTTGGTTGACGCTACTTCTTTTGTTGGGGCAGATAGAGTCAACATAATTTGGTCTCCTTAGCATTTGATCTCTGCAGAACTCTCCATCTGCAAAAGCACGGCCGCTCTGCAACCATCTGAATTCCCTTGAGGAACTCGTTGAAAACAAGACGGAAAGGTAGCAGTGAGGTGTTCGTGAATGTTGCGAGAGTTGTGAAACCTGTGATTCTTGAGGGAGACTTCAGCCGAATTTAAATTGACTCTTGCGAATCTTCAGGGTCTTTATCTTGTAGTCCAAAGTAGAGGGGGGAATCCGCAGCTTAGCCGCAGCGCCCATGGGGCCCGCAACGCGGCCTTTGCTCTCCCGTAACGCTGCCTCGATGATTAGCCTCTCCTCGCGTTCATCGTCGCTGTGTGGTCGGGACGCCTGAGTGCGCGGTGAGGGTTGAGAAGGTTCTCTTGAAAGCCAGGACTCATCGACTGCGAGGGTATCACCAGAAGTCAGAATCACAGATCTTTCAACTACATTTTGCAGCTCCCGAATATTGCCCGGCCAGTCGTAGGACTGAAGAAGTTCAAGCGTCTGCTTGTCAATCGACCGAATGATCTTGCCCGCTCGGCTTGCGTAGCGTTTCACGAAATATTCAACGAGGATCTGGATGTCGTCTTTACGCTCACGGAGGGCTGGCGCTTCGATAGGGAACACATTCAGGCGGTAGAAAAGGTCAAGGCGGAACGTTCCATTCGACGTTGCGGTTTTCAGATCACGGTTCGTGGCAGCGATGATGCGTACATCCACGTGGATGGACTGCGTGCCCCCGACCCGCTCAAATTCGCGTTCCTGCAAGACTCTCAAGAGTGCGACTTGCGTGTCGGTCGGCAGTTCGCCCACCTCGTCGAGAAAAATAGTCCCGCCGTCCGCCATCTCGAACCGGCCAGGGCGTCGCTGCGTGGCTCCCGTGAACGCTCCCTTCTCATGGCCGAAGAGCTCCGAGGAAATCAGCGACGGCGCCAGCGCGGCGCAGTTCACGCTGACGAAGGCGCGCTCGGATCTGGGGGAGCGTTTGTGGATAGCGCGAGCGAAAAGTTCTTTGCCTGTCCCCGTCTCTCCCGTGATCAGAACGGTAGAGTCGGTCGGGGCAACTTTGGCGATGCGGGCGACCACAGCCTGCAGCGCCGATGATGTACCGACAACTTCCTCGAACATCGAGGCCCGGTCGATCTCGTCCCGTAATGCCAAGTTTTCGCGATAGAGGTGCTCCTTGAGTTTCTTGATTTCATCGAACGCCTGCCGCAGGGCCTCCTCGGCGCGCTGACGTTCTAGTACTTCGTTTGTTAGATCCTCATTGACCACCGCAAGCTGGCTGGTCCGCTCGATCACCCGCTGTTCGAGTTCCTCGTTCAAACGCTTGATTTCAGCCTTAGCTTGTTTGTGCCCCGCAGTCTCGATAACATCCCAATCCCCGCCTTGTGACGGCAAACTGATGCGTGCGTACTACATCCAGGATTTCTGTGGCTCCGCAGGCAGCGAGCGGGTATGTGCACAGCTCCGCTAGATGTTGATTAGCTATGGCCCCGTTGAGCGAGTCTTCGTATTCACAGAAGTCGTTCCAATGTTTTCTTTCGAGCCAGGCGGTGTCACCGGTTACTCTGACGCCGGCGCAACCTTTGGCGGATGCACGCGCCAGCTTTTCATTCCAACCGGCAATCACTCTCTTGAGATCAAACGTGCCATCCTGCAGATACCAGTCGCGAGCCGCGACGATCTCGATGCTATTCGCAAGCAAGTAGCGATCGAAATCAGGAACGGCTTTCTGCATCGCTTGCAGGGCGTCTTCCTCTGTAACCGGTGGGGCTATCACCCATAGGCAGAACTCCTCGCTTTGCAATCCAGCCTTGCAGTAGCAGACCGATGTTTCGAGCAGATCCGCCTTCGTGTCGTAAAACAGGCAAAAGTGCGTACCCCAAGGAATATCGCCGAGACATCGACGCCCGTCTTTCGCAGCTCGCTTGCGTTGGCAGTTATCATCGCAGTTACCTCCTAACTTTCGAGCGTGCCCTGGCTGCTGGATGCCGGCCGTCGCGGACGAGGTGAACAAGGGTACCAGGCAGATTCATGAAATTTTACACACTAGGGCCGGCGGGTCGAGGCCTCCTTTTGGACAAAAACCGCTGATATCTAACATCTTTTCCGACGATTTCCGGACGAGACCAGCATAGATGGCGAACTTGTCGCGCTCGACGAAACCGGTGAACCATCATTCAATGTGCTCCAGAACTACCGCAGCGCCGGCGCACCGCTTCAGTTCTACGCGTTCGATTTCCTGACCCTAGCAGGAAGAAGTCTTCAGAATGAACCCCTTGAGGAGAGCCTTTACTGAGGCTTTGAAAAATCGCCAAGTGTCGAAGAGTGCGCGCTGCGAGACGCGGTATCCGCTACAGTGACAACACCAACCGCAACCCGCCTCGACCTCGCGGACTCGCACCGGCGGAATTCTCGCCACGCGGCGGACTAGAAAATCCTTCCTTAGCGTCAGAAGCTGAGAAACGGACGATCGAGTCCTTTGCGAGGCGGCTTTCGCGTTTGCGCAACATGACGTTACTTAGGGCTGTAGCTAGGCGAAAATTCGAGCTAATAGCCGCGACGATAAAGGTCCGGATCGCGCTTTGGTTGAACGCGTCCGACTGCACTAGCAGCACCGGGCGCCGATATCCCGGTTCCGAGGCACCAGGATCTCGCAGCGTCGCCCACCAGATCTCACCTCGCGTCATCACCACGGTTCGCGTAGATAAGGACGCCCATTGTAGGACCGCGAGCGCCGGATCAAGCTCCACTTTCTCGTTGGCATAAACCTCATTCAACCAAGCAATAATGTCCCGTTGCTGAGCTTCAGACACGTAGCGTTCGATCTCGCGTTAATAAAGCTGGCTGAGCGGTATTCCCAGGCTCTTCGCCAGCCGCTCCGCTGCGTGAAACACGGAACCAGGAATCGATACAGCCGTTTTCATGATCCGGAGTACAACTCGAGTAATACTCGCGGCCCAAGAAAGCCCGGTTGGTCTCCGAAACCCGCTTCGGCGTTGGCCGTTTTAGTGGCCCAAGCGCGGCCGAACTGCCGTAGATATTTCCAGACAGTTCCGGCGTTGGGGCTTGACAGCGTGGCAGCCAAACACGGATGACTGCATCAGGAGAAACATCCATGGAATTCGCAATCGCCTATCCGGCCCGTCCGGATGCATGGCAGGACGTCGTAATTGCTGAAGACAATGGCTTCACCCACGCCTGGTTTTACGATTCGCAGATGATCTACAGCGACGTCTACGTGTGCCTGGCGCTGGCGGCCGAGCACACCAAGCGCATCAAGCTCGCCACCGGCGTTGCGATTCCGACTAATCGTATCGAACCCGTCACCGCCCATTCGATTGCGACGATAAACCTGCTCGCGCCCGGCCGGACCATTCTCGGAATCGGCACCGGCTTCACTGGGCGCAATACCATGGGGCTGCCTCCGGTGCCACTCGGCCAGATCCGCTCCTACATCAAAATGGTCCGCTCACTGCTCCAGGGCGAAGAAGTAATGTACCGTGACGGCAAGCACGAACGTGTGATTCGCTTTCTGCACCCGCATCACGGCTATATCAATCTCCGGGATCAAATTCCGGTGTACCTGGCAGCCGACGGGCCGAAGGCTCTTGAGTTAGTCGGCGAACTGGCCGACGGCTGGGTCACGGTTCTGTCCGGCCCGGAACGTTTTCGCGAGAAATTTGAGTCCGTCAAGAAAGGTGCGCAACGAGCCGGGCGTTCAGTTGAAAATCTACCGAATGCGGTGTTGACTTCCGGATGTATCCTGCGCGATGGGGAGTCAGCAACCTCAGCGCGTGTGATCGAGCGAATGGGCCCGTTCGCGATTGTTTTTCTGCATGCGCTATGGGAACAATCGGCGGTGGCCGCCGCTCTACCTGCTCTGCTGACGAAATTGTGGGAGCGCTACCGCGACGAGTACGTCGCAAAAATGAAAACCCCCGCTGATAAGCGCTATCTCGAAGTTCACGAGGGCCACCTGATCTATTTGAAACCCGGCGAAGAGAAATACGTCAACGATGCGCTCGTGCGCTCGATGACACTCACCGGCCGCGGCGATGAAATAATCGCGCGCCTGAAAGCGCTCGAAACGGCGGGCGTCAAACAGGTCGCTATCCAGGTAGTATGGCCATATGGGCGAGAGATGATCGAAGATTTCAGCCGCCAGGTAATCGCCAAATATTAGCCCGCTGTGCGGCACTGGCTTCTGGCAGGCCATGGTCGTTACGATCGTACAAACAAGAGCCGCTACAATCCCTCATCAGGGCAGGCTCCGCAACGGCACACGCGATTAGCCCAGGCTGCTTGGGGCACCGCGGTGAGCCGAGGCCGAGCACAGCCGGCCGAAGCCCTGAGCAGGCCGAAGGGAAACGAGTCTGTCCGATCGGCGCATGGCGCCGTTTGGAGGTGCGCATATAACACTAGACGGAACGCAGTGCTTGCCGAGCTAACGAGTCTGACGGATCGGCGCATGGCGCGCCGTTTGGAGGTGCGTATGGAACACCAGGCGGAACGCAGTGCAGCCGAGCTAACGAGTCTGCGAGGTGCGTATGGAAGTAGTCGGGGAAAAAAATGAGTTTACCGCTTGAAGGGGTGCGCGTCATCGAACTGGCGCAGATTTACGCGGGGCCGTATTGCGGACTCCAACTGGCGCATTTTGGCGCCGAGGTAATCAAGATCGAGCCGCCGGGAGAAGGCGAGTTTCTGCGCATGCGGCCGCCCGCGACGCGGGGCGCCAACACGAATTTCCTGATGCTCAATCCCGGCAAAAGATCGATCGCGCTCAATCTCAAAGAGCCGCGCGGCCGCGACCTCGTGATGCGGCTACTGGAACACGCAGATATCCTTGTCGAGAATTACGCTGCCGGCGCATTGGAGCGCCTGAGGCTCGGCTATGACGAACTCGCCGCGCAGTTTCCGCGGCTGATTTACGCTTCGTGCAAGGGCTACGGCAGCGACAGCCGCTGGGCGCAACTTGGCGCGATGGATTTTACGGTTCAGGCGGCCTCCGGAATTATCGACATGACAGGGTATGCCGATCGTCCCGGCGTGCGCGCTACCGCCGCCTTGATCGATACCAGCACCGGAATGCATCTGGTAGCCGGAATTTTGGCCAAGCTCATCGAACGCGGACGGACCGGACTCGGCGGCAGAGTCGAGGTAGCGATGCTCGACGTGTGCATTCCCGCGGTCAACGGCATGATCCTCGCCGCGATGGAAGGGCGCACGCTGCCGCGGTTGGGCAATCGTCATCCCTCCGCATGTCCGAGCAACACTTACCAGGCCGCCGACGGCGAAATCCTGATCTATTGCCTCACTGAAGACCA